>JAETQY010000044.1 GCA_021770445.1 Bacillota bacterium | reverse complement strand
TGGGGAGAGGACGAACAGCGAAATGAGCGAGTTTTTGGCGTAAGCCAGAAACGAGCAATATGGAGCTTGTGAGGACGATTTCCCGTATGGGTCAAAATATGGGTCAGAAAATGACCACAAAAATAAAGCGCGCGAAAAAGTTCTGGAAAACAAGGAAAATCCTCGGATTTCAAAGGAAATCCGAGGATTTTTGGTTGCGGGGACAGGACTTGAACCTGCAACCTCCGGGTTATGAGCTGCGCTCCAAAGTGCGGTTTAGACGTTTCCGGTGCCTTCGGGGCCTATTTCATCCAGAGTGAAATACTTTCCCGACATTTTTGTTCCGTTGTCTCCATTGAATTTTTCCTATTCTGGGTCAAGTTATGGGTCAACAGCCGAACCATATGTGAATTTTACATCAAGGAAGACGCCATTCATTCCACCTTCATCATCCGATATCCCACACCGATGTGGGTCTGGATATACTGGGGAGCGTCCGGGTCTGCCTCCAGCTTCTTCCGTAGCGTCGCCATAAAGACCCGCAGGGAGGCCACGTCGTTGTCCCAGCTCCGTCCCCAGATATTTTGGGTAATAAAGGTGTGGGTCAGCACCTTTCCGGCGTTTTTGGACAGCAGGCACAGCAGCTTATACTCCATGGGCGTCAGGTGCAGCTCCTGCCCGTCCAGAAAAGCGCAGCCCCCGGCGTAGTCCACCCGTAGCTTCCCATTGACGAACACGGAATTGGAGGCCATCACCTCAGAGGTCATAAAGGCCAGCCTCCGCTGGGTCACCCGGAGCCGGGCCAGCAGCTCCTCCACAGAGAAGGGCTTGGTAAGGTAGTCGTCCGCCCCAGCGTCCAGGGCCTCGATCTTGTCGGTATCCTCGCTCCGGGCGCTGATGACGATGATGGGCAGGTTGGACCAGGAGCGGATTTTCTCAATGACCCGCACCCCGTCCATGTCCGGCAGTCCCAAGTCCAGCAGGACGATATCCGGGTTGTGGGAGGAGGCCTCCATAATCGCCGCCTCCCCGTTGGCGGCGGACAGATAGCGGTAGTCGTTAGTTTTCAGGGTGGTGGTGATGAGGTTGCGCACCGGGGGATCGTCCTCCACCACTAGGATCAAGGGCTTATTCATGCAGTTCGACCTCCCCTGCGGGTAATGTAAAAGTGAAGACCGTGCCGTGAGGCCGGTTGTCGGAAACAGAAATGGTTCCGCCGTGGGCGGTGACAATGGACCTGCACAGAGCCAACCCCAGCCCCAAGCTCCGGCGGCTGTCCGCGGCCCGGTTAGCCCCGCTGTAGAACATATCGAAGATGCGGGGTTTCTGCTCATCGGGAATCCCCGGCCCATTATCGGAAACCGTCACCGTTACCCACGGTCCCTGTTTCTCTGTGTGGATCCGAATTTCCGACCCTGTGGGCGTGTACTTGATGGCGTTGTCCACCAGGTTGATGAGCACCTGCACGATCAGCTTGGCGTCGATCTTCGCCAGGATCAGGTCGTTCGAGGTGTCGGACCGGATGCTGTGTTCGCTGCTGTGCCGGTCGATATGCCGCAGAGTTTCGGAGACCACTTCATCCATCAGCTCCACGGACTGGTTCAGACGAATCTGTCCATCCCCGATTCGGGTAATAGCCAGCAGATTTTCCACCAGGTTAATGAGCCACTGGGAATCGTCATAAATATCCGTAAAGGTCCGTACCCGGTCCGCCTCGTCCATCTTCTCGTAGTTAGCCAGCAGATTGCCGGCGCTGCCGGCGATGGAGGTCAGGGGAGTGCGCAGGTCGTGGGAGATGGCCCGGAGCAGATTGGCCCGGAGCTGCTCGCTTCTGGCCAGGGCGGCGGCTTCCTCTTTCTCCCTGACGTTATCCTTCAGCCGGGTGGTCAGGGAGCCGGTCAGCAGGGCCACCATGAGCATAATGGGCATGGTCACCAGGTAGTTGGGGTCGCTGAACCGGAAGGTGAACCGGGGGACGGTAAAGAAAAAATTGAACACCAGCACGCTGATCACACTGGCCAACAGCCCACACAGCGGGCCTGTGGTGATCACCGAGCATACCAGGACAGCGAACAGATAAACGGCGATAATGTTGGCCTCCGTGAACCCAAGCGCGTAGAAGAGAAAGCCGATCAGGGTGGCCGCCAGCAGCACCAAGGCGCTTCTCCCTATGTCCCGACCCCGGACAGCGCGCAATAGTCCCCGCTTGATCGTCTTCATGTCATTTCCTCCTCGGGGCGCACTGCCGGTCACCGGGCACACTTTCCCCATGGGCTATTGTAGCACAGCGGACGCCGGTTTTCCACCGTCCTTACAGCTTAAAGCACTTTTGCAGGTCCTTGTTCTTTCCCAGCACCAGCATGGTCTCTCCCGCCCCCAGCAATGAGTCCGGGGAGAGGGTCAGCTCCAGCTTACCGCCTTTCTTCACGCCCATGATGTTGATATGAAACCTCCGCCGGATGTCAATCTGGCCGATGGTCCGCCCGGCCCACTCCTCCGGCACCGTCACCTCGAACATGGCGTGTTCCTCGTCCAGCTCCATGTAGTCCAGGATGTGGTCGGCGCTGCACCGGATGGCCGTCCACTTGGCCAGCTGCTTCTCCGGATAGACCACCTCGTCGGCGCCGTTGCGCAGCAGAAACTTCTCCTGCACATCCCGGGCCGCCCGGGCCACCACTAGCTTTGCCCCCAACTCCTTGAGGAGAGAGGCCGTCTCCAGGGAGCTCTGAAAGTCGTTGCCGACAGCCACGATGCAGGCGTCAAAGTTTCCCACGCCCAGGGATCGCAGGAACTCCTCATTGGTGCTGTCCCCGATCTGGGCGCTGGTCACATAGGGCAGCACCTCGTTCACCCGCTCCTCCACATGGTCCACCGCCAGAACCTGGCAGCCCAGCTGGCTGAGGTTCATGGCGATATTCTTGCCGAACCGGCCCAGACCAATCAAAAGAATGGATTTCATAGCTTCCTCCTTATCCCACCGTTATTTTTTCCTGGGGCAGCTTGGAACCGGTCTTTTTCGCCCCGGACAGGGCGGCAAAGATCAGCGTCAGACCGCCCACCCGGCCAAAGAACATCAGCCCGATGAGAATGAGCCTGGACGGCGCCCCCAGTCCCGGCGTCACCCCCAGGGTCAGCCCCACCGTACCGATGGCTGAGGCCGTCTCAAAGAGGCACTGGTACATGGGCAGGCCCTCCAGCATACTGATGGCCAGCGCGCCGCCGAAGAACAGGACGATGTACATCAAAAAGATGGTGGCCGCGTTCCGAACCGTGTCCACGTCCACCCGCCGGCCAAAGAAAGCGGCGTAGTCCCGCCTGCGGAAGGTGGCCGCCGCCGTAGCCAGCAGCACCGCCAGGGTGGTGGTCTTCATACCCCCCGCCGTGGAGCCGGGAGCGCCGCCCACCAGCATCAGCGCCATGGTGATGTACCCGCCTGGCTCGCTGAGGGAAGTCAGGTCCGTCGTGTTGAAGCCTGCCGTCCGAGGCGTCACCGCCTGGAACAGGGAAAGCCACACCCGCTTCCGCAAAGGCAGGGCGGCAAACTCCCGGAAGAAGAAATAGACCGCAGGGACAACCAGCAGTACCGCCGTGGAGGTAAGAATCACCTTGGTCTGCATCCGGTATTTGTGCCAGTGCCAGCGGTTTGTCCGCAGGTCGTCCCAGGTGAGAAAGCCGATGCCGCCGGTGATAATGAGCAGCATCACGGTCACGTTGACCACCGGCTGGACGGCGTAGGCGGTGAGGGAGGAGAACCGCTCCCGGACGCCCATCAGGTCAAAGCCCGCGTTGCAGAAGGCGGAGACGGAGTGGAACAGGGCCATCCACAGGCCCTTGGCCCCGAAGTCCCGGCAGAACACCGGGGCCATAGCGGCGGCGCCCAGCAGTTCAAACAGCAGAGTGGCCTTGACGGCAAAGCCCGTCAGCCGCACGATGCCGCCCAGGCTGGGGGCGGAGAGGGCTTCCTGCATGGTATTTCGCTGCATAAGGGAAATTTTCCTGCCGGAGAGGATGGCGAAGGAGGCCGCCACAGTGATGACCCCCATGCCGCCAATCTGGATGAGGAACAGGATGACCCCCTGCCCGAAAGTAGACCAGTAGGTGGCGGTGTCGCGGACCACCAGCCCTGTGACGCACACCGCCGAGGTGGCAGTGAACAGCGCGTCCCCAAAGAAGGTGGCCGTCCCCTCCCGGCTGGACAGGGGCAGCGTCAGCAACAGCGCCCCCAGCAGGATCACACCGGAAAAGCCCAGGATGATGATCTGAGCGGAGGTCAGCCGCCTTCGTTCCTTGACCGTGTCCGCTGAGCTTGAATAAGTAAGCATTCTTCATCCTCCTTTATCCTATCTTAATCATACAGCGGGTAGAATAAAGGAGGCAAAAGGGTTTTCTCGCCGGTATTAAGGTTGTCTAAAGGCAGTGGCGGAAATACATAGCTGGCGTACGGGCTCCAACCGCCTCGGCAATTGCGACAAACGGCGAGATGAACCGAGGGGACGAAAGGAAAGCAGGATAAAGACGTGGCGCCTTGAGGGCGACCCGCCGGTTCACACCGTCCCGCAGTGCGGGCCGGAGAGACGGAAAACGGGAGTTTTGGAGCGTAATTCCTACGTTTTCCAGATTTTTGTTCGGCCTGTCAATGACGTCAATATATAGGTGCTGGCTCCTGATTTGACGTCTGGTAGCCCGTAATGCTTACAGCAGCAACGAGTTTGGCGGGGTCAACAATGGCTCAGCTAAGAAATTCCCCGTTTTTCC
>JAETQY010000079.1 GCA_021770445.1 Bacillota bacterium | reverse complement strand
GCTCCTCCCGGGGGAGGGTGCGGTCAAAGGCCATACCGCTCACGTCAGCCAGCGCATCCGCGCTCACCGCGCCGATGTCCACGCTTTTCATTTGTTCCAGCTCTTGTGCGGTCAGTCTCACGGTAAAACCTCCTTTTGCGTTTTGGGTTGGTGGGGAAACGCGAAAGGACAGCACTCCGAAAAGTGCTGCCCTTTGGCCTGTCCCTACCTTGGGACAAATTGTCTCGAACTTAATAGGGGCTGTCCAGAAAATGCGCCTCGGCCTCTTCCAGCCCCCGGCAATCGAACACTTCATAGAGCTCGGCCACCACGCGCCGGATGTCCTCGGCAGAAAAGCCACAGTTTTCCATCGCATAGATATGTTTGGCCCGTCAAAAGACAGCAGGTAGCGGCCCGGCGTTCCCTTGTTTTGTGCGGCGGCCCCAAGCGGCAAGCGGCCAGCTTGTCCCTCGCGGATCGTGGCCGTGGGGTTGGCGAGCTCCCCACTCGCGGCGGTGGTGTTGGTCGCTCGTCCTCCCGTGGGAGAAGTCACAGCGCACCCGCCGCCCGGCTCCCCGCGTTCACCCGGGGCCGCCCGCTATTCAGTTGTGGAGAAGAAAAAACTTCCTCTCATTAACCGAGACATTTTTGGATGGTTTTCGGACTGGTTCAGCGGGAATTTTTCAAAAACTTTTTCATGTTCTCCAGCCCGCGCTCCACGGCCCGCCGCACTGCGCTTTCGTCAACGCCCTCGGCCAGTGCCACCTCGGAAAAGCTCTTGCCGAGGATGACGCAGGCATCCACCCGGCGGCCCTGGGCCGGGGGCAGGCTGTTCAGCACGTTCCACAGACGGCAGAACCGCTCCTTGAGCTCCAGCACCTCGTCCGGGGTGGGCTCGTGCAGGCAGGCGGAATACTCGATGCCGTCCTCGCAGTCCAGCGAATACTGCGCCTTGTGGCGGGAGAGCCGCCGCTGGTAGGCCGCCTCATAGCGGACGCTGGCCCGGAGCGCCTCGGCCACATCGTCAGAAACTTCCATATATTCATCCTGGGTGTACCAGTAGTAAAAGTCGCGCAAGTTGATGATAGTCAT
>JAETQY010000022.1 GCA_021770445.1 Bacillota bacterium | reverse complement strand
CATCATACCCAGGAGCATGACGGAGGCCAGAGCCAGGCTGAGAGCCCGCTTCAGGTTTCTCATAGAGTGTTTCCTCCTTCTAAATTTTTCGGCCTGAGAGGGGCCGGTTTTGGCATTCGCAGGGAACTTTGTTACATCCGTGGTAGACCTTGAAGATTTAACATTTCTGTAATAAAGTTCTCTGTTTCTACCAAAAATTTTGAGGTTTTTGAACTTTTCGGTTCTCGAACGCCTGTGTCACACTCCTGACGCAGGGCGAAAATGTTGCAAATAGCGTCCGGAAACGGAGGAAACACCTCCATTTGGTGTAAAAAAGTGAGATTGGTAGACATCTGGTAGACGTCCTAAAATATGGAAGGCCTCCAACTCCCTGTGGCACAGAGGATCGGAGGCTATTTTGGTAGACATTTGGTAGACGTGGGGACTTCTGCTCGGGCTGGCCTTGCTTATATGGCTGATTAACAGCATAGTCAAGAAGGCTAGGGAAAATCTGACGACCAGGGACTTGACCTTGTCCGGGTGAACGGGTTAAAATGTCAAATATACAAGCTGGGCTGTGTGGCCCTGAGGACAAAGGAGGACCATCCAGATGAAATATTTGAAAAAAGCAGCTGCCCGGGATGAGACGGAGGAATGTGGTCGGAGCGTAGCGGAAATCATCCACAATGTTCGGCACTCCGGCGACCGGGCACTGTTGGAATATAACACCCGTTATGACGGCAATGACAGGACAGAGTTTCGCGTGACCCGGGAGGAGATCGACTCCGCCTATGCGCAGATGACGGAACGGGAGCTGTCCGACCTGCGGCAGGCCGCCCAGAACATCCAAGCCTTTGCCCAGGCCCAGCGGGACTGCTTCAAGGGGTTGGACGGTGTCTCCCCCGTAGAGGACTCTGTCCTGGGGCACCGGATTATCCCTGTGTCCTCCTGCGGCTGCTATGTGCCCGGGGGCTCCTACCCTCTCTTCTCCACTGCGCTGATGCTCATTATCCCTGCAAAAGTGGCCGGAGTGGGGCGGGTGGCTGTTTGTTCCCCGGCGGTCAAGGGGACCCGGTCCATCCACTACAAGACCCTTGTGGCAATGGACCTAGCCGGGGCAGATGAGATCTACGCCGTGGGCGGGGCACAGAGCATTGCCGCGCTCGCCTATGGTACGGACCAGATCCAGGCGGTGGACATGGTCGTGGGTCCCGGCAACCAGTATGTGGCGGAGGCCAAGCGGCAGTGCTACGGCCAGGTGGGCATCGACTTCTTTGCCGGTCCCAGCGAGGTGCTGGCCCTGGCCGACGGCTCCGCCAATCCGGAGGTACTGGCCGCCGACATGCTGGCCCAGTCGGAGCATGACCGCATGGCCAAGGGCATCGTGGTCACCACCAGCCGGGCGCTGGGCATGGCGGTTATGGAGGCCGTCCAACGACAGTTGAACACCCTGGAGACCGCCGGAATCGCTGCCAGCTCCTGGAATACCTATGGCGAGGTCATTCTGGCCGATAGTATAGATGAGGCGGTGGAAATCGCCAACCGATACGCCCCTGAACACCTGGAAGTGATCGTGGAGGACGAGAGCATCCTGCCCCAACTGGTCAACTTCGGCTCGATGTTCATCGGGCAGGAGACCGGCGAGGTCTTTGGCGACTACGCCTCAGGCACCAACCATACCCTGCCTACCGTCCGGGCCGCCCGGTACACGGGCGGCGTCTGGGTTGGGACCTTCCTGAAAGTATGCACCTTCCAGCGCTTCCAACGGGGCGCTATGCAGGAGATCGCCCCTCTAGTTTCCCGTATGGCCCGGGGCGAGGGCCTGATCGCCCACGCCAGAGCGGCGGAGCTGCGTATGGAGCTCCTGTAAGAGCCTGGGGCAAATCGTTTTGTACTCGGACTTCCGGCCCCGGCAGAGCCGGGGCTATTAAAAAAGGGCGCAATGCGCCCTCACTTCCAATAAATGTATGGAAACGTCCCACATCGGGGCGTTTTCTTTTGTTATATAGGGGACACATAAGGCCCCCTTCGCAAAGGGAGGCTTTTTCCCGCTCCCCACAACATTTAAGGAGGAAGCAACCATGCCAACCAATCAAACCGCCAATTATGCACTCAACCAGTGGGTCAAGTCGGATCAGGTGCAGATGGCTGACTTCAACGCCGACAACGCCAAAATCGACGCCGCCGTGAAGGCGGTGGCGGACCGGGTAACGACGCTGGAACAGCCCCGGTTCTACATGGGCAGCTACACCGGCGACGGGAAAGAATCCCGTACCATTCAACTGCCCTGGGCACCGAAACTCATGCTTTTGTTTACATATCTGTACAGAGGCAGCGGAATCGTGATCCTGACCCAGCAGTATAATTGCTACATGTATCCAGGTACCGTTGTCCATGACAGCACCTACCGCGTCCATCTTAACGGCGCAAGTTTGGTTATCACCCATACTGACGTTAACCGTCAGGGGGAACTCTCCCAGTATATCCTTCTCCGATAGGCGAAAAGAGAGCCCGCCCCTTTCGGGGCGGGTTCGTGTGTCTAATTGTCCATTATTTACGCTTTTCCGTCGTCGGGCGTAACAGTAACAGTCGTGATGTCCTTCTGTCCAGCCTTGACAGTCATATCTACAGTCTCCTCAGAACCCGAAGCGATTTTTGCACCAGTCTCGACTGTGGCATTAGCGCCAGGCTCTGCATCAGTGTCCCCGTCAACCGTCAATTTCAGAGTAACATCAGCCGTGGTTTCGGTGTCATTAGTGTGATACTTCACAGCATAGGTGACAGTGTCGCCAGCCAAGACGTAGTCAATATCGTTGGCATCGTTCTGGACCACGGTAACTCCACCGTCAGCAGCACCCGCAGTGATCTGCTTGGGGGCCTTCACATACCCAGTCTTGATCTCCTTGTTATCGTCGATCTTCTTGTCACTGCCCATAGCAGCGGTCTTAATACCGACCAGGCTTGCCTCCTTGTTGTCGGTGGCGTACTTCACATATTTCTCAGCACCATCAACGTAACCGGTACCGTTCCTGCCGTTGGTCTTGCTCATATCCAGCTTCAGCTCAGCCTCGGCGCCCTTGGCAACACCGCTCTCGTCCACATAGTAGGTGGTGCTATCAACCTTCACGGTGAAGTACTCAATGGCAGTATAGGTAAACTCCTGCTTTTCAACAGCACCCTTGGACGCAGTCACTTTCTTATCGTTGTGGTTGCGGCCGTTGATTGTCCAACCGGCGTCGGTCAGGACCTTCTCAGCGGCCTCGGCCTCATCCTCACCATGGAGATACTCCACAGTAAAGGTCGCCTTGACTTCATTGACCGTACCACCGGTGGGGTCCTTGGTCGGGTCACCGTCGGCGGGCTCGAGATCAGGCTCGGGCTCGCTGTCATCGGCTTCCTTGTAGAAGATGGTAACGATCTGACCGTCGTTGATGACGAAGTAGCCTGTGTCGTCCTTGGCAATGGCGGTCCGGCCAGAGCCATTGATCTCGTCGTCATACACAAAGACCTGGGCGTCGCTGGCCACACGGTAGCTGGTGCCGTCGATGGTCAGGTTGCCGTTGGTCAGCTTCTTGGTCACTTTGCCGTAGACGTAGTAGTCATCGTCCTCCTCGTCCTCGCTGTAGGGCTTGGACTTGGCGAAGTCGATGATCTCCTCTTCCTCGTTGTCGTAGATTATAGTCTTCAGCAGGACCTTGGTCTTTTCCTTCTCGATGGACTGGTTCAGCTTGACGTCGACGATCTCACCGTTGACCACAGCGGGGCACTCCCAGTAGTCGTCGCCATCCTTGGTGGTGATCCGGCCGCTGCACTCAGAGGCCAGCAGGAAGACGATATCGTCGGAGTCCTCGGTGGCGTTGAACACATAGACCACGTCGGCTACCGAGCCGCTCTCGCAGTAGTAGGCATAGGCGGCGTTGGCCCCTTTTTCGGCGCTGTACACAGCGGACAGGTCGGACACAGCGTCATAGCCCACATAGGCCCTGTAGTTGTCGTCGCCGTCGTCGGTCAGGAATACGGTCTTGCTGTCGGCGTAGACGATCTCCTTGCCCAGGGTCATCTTGGCCTTGCCGGCGTCGATGGCGATGGTCTCATCGCTCTTCAGGTCGGTCTTTACGGCCTCGTCGTCTCCGTTCTTCATGATGGTCAGCTCGTAGACGTTCTTGGAGTCCTTGCGGTACTCCACAATGCGGCCGTCAAAGACAAAGGCCAGCTTCTCTTTGTTGTCTTTGCCCGTAGCCTTGCTGAGATCAATATCATCGTAGTCCAGCTCAGCCTCCACCACAGTGCCGTCGGTGAGCAGCAGCTTGGCGTAGGGGGTGCCGTCGTCGAAGAGCTTACCGCCGTCCTCGTCGGTCTCTAGGACGTAGGCGTAGTCGGTGACACCCTCGTTCAGGTCCACCTTAACCACATAGCCGTAGTTGTCCAGGTACAGGTCCAGGCGGTTCTCGGTCTTCACGTCGCCCTTGTCGTCCACCAGGTCGGCCGTGGTATCCACCTTGGTCCACTTGGTGGCGTACTTATAGGTGTCGCCGCTCGCCACGAACTCAGAATCGCTCTTGGTCCGGGTGACCTCCACGTCGGACACGGTCTCGGCCAGGTACATGGACTTGATATCGCCGTCGGCCACAGTGTAGACGACCACGTCGTCCTCCTCGAAGCCCTCAGTCTCAAACTTCTTGCCGTTCACAGTGACGGTGCGCTCGTCGTTGTCCTTGGCGGGGGTGACCCGGGAGATCTCACCTACATAGGGGTTGATCACGGTGATGGTGACCTTGCCGTCGTCGTCCTTGTAGGCCTCCACCAGAACGCCGTTGCCGCCGATCTTGGTCTCACCGCTCTTGGTAATGGAGAAGTCATCGGCCTCCTTGCCGTCCACGGTGACGGAGGCGGCGGTGGTCTCGTCCAGGCTCAGGTCGCTGTACAGGTCCTTGGCCTTGACCTCGGCAGTGTAGGTGGCGTCGGCTTCGTTGGCGTACTTGCCCACCTCTTTGGCCTTGTAGGACCAGCGGATGGCAGGACGACCAAAGTCGTCGGTGGTGTCGGTCAGCTTCAGGTCGGTGCCGTACAGCTTTTCGCACAGCTGCTGCCGGCCGTAGCCGTCCCGGTCAGAACCGGCGCCAGCGTAGTTGCTGGAGCCCTCGGAGGTGTAGTCGATGGTCTCATATTTGACATCGGTGGTGATGGTGCCGATGTCGCCCAGATTGATGCTGCTGCCGGAGGTGGTGGTGACCACGTCAGCCTTTAGGGTGTTCAGGGCCAGCTGGGCCACCTGGTTGCGGTTCAGCTGGGTGTTGGGGCTGGACACCACGTCCTTGAACAGGCGGATCTGGTTGGCCTTGGCAGCCACCGGGGTCCGCCAGTCAGAGGCTCCCTCAGACAGCTTCTCGTAGCCCAGAGCCCGCAGCATCATGGCGGCAGCCTGAATGGCGGTCAGGGGCTGGTTGCCGCTGAAGGTGGTGGCGCTGGTGCCAGAGACCAGGTCATTCTCGTAGCAGGCGGCCACATACTTGTCGGCCCAGGGGAAGACGTCGGTGAAGGGGTGGGAGCCGACATAGTTGTCAGCCTCCTCGCTGCCCAGGTACAGCTTGGCCATGATGACCGCCATCTCGTGACGGTTCACGGCGGCGTCGGGCCGGAAGTTGCCCCGGTCGCCGATCATAACTTGGACGGCGTTCAGGACCTCAATGGCCGCATGACGGAGGCCAGAGCCAGGCTGAGAGCCCGCTTCAGGTTTCTCATAGAGTGTTTCCTCCTTCTGAATTTTTGGGTAAAACACTGAAACTGTCTCTGCCTGGTAGACCCGAAGGTTTAACCATTTTGAAACATTTTTCTCTGTTTTGCCCAAATATTTCGAGATTTTTCGACTTTTCCGCCCTCGGACGCCTGTGTCACACCTCTGCCGCGGGTCAAAAAGGTTGCAAATAGCAGGAGGAAGCGGAGAAAACGCCTCTATTCGATGTAAAAAAGTGAGATTGGTAGACATCCGGTAGACGTCCTAAAATATAGAAAGCCTCCGACCTCTTGCGATACAAGAGATCGGAGGCTTTTTTGGTAGACATTTGGTAGACGCTCAGAACAGATACTCGATATACGCCTGCTTCAGCGCCGGGAGGTTGGCGCGGGACACCGGCACCCGTTGGCCGTTGGACAGCAGCACGCTGTCGGCACTCAAAGCGGTAATGTGGTCCAGATTGATGATATAGGCCCGGTGGGGGGAGAAAAAGCGGGGGTCAACTGAGAGCCGCTCCATCAGAGAGATCAGGGTGTCTGTGGTAATTGCTTTGGAGCCGTCGGCCAGGGTACAGACCCGGTCGTGGTTAAAGCTCTCCACCGCCACCAAATCGTGGAAAGAAATCCGCCGCAGGCAGCCCTTAACCTTCAGCAGGAGGGAGGGATTTTCCGGTCGTGTCAGGCGCTGGACAGCGGCGAGGAACGCCTTGTCAAATTTCTCCTGCTCCACCGGTTTCAGCAGATACCCACAGGCCGCCACATCGAAGGCGTCCAGGGCAAATTCCCGGGAGGAGGTCAAAAATATGATCTCAGCCGCCTCATAACGCGCCCGGATGGAGCGCGCCAGCTCCAGCCCCTCCATATAGGGCATGAGGATATCCAGCAGACACAGATCAAAGCCCCCCTTGTCGTCCAGCCGCTCCAGAAGGTCACAGGCCGAGAAAAAGGTCTCGATGGACAGGGGGAATTCCGGGCGCTTCTGGGCAAAGCCCTCTACCAGGCCCCGGACCCGGGCGGCGTCTTTGGGGTCGTCGTCGCAGATACATATGCTCAGCATAAGCCGCCTCCTTTCATCCTAGGACCGACGGCTGGGCCAGAAGGCCGTCCAGCAGGTCGGTGGGGATGGTGAATTCGGGCGAGCCCATAAAGCCGGGGGCGACCTCGTACTCGCCAAAGGCGATGACCAGCTGGCCGTCCTCATTGATATAGAAGTCCTGCCCCTCTGGGTCGATGGACTGGAAGCACTCGTCCTCCGCCCAGATGCCGCCGGGGAGAAAATAGTTCCCCTCCCCCGCGTTCATCCGCTCCGCCATCTGTGCCTTGATCTCCCGGCTGATGGGGAAGACATAGTTCACATCCTCCAAGAACAGGTCCGAAAGCTCCAGCACCTGCTCCGTCTGCTTGTCCAAAACGATATGCTGGTGGTAGTCCACCGAGCCGCCGATGTTGATGGTGGCGTCAAAGCGGAGAATAAACAGCCTTTCATCGTCCCGCATGACCTCATAGTCAATATCCTCGCTGATATGGCCCTGGTACTTCCGGGTGGCATGGTGGATAAAGACTTCCCTCATCTGGGAAATAAACTCCTCCTTCTTGGCCTCCACCTGGTCCACAGCCTGACTGCTGCCATCCAGCACCGGCTCCGCCACTGAGACGCCTGAGCCTCCCCAGAACCGGGTGTAAGAGCGCAGGTCCACCACCTGGATGACCCGGCCCAGCACAGGGACGGTCTCCAGGGCCTGGGCCAGGGCGGGCATACAGTTGAGAAGGAATATCCCCAGAAGGACTCCCGCGCAGGCCGCCGGAGCCCGGCGGGCGGGACGTGCCTCGGGGGTGGCGTCCAGCAGCACCACGCAGAGGTCAAACACGCCGTCCGCCCAGCCGCACCGGAACATCCCGTGATATTTTTCCGCCACCGCTGCGATGCTCCGAAGGCCCTGACCGTGGCCCTCTCTCGACTGGGTGACGGGGAACCCGGCGCTGTCAAATTCCATCGGGGCGGGGCAGGGATTCTCCGTGTGGATGGTGAGCCTCCGGCGGCCGGTTAGGGTCAGCTCCAGCTTGATGTGCCGTGGCTCCCCCTCGGGCATGGCCTGGCAGGCGTGGACCGCGTTCTCCAGGGCGTTGGCCAGCGCCACGCAGAGGTCGGTCTCCTCAAAGGGGAATTCCTCGGGGAGGGACACCTCCGCTTCCAGGACACACCCCGCTGCCTCCGCCTGAGCCTGATAGGCGGAGATCACCGCGTTGACCACCGCGCTGCGGCACCAGCTTCGCTGCTCAATTTGGGTGAGCTCTCCCTGCCAGCGGGACACATAGTCCAGCGCCGCGTCCCCCTTCCCCTGCTGGAGCAGAGCGGACAGGGCCAGCACATGGTGGCGGATGTCGTGGCGATAGCGTCGGCCCAGCTCCAGCTTTTTCTGCAACAGGGCGTAGTCCTGCCGCAGGGCCTCCATTTGAAGCCGGGAGTCTCTGGCCTGCCGTTGGGCGGTCAGGGAGGAGATTAGCCGGGCTGTGACCAGCACTGCCGCCAGGGCGGTGAGGAACAACAAAAATAGTACGACGACGTTGCTGGTATCCGCCAAAAGATAGGAGTAGAGAGCCAGCAGCATCATCGGCAGAAAGAGGAGGGTGGCCCAACCTGCGCTCAGCTCACCGGCGGAGGTGCGGAAGGGCTCCCGGAAAAAGCGGAGCACGGCCACCACCGATCCCACCGCCGCAAGAAACAGTAACCCGCAGACAACCCACGGCCACACAGGCCCGCGCAGTTGGGTCCCCAGCATGGTCAGCAGCTTCCGCCCGGTCAGCAGGAGCTCCTGACACAGCAGGGCGAAAAGCCAGCCCACAGCGGTGGGGAGAAAGGGGTATCTGGAGAGCAGATGGGAGGCAATGATGACAGGGAGATAAAAGGTAAGGGGCAGAAGGGTAAAGACCAGCTCCGGGCTGTCGCTCAGGGCATAGATCACACCCTGGAGCGCCACTTCCGCCGTCAGAAAGCCGCCCAGCACCCAGTGGGCGGACCTGCGGGAGCATTTGGGCTCCAGCAGCACCCAGAGAAACGCCAGAAAAGCCACCGGAGGAATGAAGCCCTCCAACCATCTAAGAACCAACACGCTGTCCATAGCCCTCTCCCTCCTGTCGGTGACCTATGACAACCTCTATTTTACCAAAGTTATCATAACATATTTTCTCCGGCAGGAAAATACATTCCACGCAAGAAATTGCTCCGTTCACGCAGGAGTCCCCCTTGACTTTTTGCAAGCTGACCCCCAAAATATAGTGGTAGCCGGAGGTGCCTTTGTGACCTCCGAAGCTTCGGGCTCATCGCCCGAATTGTGAACCGCGGACAAATCCAATGGAATTGGCAGGGAGGGGCTATCATGATTTTAAAGGAAGAACGGGAACAGGTCGTAGAGTACGGCAAAAAGATGGTGGAGCTTGGGCTGACTGCGGGCACCTTCGGAAATCTGAGTGTCTACAACCCCACGGAAAATTTGATGGCCATCAGCCCCTCGGGAATGGACTACTTTCTCACAAAGCCGGAGGATGTGGTGGTCCTCACCCCCGACGGAGAGAAGGTGGACGGCGATGCTAAGCCCTCCAGCGAGTATGATATGCACCGCATCTTCTATCAGAAGCGGCCAGGCATCAACGCCGTTGTCCACACCCACTCCGTCTACGCCACCACGTTGGCCTGCCTCCACTGGAGCATCGAGCCTTTGCACTACCTGGTGGCCTACGCCGGACCCGACGTGCCGTGCATCCCCTATGTGCAGTTTGGAACCTATGCGCTGGCCCAGGCGGCTTACAACGCCATGGGAGCTGACCGTTACGCCTGTCTGCTGGGCAACCACGGCCTGTTAGCGGTGGGCGGCAGCATCTCCTACACCCTGGATGTGGCCCAGCAGATTGAATTTGTCTCCCAGCTCTACTACAACACCCGCATGGCGGGCGGCGCGGTCAATCTGACGTCTAAGGAAATGGAAGCCGTTCTAGGCTCGTTTCAGAATTATCGGAAGAAGTAGTCTCACATGATTCAGATGAAGGGTCTGGCCGCCCATGTACCCATCATCAGTCATAGGAGTACCAAAAACAGCCCTTGCAGAAGACAGCTTATCCAGGCCATCGTTGCTGGAATCCAGAATACCGTGCGGGCTTCAGCGCCGCAGGGGGCGATCAGATCGTCGGACCGGCTGCGGGGAAAGAAATGGTTATCGTGGTGCCTTGGCCGGGAGTGCTCTTCAGGCAGAGGTGTCCACTGTGATATTTTACAGCGTGCTTGACAATGGCAAGGCCCAGGCCGGTACCGCCGATGGCCTTGGACCGGCTTTTGTCCACCCGGAAGAACCGTTCAAACACTCTGTCCTGATACTCCGGCGGGATACCGATGCCTGTGTCACAGACGCTGAGGACGACATTTTGGCCCTCCAGGCCTACGTCGACCGTGACTGAGCCCCCCTCCACATTGTATTTGATGGCGTTGTCGCAGAGGTTATAGACCATCTCATAGAGCAGGGGGCGCACACCGGAAACCGGTGACGGGCTGCCGCTCACGGCGAGGCGGACATTCTTAGCTGCCGCCTGGGGCTCTAGACTGGTGCAGACCTCCTGGGCCAGCGCCAGCAGCTCCACCGTCTCCCGGGGCATAGCCGCCTCCTCGTCCATTTGGGAAAGTCGGAAAATATCCTCGATCAGGGACACCAGCCGCTGAGCCTCAGTACGGATACGGCCTACAAATCGGGGGATATCCGGCTGGGCCACCATACCGTTTTCCAGCAGCTCGGCGCTGCCAATGATGGATTGCAGCGGCGTTTTCAGTTCATGGGACACGTTGGCGGTAAATTCCCGGCGGGAACGCTCGGCGGCGGCCTTTTCGGTGACGTCAAAGGCCAGGACCACCGCCCCGATTACTGCCCCATCGGATTCGATCCGGCTCACATCGAACTGATACTCCCGTCCGTTCCGGGTCTCCCGCAGCTCCCCGTGGCCCAGCTCCAAGGCCTTCTGTACAGCGCGGCTCATCTCGGTGCTGCGGTCCAGCTCCAAAAAGTCGCGGCCCTCGCAGCCGTCGTCCGTCTGGAAAATGGTCTGGGCTGCGGGGTTCAGATGGAGAACTACCATTCGATCGTTCAGCAGGGCCAGGCCCTCGCTCATATTGGCGGTGATTTGGGTCAGCTCATCGGAGCGCTCTCGCAGGGCCTTCATCTGAGCCGTCAGCTGCTGGTTTTGATGGTGAATCCGTCGGAGGAGAGGGGCGAACTCCTCATAAATATCGTTGGAGAGGGGGTCATCCAGATCAAGGGCATTGATGGGCTTGACCACCTGCCGAGACAGCTTGCCCGCCAGCACCCAGGACACCGCTGACGCGATAATAATGAGCAGGGAGAGTGGTTGGAGCATCCCTATGAGCAGGGCCAGCACGGTCACCTGGTCGGTGGAGATCCGAAGCACGGTGCCGTCGGAGAGACGCTCGGCGTAGTAGGCGGTACGGCGCATCAGAGTGGTGGACATGCGAGAGCTGGCCCCCGCTCCGGATGCCAGGGCCTGCTGGATTTCTTCCCGCTGGCCGTGGTTCTCCATACTGTCCACGGGGGCCTGTGTGTCATAGAGGACGCGGCCATCTCCGCCCACCCAGGTCAGCCGGTACTCTCTGTTTCCCATATGCTCCAGATATGTTTGGCCGTTCAGCTCCACCCCTTGGGCAGCCAGAGACAGCTCCTGTTGAAGCTGAATTCCCTGCTGCTCGCTGAAGTAGCCGTAGAGGCTGAGCAGCACCAACACAAAGCTGGTGAGGAGCACCACGAAGGCGGTGAGGAGAATGGCACGGAATATTTTTTTGCTCATCACTTGCCCTCCAGCCGGTAGCCTACGCCCCGGACGGTCTCGATACAGGACCCGTACTGTCCCAGCTTCTGGCGCAGGGTGCGGATATGCATATCCAGCGTCCGGGTCTCGCCCTGATAGCCGTCCCCCCACACCCGGACGAACAGCTCCTCCCGGGCAAAGGCCCGGCCTGGGTGGGTCAGAAACAGCCGCAGCAGCTCAAATTCCTTGAAGGTCAGCTCCAGCCGTGCCCCGTCCACCGTGACGGTATGGGCGTCTGGGTCCAGGGTCAGGCCGCCCAACGTGAGCACGGACTGCCCTCCATCTGCGGTGCAGCGGCGCAGTACCGCCCTGACCCTTGAAACCATCTCCATCAGCCCAAAGGGCTTGACCAGGTAGTCGTCCGCCCCCAGGTCAAGGCTCTGTATCTTGTCATACTCTGTCCCCTTGGCGGTGGCCATGATGACGGGGATATCCCGGAAGGCCGGGTCCCCCTTCATCCGGCGCAGCAGGGTCACCCCGTCGGTCCCGGGGAGCATCACATCCAGCAGCACCAGGGAGGGTCGCTGCACCTGAAGGGCCTCCCAAAAGCAGGCGCCGTCTGGGAAGCCCTTAGCCTCAAACCCTGTGGAGGTCAGGGCATACAGCTCGGTCTCCAGGATCCCGTTGTCGTCCTCCACGCACCAGATCATAGCTTTTCTCCTTTGTGAACGCCGGTGACGGCGAATATTACCCACTCGGCCACATTGGCCGCATGGTCGCCGATGCGCTCAAAATACTTTGCGATCATCAATTGATCCAGGGCGTACTCGCCCAGTTCGGGATTTTTTGCGATGTGCTCGACTAAGGCTATTTTAATCTCCTGGAAGGCGTTGTCAATGGTGTCGTCAAAATTGATGACCTTTTTAGCCCGGTCCACATCCTGGCAGACATAGGCGTCAATGCTGGCGGTGACCATATGGATAGCGGCCTGGGCCATGGTACGCAGCCGGGCCACAACGCCCTGTCCCACCGCTTCAATGGCGGAGACAATGTCGGCGATGTCATTGGCCTGGTCGCCGATTCGCTCCAGGTCGGTAATCATTTTCAGGGCGGCGGACACCTGCCGCAGGTCGCTGGCCACCGGCTGTTGGCGCAGGAGGAGCTTGAGGCAGAGGGCCTCGATGTCCCGCTCCATCTGGTCGATCTCCCCCTCCAGCGCCGGGACCCGGTCGGCAAGCCCCCGGTCCCCGTCAAGTGCCTGCGCGGTCAGGGCGATGGCCTCCTCACACAGCGCCCCCATCTGGGTCAGCTCCCGGTGGAGGAGGGCCATCTCCTCATCAAACTTGCTTCGCATACGATCACCCAAACCTTCCTGTAATATAGTCCTCGGTGCGCTTGTCCCGGGGCTGAGAAAAGATCTCCTCCGTGGGACCCGCCTCCACCAGCTCCCCCAGGAGGAAGAAGGCGGTGCGGTCAGAAATGCGCAGCGCCTGCTGCATGTTGTGGGTGACGATGACGATGGTGTAGCGATCCTTCAGGGACATGGCCAGCTCCTCCACCTTAGAGGTGGAGATGGGGTCCAGGGCGGAGGTGGGTTCATCCATGAGCAGCACCTCTGGCTCTACCGCCAGAGCTCTGGCGATGCACAGCCGCTGCTGCTGTCCTCCGGAGAGACCCAGGGCATTCTTCTTCAGCCGGTCCTTCACCTCATCCCAGATGGCCGCATCCCGCAGGGAGCGCTCCACAATCTCGTCCAACCGGGCCCGCCCCTTGATCCCGTGGGTCCGGGGACCGTAGGCAATATTGTCGTAGATGGACATGGGGAAGGGGTTGGGCTTTTGAAACACCATGCCCACCTCCCGGCGCAGGGCATTCACGTCCTCTCCGGGGGCGTAGATATCCCGGCCCTTGTAGTGGACCTCGCCGGTGATTCTCACGCCGGGGATCAGATCGTTCATGCGGTCCAGGGTCTTTAAAAAGGTGGACTTTCCGCACCCGGATGGGCCGATCAGAGCGGTGATGCTCCTCTCCGGGATGTCAAGGCAGATATTGTTCAGCGCCTGGGCCTGCCCATACCAGAGGCACAGGTCATAGGCGGTCATAATGGGATTCATAGAAGCCTCCTTTGAAAGCGCCGCTTCACCAATGCAGCCAGCAGGTCGATGGCCAGGGTCAGAAGCATCAGGATGGCAGCAATGGCAAAGGCCGCCTCCTGACGCCCCGGGCCCGGCTCCTTGGCGTAGACATAGAGGGCCACCGACAGGGTCGCCCCCGAACTGCCCAAGCCGGAGAAAAAACCGTTGAGGGTGTGGGCAAACCCGGCCGTATAGAGGAGGGCCGCCGACTCCCCCACCATCCGGCCCACCGATAAAATGCAGCCGGTGATCACCCCGTCTACGCAGCCGGGGAGCACCACCGTCCGGATCACCCGCCATTTTCCTGCACCCAGGCCAAAAGCACCCTCCCGGTAGGATTGGGGGACGGTCTTCAGGCTCTCCTGGGTGGTCCGCATAACGGTGGGCAGATTCATCACCACCAGGGTCAGCGCCCCAGCCAGCAGGCAGGAGCCTAGCAGGTTGGAGAACACCAGCATCCCCACCAGTCCGTAGATGATGGAGGGAATACCGGACAGGGTCTCGGCGGCATACTCAATGACCTCTACCAGCCGTTTGTTTTGGGCGTATTCGTTGAGATATACCGCCGCCCCCACCCCCAGAGGCAGGACAAGTGCAATAGCGGTTACGATAATATAGAGGGTATTGAGGATGTCGGGCAGGATGCCCACCGTGTCCTCCAGGTAGCTGGGGGCCGTGGTGAGGAGCTGCCAGCTCAGGTGGGGCAGGCCCTTGAGGAGCACATACCCCACAATACACATTGACAGTGCACAGGTGAGAGCGGCTGACAGCTCCATAAGCCCCATGCGGAGGATATCTTTTATTTTTCGCACGGTCAAGTCCCCCTGTCCCGCTTTAAAAAGAAGTTCAGTGCGGCGTTGATGAGCAGGATGAAGAGATAGAGCACCAGGGCGATGGAGAACAGAGCCTGCCGCTGAAGGCCGCCGGAATAGGCCATCTCGCTGACAATGGCGGTGGTGAGAAAGCGGACGCTCTGAAAGAGCCCGGGCATATTGGGTGCGTTGCCCGCCACCATCATCACCGCTGTGGCCTCCCCGATGGCCCGACCCACCCCCAGCACCACCGCGGCGGCAATGCCGCTCTTGGCGGCGGGGACAGACACCCGGAACCAGGTCTCCGCCGCGGTGGCGCCCAGGGCTAGAGAGGCATCCTCATACTCTTTGGGCACCGCCTCCAGAGCAGTCACTGACACCTTGATAATGGAGGGCAGGATCATCACCGCCAGCACCAAAATGGCCACCAGCAGGCCAGCTCCGTCGGGAACATGGAATGTTGAGCGTACCCACGGCACCAGCACCATCATTGCAACAAGGCCATAGACCACCGAGGGGATGCCCGCCAACAGGCTCACGATGTGTTCTGATACCACCCTGACCCGCTGGGGCGCCGCCTTGGCCAGATAGACAGCGGAGAAGAACCCCACGGGCACCCCGATGACCATGGCCCCCGCCATGCCGGAGACGCTGGTGAGGAGGAAGGGCAGGATGCCAAACCTGGGCTCTGCTGATGTAGAGGCCCAGGTATCTCCAAGGAGGAACTCCCAGAGACCGATCTCCCGGATAGCGGGAATACCGGAGATAATCAGGTAGACTGTAATGAGCAGCACACAGCCCACTGTCACCAGCCCCGCCGCCAGGAAAAGTCCGTGGATCAGCGTCTCCAGCCTTCTCTCTCCTTTTCTCATGGCCTTTTCCTCAGTTGGCGGGGACCACCCCGGCTTTGGAGATCAGCTCTGCGTTCTCGGCGGCCAAGGCGAAGTCAAAGAATTTCTGGGCGGCGTCGGAGAGCTTGGCGTCAATCTTGGTCACCAGCACAAAGGGGCGCTGAATGGCGTAGCTCCCATCCTTTACCGTCTCCTCTGTGGGTGCAACGCCCCCCACCGTCAGGGCCTTTACCGTGTCACCCACCGAGGACAGAGAGGCGTAGCCGATGGCGTCGGGGTTCTGGGCCACGGTGGTAATCACGTCACCAGTGGAGGTCAGCTCCTGGCGGTACTGGCAGGCGTCCTCGGTGTCCGTAATGGCCTCAAAGCCGTCCCGGGTACCGCTGCCCGCCTCCCGGCCAACAAGGACCACCTGGGCGTCGGCGCCGCCTACATCCTTCCAGTTGGTGATCTCACCGGTGTAGAGCTTGGCGATGGTCTCTACATCCAGGTCGGAGACCGGGTTGTCCGGGTTGACGACAACAGCGATGCCGTCATAGGCCAGAACGGTCTCGGTCAGGCCGCTCTCTTTTTCCTCATCCTTCAGGGCCCGGCTGGAGAGGCCGATGTCGCAGCGGCCCTCCTGAACAGCCTGGATTCCGCCGCTGGAGCCGGTGGGGTTGTACGTAAAGGTGACGCCCTTGTTCGCCTCCTGGAACGCCTCCCCCAGCACTCCGATGACCCTCTCCATGGAGGTGGACCCGTCGGTGGAGACCGTACCAGATGTCTCCTTCGTGCACCCTGCCAGCAGTCCGGTGGTCAGCACCCCAGCCAGCGCCATACAAATAAACTTTTCCATATTTTTCATACTATAACCTCCTTTTTGGTTTACAAGGCCAGCATACGCCCGCCATGTAAAATCTGAAAGACGGGAATTGTAAAATCCATGTAAAAGATGGATACATGACATCTAGTCCTGTACAGCCCATATGCGTGAAAAAGCCTTCCAGTTTTCTGGAAGGCTTTTCGTAGAGTAAGGGGGTTCTTATCCGGAAATTGCGCAGCATATCAGCTCCAGGTCAGCGGCGATATTGGCTTCCCAGACACATCCGGTCCATCTCTCCCTGGACTGCGGCCATTTGCTGCCTAATCTTCTCCTGGGCCTGTTCGTCATGGTTCTGTATCGCCAGCAGCATCCGCATGTTCAGAGAATACAGCTGCTCCTTCAGGCCGGCCAGTGTTCCTCCCCGATTGGCGGGCCGGGGGTCAAAATGGTAATCGCCCATAACAGTTTCCTCCTGAGGCGCTGGCACAGTATCAAAATGCCGCGCGCCGCTTTGTTTTAAGCCAGCGTAATGGCGTGGATCGCCTCAATCAGGCTGACCACATCGGCCCGGTCTACCAGACAGATGCTTTCGCCGTCCACCTCCGCAATGCAGGTCTCCCCATTGTGCCGGTACAGCTTGATCCGGACCGCGTCTGCCCCCTCCCGGTCCAGATAGACCGTCAGGCCGATCTCCTCCTTTTTAGACGGTTTTTCTGTGGTAAATTCCTCTGCCGTCAGCCCTTCCAGGGCGCGTTGGAGGCTGTCGATCTCCAGCTCCTCCCCCTGGTAGGACCAGACCCGCTCCTTGCCGTCCTGTTCGCAGATCAGGGTGTAGCCGCCCCCCTCCAGTGCGATGTCCACCTGCCGGACGTCCTCAAAGCTAGCGGGGAGCACCTCCAGGTGGCGCAGGTCGTTGTAGGAGGCGGCTAAAAGATGCTTGTACCCGGCGGAGGAGATCTGATAGACAATCTTGGAGTCCCCCACCCTGGCATAGGCGGTGATCTCTTCGTCCTCCTGCTCCTCCGCGGCCTTTTTCTCCTCCGGGTCGCGGCTGATGTGCAGGACAAAGGTGTCTGACCGCTCCGTTCCGTCCTCCTCTTTCGCCGTATAGTTGACGGTCACAGACAGCTCAGGTGTATCCAGCCCGTAGGGGCTCAGCTCCTCCAGCGGGTCGCGCTTGACCAGATAGACATTTCCGTCCCCGATGGACAGGTACCGCTGGGAGTCCATTTTGCTGTAGTCCCCCAGCTTGATCTCGTAGTCCCGCTCCTCCGTGGACAGCTGGATGGTGCAGACGGGGTCGTCCAGGCCGTACTGTCCGAAGTCCTCCACGTCCTGGATGATAAAGGCCGCGCCGAGGGCCTGGAAGGGCTCCAGCAGGTCGTTGATCTTTTCCTCACTCACCGGGAACTGCTCATCCTCGTCCCAGAGCCAGACCCCGTCCCTGTGGAAGGCCAGCGAGGTCTCGCTGTACTCCCAGGAGAGGGACTGTACCGATTCGCTGGGCAGCTCCAGAATAATCTGGCCGGTCTCTTTGATCTGCTCCTTCCGCTCCTCCATCCGCATGACCGCGAAGGTAGCAACGCAGGTTAGGGCCAGGACCCCCAGCAGGATACCGAGTCTTTTAGGCCGGTTCATTTTGCTCACCTCTCCTTCTCAGCACTACCCAGACCCCGGCGCCCAGATACAGCAGCGGGAAGATGCCGATCATGACCGCCTTCAGCAAGGAGGCGGTGGAACTGCTGATGGTCAGATAGTTGTAGTTCAGCGACTTGCTGCGGATGGCCATAGCCTCTGTCTCGCCGATCAGCGAGGACAGGGCGTTCATGCCTAGGCTGCTGTTGGCCCCGGAGGAGGCGGCGTTATAGGCGTCCTCCAGGAAGTAGGAGGAGGTGAACCAGACGATCTGCCCCTCCCCTGCGGTGTCGATGGAGACGGCCAGGGCGAAGGGGCCGTCGATATCGTTCTCCTCCTTCTCATAGGTGCTCAGGTCATACCCGTCCAGCTTGCTGTAAGCCATATCAGAGGTGGTCAGCAGCTCGGTCACGGCTCCGCCGCTCCCCGAAACGATGAGCCCCAGGGAGATGGGCATGGTGGGGTGGTAGTTCTCCTCCATGAGGGGATCGGTAATGGCGTCGCTGTTCATATCGGGCAGCAGGGCCAGCGGCCCCTGACGGAGAAAGCCGTTGTAGTGCTCCCGGTCTCCCTCCACCACGATGCCCTCGTTGGCCTGGACGCCGTAGTCGGCCAGCAGACTGTAGAGGTTTTCCAAAATGCCCTCCTCCACCGGTCCGGCCGCCACAAACAGCTTACCCCCCTCCGCCGCGTAATCGGCCAGCAGGTCCCGCTCCTCCTGGGAGATGTCGCTGGACGGGGCGTAGATCATCAGGCAGTCCGCCTCCTCCGGGATCTCATCCACGGTGAGCAGGGACAGTGTGTGCACCTCGATGTTCTCCTTCTCGATCTGCTCCCGGAAGGAGGCGGGAAGGTCGGCCTCCCCGTGGCCCTCCAGAAGATAGAGCTGGGGGAACTCCTCGCTGACCACATAGTCGATGGCAGAGGTGATGGCCCCCCTCCCCGTCGAAGGAGTAGGAGACGTTGTAGTAGGAGGACAGGTCCATATCCTGCAAATAGATGTCGTCGTAGCCGATGTACCGGCTCCGGTCCCCGCACTCCACGATCAGGCTGTTGTTGCACACCGTCTCGTCGGTGTACTGCTGGGCAAAGGTGGGGTAGACATCCGGGTTCTTCTTCACCACCGAAATGTGGTCGGAGAGGCTGTCGTATTTGCTCAGCAGGTTTTCGATCACCTCGTCCTCCTGGCCGGACTGCACCACCCAATAGATGGTCACATCCTGCTCCAGAGCGTTGACCACCACCTTGGTGTTGCTGGTGATGGAGTAGAGCTTGGAGGCGCTGATATCGTATTTGGTCAGGCTGGAGGGCAGGGCGGAGGCGAAGAGGTTCACCACCACCAGAATGGCCAGCACCACCGCCGAGATGGTGATGGAGTAGGCGCCGCCCCGGAGTGCGTTTCGGTTTTTCATCAGTTGTACCTCCGTTTCTCCAGCGACTGGATGGATAAAAACAGGAAGAACACGATCACGCTGACGTAGTAGACGATGGAGGTCAGGTCAAAGACCCCGTTGACAAAGCCGGTAAAGCGGTCAAACAGAGACAGCTTGGTCATAATGCTGGGCAGTAGGCCCTCAAAGACGCCGCCGTTGACGAAGTTGGTGACCCCCACGGCCGCGACCAGGACAAAGCAGACGCCGTAGGCCAGGGTCTCGTTTTTGGTCAGGTGCTTGATAACCGCCCCCAGGGCCAAAATGATGACGCACAGGGCCGCCACCGAGCCAAAGGCGGTGGCGGAGACATACTCCGACAGGCTGACGCTGAAATAGTTCAGCAAAATGACCCCGATCCCGATGCCGGCGGCAAAGCCCTGGTTGTCGGTAAGAGAGGAGATAAACACCCCCAGGGCGATGAGGGCCGCCCCCATGAGGAAGAAGGCCACCATGGAGCCGTAGGAGGTGAGCAGGTACACATCCCCGAACTGGCTGAAAATCAAAGGGTACAGGGCGACAATGCACAGCGGGATCAGATAGACCACCAGCAGGGCCAGGTATTTGCCCACGATCACCTGGGTGGTGGTGATGGGCAGGGAGTAGAGCAGCTGGTCGGTCTTCTGCTTCCGCTCCTCGGCGATGACCCGCATGGTGAGGATGGGGACGATCACCGCAAAGATGATGCTGAAATAGCTGAGGGCGTATTCAAAGTTGCTCACCGCCGCCTCGATGTTGTAGAGCATGGCCCCCAGCCCCACCGCCAGGAGCAGGCCCGCGCCGAACACATAGGCGGTCAGGGAGTGGAAATAGCTCCTCAGCTCATGCTTCCATACCGCAATCATTCTCCGTCCACCTCCCTCTCCTCCAGCTCAATCTCTACAGCAGGGGCTTCCAGCCCGCCGTCGTCGGCTTCGGCCAGCTCCAGGAAGATGTCCTCCAGGTTGGCCTTCTTCACCGTCAGCTCCAGCAGCGCTCTGCCGCCGGCGGCGAAGGCGAAGAACAGCGCCCGGGAGAGGTCGTAGACGCTGCTCAGGTCCGTTTTGATGCGGGCGGTCACAAGGCCGTCCTCCCCCTCCTCCAGCGCCAGCTCTGTGATGTGGTCCACGCCGCCCAAAAGGGCCCGGACCTCCTCTGCACCGGCGTCGGTGGTCAGCACCACCTGGTTGGGGGAGAGGAGATGCTGTTCCAGATTTTCCGGGGTGTCGAAGGCCACCAGCCTCCCCTTGGCGATCATGATGATCTGGTCACAGATGGTCTGCACCTCGGACAGGATGTGGGAGCTGAACAGCACCGTATGGGTCCGGCCCAGCTCTTTGATCAGGTCCCGGATCTCGATGATCTGGATGGGGTCCAGCCCCACGGTAGGCTCGTCCAGGATGATGACCTTGGGGCTGCCCAGCAGGGCCTGAGCGATACCCACCCGCTGCTTATAGCCCTTGGACAGGGCGGAGATGCGGCGGTGGGCCACCTCCTCGATCCCGGTCTGGGCGATCACCTCGTCGATCTGCCGCTCCAGCTCGCTCCCCCGCAGGCCCTTGGCCTCCCCCACGAACCGCAGATACTCCTCCGGCGTCTCGTTGAGATAGAGCGGGGGCTGCTCCGGCAGATAGCCGATGAGTTTTTTTGCCTGGCCGGGTTCCTCGAAGATGTCGTGGCCGTCGATGCGGACGCTGCCCTCGGTGGCGGACAGGCAGCCGGTCATAATGTTCATAGTGGTGGACTTTCCCGCGCCGTTGGGCCCCAGGAAGCCGTAGATCTGCCCACTGTCTACGGTGAAGCTCAGGTCAGACACCGCCAGGTGCTCGCCGTAGCGCTTGGTCAGATGGGAAATTTCGATCAAGAGTGTCCCCTCCTTTGGGTCAGGATGGGGTCATTATAGCGGCCCAACTTAAAAGCAAGTTAAAAGAAAAATCAAAAGCAGGCTGTTGACATATTTTTAAAAGTGTGCTATCGTTATTCCCGTCAGGAGGGATGTACCATGGAACAGCATCAGGACTGCGGACTGCTGATGAAGCAGATCAACGACGAGCTGAGAAAGAACGCCAACAACGCCCTGCGCCCTCAGGCTTTGACCATCGTCCAGCTGGACACCCTGCTGGAGCTGGAGCGGGCCCCGGAGGGACAGCGCTCCCTGAAGGAGCTGGAGCAGCTGCTCCATGTGGCCCAGTCCACGGCGGCGGGGATTGTCGCCCGGCTGGAGCAGAAGGGTCTGGCCGAGGGCTTTGGGGACGCGGAGGACCGGCGGGTCAAGCTGGTGCGGATCACCCCAGCCGGGGTTGCGTGTATACAGGCCGCCCAGCACCACCGGGCAGAGGCGGAGGAGAAACTCCTCTCCGGCCTGACGGAGACCGAGCGGGATATCTTCTACACCCTCTTGAAGAAGGTGCGGGATTCCCTGTAAGGGCCAGCCGCCGTTTGGCGGTTGTTTTTCGCCAAAATAATAGCATACTATTAAAAGCATCATTTCAATTCAAGGAGGTAGCTTATGAGTACGGATACTCTGACTGTTTTTGAAAGGGCCCCGGTGCCCAGGGCGGTGCTGAAAAACGCGATCCCCGCCATGGCGGCCATGCTGATGGTGCTGATCTACAATCTGGCCGACACCTTTTTCATTGCCCAGACCCACAATGATATTCTGGTGGCGGCGGTGTCCCTGGCCACGCCGGTGTTCCTCATCTTTATGGCGCTGGGGACCATTTTCGGCATCGGGGGCACCTCGGTCATCTCCCGGGCTTTCGGGCAGGGACGGGCTGAGTACGCGAAAAAGGTGTGCTCCTTCTGCATGTGGGGGTGTGTGGCGGTGGGGGTGGTCATGTCTGCCGCCTTCCTGCTGTTTATGGATCAGCTCCTGACCCTGATCGGGGCCAGCGCGGACACCTGGGAGCCGGCCAGGACCTATCTGACCGTCGTCGCCCTGGGCGGCCCCTTCGTGTTGATCTCCAACTGCTACTCCAATATCCTCCGGGCGGAGGGCCAGCCCAACAGGGCGATGGTGGGTCAGGTCCTGGGCAACCTGCTGAACGTGGTTCTGGACCCTATCATGATCCTGACCTTCCGCTGGGGGATTGCCGGGGCGGCCATCGCCACCGTCATCGGCAATATCGCGGGGGCCGGATACTACATTCTTTATTATCTGAGAGGACAGTCCACCCTCAGCATCCACATTCGGGATTTCTCTTTCAAGGACCGTATCTGCACCGGTGTGCTGTCCATCGGCATCCCCGCCTCCCTGGGCTCCCTGCTCATGAGCGTGTCCCAGATTATCGTCAACGCCCGGATGGCGGGCTACGGGGATATGGCCCTGGCCGGGATGGGGGTTGCCATGAAGGTGACTATGATGACCGGTATGGTGTGTATCGGCTTCGGCCAGGGAGTCCAGCCCCTGTTGGGCTACTGCGTGGGGGCGGGACTGTGGGAGCGGTTCAGGAGAATCATGCGCTTTTCTGTGCTCTTTTTTGTTCATCATTTCACTCTTGTTTTCCGGGGGCTGCTCCCATACAGTGGAGCAGACGAACGGAGACGGCAGCGGGGGCAGCCTGGCCATAGCGGCCTGCTTCCAGAGGGAGGACGGCACGGCCCTGTCCCACAGCACCGTCCGCCTTTCCGACGGGGAGAACAGCCAGGACTATCCGGCAGACCGAGAGGGCTGTCTGCATGTCTCCGGTCTGCCCACCGGGGAAGCGCTGGAGGTGTCCGTGCTGGACGGACAGGGGGAGCTCTTAGGGACTATCACCCTCACCTTTACCCAGGGAGCGGTGATCGACGCCGTCACAGATGAGAACGCTGTGGGGCACATCACCCTGAAGGAGGACACCCGGGAGATCGCCCTGGCCTTTACCCTCTGCGACGACGGCGCCCTGGAATGTGGGCTCCAGTTGTCGGAGGAGCGGGTGGTCTGATCTTGGGGAAGGAGGCGGCATATGCGAATCTTAGTGGCCGACGATGAGCCGGAGATGACTATGGTGCTGGAGGCCCTGCTCAAGCGGGAGCACTACTCGGTGGACATAGTACACAACGGGCAGGACTCCCTGGACTACGGGCTTGCGGAGAATTATGACTGCATCGTTCTGGACATCATGATGCCCAAGCTGGACGGCATCCAGGCCTTACAGGCCCTTCGGGCCAAGCATGTCGCCACGCCGGTGCTGCTGCTGACGGCCAGGAGCCAGGTGGAGGACCGGGTGGCCGGGCTGGACAGCGGGGCGGATGACTACCTGCCCAAGCCCTTCGACAACCGGGAGTTCCTCGCCCGGGTCCGGGCGCTGACCCGCCGGAGTGGGGAGTACACCCCCAAGGTCCTGACCGCTGGAAATGTTTCGCTGGACTGCTCCGCCTTTGAGCTGAAGTGCGGCTCCGCCCGGGTCCGGCTAGGCAGCAAGGAGTTTCAGATGCTGGAGCTGCTCATGCGGCAGACCGGGCGGCTCATCTCCACCGAACAGTTTATGGAGCACATCTGGGGCTACGACAGCGAGGTGGAGATCAACGTGGTCTGGGCCTATATCTCCTATCTGCGGCGAAAGCTGGAGGGGGTGGGGGCCAATGTCCGGATTACCGCCCGCCGGGGCCAGGGCTATCTGCTGGAGGTGACGGTATGATCCGCTCCCTGCGCCGGAAATTTATTCTGATCGCCATGATCTCCCTGATCGGGACCATGGCCGTCCTCTGTGCCGCCATCGCCGTTGGCAACCACCGGGCTACCACAAGCCGGGTGGACAAGGCCATCTCTATCCTCTACCAAAACGGAGGGACCTTCCTGTCTCCCGGCTCCCACTCCGACCCCTCGGATTTCCATTTCCAGGTCACGCCAGAGACCCCCTTTGAGACACGGTACTTCATTGTTGAGTTGACCGCGCAAAAGGAGGTCCGGTCTGTCGACCTGGAGCACATTGCCGCCCTGGACCGACAGACGGTGGTGGATACCATCAGTCAGATCATCAATACTGGGGCGGAGCGGGGATACGCGGACCACTACCGGTTCGGCATATTCCCCGGGGAGACCGGCGGCAGCACGGTCATCGTACTGGACTGCTTCCTCCAGCTCCAGGCGGCCAACAATATGCTGCGCATCATGGTGACCATATTCCTCGCCTGCGCTCTGATTGTCTTTCTGCTGCTGTTGTTTTTGTCTAAGCGGGCCATCCGTCCCTTTGTGGACAACCTGGAGCGGCAGCGGCAGTTTGTCACCGACGCCTCCCGCGAGCTAAAGACGCCGCTAGCCATCCTGTCGGCGGACCTGGGACTGCTGGAGGACAGCTGCGGAGAGGACAAATGGCTGGAGAGCGCAAAATCCCAGATTACCCGGCTGGACCGGCTCATTAAGGACCTGGTGGAGCTGGCCCGCACGGAGGAGACCATTCGGGAGGACACAGCGGAGGTGTTCTCGATCAGTGAGATTGCCCTAGCCAACGCGGAGGCCTTCCAGCCACTGGCCGAGGCGGATGGGAAATCTCTGACGGCGGAGATCGGGGACGGAATCCGGCTAAGGGGCGTCAAGGACAACTTTTTCCGCCTGTTTTCCATCCTCCTGAACAACGCAGTCAAATATTGCGATCCGGAGGGAACGATCCGGCTCTCCCTGGCTGTGCGGGGGCGAAATATCTGTATTTCCGTATCCAATCCCTGCGGGGGCGTGGAGCCGGACCAGCTCTCCCGGTACTTTGACCGCTTCTATCGGGCTGACTCCTCCCGGGCCCGCTCCACCGGAGGCTACGGCATCGGACTGTCTACCGCCAAGGCCATTGTCGCCCGACACCGGGGCCGTATCTCCAACCACTACAGAGACGGGATCATCACCTTTACCGCCGTGATTCCACAGAACGGCTGATGCTCCCGCCCTGCGCATATTCTCCTGTCCAAACATGATAGACTGATCCTTCTGTTGGCAGTTGCATTTCAAGGAAAAAAAGAGTATGATTGTCTATCATAAAATTTGGAAGGAGTGCCCGGTTTGAGCAAGCGCACGGCGGAAGTTTCCGAAAAGCAAAGCCCGATGGAACGCCTCGCGGCCTTTATTGTGGACAAACGCAAGGCCTTTTACCTGATGTACATCGGAATCGCTATTTTCTGCGTCTTTTCCAGCGGCTGGGTGGCGGTGAACGACGACCTGACCAGCTACCTGCCCGACACCACTGAGACCCGCCAGGGGCTGACGGTCATGGAGGAGGAGTTCGTCACCTTCGGTACCAGCCGGATTATGCTGGATAACCTCTCCTACGCCCAGGCTGAGCGCCTGGCGGAGCAGGCCCGGGCTATCTCCGGAGTAAAGTCCGTGGAATTTGACAACACCCGGGACCATTACATCGACGGCGCCGCCCTGTTCTCCATCACCTATGAGGGGACCGCCAGCGACCCGGTGAGCCTGGAGGCCTTCCAGAAGGTCCAGGCCCTGCTGGAGGGGTACGACGTGTACGTCACCGGCGACGTGGGCGACTCGGCCTCCGCCAATCTGGATGCCGAGATGCAGGTGGTCATGCTTGTCGCCGTGGTCATCATCCTGCTGGTGCTGCTGTTCACCTCCCACACCTACATGGAGATCCCGGTGCTGCTCATGACCTTTGGCATGGCCGCCCTGATGAACAAGGGCACCAACTTCATCTTTGGGGAGATTTCCTTCGTCTCCAATTCGGTGGCGGTGGTGCTCCAGCTGGCCCTGGCTATCGACTACGCCATCATCCTGTGCCACCGGTACACCGAGGAGCGGGAGCGGCTGGAGGCCCGGGAGGCGGTGGTGGCCGCCCTGAGCAAGGCCATCCCGGAGATCTCCGGCTCCTCCATGACCACCCTGTCCGGACTGGGGGCCATGTGCTTTATGCAGTTCGGCATCGGCCGGGACCTTGGGCTGGTGCTGATGAAGTCCATCGTCCTCAGTCTGCTGGCCGTGTTCACCCTGATGCCCGGGCTGCTGCTCAGCTTCAGCTCCCTCATCGACCGCACCCACCACCGCAGCTTTGTGCCCCGGATTTCCGCCTGGGGGCGGCTGGCGGTAAAGACCCGCTTTATCATGCCGCCCCTGTTTGTGGTGCTCCTCATCGGCGGCTTTATCTTCGCCAACCGCTGCCCCTATGCCTACGGCCAGACCGACCTGACCACCACCCGCAAAAACGACGCCCAGATCGCCCAGGCCAAGGTGAACAGCACCTTCGGCCGGGTGAACACCCTGGCGGTGCTGGTGCCCCAGGGGGACTATGAGAAGGAGGGCAAGCTGCTCCGGGAGCTGGAGGCCATGGAGGAGACCGACACGGTGCTGGGCCTGGCCAACGTGGACGCCATGGACGGCTATGTGCTCACCGACCGGCTAACCCCCCGGCAGTTCGCCGAGATGACCGATCTGGATATTGAGGTGGCCCGCCTGCTTTACTCAGCCTACGCCGTGGACCAGGGCAGCTACGGACAGGTGGTCTCCGGGGTGGACAGCTACGGCGTGCCCCTCATTGACATGTTCCTCTATGTCTACGACATGATGGAGGAGGGCTATGTCACCCTGGACGACGACATGACCGAGACCATTGAGGACCTGCACAAACAGCTCACCGACGCCCAGCTCCAGCTCAAGGGGGAGCACTACAGCCGACTGGTCCTCCAGCTCAACCTGCCCGAGGAGGGGGAGGAGACCTTCGCCTTCCTGGACACCCTCCATGGTGTGGTGAAGAAATACTACCCAGAGGACGCCCTTCTGGTGGGCAACTCCACCAGCGACTTCGACCTGTCCTCCTCCTTTGGCAACGACAACCTGCTCATCGGCATTTTGACCATCGTCTTTGTTATCCTGGTGCTGGTGTTCACCTTCCAGTCTGCCGGCCTGCCCGTGCTGCTGATATTGGTCATCCAGGGCAGTGTGTGGATCAACTTCTCCTTCCCCTACTTGCAGAATGAGCCCCTGTTCTTCCTCAGCTACCTGGTGGTCAGCTCTATCCAGATGGGTGCCAACATTGACTACGCCATCGTCATCGCCAACCGGTATGTGGAGCTGAAAAAGACCTTGTCCCTGAAGGACGCAGTGGTGGAGTCGCTGAATGAGGCCTTCCCCACCATCGTCACCTCTGGCACCATCCTGGCCTCCGCCGGTATCGCCATCGGCCTGCTGTCCACTACCGCCTCTATCGCCTCCATCGGCGTATGCCTGGGCCGGGGCACCCTCATCTCCATCTTCCTGGTTATGGGCATTCTGCCCCAGATTTTGCTGCTGGGGGACATCATCATCGAAAAGACCGCCTTCACCCTGAAAGCCCGCCTGCCCATCCAGAGCCACACCGGCCTGATGCGGCTGGAGGGCCACGTCCGGGGCTACGTCTCCGGTATGGTGGACGCCGAATTCAGCGGCCTGCTCCACGGCACCATCAACGCCACGGTGGCCGGCGGGGAGGTCAGTCCCCAGGAGGGGCCGCCGGCCCTCCCGCTGGGAAAGGAGGGCGTGACCCATGAATAGACGTTTTCATAGCCGGCTGTCCGCCCTGTTTATGGCCGGCTTACTGCTGGCTGGGATGGTTCTGCCAGCCCTGGCTGCGGCAGAGGATACGGTTATCATCTCCAGCGTGGAGGACCTCCAGCGCTTCGGAGAAAACTGCTCTCTGGACACCTGGTCCCAGGGAAAGACCGTCCTCCTCACCGCCGATTTAGACCTGACGGGGGTGGAGTTTACTCCCATTCCCACCTTTGGCGGTACCTTCCGGGGACAGCTGCACACCATCTCCGGGCTGCACCTCACCGCCGCCGGCTCCACCCAGGGCCTGTTCCGCTACGTCCAGCCCAATGGCTCGATACAGGACCTGATTGTAAAGGGGACGGTGGCCCCGGCCGGTACCCGCTCCGCAGTGGGCGGCATTGTGGGAGATAACGCCGGCATCCTGCAAAACTGTTCCTTCCTGGGTTCTGTCCAGGGGGAGAACGGGGTGGGCGGCGTGGCCGGACGAAACAGCGATACTGGCCAGATCATCAACTGCTCCGCCGCCGGGACGGTAAACGGCCAGACGGCCACCGGCGGAATTGCGGGCCGGAACGCCGGAATGCTGCTGAACTGTGAGAACAGAGCGGGCGTCAATCTGACGGAGGCGGACCCGGCCACGGCGTTGACCGACCTGACCGCCCTGGAAGAGGAGAACCCCCACCTGCTGGACGGCGCTGCTGACACCGGCGGTATTGCGGGATACTCCAACGGCGTAATCCAGAGCTGCACCAACCGCGGGGACGTGGGGCAGCCCCATTTGGGCTACAACACAGGCGGTATTGCAGGCCGTCAGAGCGGCTACCTGGCCGGATGCATCAACAGCGGCGCCATCCGCGGGCGGAAGGATGTGGGCGGTATTGTGGGCCAGGCGGAGCCCTGGCTGGTGCTGGACCAGCCCCAGTCCCTGGACCGGCTGCGCACCGAGCTGGACACCCTGGACCGGCTGATCAACCGGGCCCTGAACAACGCGGAAAACACCGGAGACCGGATCTCCGCCCACCTCACCGCCATGGGGGACTTTACCGGCACCGCCCGGGAGAGCTCTAAACGCCTGCTGGACCGCACCCTGACCTTTGTGGATGACAATGTGAGCCAGGTCAACACCCTGGCCGCCGACGTGACCAACGCCCTGGACAAGATATCCCCCGCCATGGACGACCTGTCTGACGTGGGCCGCCGGCTGGAGGAGCTGTCCCGCCGGCTGGACCGGGCGCTGAAGGACCTGGAGGGGGCGTCGGACGCCGGAGGGGCGGCCCTGTCCGCCCTGCGCTCCGCCGCCGGGGACCTGCGCCAGGGACAGACTCAGCTGAGCGCCGCCATGAAGGAGCTCCAGGCCGCTCTGGACACCATCTATAACGCGGTGTTCCCCGACGGGGTCCCCACCCGCCCCTCATCGGAGGACCTGGCGGCGGCCCGGGAGAGCGTCCAGAGGGCCTTTGACCACATGGAGCGCGCCCGGGACCGCCTGGACGTGGCCCTGTCGGACCTCCAGCGGGCCCTGGGTGAGGCCGGAGACATGTCGGACCGTCTGGGGGACGCGGTGGCGGACCTTCGGGACATGTCCGGCTCCGCCGCCGCCATCGGGCGGCTGCTGACCAGCGCCTTTGACGCCATCGGCGACGGTGTGGACCAGCTCACCCGTAACGGCTCCCCCCAGTTCACCAACCTGGGAGAGGAGGCCCGGGAGGCCAGCGAGAGCCTCTACGGCGCCCTGGGCGGGCTGTCCGGGGAGATGGAGGAGCTGAACCGCACCGTCCAGAGCGGGAACCACACCCTGACCGGCGACCTGCGGGCGGTCAGCCGTCAATTCAGCATCGTCTGCAACGTCATGATGGACGCTATCGACAACCTGGACCAGCGGCGGCAGGAGGGGGTGGAGGGCATCGTGCAGGACACCTCCGACGAGGACATCGCCGCCACCCGGGAGGGCAAGGCGGCCGACTGCCGCAACGAGGGCACCGTAGAGGGCGACCGGAACGTGGGCGGCATCGCCGGCGCCGTGGCCATTGAGCTGGACCTGGACCCGGAGGACGACACCGCCAGCGACTTCACCTTTGGAAGCACCTATGAGACCAAGGCGGTCCTCCAGGGCTGCGTGAACCGGGGGGAGGTCACCGCGAAAAAGGACTGCGCGGGCGGCATCGCCGGCCGGATGGACCTGGGCACCGCCCTGGACTGCCAGAGCTACGGCCCGGTGGCCAGCACCGGCGGGAACTATGTGGGCGGCGTCGCCGGCTGGGCGGACGCCAGCCTGAGAGGCTGTTGGGCGAAAAACACCCTGTCTGGCGGAGACTACGTGGGAGGTGTGGCCGGCTGGGCCAGCCGCCTGCGGGACTGCCGGGCCATCGCCACCATCCAGGAGGGGACAGAGTACCTGGGAGCCGTCGCCGGCTGGGTGGAGGAGGACGGCCTTTTGTCAGGCAATTGCTTCGTGGACACCGGCTGGGCCGGAGTGGACGGGGTCAGCTACGCGGGCCGGGCGGAGCCTGTGCCCTTTGAGGCCCTCTCCCAGCTGCCCGACTTGCCCCTGGCGTTCACCGCCTTTACCCTGACCCTGACGGCGGACGGAGAGACGGTGGCCCGGCTCCCCTTCTTCTACGGAGACGACCTGTCCCAACTCCGGCTGCCCCAGGTCCCCGAGCGGGAGGACTGCTATGGCGTGTGGCCTGAATTTGACCGGTCCGGGGTCCGCTCCGATATCACGGTGGAGGCGGTGTACGCCCCCTGGGTCACAGTGGCCGCAAGCCAGGAGCTGTCCGGCAGACTGTCCCTGGCCCTGGCCGAGGGCCGGTTCACCCAGGAGACCGTCCTCCATGTGGCGGAAAGCACGCAGACACCGCCCCAGGAGGCGGGAGCAGACGGGGTGGTCTGGGAGGTCTCCCTCACCGGGGCAGAGCTGGATGCGGAGGCCGACCTCCCCCTGCGGCTGCTCAGCCCAGAGGGGGGCAGGGTCTGGCAGTACCGGGATGGCCAGTGGCAGCGGGTGGAGGCTATACAGAATGGACAGTACCTGCTGCTGACCATGACAGGGCCCCAGGGCACCTTCTGCATCAGTCCCGCCCGGAGCACGACCTGGCTGGTCCCCGCCGCCGTAGGAGGGGCGGCTGTGCTGGCGGCGCTGGCGCTGATCGCCGGTAAGCGCCTGGGGACAAAGAAGGCCAAAAAGGCCGCCGATGCGGAAAAAACACAGGAGGAAGAACCGGCCTCCAAATAAAAAGATTCCCCGACTGTCAGATCAACGTGACAGTCGGGGAATTTGTCTTCCTCAGCCCATTTGAGATGAGAGCTGGAATTACTTCTTCTGGACGTACTTCAGGCAGTCCAGCATGACGGCCACCAGGATGATGATGCCGGAGATGATGAACTGCAGGTTGGCGTCGATGCCCAGAGTGGTCAGCGCGTAGGTCAGGGCGGTGAAAATAAACACGCCTGTCACCACGCCGGAGATCTTGCCGATGCCGCCGGTGAAGGACACGCCGCCCACCACGCAGGCCGCGATGGCGTCCATCTCCCAGCCCTGGCCGTAGCTGGCGGAGCCGGAGCCGGACATCCGGATGCACTCCAGCCAGGAGCCGAAGCCGTAGAGGATACCGGCCAGGATAAAGGCGCCCATGGTGACCTTAAACACGGAGATACCGGAGACCGAGGCCGCCTCCGGGTTGCCGCCCACGGCGTACAGGTTCTTGCCGAAGGTGGTCTTGTTCCAGATGAACCACACCACGATCACGGCTGCCACCGCCCACAGGATGATGGTGGGGAATTTGGTGCTGCCATCGGGTCCCAGCTTGGGGATGATCATGTCGGGGATGCTGGACTCGATACCGCCGAAGGACACGCCCTTGGTGGAGTAGGTGGCCAGGCCGAAGATCATCAGCATGGTGGACATAGTGGAGATAAAGGGGTGCATCTTGAACTTGGCGGTGAAGAAGCCGGCGATGGTGGTAAAGATGGTACACAGCACGATACACACCAGCAGGGCCAGGAACACCCGAGCGGCCACCGGCAGGCCGGTGAAGTCGAAGATGTGGCCAAAGACGCCGCCGGTGTTGATGCCCTTGTGCATCACGATGGTGCCGGCCGTCATACCCATACCCACCATACGCCCGATGGACAGGTCGGTGCCGGCCAGCAGGATCAGGCCGGCCACGCCCAGGGCCAGGAACATTCTGGGGGAGGCCTGCTGGAGGATGTTCAGGATGTTGTTCACCGTCAGCAGCTGGACATTGGGGCCCTTGACCGCCGGGGTGATGAAGCACAGGGCGATAAAGACCACGGCAATGGCCAGATACAGGCCGTTGCGCAGCAGGAAGCTGCGGGCGTTGAAGGCGTACTTGTAGTTCTCCCAGCGTTGGGCGGCGGACTCGGCGAAGGTGAACCTGGACATGCGCAGCAGGTCGATCAGGTGGTACTGGTGCTGGAAGGCGGCGTGCCGGTGGTCCTTCACGTCCTGAAGGTCCTTGGCCAGCTGCATCTTGGCGTCGAACAGCCGGTTTTTGTGGACGTATTTCTCGTCCTTGATCTCCTGGGGATCGCTGAGCTTGGCCACCGTCTCCTGGTGGGCCTTGTTGAGCTGCTCCACCGCTGCCTGGTACTTGGCCTGAGCCTGGACCTTCTCCTGGACACAGCTGGCCGCCACCGCCTGGTAGTAGCCGTTGTAATTGGCCTTGAGATAGCCCTCGGCGTCGGCAATGAGCTTGGCGATCTGGTCCTTGTTCTGGGCCTCCACCTTCTTGGCCTGCTCCAGCTCCTTCTGAAGCTGGGCCCGCCGGGTCTCCTTCTCCTGGGCCGTGTAGATCTTATCCCGCTTCAGGCTATCCAGGACGCTCTGGATGTCGATGACCCGGTCGGTGCCGTCCTTGCGCAGGTCGTTGATCTGCTCCTGAATGGCGCCCACATAGTCGTCAATGGGCTGGCGGAGCTTGCTCTCCTGCTCCGTGGTCAGAATATTTTCTGCCATATGTAGTTCCCCCCTCACAGATATTTCGCGCTGAGCCGCAGAAGCTCTTCCTGATCGGTCTCCGCGGTGTTGACAATGCCCGAAAGGTAACCGTTGGACATAACGCCGATCCGGTTGGTAATGCCGAGGATCTCCGGCATCTCAGAGGAGACGACGATAATCGTCTTGCCCTGCTTTGCCATCTTGATGATCAGCTCGTAAATTTCGTATTTGGCGCCCACGTCGATGCCTCGGGTGGGCTCATCCATCATAAAGATCTGGGGCTCCCGCTCCAGCCACTTGCCGAAGATCACCTTCTGCTGGTTGCCGCCGGACAGGCTGGTGATCATGTCGTCCGGGCCCATGCACTTGGTGCGCATGGTCTTGATCTCTTTGCTGGTGGCCTTTACCATCTTGGTGGTGGAAAGGGCCAGGCCGGACTTATACTGCTCCAGGCTGGCAATGGTGGTGTTGAAGGTCAGGTCGCACTTGAGGAACAGGCCGTTGGCCTTGCGCTCCTCGGTAATCATGGCAAAGCCGTGCTCGATGGCCTCCTTGGCGCTGTTGAAGTTCATCAGCCGGTTTTTGAAGTAGACCCGGCCGGAGGCTCGGGTGCGCACGCCGAAGATGGTCTCCAGCAGCTCGGTACGCCCGGCGCCCACCAGGCCGTACAGGCCGAAGATTTCGCCCTCCCGCACGTCGAAGGAGATATCCTGAAGATAGGGGGCGAACTTGGTAGACAGGTGCTGGATGGACAGAATGGGCTCTCCCGGTGTGTTGTCCACAGGCGGGAAACGGCTCTCCAGGGAGCGGCCCACCATGGCGGCGATGAGCTCGTTCATGTTGGTCTCGCGGGTCTCCTTGGTCATGATGAGCTTGCCGTCCCGCAGCACCGAGATCTCGTCGCAGATCTCAAAGATCTCGTCCATCTTGTGGGAAATATAGATCAGCGAGATGCCCTGTTCCTTCAGCATCCGCATCATTTCAAAGAGTTTTTCCACCTCCTGAACGGTCAGGGAGGAGGTGGGCTCGTCCAAGACGATCACCTGGGAGTTGTAGGAGATCGCCTTGGCGATTTCACACATCTGCCGCTGGGAAACAGACATATTCCGCATGGGCTGACTCAGGTTTACCGTCATCCCCAGCTTGCGGAACAGCTCGGCGGCCTTCTTCTTCATGCTGCCCTCATCCACGATGCCTGCGGCATTGGTGGGGTAGCGGCCCAGGAACAGATTGTCCGTGACATTCCGCTCCAGGCACTGGTTCAGCTCCTGGTGGACCATGGCGATCCCGTTCTCCAGGGCATCCTTCGGGCCGGAAAAGCTGATTTCTTTTCCGTTTAAGTAGATTTTTCCCTCGTCCTTTTGGTAAGTGCCGAACAGACACTTCATCATGGTGGACTTGCCGGCTCCGTTTTCGCCCATAAGCCCCATGACGGTTCCGCGTTTCAGATCCAGATCAATATGGTCAAGCACCCGGTTTCGGCCGAAGGACTTGCTCATACCCCGGATCGACAGGACGACTTCGCTTTTTATATCAGCCATTCTCGTCTCTCCTGTTATGCAGATTAGTAGTCCCGGCCAGGGCCGAGGACTGCCGGTTGTTTTCGGAATATCAAATCAGGGAGAGGGCTGTCCGCCGAACGGAGGTTTTCCTCCGAACGGAGAAGCTCCTCTCCCTGATAACGAGTCATTTACTTGTCAGAGCAAGAACGGTATTCCGGACTTGCTGCGCCGGATTACTGGTTGAGGATGGAGGTATAGGCGGCGGAGTTGTCGGTCTTCACCATGTTGATGGCAAAGGCGTCGTACAGGCTGGGGTCGCCCAGACGGTTGGTGATGTTGCCCTCGGTCTGGCCGTCGCCGCCGATGTACTCCACGTTCAGGTTCAGAATGTCGTCGTAGTTCTGCAGCAGGGGCTGATAGGTGGCGCTGAGGAAGTTGTCAGCGGAGTTGTAGATGTTCAGCCACACGCTCTTGGTGGGGTGAGTGTCCTGGCTCAGCTGGTTGGCCACGGGGGCGTAGGGCTTGGTGGCGTCCAGGCAGTCCTGATAGTTCTCAGCGGTGACAGCAGCGTTCAGGGCGTAGTAGGAGCGCTGCTCAGCATTATAGTAGTACACGTCGTCGCTGAGCACATTGCCCGCGTCGTCGGGGGTACCGATGCCGGTGTCGATGTCCACGCCATCCAGGGCGTTGCGCAGTACGCGCAGGGTCAGGTAGGCCTGCACGTCGGCGTGCTGGCTGATGGTCCCGCCGTAGCCCTCAGCGATGGCGGCGACAGCGTCGGAGTTGGCGTCATAGCCGAAGGTGGGCACCTTGTTCTCCTTGGACCAGGCGTTGAACATGGCCATGCCCATGCCGTCGTTGTTGGAGGCCACGATGTCGATCTGGTCGCTGAAGGTGGACACCCAGGTGCCGATGGTGTTGCCGGCGGTGGCGGCGTCCCAGGTGGCGCCGGCGGAGTTCTTCATCTCCTGAGAGGCCAGCTCGCGCACGGTGTACTCCTTGCCGCCGATGGTCAGCTTGCCGTCCTTAACAGCGGTGGCCTTGCCGTCGGCGTTGACGCCCACGGGGTCGCTTACGATAGTGCCGTTGGCCTCCACGGCGGTGTCCAGAGCCTTGCGGACGCCCCGGGTACGGGCGACGGAGTCGTTGTGGCCGATGTCGCCGATGGCCAGCACGTAGCCGATGATGCCGTCGCCGTTGCGGTCGATGGTGTCGATGTTGGCGGTGATGTAGTCCAGAATCATCTGGCCCTGGACCTCAGCGCCCTGGGCGGCGTCGAAGCCCACGTAGTAGGTGTCGCCGTTGAAGTTCAGAGCGTCCATGTCCAGCTCGCCGGTGGAGCTGTTGGAGGGCTGGCGGTTGAACCAGACCAGGGGCTTATCCTTGTTGGCCACGGGGGCGGCGTCGCCGCCGGTGCTGGGCTGGTTGGCGGAGGTGCCGGCGTTGGAGCCGCCGGAGGGCTGCTGGGTCTCGCCGCCGTTGCCGCCGCCGCAGGCGGCCAGGCTCAGCGTCATCGCAAGCGCAAGGGCAAGTGCAAGAGTCTTCTTCATAACAATTCTCCTTCTGTTAGATGTATTAAACGGGATACTGTTGCAATAATACCTAATTTCCCATTTAATCTACAGTTAAGGTTAAACGAAATCGCACAAAAAAGCAAGGGGAAATTTCACCGAAGAACGTATAATTTTTTACTCAATCTATAAAACCCGCCAAAAACACACGGCTAAAATTAGCTATTTTGTCAATCCCTAGTACTGGTCAAAGGCAAAAAGGGCCTTCTGTCCGTCCATGGTGAAGATGTTTTCCCGGTCTACGATCTGGGTGGAGGTGTCCACAACGGGCTCCAGGCTTCCGCCCTGCCCGGTCAGGAGCTTATAGGCGCTCTCCACCCCCAGGTACCCCATGGCGTAGGGGTTTTGCACGATGAGGGCGTCCACACAGCCGTTCTGAAGGCCGTCGATGGTCACCACATTGGAATCAAACCCCACGAAAAAGATATCGTCTGACCGCTTTAGCACCTGAATGGCCCGAGCCACCCCTACGCTGGTGGGCTCATTAAAGGCGATCAGAACGTTGATCTCCGGATGGTCCAGCAGCAGGGCGATGGTGTCGGTCTGGGCCCGGGGGGCGTCCACCAGGGTGGTGGTCACAGCCGCGATCTGGGCCCGGCCGCTCTCTTCCAGGGCGTCCACCGCCCCCTGGACCCGTTCCTGGCCGTTGGCGGTGCCCTCGTTGTAGTTGACGATCCCTACCCGCAGCGCCCCCTCAACCCGCTCCAGCGCCGCCTGGGCCGCCATTTTGCCGGCGGCGTAGTTGTCCGTTCCGATATAGGAGCTCACATAGTCGGAGCCCACGCCGCTGTCGATGGACACGATGTGCACACCGCTCTCGGCGGCCGCGTCGATGGCGGCGGCGTTCTCCTCGTAGCCGACGGCGGAAAAGACAATGGCCTCCGCTCCGTCCTCCACCGCCTGGTCGATCATCCAGTTCTGGGTCTCGTAGTCCTCCTCCGTCTCCGGGCCGGCGATGGTCAGGTCCAGGTTGTACTCCGTGGCGGCCGCCCTGGCCCCGGCAAAGACAGACATAAAAAACTCGCTGTCGTTGGATTTGACGATGAGGGCCACCGAGTGCCGGACGGGGAGGGCGGTGTCCGGGCCGCAGCCGCACAGGCAGGAGAGGAGCAGGGCCCCGCACAGGGCCAGATATTTACTTCGCCTCATAAGCTCCCGCCTCCTTTACTTTTGGCATCCGAAGCTCCACGGTGGTGCCAATGTCCAATTCGCTGGCGATATGCAGGCCGTACTGCTTGCCAAAATAGATCTGGAGCCGGTCGTTCACGTTCTTGATGCCGATGCCGGTGCGGTCCTGACCGTCCTCCTCCAGAATGGCCCGGACCTGCAGCTCACTCATGCCCACGCCGTTGTCCTGAACGCGGAATACGATGTCGTCCCCGTCCTGGCTTACACGTACCTGGATGTGGCCCTCGTCCACCATCAGGTCCAGCCCGTGCATAATGGCGTTCTCAATGATGGGCTGGAGGGTGATCTTATTGCAGTAGTAGTCCAGACAGCCGGGGTCCACCTCGAAGTCGTAGGTAAATTGGTTCTTATAGCGGTATTTTTGAATCTCCAGATAGTTCTCCGCGTGCTCGATCTCCTTGGCGATGGGGATGAGCTCATGCCCCTTACTGATGCTGATGCGGAACAGCCGGGCTAGGGCGTGGATCATCTTCACCGCGTCGCCGCTCCGGCCCTGCTCGCACATCCAGGCGATGGAGTCCAGAGTGTTGTACAGAAAATGAGGGTTGATCTGGGCCTGGAGGGCCTTCAGCTCGGTCTTGCGCAGGTTGATCTCCTCCTGGCGCACGGTGGACATGAGCTGCTGGACACGCAGCACCATGTGCCCGAAGGAGCCGGACAGCTCCTGTACCTCCCGGGTCCCCTCCACCGGCCGGTAGGTGAAGTGGTCGGCGTCGGCCTCAAAGCTCCCCATGGCCGAGGCCAGGTCCCGCAGGGGGCGGCTCAGCAGCTGGGAGAGGAGCCAGCTGGTCAGCAGCGCCGCCGCCAGGACCAGGACCGCCAGCCAGAGGGACAACCGGATCATCTCCCGCACGCTGCGGTCCACCAGCTCGTCCACATAGCTGACCCCTACCACCCGCCAGTCACTGCCCTCCACCCCGGTCAGGGAGTAGATCACGGTGTCGTCCGCGTAGGAGCCGTCCTCCAGCGCCGCCAGGGCCGCGGTATCCTCCGACCTCAGCCCGGAGTACAGCAGCTGCTGCTGGGGGTGATAGACGATATTGCCGGCCTTGTCCATTAGGAAGCAGTAGCCCCGCTGCCCGATGCTGACGTTGTTGATATAGCCGGAGATGCCGGAAAAGCTCAGGTCCAGGGACACCCAGGCCGCCGCGCCACCCTGGTCGGGCAGGGGCTCGGTCATGGTGACTACCCAGGGGTACCAGCGCTCAAAGATGGTCACCACATGGGGGGCGGTCATGTAGGGGCGGTCGGAGGCCCGGGCCCGCTCCAGGTCGAAGGAGAGGTTGCGGAGAATGTCCTCCTTGGGCTCCCGGCCCAGGGACCAGCAGTCCAGCAGCTCCCCCCCGTACGAGTAGCTGGTGACCGCCACCACGTCGGGGCGGAAGTTGAGAAGGGTGGTCAGCAGCTCATCCCGGCTGTCCGGGTCGGAGCTCATGGACTGCTCCACCAGGCCCATGGCCTGCTCCATATCCCGGAGATAGTTGCCCACCGTATTCGACACCTGGGACACCGCCTGGGCGCTGCTGGTGCGGGCGCTGTTCACCATGGCGCTGCGGTAGCGGTTCAGAAACAGGACGATGCAGCAGCACAGAATGATGCTTACCACCCCCGTTACCATCGCCACCAGGATGGTGGTGGTACGGGGGCCTCTCCAGGCCGTGCGCCGTTTCAAGGCTCCTCACCCGCCCTTTCCCCGTCAAGCCTGCGGCGCATGGCGTTGGGGGACTCGCCGCAGTATTTTTTGAAGCAGTAGCTGAAATAGTGCTGGTCCGTGTAGCCGCACCGGGCGGCGATCTCCCGGACCTTCAGGGTGGAGCCGGACAGCAGCTCCCGGGCGGCCTCCATCCTCCTGCGGATCAGGGTGTTGATAAAGGTCTCGCCGGCGTATTTCTTGATGCAGGCGCTCAGATGGTTGGGGCTCACGCCCAGCATCTCGCTCAGGGAGACCAGAGAGAGCCCGGCGTCCGCATACTGCTGGTCCAGAACCTCCAGCGCCCGTCGACACAGCAGCTCACCCCCCTTGACAGCGGGCCCCAGGTCGCTGATAAACTGGGCTCCCGACTGTCCCCGGTCCCCCTGGCGGAGAGCCTCCACCGCCTCGCAGTAGGCCTCGTGGAGAGAGCTCAAAGTATTTGTCATTCGGCTGACGCCGATGCGGCACCGCCGGCCCAGCACGCGGTCGGCGATCTGGGGGATCTCGTCCGCCAAAATATACAGATATGCCTCAAAATCCGCCGGCTCTCCCAGCAGGACGGTCACCACCCTGCCCGGCACGAAGAAGCTGACACTGCGCAGATACTTGGCAGCCAGCTGGTCCACCGACATAGCGAAGGACGGGGGCGTATCCGAGGTGCCGTCGGCACTCAGCAGGGTGGATACGATCACGGTATAACAGGGCCTGTCGTTCCCGTCCCGGAGGAGGCCGCACTGGCGGGCGTAGGCCTCCGCTTGGCTCAGCCCCTCGGGGTCGGGACAGCTGTCTAGCGTCAGGGCCATCAGCAGAGCTGTCCGGGGGTCCTGCCCGTTGTCCTGAACCGCCGCCTGACGGAACACCGCGAACTGGGCGTCTATCTTCTCATGGATGTTCTTCAGCTCCTCCCCCAGGCCCTTTACCGTCAGAGGCTTGAGCATATAGCTGATGATGTTGTACTGAATCGCCTGCTGGGCATATTCAAAGTCGTCGTAGCCGCTGAGAAAGGCGATGTGTGTCATGGGACGCACCTGGCGCACCTGTCGGGCCAGCTCGATGCCGGAGATGAAGGGCATCCGGATGTCGGTGAGCAGCAGGTCGGGCTGGCGCTCCTCCACCAGCTGGAGAGCATCCAGGCCGTTGCTGGCACTCCCCACCAGACGGAAGCCCAGCTCCTGCCAGGGAATCATAGTGCATACCGCCTCTCGGAGCTCGTCCTCATCATCGGCCACCACCACGGTATACAGGGTGTTCATCACATTACACATCCTTTCATGGGGAGAGCGTCGCGCTTATGGCGTTTATTATATGTTATCTTCGAGATAATTGCAATCGGCACAGTGAGAGCTGTATTGAATCAGTTGATTCCCAGAGCAAAAAAGGGCGCAATGCGCCCTCACTTCCAATAAATGTATGAAAACATGCAATTTTTCTCCTTTCCCCGCCAAGGGTGAAAGGAGGCATGAACTATGCCAAGCAATCACACAACCAACTACCAGCTCAGCCAGTGGGTAAGGTCAGACCAGGTCAAAATGGAGGACTTCAACGCCGACAACGCCAAGATCGATGCCGCGTTAGGGGCGCTGACGGAGACGGCGGCCGCCCACGCCGCGGCGCTGGCCCTGCGGGGCAACTGCCGGATCGGGGTCCTTACGTACACCGGCACCGGCACGGACGGAGAAGGCGCTTACGTCACCATCACCTTCCCGTCCCGGCCGGTGATCTTCTTTTTCTTTGGGCCGTCCTTTCTGCTTGTGGCTCCGGGCGAGGGAGAGGGCAAGGACAATCTTGTGATCGGCCGGTACCGCAGCGGCTACGGCACCACATTCAGCGGCACAGGCGTGGCCATCACCTGGACCGAAAATACCGCGCAAATCCCGGTCCCGGATGGTATGCCTGACATGAACGCCAAGGATCATGTCCATAAGGTAGTCGCGCTTTACGCGGCGGACAACTAAGCAAAAAGACTCCCGGACTTTCGTCCGGGAATCTTTTTGCTTAAAAGTGATTAAGCTGCGCTGATGCTGACAACAACATCAGCCGAGGCAACGGTAATCTCAACCGTATAAGTTCCGCTAACAGGGCCTGCGGTGGTTCCGGTGAGAATCTTTCCGCCTGTAGCAGGAGTTCCCATACCAGAGGGAGTGGTGCCAGCCTTCGCGGCGGGAGTACCGGCGGTGGCGGAGCCAGTCCCGGCAACGGTACCGGTTGTGGCGGTTGTGCTCCCCAGCGTACCAGTAACAACTACCTCGACGGTGTATGTATCACCACTTGCCACATACTGGTCGCTAAAGTTGGTAATTGTGAAGGTAACACCATCGTTTTCGGCAGTCTTGTTAGTGCTGCTCAGGCTCACCTTGTAGACCTCAGTGAAGTTGATGTCAACGCCATCATAAGACACGCCGTCCAGAGTGAAGACCCACTGGCCCTTCTTGACGGAGATATCGGTAGCGCCGATGCTCTTCAGCCACTTCAGCGTCTCGGCAGGAGTCATGCTGTCGCCGCCGTACAGGTTGACAGCCATGGTCTCCAGGTCGGTCATCTCATAGCTCTTGACCTCAACGCTGGAGGGCCCGGCGGGCTCCTCTTCCTCGCCAGCCTCGGTGGTGTCGTTGAAGATGACCACAACAGCGGAACCCTTCTCGAACACGACGCTCAGGTCGCCGGTGAAGTTGCTGTCCAGGTTCTTGATGGCGTTCTCCAGGCCCTTGTAGCCCTCGTAGGTGTCGATCACGTCGTCGAAGGCACCGCCCTCGCCGTCGGACAGGCACAGCACGGTCTTGACGTTGGGGGAAACGTCGAAGCCCTTGACGTCCTCGACACCAACGTACAGAGTACCATTCTTATAGGTGATGGTCTTGTCCTCGTCTTCCTCATCCCCCACGGGAGCGACGAAGCCCTTCTGGAACAGGATCACGCTGTCGTTGTCCTTGTTGGCCTGATAGACCATGCTCGTAACGCCGACGAACTTGGGATAGTCGGCAACGTGGGTGTCCTCATCGCCGTCATCAATGTGGCTCTCATAGTCAACGCAGAAGACGTTGTCCTTGGCGTTATCAGCGTCAGCCGCATTGGTCGTGGTGTGGGGAGAATTAGCCAGAGTCTCGTCATCCAGCGCGATCTCCTCGGCCTTGGTCACGTTGCCGTCGGCGTCGGTCTTGACCTCGTACCACATGTTCGGGTCCATCTTCTTCAGCTCGCTCAGGTCGGTGCCGCCGCCCACCTCGCGCAGGTCAACGATCTTGCCGTCCACGATGGCCTCGCGGACCCAGGTCCACTCGTCCTTGGCCTTGTCGTAGGTCTCGCGCTTCACGTCGTCGCTGTGGATGTAGGCGTAGGTCTTGCTCAGGCCGGTGTCCTCACCGACCACCACGGCGGCGATGATGTAGCCGTTGCTCTTGTACAGGGTGTAGATCTCGTTGGTGGGATAGGTGGCTTTGGCCTTCGTCGTACCATCGTTCGGAGTTGTTCCATTCGCCAGACCGGCCACCTTCAGGCTGGCGTTCTTGGCGCCGGTGGTCACAGAATCCACATCGTCAATGATCCAGAACCAGGGATTGGCCTCAGTAGAGGTCTTGACGGCCGCCAGGCTCACATTGAGGTAGACGGTATCGTCGTTGCCGTAGACCTTGCCGGTGCCGGCGGCGTTATCCAGGGTGACGTTCTTCTTGTTGATCTCGACCTCGCCGGTGCCGTTGCCGGCGTCCTGCCCGGCCTGGGCCACCTTGGTGCCCTTGTCGGGGAAGGTGTCGCCGACTTCCTTCAGGGTGTACACGCCGGCGCTGTTCACGCTGTAGGTGCACCAGGTGTTGATCTGGGAGACATCACGGTCACGATCATCCGGGTCGGCCCAGTCGCCGCCCTCCTCAGCCTCGCCGTCCACGATGGGAGAGCTCTTCTTCACGTTGACGCTAACAGTCTCCATGGTGCCGTCCATGTGGATGATGTTGGCGTCAGCCTCCCGGCTGGTGATGGGACTGTACTTGCCGTCAATGCCGGTGAGGAAGACGTACTGGTCGGGATCGGAGTTGGCCTCCAGGCCGATCAGGTAGCCGTACTTGTCCAGGATGATGTTGTAGGTGGTGTCTTTCAGGTTGGTGTTGCTGTAGTCCTCCAGCACCTCAACATCGTACTTGGCGGTGTTGGCATACTCGTACTTGTCGCCGTCAGACACCACGTCGGAGTTCAGCTTGAAGCTGCTGATCTCGCGGTCAGACAGGACCTCGGGGGCGGCCATGGACTGCACCTTGCCGTCCGCCACGGTGACCAGGAACATGTCGTCTTCCTTCACGCCGGAGACGTCGATGTCCTCGTCCTCCACGGTGACGGAGAGGCCGTTCACGGTCTTGTCCTTGATATACTCGGGGTTCTTGGTGGTGCCGTCGTTCTTCAGGGCGTAGACGTCCAGATCGACCTCGCCGTTCTTGGCATCATAGTCCTCGCTGGCGATGGCCAGGTAGGTGTTGATGATGGTGATGTAGACGTCCTTGTTGTTGGAGTCCACATAGACCTCGGTCAGCACGCCCTTGCCAGTGGCGCCCACGGCATCGGTGTTGGTGCGGGTCAGGTCGGACTTGGTGAACAGAGCGGGGTTGTCGGTGTCGTCGCCGTCGATGGTAACGATCACGTCCCAATCCTTGTCGTTGATGATGGTGGTGCCCAGCAGGTCGTAGAGGTTGCGGCCGGTCACCTTATCGGTGTACTCACGGCGCAGGAGCTCGTCCTTGGCGTAGGTGCCGATCTCGTCGCCGTCATAAATCCACTGGCGGGCAGGACGGCCAAAGACGTCGGTCTCGTCCTCCAGGCGCAGCTTGCCGTTGTACAGGTGCTCGCCCAGCTCGATGGTGTAGCCGCTGACGCTGGAGGCGGAGGTGCCGGCGCTCTCAGTGCGGTTGATGGCGCGGGCGTAGGACTCGTAGCTGGAACGCACGATGTACTCCCGGGAGCCGCCAGTGATAACGATCTGGCCGTCACCGCTGGTGATGTCAAAGGTGCCGTCCTTCAGGTCCACCACGGGGGACTTCAGGGTGTTCAGCGCCAGCTGAGCCACCTGGTTACGGTCCAGCTGCTCGCTGGGGTTGGACGCCACGCCGGAGAACAGACGAATCTGGTTGGCCATGGCAGTCACAGGGGCGCGCCAGTCAGAGGCGCCCTTGGACAGGTCCTTGTACCCCAGGGCACGCAGCATCATGGCAGCGGCCTGCACCGCAGTCAGAGGCTGGTTGCCGCTGAAGGTGGTGGCGCTGGTGCCGGAGACAAGGCCGTTCTCATAGCAGGCGGCCACGTACTTGTCGGCCCAGGGGAAGACGTCGGTGAAGGGGTGAGTGCCGACGTAGTTGTCGGCAGTCTCGTTGCCCAGCACCAGCTTGGCCATGATGGTGGCCATCTCGTGACGGTTCACGGGAGCGTCGGGCCGGAAGTTGCCCCGGTCGCCGATCATGACCTTGACGGCGTTCAGGACCTCAATGGCCTCGACGTTGTCGTTCTCGTCAACGTCGGGGTAGCTCGCAGCACTGGTGCCGACGACCATCATACCAAGCAGCATGACGGAGGCCAGAGCCA
>JAETQY010000021.1 GCA_021770445.1 Bacillota bacterium | reverse complement strand
AGGTCAAGGTCAACGCCGGCGCCGGCTTCCTGGTCGCCAAGACGGGCGACATCATGACCATGCCCGGCCTGCCCAAGGTGCCCGCCTCCGAGCGCATCGACATCGACGAGAACGGCAAGATCACCGGCCTGTTCTAAACGACCGTCCCACCCCCGGACCGGGGAGACTGTAAAAAATTAAATGGAGCGGCGCAGCCTGAGCTGCGCCGCTCCGTCTTTCTGTTTGATAAAGGCGCCGTCAATCGCCGCAGGTGTGCTTCCCGCAGCCCTCGTCTCCGCAGGTGTGCTCCGCCCCGTGGTGATGATCGTGGTGCTCGCAGTGCACATCCGCGTCAAAGTCCAGCTCCCCCTGGAGCAGCGCCTGCACCGCCTCGTCGGCCCCGCCGGACACGCCGCCATACAGCCGGATGCCCGCCGCCGCCAGCGCCGCCTGGGCGCCGCCGCCGATTCCGCCGCAGATCAGGGCGTCCGCGCCCAGCGCGGTGAGCACACCGGCCAGCGCGCCGTGCCCGCTCCCGTTGGTATCGACCACCTGGGATGACGCCACCTTGCCCTCCTGCACATCATAGATCTTGAACTGCTCCGTCCGGCCAAAATGCTGGAAAATCTGGCCGTCCTCGTAGGTTACCGCGATTCTCATAACACTGTCTCCCTTTCGTTTTTCATATTGCCGGCGGTACTGCCGCTTGAAGCAGCCTGTACACGCCCGGCCGTCGGTTTTCCCATCGCAGAGCTGGAACTCGCCGCCCTCCACCCGCAGCGGAGCCCCCTCCACCAGCGCCTCCGCCAGCTTTTTTCGGGCGCTCTCGTAGATCTTCTGTACCGTTGTCCGGGCCACCTGCATCTGTTCTCCGCACGCCTGCTGAGAAAGCCCTTCCCTGTCGATCAGCCGGATTGTCTCGTACTCGTCTATTGTCAGAACGATGGGGGGCTTCCGGGCCTCCCCGGGGGTGGGAAGAAACTCCAAAACCTTTGGAAAATGGCAGACCCTTCTGCATTTTGTGGGTCTTGGCATAGACACGCCTCCCGCTCAATATGTATTTATTATAGGACAGTTAATGGCATATGTCAATAATCAAATTGACATATGCCATAATTCGCTATATACTGGATGCGATCCGACGTAAGGAGAGAACACAATGGAATTTTCTGAGTACTTCCCCGTATGGGACGCCATGACACCCCAGCAGCAGGAGGCGGTCTCCGCCGGCCTGGTCAGCCGCACGGTAAAGAAGGGGACCCTGCTCCACGGCGGCGGCAGGGAGTGCACCGGCCTGCTGCTGGTCCAATCGGGCCAGCTCCGTGCGTTCATCCTCTCCAGTGAGGGGCGTGAGATCACCATCTACCGGCTGTTTGACCGGGACATCTGCCTGTTTTCCGCCTCCTGCATCATGCGCTCCATCCAGTTTGACATAGCGGTCACGGCGGAGAAGGACACGCAGCTGTGGATCATCCCCGCGGAGGTCTACAAGCGGATCATGGAGCAGTCCGCCGCTGTGGCCAACTACACCAACGAGATCATGGCCTCCCGGTTTTCAGAGGTCATGTGGCTGATGGAACAGGTCATGTGGAACAGCATGGACAGACGTGTGGCAGGGTTTCTACTCCAGGAGGCCTCCATCGAGGGCACGGACCGGCTACATATTACCCACGACAGCATCGCCGCCCATCTGGGCACCCACCGGGAGGTGGTAACCCGGATGCTCCGCTACTTCCAGAGCGAAGGTATGGTCAAGCTGGCCCGCTCCGCGGTGGAGCTCACCGACCGGGCGAAGCTGGAGGCGCTGGGCGGTTAGTCCCGGCCCCCGCGCGCCTTGCAGATCAGCTGTGTCATGGTGCCCATAGGACAGTAGACACACCAGCTGCGGGGCTTGAACAGCACCATTGTCACCAGCCCCAGCACGGTGGAGGTCAGCATCACGCTGTAAAAGCCGAAGGCGAACTGGGCCACGCCGGGATGCAGAAGGGTCCCGTGGTAGGCCCAGTGCCACGGCAGCTTAAAGGTCCAGAGCAGGGTCACCGCCTGCCGCAGGTCCCGGACGCCGGCAAAGACCAGATAGGTGCTCCACAGCATCTGGAAAAACATGATAAAAAAGAAGATCAGAAAGCCGTAGCGGAACCACTTGCTCTTCATCCACCGGGGGATGTCCTTCTTCCGGGACAGCCCGAAGCGTCCGCCCAGCAGTCCAAATATCTGCCCCCGGCCGCAGTAGCGGTTGCAGTAGCCCTTGGTTCCCCACACGGCGGCAATAATCAGGGGGATAAAGAAGAATAGCAGGCCCAGCCAGGCAAACAGAATATTGAAGAAGCCCAGCACCAGATAGGTCAGCTCAACGATCCACAAATAGTCATACCACCGCTTTTTCATACCTGCACCTCCCGGAGCACAATGACGGAGGCGGGGCACTCCCTCACACATCTGCCGCAGCCCACGCACCGCGCCTCGTCCACCTCCGCCCGGATCCCGCGCCAGACCTGGATGGCGGACATGGGGCATACCTTCACACAGCAGCCGCAGGCCACACAGGCGTTTGTGTCCACGGCGGCCTTCCGCTTATTTCCCGTTCCCATACCGTTACCTCCCCAATTTGATGGGGCCATTATACAGCATTCCAGCCGCGCCTACCGTGATCATATCACATAGTCCACTCTCTCAATTTTGGCCGGTATTTTTTCATCTGTACAAGGTTGCAAAAAGAATTCCGATACGGTATAATCGTTTTTGTGAATGTTTTGCGCTAGGAGGCTATATTATGGAACCTCAATTCGAGTGGCGGGACGAATTTAACATCGGTGTGGAGACAGTCGACCAGGAGCACAGGCGGCTGTTTAAGATCATCAACAAGCTGTTTGCCTTCCGGGAGGATGAAAAGGACAACCAATGGACCTGTCAGGAGGGAATCAAATACTTTAAAAGCCACGCAGTCAATCATTTCAACGACGAAGAGGCTTACATGGAATCCATTGGCTACGAGGGTCTGGAGCAGCACCGGCGTATCCACCAGAGCTTCCGGGAGGACACCCTCCCCGCCCTGGAGCAGGAGCTGGAAAAGACCGGCTACGCCCCGGACTCGGTGGACCACTTTCTGGGCGTCTGCACCGGGTGGCTGATCGGCCATACCCTGACGGAGGATCAGGCCATTACCGGGGAGCGGGCAAGCACATGGGACCGCCTCCTGCCCGGCGAGGAGCTGGGCGCGGTGAAAAAGGTGATCGTCCAGCTGCTGTTCGACATGTTCCGCCTGGAGGCCCAGGTCATCAGCGACGTCTACGGCGGAGAGAAGTTCGGAAAGGGCGTCTACTACCGCCTGGTATACGGCCCCAGACAGGGGGAGAAAAAGCAGGAGATTATCCTGGTCTTTGAGGAGAAGCTGCTCATCAACACGGTGGGAAAGGTCATGGGCCTTCAGACCGGCAAGCTGGACTCCATGCTCATCAACGCCGCCCGATATACGGCCCGTCAGTTCGTGGGGCGGGTGATGGAGCACCTCCCCGACGTAAAGACCTACGAGCTGAAGGAGGAAAACCTCCTGTCCTACGACCAGTTCAAAAAGGTTTTTGAGCGGGAGAAGCCCCAGGTCAGCCTACTATTCAACACAGGCGGCGCGGGCTATTTCGCCTACTGCGCCATCGCGCCCCACATGCTGGAGAGTGGCGTGGGCACCCCCATCGAGCACCAGAACGCCCTGAGCGAGGTGGAGAAATACCTGGCGAAGCACGAGGAGGAGGTCAAGGAGGAGGAGGCCGACACCCGGCTCAAGGTGCTGGTGGTGGACGACTCCATGACCGTGCGGCAGAGCATCAGAAAACTGCTGGACAAGGACTACCAGGTGGTCCTGGCCGAATCCGGGGTGGCCGCCATCCGGACCATCACCCTGGACAAACCCGACCTGGTCCTGCTGGACTACGAGATGCCGGTGTGCAACGGAAAGCAGACGCTGGAGATGCTCCGCTCGGCCAAGGAGTTTGCCAAGATCCCGGTAATCTTCCTCACCGGGCGCGACGACCCGGAGCTTGTGCGGGAGCTGCTCTCCCTGAAGCCGGCCGGTTACCTGCTGAAATATCTCAGACCAGAGGATATTAAAATGAAGATCGACGCCTTCTGCGCGGAAAAATTGTCATAAAACAGGCGGCCAGCCGGAAAACTCCGGCTGGCCGCCTCTTATCATTTGGGGAGCGGGATGTCCTTCCGCTCGAAGTAGGCCCCCAGCTCCACCGAGGTCTGGGAGTCGCCGTACTGCTTGATGGCGGCCAGCAGGGAGTCCAGCTCCCGGGTGTCCTTGACCGCGAAGCGCAGCAGCGCGTTGAGCTTGCCCACCAGATGGTGGTGGGCGGTGATGGCGGGGGTGTCCTCACAGAATTTGCAGAAGGGACCGTACTTCTCCGGAAAGACCGCCACCAGGATAAAGCCTGTGAGGCTACTGTCCAGCAGCGTGCGGTCCACATGGACCGAGAAGCTCTTGATGGCCCCCTTCTCCTCCATGCGGCGGATGCGCTCGGAGACGGCGGGGGCGGTGAGCCCCACCCTGTCCCCGATGGTCTTCAGGGTGGTGCGGCTGTCCGCCTGGAGCAGGTTGAGGATCTGATAGTCGGTGCGGTCCATCAGCCAACCACCACCGCACCCTTCTTGATGACGGTCTTGACCAGATTGCTGCCCATACGGTAGCAGATGTAGTCCAGGTCGGGGGCGTCCCAGATTACCAGGTCGCCCTGCTTGCCCGGCTCGGCGGTGCCTACTTTCTCCGCCATGTCGATGGCGCAGGCGGCGTTGAGGGTGACGGCGGTGAGCACCTCCTCCGGGGTGAGCTTGTACTTGAGACAGCCCAGGTTGATGACGAACTGGAGGTTGAGGCAGGGGCAGGAGCCGGGGTTGAAGTCGGTGGCCATAGCCACGGGGACACCGGCGTTGACCATGTCCCGGGCGGGGGCGAAGACGGCCCCCAGGTAGAAGCTGGTGGCGGGCAGCAGGCAGGCCACCACCCCGCCCTTGGCCAGGCTGGCGATGCCCTCGGGGGGACAGACGATGAGGTGCTCGGCGGAGATGGCCCCGATCTCACCGGCCAGGACGGAGCCGCCGATGGCCTCGATCTCGTCGGCGTGGATCTTGGGCCGCAGACCATACTTTAAGCCAGCCTCCAGCACCTGCCGAGACTCCTCCACCGTGAAGGTGTCCGCCTCGCAGAACACATCGCAGAATTTGGCGATGCCCTGCTCCTTCACCTTGGGCATCATCTCCTCGCACACCAGGCGGATATACTCCCCCCGGTTGGACTTGTACTCGGCGGGCACCAGGTGGGCCCCCATAAAGGTGGCCACGATGTCCATAACATGGCGGTCGTTCAGGTTCTTGATGACTTGCAGGGCCTTGAGCTCGTGCTCGGTGGCCAGGCCGTAGCCGCTCTTGGCCTCCATGGTGGTGACGCCGAAGTGAAGCATCTCGTCCAGGGCCCGGGCGGCCTTGGCGGTCAGCTCCTCCTCGGTGGACTGGCGGGTGGCGTTGGTGGTGGACTGAATACCGCCGCCGGCGTTCTGGATCTCCAGATAGGTCTTGCCGTGGAGCTTCAGGCCCAGCTCGTTCTGCCGCCAGCCGCCGAAGATGAGATGGGTGTGGGCGTCCACCAGCCCGGGGGTGACCAGATTGCCCCCGGCGTCGATGGTCTGGTCCGCCGCCGGGGCGGGGCCCGTCCCCACCCGAGAGATGACGCCGTCCTCCATCAGAACCCAGGCGTCTTTCAAAATCTGAATGTTCCCCTGGTCCGGACCCTTCTTAGGGCCGGTCCCCTGGGCAGTGGCCAGCATGCCGATGTTGGTGACAATGGTTTTCATGCTGCTCATTCCTTTCCAAAAGAGGGGGCGTTGTGGGACGCCCCCTCTTTTATCTGTTGATATTTTGCTGTAATCAGCCCTGGATGCTCTTGAGGGCCTCGGCGACGATGGCGTCGTCAGCGATGTAGGGCAGGGTGATGTGGTCCTGACCCTCGTACAGCTTGTTGTACTCGGCCACGGTGGTCAGGGCGTTCTCGTTCCGGGCCCAGGCGCGGCGGGAGACGCCGATCATGGTGTCCCAGGGCATGGCCATACGCAGGATGTTGTCCACCCGCTCAGAGCCGTCCAGCACCATGCCGAAGCCGCCATTGATGGAGTTGCCGATACCGGTGCCGCCGCCGTTGTGGAGGGCGATGTAGCTCATGCCCCTGGCCGCGTTGCCGGCGTAGCACTGGGTGGCCATCTCGGCCATGATGTTGGAGCCGTCCTTGATGTTGGAGGTCTCACGGAAGGGGGCGTCGGTTCCGCCGGTGTCGTGGTGGTCACGGCCCAGGATGACGGGGCCGATCTCGCCGTTGCGAACCATCTCGTTGAACTTCAGGGCGATGTTCATGCGGCCCATGGCGTCCTGATACAGGATGCGGCACTGGGTGCCAACCACCAGCTTGTTCTTCTTGGCGTCCCGGACCCAGACATAGTTGTCATAGTCCTGATAGCGGCGGTTGTGCTCCTTGATATACTGGGCAGCGGCGGCGTCGGTCTTGTCCAGATCCTCGGGGTTGCGGCTCAGGCAGCACCAGCGGAAGGGGCCGTAGCCGAAGTCAAACAGGCAGGGACCCAGGATGTCCTCCACGTAGGAGGGGAAGATGAAGCCGTCCAGGTCGTTCTCGCCGTTCTTGCAGATGGACTTCACGCCGGTGTCGTACACGGCCTTCAGGAAGCTGTTGCCGTAGTCAAAGAAGTAGGTGCCCTTGTCGTGGAACTTGCAGATCATCTCGTAGTGGTGCTGGAGGGTCTTGTCAACCAGCTTGGCGAAGCCCTCGGGGTCCTTGTCCAGCATCTCGGTGCGCTGCTCGAAGGTCAGGCCCTGGGGGCAGTAGCCGCCGTCGTAGGGCACGTGGCAGGAGGTCTGGTCGCTCATCAGGTCTACGTGGACGTTGTGGTCGTACAGGTACTCCAGCAGGTCCACCACGTTGCCGCAGTAGGCCACGGCACAGGGCTTCTTCTCGGCCTGGTGCTCCTGGGCGATCTTCACGGCCTCGGCCAGATCGCTGGTGCGGTGGCTCACCCAGCCCTGGGTGTAGCGGGTCTCGATGCGGGAGTCGTCCACCTCGGCGATGATGGAGGCGGCGCCGGCGATCTCAGCGGCCTTGCCCTGAGCGCCCGACATGCCGCCCAGACCGGCGGAGATGAACAGCCGTCCGGCCAGGTTGCCGTCGGTGGGGATGCCCAGCTTCAGGCGGCCGGCGTTGAGCAGGGTGTTGAAGGTGCCGTGGACGATGCCCTGGGGGCCGATGTACATCCAGCCGCCGGCGGTCATCTGGCCGTAGTTGGCCACACCCAGAGCGGCGGCCCGGTTGAAGTTCTTCTGGTCGTCGAAGGTGCCCACCATCAGGCCGTTGGAGATGATGACGCGGGGGGCCATCTTGTGGCTGTGGAACAGGCCCAGGGGGTGGCCGGACATGACCACCAGGGTCTGCTCGTCGGTGAGGACCTCCAGATACTTCTTAATGAGGCGGTACTGCATCCAGTTCTGGCAGACCTGGCCGGTCTCGCCGTAGGTGACCAGCTCATAGGGGTACAGAGCCACGTCGAAGTCCAGGTTGTTGTCGATCATGACCTGGATGGCCCGGCCCTCAATGCACTTGCCCTGGTACTCGTCGATGGGCTTGCCGTACAGCTTGCCCTGGGGGCGGAACCGGTAGCCGTAGATGCGGCCGTGCTCCTCCAGCTCCTGGGCGAACTCCTTGGCCATCTGGGCGTGATGGTCGGGGTGGATGTAGCGCAGGGCGTTCTTGATGGCCAGAGCCTTGTCGGCCTCGGACAAGTGGGACTCACGGCGGGGAGCCCGGCGGTACCGGGGATCAAAGGCGGGGTACTCGGGCAGGTCGTAGTCCAGCTTGATGGTCATGGCGTCTGCGAGATTCATGGTAATTCCTCCGTTTCTTAAAAATATTAAGTATACAGCTGGGAATTGCTCTCTATGTATTGTATTTTAACAAAAACCTGTTAAAATGAAAAGCACTTGTATTATATAATTGCCATATAAAAATAGTATGGCGCTTTCAACAAATTTCACGAAGCATTTTTGGAGGAACGGACATGAATTTTAAGCAGCTGGAATATTTCGCCGCCGTGGCCGAGGCCAAGAGCATCTCCGGAGCCGCCCGGGAGCTCCATGTGGCCCAGCCCCCGGTGAGCCGGCAGCTGGCCCTGCTGGAGGACGAGCTGGGGGTCACCCTCTTTCTGCGCACCAACAAGGGAGTGGAGCTCACCGAGGCGGGCCAGTGCCTCTACCAGCACAGCCGGCAGATGTTCCAGAGCCTGCGGACCATGGCGGACAGCGTCCGAGATGTGGACGCCGGGGTCCGGGGCCAGCTCAAGCTGGGGATCATCTACTCCGATGTGCAGATCGCCACCAGCCTGATGCAGGAGTACCATGAGAGGTACCCCCAGGTGGAGCTGTACGTCCGAATGGGCTCCCCCGGCGACCTGCTGGACGACCTGAGCCGGGGGGAGCTCCATGTGCTGTTCCTGCGCAGCCAATCGGAGCGGTCCTACGGTCTGCGGGAGCGGGTGCTGGGGGAGGACCCCCTGGAGCTGGTGATGCGCGCCGAGACCGACCCCGCCCCGGGACAGGCGGCCGTCCCCATCCGGGCCCTGCGGGACGTGCCCATGTGCCTGCTGCGCAGCGACGACCTGTGGGGCTACAGCCGGGACCTGACCGACGAGTGCCGTCGGGCGGGCTTCACCCCCAACGTGGCCTGCCACTGCTACGACACCCCCATGGAGATGCAGATGGTCCAGGCGGGCTTCGGGGTGGGCTTTCTGCCAAAATCCATCGTGGAGGCCCACCCGGGCTCCCCCGTCTACACCAAGCCGGTGCTGGAGTTTGCCGCCAAGTCCTACCCCATCCTGGTGTGGGAGGACGACCCCTATCAGAGTGGCTGTGTCAAACGCTTTTTGGAGCTGGCCGCGGAGCGGACTTAATATTTTTAAGCGTTTTGACAAAAAAACCTTTGTCCCCCCGTTGCTTATTTGGCGCTTATCCAATATAATAGTGTCACCTGATAAAAGGACCCGGCGAAAAATACATTTAGGAGGAAATCAACATGGCAAAGTTAGTCGAGTGCATCCCCAATTTCAGCTGCTCCAAGGAGAAGGACGAGGCCGCCTATAACGCTCTGGTGCAGGTCGCCGAGAGCGTGCCCGGCTGCACCCTGTTCGACGCCCAGACCGACGGCAACCACAACCGCTGCGTGTTCACTCTCATCGGCAATATCGACGCCATTGAGGAGGTGGCCTTCCAGCTGACCAAGAAGGCCGCCGAGGTCATCGACATGACCAAGCACAAGGGCGAGCACAAGCGCATGGGCGCCACCGACGTGATCCCCTTCGTCCCCCAGTCCAAGGACGTGACCGTGGAGGAGTGCGTGGAGCTGTCCAAGCGGCTGGGCCAGCGCATTTGGGACGAGCTGAAGATCCCCTCCTTCCTGTATGAGGACTCCGCCACCCGCCCCGAGCGCCGCAACCTGGCTACCTGCCGCAAGGGCGAGTTCGAGGGTATGCCCGAGAAGCTGCTCCAGGAGGAGTGGGCCCCCGACTTCGGCGAGCGGAAGATTCACCCCACCGCCGGCATCACCGCCATCGGCGCCCGTATGCCCCTGGTGGCCTTCAACATCAACCTGGCCACCTCCGACGTGGAGATCGCCAAGAAGATCGCCAAGGTCATCCGCGGCTCCTCCGGCGGCTTCCGCAGCTGCAAGGCCATGGGCTTCATGATGGAGGACCGGGGCATCGCCCAGGTGTCCATGAACATGGTCAACTACGAGGACACCCCCCTGTACGTGGTCTATGAGATGGTCCGCTCCCTGGCCGAGCGCTACGGCACCTATATCGTGGACAGCGAGATCGTGGGCCTCACCCCTGCCAAGGCCATGATCGACTGCGCCGAGTTCTACCTGAAGGCCCGTGACTTCGACTGCCACAACCAGATTATGGAGTATCACCTCCTGGACATGAAGTAAAAAATTATCTTTATTCCCGCCCCCGCGGGGGCGGGAACCAAAAAATACAGATTGGAGAAATAGGCTATGAAATTAGCTGAGCTGAAAACTGCTGAGTTTGTGGACCTGCTGGCCTCCGACGCCCCCGCCCCCGGCGGCGGGTCCGCCGCCGCCCTGGAGGGCGCCCTGGGCGCCGCCCTCACCGCCATGGTGTGCGGCCTCACCGTGGGCAAGAAGAAGTACGCCGAGTTTGAGGAGCTGGCCCAGTCCGCTCAGGCCAAGGCGCTGGACCTGAAGGCCCGCTTTGTGGACGTGATGGACCGGGACACCGAGGCCTTTAACGTGGTCAGCGCCGCCTTCGGGATGCCCAAGGCCACCGACGAGGAGAAGGCCGCCCGCTCCGCCGCCATCCAGAAAGGCCTGGAGGGCTGCACTAAGACCCCCTTCGAGATGATGGAGCTGGCCGTGGAGGCCCTGGAGCTCACCGCCTCCATCCTGGGCAAGAGCAACGACAGCGCCGCCAGCGACCTGGGCGTGTCCGCCCTGTCCCTGCGCGCCGCCATCCAGGGCGCCTGGCTCAACGTGCTCATCAACATCGGCAGCCTGAAGAACAAGGAGCTAGCCGAGGACTACCGCAAGAAGGGCGAGGCCCTGCTGGCCAAGGCCCTGCCCCTGGCCGATCAGATCTACGACACCGTCGTCAAATCCATGTAAATATCCGTACCTGGTCAGAGTAGGTACAGCGCGTCAAGTGCCATTGGATGGGAAGTTGCCAATGGACGAAGGGTTCACTTGCCCGCGTTGCTGTGCCGCATCCGCTGCCATGGGGGAGTACGCTCCTTGCATGGCAACACGCTGTGAAAGGAGCGTATTATTATGTCTAAAAGCCGATCCTATATCTACATCTATAAAATCTGTACCCTTGCCCTGCTCATTGCCATGATGTTTTTGCTGAAACGAACTATCGCGATTGAGACTCCCTATATCAAAATCAACTTTGCATCGCTGCCCATCGTCCTGGCTGCCATGATGTTCGGGCCGCTGGAGGGCGCGGTGGTCGCTGTGATTGGGGAGTTCATTGCCCAGGTTATCGGCCCCTACGGTCTGATGCCCACCACTTTTATCTGGATATGGCCCCCTGCCATCCGTCCGCTAGTGGTAGGCGGCATCGCCATGTGGCTGCACCGCACCACCGGCAAGCGGCTGGAACAGCGCCCGGTGATCTGCTATGTCGCCTGTGTTCTGGGTGCTATGCTGACCACCACCGGAAATACCTTCGGGATGTGGCTGGACAGCCTATTTAACCGCACCTCCTTTGCCCCCGCGCTCTTTATCACCCCCGCCCGCTATGTAACCGGCGTTATCACCGCAGTGGTCGTGGCCACGGCCTGCATCCCGCTCATGCACGGACTGCGCCGCAGCGGCGTGCTGAAATACGCTGAGTAAGAAAGGAAGTCTTACTATGGACTGGAAGCTGCTGAACAAAGCCGACTATGTGACCACAAGCTGGTCCGGCGGGACCACCACCCAGCTGGCCATCGCCCCGGAGGGGGCGGTATATGCCGACCGGGACTTCCTCTGGCGGCTCAGCTCCGCCACCGTAGAGCTGGACCACTCCGACTTCACCCCCCTGCCCGACTACAACCGGCTCCTGTCCGTGCTGGAGGGGGAGATTCAGCTGAAAATCGACGCCGCCGAGCCCGTCCCGGTGGTCCCCGGCAAGGTGGTCGCCTTCGACGGCGGCGTGCCGGTGGAGAGCTGGGGCCAGTGCGTGGACTTCAACCTGATGGTCCGAAAGGGAAAGGCCAAAGGGGCGGTGGAGGTTCTGTCCGGAGATCATGAGACGGAATGGACGCCCGGAGCGGGGGACCTGGCTGTCTACTGCGCCTCCGGTACCGTCCGCCTGCCCGAGTTGGGGCTGGAGGCTAAGGCGGGCCAGGCGCTGCTGTGCCGGGGCTTCGGGGGCGGTCCGGTCAGGCTGGTCTGTGAGGCCGGGCTTGTGATGCTGGCCAGCGTCCGGGAGGCGTGACGCCATGACGGACGCCGAAGCGGTAGAGCTGGTCCACCAGCGGGCCTGGGTGGGCCAGAAGCCGGGCCTGGAGCGCATCCGCCGGCTGCTGGGCCGGCTGGGCGCCCCCCAGAACAAGCTGAAATTCGTCCATATCGCCGGGTCCAACGGGAAGGGCTCCACCGCCGCCATGCTCTCCTCGGTGCTGGCGGCGGCGGGACTGAAAACCGGGCTGTACACCTCCCCCCACCTGTGGCGCTTCCACGAGCGGTTCCAGGTGAACGGCCTTCCCATCCCTGGGGAGGACCTGGCGGACATCACCGCCCGGGTGCTGGAGGCGGCGGAGGACGAGACCGAGTTTGAGCTAATGACCGCCATCGGGATGGTCTACTTCCTCCAGGCGGAGTGCGATATCGTGGTGCTGGAGACCGGGCTGGGGGGACGGCTGGACTCCACCAACATCATCCCCGCCCCGGAGGCTGCCGTCATCACCCACATTGGCCTGGAGCACACTGAGCTGCTAGGGGATACCCTGGACAAGATCGCCGCCGAGAAAGCGGGGATCATCAAGGCCGGCTGTGACGCGGTCCTCTACGGCCAAGATCAAGGGATTCAGTCCGTGGTGGGGGACGTCTGCCGGAGACTGGGCGTCCCCCTGACAGTGACCGCTCCTCCCCGGGTGCTGTCCGCCAACCTGGAGGGCCAGACCTTCACCTACCGGGACAAGGGTCCCTACCACATCCCCCTGCTGGGGGAGTATCAAATCCACAACGCCGCCGTGGTGCTGGAAACGGTGAATGTCCTCCGGCGGCGTGGCTGGAATATTCCGGAGGAGGCGGTGATCCGCGGTCTGAGCCAGGCGAAGTGGCCCGGGCGGCTGGAGCTGGCCCGCCGCGCCCCCGACGTGATTCTGGACGGAGGCCACAACCCCCAGTGCATGGAGGCCCTGGGGAAGGCCCTGCGGGAGCTGTACCCGGGAAAGAAGCTGATCTTCCTCACCGGCGTGCTGGCCGACAAGGACTACCCCGCCATGATGGGGGAACTGCTTCCCCTGGTCAAGGAGTTCTACACCATTACCCCGGACAGCCCCCGGGCCATGTCCGCCGCCGACCTAGCCGCCTGGCTGGAGAGCCGGGGGGCCAGAGCCGTCCCCTGTGGGACGGTCCGGGACGGCCTGGACCAAGCTCTGGTGGCGGCGGGACCCCAGGACGTGGTGTGCGCCACCGGGTCGCTGTATATGATCGGCGAGGTGCGGCACCTGCTGGGGCTGAGTTGAGCGCAATTTATAAAAGTCACCACTCCTTCGGGGTGGTGACAAAAATACAGAGAGGAAGGCGCGACGTATATGCTGAGCCCGGCGGAATTTGTTGATTTCTACGCCCAGGTAGGGGCCAAAAAGTCCACCAACAGCGCCGCAAAGCTGTATCTGTCGGCGGTGCTGGCGGGATTCTTTATCGCCGCTGGGGCGGTGGTGGCCAATACGGCGGGACATCTGCTCACCAACGCCGGGCTGTCCCGGGTGCTGTGCGGTCTGCTGTTCCCCTTCGGGCTGATCATGGTCATCATCACCGGGGCGGAGCTGTTCACCGGCAACTGCCTCATTACCGTCTCCCTGCTGGAGAAAAAAGCCTCCCTGGCCGGGATGGTCCGCAACCTGGTGATCGTCTACATCGGCAACCTGCTGGGGGCGGTGTTCCTGGCCGCGGCCATCGTCTACTGCGGTCAGTTAGACCTGTCCGGTGGGGCGCTGGCGGTCCACACCATCCGCACCGCCGCCGCCAAGTGCGCCATCCCTTTCGGGAAAGCGGTGGTGCTGGGAGTTTTGTGCAACATCCTAGTGTGCGCCGGGGTGATGTGCTCCCTGTGCGGCAAGAGCCTGGCCGGCCGCGCCATCGGCGCCTTCGTGCCGGTGAGCTTCTTCGTCATTGGCGGCTTTGAGCACTGCGTGGCCAACATGTACTACATCCCCGCCGGCCTGCTGGCGGCGGGCGTACCCCGGTACGCCCAGCTGGCCCTGGAGGCCGGGGTGGACCTGTCCGCCCTGAGCCTGGGGGGCTTTTTCGCCAATCTGATTCCCGTCACCATCGGAAACATCATCGGTGGGTGCGGCTTCGGGGCGCTAATCTGGGCCTGTCACAGAGCAAAATAAATATACCGGCCCGCTCCCTCAGGGGAGCGGGCCTTTTTCAACGTCTTACAGGGTGGTGCCTGCCCGGGTCAGCTCCTGGGCAATGTTGAGCACATGGTCGCCGATCCGCTCGAAGTCAGTGAGTAGCTCGGAGAACAGGATGCAGGCCTCGTCGGAGCAGGAGCCCTCCCGCATCCGCACCAGCTGGGCCCGTCGGAAGTCGGCGGTCATGTCGTCGATCCTCTGCTCCAGCTGGGCCACCTGGGCCAGCCAGCCCTCGTCTCCAGCCTCCCCGGAGAACAGGGCGGACACCGCCCGGATGGTGATGTCCCGCATCTGCCGGACCTCCTCCTGGGCGTACTGGGAAAAGGCGATGTCCTTCTCGGACAGAAGGCGGGTGTAGCCCGCCAGGTTGTCGGCGTGGTCGCCAATGCGCTCGATGTTGCCCGCGATGGTGAAGAAGCTGCTCACCGTCCGGGAGCCCTGTTCGTTGGTCTCGATGGCGATAAGCCGGGAGACGTAGCGGGAAATCTCCCGGTTCAGGAAGTCGATATACTCCTCCCGCTGCTCCACCCGCTCCAGGGGGGCGGTGTCCCGGGCCAGCACCGCCTTGAAGCCGGTGTCCACATTCTGCCGGGCCATCTCTAGCATCCGGTGCAGCTCGTTGCGCAGCTGGTCCACCACGATGGCGGACACGCCTAGGCCGCCGTCCTTGCCGCCCGCGGTCACGGGAGTCAGATAGGCCAGGCGCATCTCGCTGCCGGTCTCCTGGGCGTCCTCCCGGTCGGGCAGGAGCCGGCAGGCCAGCCGGGCCAGGGCGCTGCCGAAGGGGAGCAGCAGGACGGTGGTGGCCAGGTTGAAGATCACGTGCATGGCGGCGATCTCTGCTTTTGCGCCGGGGATGGCCGCTTCGATCATGGGCACGATGGGGAATATCAGCACTGCGGCGGTAAAAACCACTGTGCCGATGAGGTTAAACAGCAGGTGGATGCAGGTGGTCCGCTTGGCGTTTCGGCTGGTGCCCAGGGCGGCCAGCACGGCGGTGATGCAGGTGCCGATATTCTGGCCGAAGAGCACGAACACCGCCCCGGAAAACTGGACGATGCCACTGGCGGCCAGGGTCTGCAAAATGCCCACCGAGGCGGAGGAGGACTGGATCAGGGCGGTGAAGGCCGCGCCGAAGAGGATACCCAGCAGAGGGTTGGACAGGGTGGACATCAGGCGGATGAAGGCCGGGAACTCCCGGAGGGGAGCCATGGCGGCGCTCATGGTGTCCATGCCGATAAAGAGGATACCCAGGCCGGCCAGGATCTGGCCGATATGCTGTAGCTTCGCCCGTTTGACAAAGACCATCAGGAACACACCGGCGAAGGCGACCACCGGGGCCAGCGCCCCCACGTCTAGGGCGATCAGCAGACCGGTGACGGTGGTGCCCACGTTGGCCCCCATGATGAGCCAGACCGCCTGGTTCAGCGTCATCATCCCCGCGTTGACAAAGCCCACCACCATGACGGTGGTGGCCGAGGAGGACTGGACAGCTGCGGTAATCAGCGCACCCACCAGCACCCCCATAAAGCGGTTGGCCGTCAGCTTCTCCAAAATGGCCTTCATGCGGCCGCCGGCGGCGGCCTCCAGGCCGGAGCTCATCATCTGCATCCCGTGAAGGAACAGCGCCAGGCCGCCAAAGACGCCCAACAATTCCAACAGTTTCATCTGAATCTATTTCTCCTTTTTCAAATCATTCCCGAATCTTCCCCATTTTACTTTTACCATATTTATCCGCCTGTGTCAATCGCACTGTCCCCTTTTTAACACCGCCCTAACATAAACGTAGACCGGCCCCCTGCGCAATCAGGGAGCCGGTCCTCTATGGCCTATTTATGATGACAGCCACCACATTGGCTGCAATCACCGTTACAGTGTCCGCCCGCCTTGTGGCCTTTCCACAGGGAACGGACCGCCAGTCCCACTACGCCTGCCAGCGCTAGGAGGACAACAATTTCTCCGGGGGTCATAATAGTCTCCTTTCAAGATTTAATGTGCCGCCGCAGCAGAGACCGAGGTGAGGTGGCGGTGCTCCCCCTCGCCCTGCCAGCCCCTGCGGAACAGCAGGTAGATCATGCTGGCCAACAGGGCAATGGCCACAACGGTGCCGATGCCGAAGGACGCCTCACCGGTGAACAGCCCGCCGAGCTGGAATACGATGAGGGACACAACATAGGCAAAGACGCACATATAGCCGATGGCGGCCGCCGTCCACTTGGCGTTGTTCATCTCCCGCTTGATGGCGCCCATGGCGGCGAAGCAGGGGGCACAGAGCAGGTTGAAAATCATGAAGCTGTAGGCCGCCATGGCCCCGAAGTCCGCGCCTACCGCGGCGTAGATACCGCTGGCGTCCTCCATCAAATCCGCCTCACCGGCGTAGTGGTAGGCCACGCCGAAGAAGTTGACTACTTCCTCCTTGGCGATCAAGCCGGTGAAGGTGGCGGTGGTGGCCTTCCAGGCCATGTCCCCCACCCAGCCCAGAGGTGCAAAAATAATCGCAATCCCAGAGCCGATCGCAGCCAGCAGAGAGTGATTGTTGTCCTCCACAGCCTGGAGCGCGCCGTCCACAACGCCATAGCCCATGAGGAACCAGAGGACGATGGAGCTGAGCAGGATGATAGTCCCAGCCCGCTTGATGAAGGACCAGCCCCGTTCCCAGGTGGCCCGCAGGACATTTCCGGCGGAGGGGGCGTGGTAGGTGGGCAGTTCCATGACAAAGGGGGCGGGCTCCCCGGCGAAGGCCTTAAATTTCTTCAGCATAATGCCGGAGATGACCACGGCGGCGATGCCGATGAAGAAGGCGGAGACAGCCACCAGGGCGGATCCGCCGAACACCGCCCCGGCGAACAGGCCGATGATGGGCATCTTGGCCCCGCAGGGGATAAAGCCGGTGGTCATGATGGTCATTTTCCGGTCCCGGTCCTGCTCGATGGTCCGGGAGGCCATGATACCGGGGACGCCGCAGCCGGTGGCCACCAGCATGGGGATGAAGCTCTTGCCGCTCAGGCCGAACCGGCGGAAAATTCGGTCCATAATGAAGGCGACACGGGCCATATAGCCCACATCCTCCAGAATGGCCAGCAGCAGGAAGAGCACCAGCATCTGGGGCACAAAGCCCAGAACCGCGCCCACGCCGGCCACAATGCCGTCCTGGATCAGGCCGTACAGCCAGCCGCTGACGCCCAGGGAGGTGAGGATGCCGTCAAAGAAATCGGGGACAATCTCGCCGAAGAGCACATCGTTGGCCCAGTCGGTGCCAAAGGTGCCGATACCGATGCCCCAGGCCTCGCCGGAGCCGTCAAAGAGCGCCGCCGGGGAGGTACCCATGGCGACGGCGTAGATGCAGAACATGATCACCGCGAAAATCGGAAGGGCCAGAATCCGGTTGGTGACGATCTGGTCGATCTTGTCGGAGACGGACAGGCTGTGCTTTGCCGCTTTTTTCTTGACCGCCTTGGTCACAACGGAGTTGATGTAGGAGTACCGCTGGTTGGTGATGATGCTCTCTGCGTCGTCGTCCAGCTCCTTCTCGCAGTCGGCAATGTGCTCCTCCAGGTGGGCTTTCAGGTCTGGGCCGAGGTTCAGCTCCTCCAGCACCTTCTCGTCGCGCTCGAAGATCTTGATGGCGTACCAGCGCAGATACCCCTCCGCCACCCGCCCCTGAATGGACTCCTCAATGTGGGCCAGGGCGTGCTCCACGCTGCCGGTGAACACATGGGGCAGCTCCTTGGACTGGTGCTTCTGAGCCAGCTCTACCGCCGCCAGGGCGGCCTCCATGCCGCCCTCGTTCTTCAAGGCGGACATCTCTACCACCTGACAGCCCAGCGCCTCCCCCAATTTTTTCAGATCGATCTGGTCGCCGTTTTTTCGCACCAGGTCCATCATGTTCACCGCCACCACCACGGGCAGGCCCAGCTCGATCAGTTGGGTGGTGAGGTACAGGTTGCGCTCGATGTTAGTGCCGTCCACGATATTCAAAATGACGTCGGGCCGCTCCTTCACCAGGTAGTCCCGGGCCACCACCTCCTCCAGGGTGTAGGGGGACAGGGAGTAGATACCGGGTAGGTCCTGGACGATCACGTCCTTGTGCCCCTTCAGCCGGCCCTCCTTCTTCTCCACCGTCACCCCGGGCCAGTTGCCCACGTACTGGGCCGACCCGGTAAGGGCGTTGAACAGGGTGGTCTTGCCGCAGTTGGGATTGCCCGCCAGGGCAATTTTAATGCTCATGTTGATTCTCTCCTTATAATTAGTTATAACTAACTAATGCTCAAAAATTTAGAACCTGTATTCATAACCGAAAATGCCGGATGGGCGAGGGATTTCTCAGCCAGACAAGGCAAATTTTCGCGGGAATACTGGATGTATTTCAAGAAAATTTAACGCAGTATGGCCGGGAAAGACCCGCCCAGACGGTTGTTTGAGGTTGTGAATACAGGTTCTTAGACCACTTCGATCATTTCTGCGTCCGCCTTTCGGACACTGAGCTCATAACCTCGGACGTTCAGCTCCATAGGGTCCCCCAGGGGGGCCACCTTACGGACAAAGATCTCCACTCCCTTCGTGATGCCCATGTCCATGATCCGGCGCTTTACTGGGCCCTCCCCGTGGAGCCGGGCCACGGTGGCCATCTCGCCCACTCTGACATCCTTTAAGGTTTTCATACGCTCTCCCTCCTCTATACCATAATTCGATTCGCCATGGTCCTGTCCAAGGCAATGCGGCTGTCCTTCACCTGGACGATCAGGTTCCCCGCCATCCGGCTAACCACCGTGACGGTGCTGTCCACCACAAAGCCCAGCTCGGCCAGGTGCTGGCGCACCTCGTCCCTGCCAGTGATCTTTCGGATGGTGACGGTCTCTCCCGTCTGAGCCATTGTCAGCGGCATAGATACCCCTCCTCGGAAAAGTTAGTTTTTACTAACTCATGTCGTTGACAGTTTACTATGACTAACTGCTTTTGTCAAGCCCCCGGAGGAAATTTCCTTGATTTTTGCATTTGTGTATGATAACCTTACTGTCAAAGGGAGTGTAAATTATGAATATTCACGAATCCGCCGAGGACTACCTGGAGGCCATCCTGATCCTGCGGGAGCGTCAGGGGGCGGTGCGCTCCATCGACGTGGTCCACCAGCTGGAGCTGACCAAGCCCAGCGTCAGCGTGGCTATGAAGCGCTTTCGGGAGAACGGATACATCGAGATGGACGCTGACGGCTTCATCACCCTCCTCCCCCCCGGCGAGGAGATCGCCCAGCGCATCTACGACCGGCACAAGCTGCTCACCCGGTTTCTGATGGCCCTGGGGGTGAGCGAGGAGGTCGCCGCCGCCGACGCCTGCAAGATGGAGCACGACCTGAGCGACGAGACCTTCGAGAAGATTAAGGCCCACGCCCGGGAGCACGGGGCGAGCTGAGCCCCTCACTCCCCCAGCACGTCCTGGGTGATTTCGATGAAGCGCTGGCCGAAGTGGGACAGATATCGGCTCTTCCGGTAGCCCGCCACCAGCTTGCTGAAGGTGGAGGGGTCGGTGAGGGGAAAGAGGTCCACCCCCGCCGAGTCGTGGGGCGGGTTGGGGATGGCCCGCAGGAAGAGCTCGGGGCAGATGGTGATGCCCACCCCCGCCTGGGCCATGGCCAGGGTGGTGACGGTGTTCTCCGTCTCCAGAATCAGCTGAGGCTTGAAGTAGTAGCGGCTGAAATACTGGTCCACGATGTTCCGGGTGCGGTTGCCCCGCTTGATGAGGACAAAGGGCAGGTGCTCAAAGGCCTGGATGTCCGCCCCTTCGGCGTACTGCCGGCGGATCTCCCCCGCCTGGGGGCCAAAGAGCCGGTCGGTAAAGGTACGGGGCACCACCATCACCAGCCGCTGCTCGGTCAGGGGAATGGTGGCCACCCCCTCCATAATGATGGGCTGGAAGCAGATAATCAGGTCGGTCCGGCCGTGGGACAGCTCGTCCTCCAGCTGGGTGGAGTTGCCCTCGAACAGAGAAAACTCCACCTGGGGAAATTCCGCCCGGAACCGGGGCAGAATATCAGGCAGCAGGGCCAGCCCGCAGGTGTGGGAGATGCCCACCCGCAGCACCCCCAGGTACTGCTTGTTGATATCCCCCACCTTGGACAGGTACTGGCTGTGCAGGTCCAGAATCTGGGAGGCGGTGTCCACCAGCAGCCCCCCCGCGTAGGTCAGCGACAGCTTGGGGGACCGGGTGAACAGCTTCACCCCTAGCTCCCGCTCCAGGTTGCCGATGTGGTTGGACAGGGACTGCTGGGAGATGTACAGCCGCTCCGCCGCCCGGGTGATGTTCAGCTCCTCCGCCACCATGAGAAAGTACTTTAAATGTTGAAAGTTCACAAAAACACCCCGCCTTTTTGGTGTATAAGTCATTATACCACAGCCAAAAGATTGTGGCAACCCTCGACAAAAAGATACTTCCCAAATTCACAGAAATATGGCATAATACTCAATAGATGATGGTATGAAATTGGGCCGCGGCCCAAAAATAATTGATTAGGAAGGAATGTTGGCTTATGAAATGTCTCATTATCGACGTCGTCTCTCCCGCAATCGCTGAGGAACTGGGCAAGTATATGGACGTCACCACCTGCAAGCAGCTCCCCCCCTCCAAGGACGAGCTGAAGGCCGAGATTGGCGACGTGGACGTGCTCATCATGCGGGTGGACCCCAAGATCGACAAAGAGGTGCTGGACGCCGCCAAGAACCTGAAGGTCATCGGCGTTTGCTCCGTGGGTCTGAACCACATCGACACCAAGTACGCCGAGGAGAAGGGCGTCAAGGTCTTCAACGCCCCTGGCCTCAACGGCAACGCCGTAGCTGAGCTGACCATCTGCAAGATGCTGGAGCTGTCCCGGCACACCATCCCCGCCCACCGGGACGTGACTGTCAACGAGAAGTGGGACAAGTACGCCTTTGTGGGCCGCGAGCTCCGGGGCAAGACCCTGGGCGTGCTGGGCTTCGGCCGCATCGGCCAGCGGGTGGGCGAGATCGCCCGGGTGTTCGGTATGAAGGTCGTGGCCTACGACCCCTACCTCCCCGCCGAGATCTTTGCCAAGAACGAGGCCACCTCCATGAGCATCGCCGAGGTCTGCAAGGTGTCTGACTATATCACCATCCACATGCCCCTCAACGAGGAGACCAAGAACCTCTTCAACGCCCAGTCCATCGCCGAGATGAAGGATGACGCCGTGGTGCTGAACATGGCCCGGGGCGGCATCGTCAACGAGAAGGATATGTGCGAGGCCCTGAAGGCCGGCAAGATCGGCGGCTACGCCACTGACGTGCTGGAGAACGAGGTGGCTGGCGACGGTCTGACCGCTGACGCCGGGTTCCGCTCCCCCCTGTTTGACTGCGACAACTTCGTGGTCTCCCCCCATATCGGCGCCCAGACCACGGACGCCTCCCGGGACATCGGGGCCCATATCATCAACAAGGTGAAAGAGGCTCTGGAGCTGAAGTAAACAGCTTTTTAACGAAGGGGACGCCTGAGGAGGCGTCCCCTTTTTTCCGCCGGGAGGCGGCCCTCGTATAATTCACAGAAAGTTCACGGGAAGGTCACGAAATCGCCGCATTTATCCCCTATGATGACATTGTAGCAAAAAGCTACTTCATGTATCTCCCATTTCTCCCTCTCCTTTTACAACACACAGGCAAAGGGTCCCGGCCAGCTGGCCGGGACCCTTTGCTGTTTTCAGCCCTGGCCGTAGTAGGCGCCGGGGCCGTGCTTGCGGAAATAGTGCTTGTCCAGATAGCGCTGGGGGGCCGCTCCCGCGGAGGGCCGGATCTGACGGGTGAGGATGGCCATTTTGGCCACCTCCTCCAGTACCACCGCGTGGTACACCGCCTGGGCGGCGTCCTTTCCCCAGGTGAAGGGGCCGTGGCTGGCACAGACCACTCCTGGGACGGCGGTGGGCTCGATGCACCGCTCCTCAAAGGTCTCCACAATGATCTTGCCGGTGTTCTTCTCATAGTCCTCCTCCAGCTCCAGCTGGGTCAGGTGGCGGGCGCAGGGGATGGAGCCGTAGAAGTAGTCGGCATGGGTGGTGCCAAAGCAGGGGATGTCCTCCCCGGCCTGGGCCCAGGCCACGGCGTGGGGGCTGTGGGTGTGGACGATGCCTCCGATCCCCGGGAAGGCCCGGTACAGCTCCAGGTGGGTCTTGGTGTCGCTGGAGGGCTTCCACTTGCCCTCCACCACCTCGCCGGTCTCCAGGCTGACCACCACCATGTCCCCGGCGGTCATGCCCTCATACTCCACCCCGGAGGGCTTGATGACCATGAGCCCCTTATCCCGGTTGATGGCGGAGACGTTGCCCCAGGTGAAGGTGACCAGGTTGTACTTGGGCAGGAGGAGGTTGGCCTCCAGCACTTCTTGCTTGAGTGCTTCTAACATATTTTCTACCCCTTTTCGATGATCCCTCCCCCGGATGGGGGAGGGATCATTCAGATCATTTCAGCTTCCAGGCCAGGTCGGACAGGAACAGGTCGTGCTCCAGGCTCTCCACGGTGGTGTCCTTGCCGATGTGGACAAACTCGATGTCCAGCATGGTGCACCAGTCCTTCATCTGCTCGGCGGTGACGTCGTAGCTGAGGACAGTATGGTGGGCGCCGCCGGCGGTAATCCAGCACTCCACGCCGGTGGTGAGGGAGGGCTCCGCCTGCCACATCACCCGGGCCACGGGCAGGTTGGGCATGGGCAGGATGGGCTTGACGCAGTGGATATCCTGGCAGATCAGGCGCAGACGGCCCCCCATGTCGATGAGGGAGACCACGATGGCATCCCCCGCTTTCCCCTCAAAGACCAGGCGGGCGGGGTCCTTCTCGTTCATGCCGATGCCCAAGTGGTGGGTCTCAATCCGAGGCTTGGCCGCTGCACAGCAGGGGCAGACCTCCAGCATGTGGGCGCCCAGACTGTACTCCTTGCCCTTCTCCAGGTTGTAGGTGTAGTCCTCCATAAACAGGGAGCAGCCGTTGCCCCCCTCGCCCATGGCCTTGAGGATGGCGGTCATGGCGGCTACCTTCCAGTCGCCCTCGCCGCCGTAGCCGTAGCCCTGGGCCATCAGGTGCTGGCTGGCCAGGCCAGGCAGCTGCTCCATGCCATACAGGTCCTGGAAGGTGTTGGAGAAGGCCTTGCAGCCCTCAGCATCCATCATCTTCTTGATGGCGATCTCCTCCCGGGCCTGGTAACGAATGTGGTCCATCTTGTCGGTGGCGATGTCGTAGCTGGCCTTGTAGACGTCCATCAGGGCATCGATCTCGGCGTCGGTAACCTCGTTCATCACCTTCACCAGGTCACCCACGGCCCAGGTGTTCACCTGCCAGCCCAGCCTGGTCTGGACCTCCACCTTGTCGCCCTCGGTGACGGCTACCTCCCGCATGTTGTCGCCGAAGCGCATGACCTTCATGCTCTTGGACACAGCCACGCCCACGGCCGCCTTCATCCAGCTGCCGATGCGCGCCCGGACGGCCTCGTCCTTCCAGTAGCCGGCGATGACCTTCCGGGGCTTGCGCAGCCGGGCCCCGATAAACCCGTGCTCCCGGTCGCCGTGGGCGGCCTGGTTCAGGTTCATGAAGTCCATGTCAATCTCCTCGTTGGGGATGGCCTGGTTGTACTGGGTGGCGAAGTGGCACCAGGGCTTTTGCAGGTCCCGCAGGCCGTCGATCCACATTTTGCTGGGGGAGAAGGTGTGACACCAGGTCACTACCCCGGCGCAGGAGTCGTCGTAGTTGGCCTCCTTGGCCACGTCGGCGATCTCCTTGTTGGTCTTGGCAGTCACCTTGTAGACCAGGGGGAAGGGCAGGGTCTTACTGAGCTCTCCGGCCATCTCCCGGGCCCGGGCGGCCACTGTCTCCAGCACCTCGGGACCGTACAGGAACTGACTGCCTACCACAAACCAGAACGAATAGTTCATAAAAATTCCTCCTTACACTTGTAGATTTTCTACAGCGGCCTTTTCCACGCTTAAGAGGGCCCTGTACCGCTGGATGTAGGTGTTAAAGCCCTCCACACAGGCGGGGTCGGGCTGGATGGTGGAGCCGGATACTCCGGCGAACACCTTGCCCGACAGGAAGTCCTCCAGGCGCTCACCCTCACCCTTGTTCAGCAAAAAGGAGGCCAGCAGGGCCATGCCGTAGGGCCCGCCCTCGCCGGCGGTTTCCATGCAGGTGACAGGGGCGTTGCAGGCGGCGGCCATGTAGCTCTGGCCCACCACAGGAGTCTTGAACAGCCCGCCGTGGCCGGTGAGGGAGTCGATAGCCACACCCTCCTCCGCCAGAATATCCATGCCCATCTTCAGGGTGGACATGGTAGCGTAGAGCTGAGCCCGGAAGAAGTTGGCCAGAGTAAATTTGGTCTCCGGGGTGCGGACTACCAGGGGCCGGCCCGCGTCCATGTGGGTGACCCCCTCCCCGGCCAGGTAGTTGCACACCAGCACGCCGCCGCAGTCCGGGTCGCCCTCCAGGCTCTTCTCATAGAGCTTGGTGTACAGCTCGCCGGTGGAAGGGGCCGCCCCAAAGAGCTTGGCCGTCTCTCCCAGGACGTTCACCCAGGCGTTGGTGTCGTTGGTGCAGTTGTTGCAGTGGACCATGGCCACCGGGGCCCCGGTGGGGGTGGTCACCATGTCGATCTCCTCGTAGACCTTCTCCAGGGGCTTCTCCAGCACCACCATGGAGAAGATGGACGTGCCGGCGGACACGTTGCCCGTCCGGGGGGCCACCGCGTTGGTGGCCGTCATGCCGGTGCCCGCGTCCCCCTCGGCGGGGGCAAAGGGCGTCCCCACGGGGAGCAGGCCGTCCAGCCTGGCCGCACCCTCCTGGGTGAGGGCCCCAGCGTCCTGACCGGCCACCAGCACACGGGGCAGCAGGTCCTCCAGCTTCCAGGGCAGCGCCTGGATCGCCGGCAGGGCATTAAACTTGGCCATCATCCCGGCGTCGTAGTCCAGTTTTTCGCTGTCAATGGGGAACATACCGCTGGCCTCGCCGATGCCCACGGCGTGGACGCCGGTGAGGGTGGCGTGGATGTAGCCCGCCAGGGTGGTCAGGTGGGCAATGCGGGAGACATGCTCCTCCCCGTTCAGTACCGCCTGATACAGGTGGGCGATGGACCACCGCTGGGGAATATTGAAGCCGAAGAGCTCGGTCAGCTCCGCCGCGGCCTGGCCGGTGATGGTGTTCTGCCAGGTGCGGAAGGGAGTGAGCAGGTTCCAGTCCTTGTCAAAGGCCAGATAGCCGTGCATCATGGCGGACACCCCGGCGGCGGCAATCTCTTCCCGGTTCTCTACCTGAGAGATCGCGGACTTCAGCCCGGTCCACACCTCATCCAAAGAGTAGGTCCAGATGCCGTTTTCGTAAGTGGAGGCCCAGGTATAGTCCCCAGAGGAAATAGGCTTGAAGGCACCGTCAATGGCGACGGCCTTGATGCGGGTGGAGCCCAGCTCGATGCCTAAGCAGGTTTTCATGGCGTTCCCCCCTTACTTCTTGTTTTTGCGCAGCAGCACGATGCTCTGGATGACCAGGAACAGGCAGAGCATGGCGGCCACGGTGATGTTGGACCACCAGGCCTGGTCAAAGCCCAGGGAGGCGACGATGCGCTTGATGGTGTTCAGGCTGAGCACACCGAAGAAGGTGCCGGCGATGTTGCCCACGCCGCCGGTAAGTAGGGTGCCGCCGATGATAGAGGAGGCGATGGCGTTCATCTCATCCCCCGCCGCGTTGGCCACGTCGCCGCTGCCCACGTGAAGGAAGTAGAGGATACCGCCCAGACCGGCTAGCAGGGAGCACAGCACATGGGCCAGGAACTTGGTGCGGCGCACGTTGATGCCCAGCATGTTGGCGCTCTGGTTATTTCCGCCCACGGCGTAGAAGGCGCGGCCCAGCTTGGTCCAGCGCAGCAGGCAGAACAGCAGGACCACCACCAGCAGGGCGACGACCACACCCACCTCCACATAGGCGGGGATGTACTGGCCCAGCTTGTTGTAGGAGCCCAGGCCAGGGACGGTGACCCGGGTGTCCTTCACCGCCAGGAAGGCCTCGTTGGTCACCCGCACCGGCTCCTTGCTGACGATGGTAGTCATGCCCTTGGCGAAGAACATGCCCGCCAGGGAGATGATGAAGGGCTGGATACCCAGGTGGGCCACCAGGAAGCCCTGGACCACACCGAAGGCCAGGCCGATGCCCAGGCCGATGAGGATGACCGTAAACAGGTTTCCGCCCTGCTGCTCCAGGTTCACCGCACAGACCATACACACCAGGCAGGTGACCCCGCCCACGCTGATGTCGATGCCGCCGGTGATCATCACGATGCTCATACCGCAGGCCAGGACGATAAGGGAGGCGTTGTTGTTCAGAATGTTGAGAAAGTTCTGGGGCTTGGCGAAGCTACCGCCCAGGAAAATGATGGCATACAGGTACAGGATAAAGAAGACCACCACTGTGATGGTGAGCAGCAGATTGGTGTCGCTCATAGCGGGGCGCTCCTTCAGCCGGCCCCGGTTGTCAACCGCGATCCCTTTCGGCATGTCAGGCCACCTCCTTTACCGCCTTGGCGGGCGCTTTCTTGATGCTGGCCAGCTTCTCCCGTACCACCGGGGCACTGAGCACCACCAGCAGGATGACCACTACCGCCTTGTAGGCAGGCAGGGCCGTGGAGGGCACCTCGTACTTGTAGAGAGTAGTGGTAAGGAACTGGATGACATAGGCGCCCAGGATGGAGCCGTAGATATTGAACTTGCCACCGGACAGGGCGTTGCCCCCCAGGGCCACCGCCAGGATGGCGTCCATCTCGATGTTCTCCGCGTTGCGGGAGTAGTTGATGGAGCCGCTGCGGCTGATCCGGATGTAGCCGGCCACCGCCACGCACACGCCCAGGATGACGTAGGTGAGCAGCTTGACCAGCTTGGGGTTGATGCCGTTGAGGCGGGAGGAGTTGGGGTTGATACCCACCGACTGGGTGTACAGCCCTAAGTTGGTGAATTTCAGCACCAGCCAGAAAATCACGATCATGAGGATGGTGATGAAGATGGGGGTGGGCACGGGGATGCCGGGGAGGAAGGTGCCCGCGTACTTGAAGGCCACGTCGTTGATGATGGGCAGCTGGTTGTTGTTGATCCAGGCGGCGATGGACCGCCCGGCGGTGTACATGATGAGGGTGGCCACCATGGGCTGGATGTTGAAGTAGGCCACCAGGGCGCCGTTGAACGCGCCGAAGAAGGCGGTGACCACAATTCCGATGAAGACGGCCAGGAACAGGTTCATCTGCATGGTATCGGCGGTGACCTGGCCGCCGCACACCATCCGGAGGATGACGCTGCCGGCGATGGTCATGGTGGCGCCCACGCTGATGTCCTGTCCGCCGGAGGAGGCGGTCACCAGGGTCATGCCGATGGCCAGGATGACCAGCTCAGAGGCGTTGTCCAGCACCGAGATCATGTTGCCGCTGAGCACCGGGTTGCCCAGGCTGTTCTCCTTCATGGAGACCGCGAAGAAGGAGGGGTCGGCGATCAGGTTGAACAGCACCAGCAGGACCAGAGCCGCCACGGGGATAAAGAGCTGCTGACGGGTAAGCCGCTTGAAGAGGGACTCGTCAGGCCGCTTCACCTGGGTCTCAGGATTTTTCACGGGGGTCGTCATTCCTCATCACCTCCTGCGATAGTCGCCATGATCTTGGTCTGGGTCAGGTCCTCTCCGCTGAGCTGACCCACCAGCTTCCGGTCCCGCATGACCAGCAGGCGGGAGCAGGTGCGCAGCATCTCGTCGATCTCTGAGGAGATGAAGGTGACGCTGGTGCCCTTCTCTGCCAGCCGGAGGACCAGCTTCTGAATTTCGATCTTGGTGCCGATGTCGATGCCTCGGGTGGGCTCGTCCAGGATCAGGTACTTGGGATCGGTGAGCAGCCACCGAGCCAGGATGCACTTCTGCTGGTTGCCGCCGGACAGGGACTTGATGGGGGTGTCGGAGGAGGCCGTCTTAATTTCTAGCAGCTGGATGTAATTGTCGGCGAAGGCCTCCGCCTGGGCCCGGGAGATGGGGTGGAAGAAGCCCTTCATCACCTGGTAGGCCAGGATGATGTTCTCCCGGACGGACAGATCTCCCACGATGCCGTCGCCCTTCCGGTCCTCGGGCAGGTAGCCGATGCCGCACTTCATGGCGTCCAAGGGCTTCTTAATCTTGACGGACTTGCCGTCCATCTTCACGCTGCCGCTGGTGACGTGGTCGGCACCGAAGATGGCCCGGACGCACTCGCTGCGCCCTGAGCCCAGCAGGCCGGTGAAGCCGTTGACCTCCCCCTTGCGGATGGAGAAGTCGAAGGGCTTGATGCCCGCGCTGCTGCAAAGGCCCTGGGCCTCCAGCACGGGAGCACCCTCCTGATCTATGGCCGTGCCCCCCGACTCGCCCTTGATGTCGGCCATGTCGTCCAGCTCCTTGCCCAGCATCTTGCTGACCAGCTGGACCCGGGGCAGGTCCTCGATGACGTACTCGCCCACCAGCTGACCGTCCCGCAGGACGGTGATCCGGTCGCAGACCTCATAGACCTGCTCCAGGAAGTGGGTGACAAAGATGATACCCACGCCCTTGGAGCGCAGGTCCCGCATCAGGCCAAAGAGCTTGATCACCTCCTGCTCGTCCAGAGAGGAGGTGGGCTCATCCAGGATGAGCACCTTGCACTCCATGTCCACCGCCCGGGCGATGGCCACCATCTGCTGCACCGCGATGGAGCAGGAGCCCAGCTGCTGCTTGGGGCTGGCGGGGATACCCAGAGACTCCAGAATCTTTCCCGCGCCGGTGTTCATGGCCTTCCAGTTGGTCACAGAGCCCTTGGTGCGGCCGATGTACATGTTTTCCGCCACCGTCAGGTTGGGGCACAGGGTGATCTCCTGGTAGACGGTGCTGATGCCCGCGTTCTGGGCGTCCTGGGGGGAGCGGATGACCGCCGCGCCCTCGACGCCCTTGATATGGACCTCGCCCCCGTCCTTGGGATACACGCCGGTGAGTACCTTAATCAGGGTGGACTTTCCTGCACCGTTCTCCCCCATCAAGGCGTGGATCTCTCCCTCCCGCAGGGTGAAGTCCACATCCTGAAGGGCGCGTACGCCTGGGAAGTATTTGCAGATGCCGCGCATTTCCAATACCGCGCCTTCCTGCATAGGGATACGCCTCCATTCTTCAAAAAATGCAACACGCGGCGCGGCTGACATGCCGTGCCGCGTGTCGGGTCACGTGATGGTTATGTATGCGATTCAATCAAGTGCCGTAGGTGTCCACATCGGCCTGAGTGAGGGTGTCGCAGTCGAAGCCCTGCTCGGGGGTGTAGATGATCTTCTGAGCGGGAGCCTTGCCGGCCATCAGGTCCTTGATGATGCCGTCCACGGTGTCAGCCTGCAGGGGGTTGCACAGGCCCATGTAGTTCCAGCTGCCCTCCAGCACGGCCTCAAAGGCCCACTTGTCGCTGTCGAAGCCCATGACGATGACGTCGCCGTCCTTGCCGTGGGTGATGCCGGCGGCGTCCAGAGCAGCCACAGCGCCCCGGGCCATGCCGTTGTTCTCAGCGTAGATCACGTTGAAGGGCTTCTTGGAGTCGATGACGGACTGGACGATGGTGCGGGCAGTGGCCTCATCCCAGTCGGCGGTCTGCTGGGCAACATAGTTCCAGTTGGCCTCGGCGGCCACCTTCTCGTCCAGGGCGCCGGTACGGCCCAGCTGGGCGTCGGAGCCCATGTGGCCCTGGATGTGGATGATGTTGTACTCGCTCAGCCCCTGGGCGGCCAGCCAGTCAACGGCGGTCTTGCCCTCGGCGGGCATGTCGGACACGACGGCGGCGGCGTACATGCTCTCGTCAGCCTCCAGCATACGGTCGAAGAGAATGACCTGGGTGCCGGCGGCCTGGGCGTCCTTCAGCACGGTGTCCCAGCCGGTGGTGGAGGCGGGGGACAGCAGCAGGAAGTCCACCTCGTCCTGGACCATCTGCTGAGCAGTGGCGATCTGCTGGGCGGCGTCGTTGTTGTTGTAGAAGGTGGCCTTGTAGCCGTTGGCCTCAGTGAAGGTGGCACGCATGGCCGCGTCGTTGGCGGTGCGGTAGCCGGACTCGTTGGGGTCATTGTTGATGACGCCCACGGTGATCAGCTCGCCGCCGGTGGTGGGAGCGGGGTCAGGGGTGTTGGTTCCGGAGCTGGTGCCGCCGGCGGAGCTGGGATTATTATTGGCGGGGGGATTGTTGTTGCCGCCGCAGGCAGCCAGAGACAGGGCCAGAGCAGCAGCCAGCGTAAGACCAAGAACCTTTTTCATTTTCATTTCATGTTCCTCACTTTCTAAATTTTGTGCCGGGGTTTTAACTGCTGCCAGTATATCACTTGTTCTCTTTTCGGTCAATAATTTGTACCTAATTTTTTGATTTTCTGGGAATTTAACAATACAAATTTACAGGACATTTTTGTTTAGAGTGGTACAAATTATTTATTCTTCTCAAAAAAGTTTTATTTTTATCGTTTCATGACAAATTTCTTTCACTTTTTCCCTGTATTTTGCGTCCTAGTTTCTTCCAGCCTCTTCCAGGGCGCCCCGTCGTTCTGCATAAATTATGTGGACAACTCATTTTCCTGTTGTACAAATTCAGCCCCTATGTTATAATCAGTACAAATTAACCCATTCAGTGAGGAGGCCCCTTCCATGGCGCCAAAGTACCAATCCATTGCAGATTCTCTGCGTCAGGAGATCGAAAACGGCCAGTACAGCACCCAGCAGCTGCTTCCAACAGAGCAGTTGCTCTGTCAGCGCTTTCAAATCAGCCGGCAGACGGTCCGCCGGGCGCTGTCCCTGCTGGAGAACGAGGGCCTCATTACACGCCGCCAGGGCAGCGGGTCCCGCCTGCGGGAGCGCAAGGAGCCGGAGGCCCAGCTCAACTGCGCCATCGCGGTAGTCACTACCTATATTAGCGACTACATCTTCCCCAGCATCCTGCGGGGCATGGAGACTGTCCTGGCCGCCAACAGCAGCGCCCCTCTCCTCTTCGCCACTCAGAACCAGCTGTCGGTGGAGCGGAAGATCCTCCAGACCCTTCTCACCATGAAGGAGCTGGACGGGGTGCTGGTGGAGGGCACCAAGACGGCCCTGCCCAACCCCAACCTGGACCTGTACCAGAAGCTGATCGACCGGGGGGTCCGCCTGGTCTTTATCAACGGCATCTATCCGGAGCTGGCCCACATCCCCTCAGTGCTGGCCGACAACTACGGCGGCGGCCGGCTGCTGACCGAGCACCTCCACCGGCACGGACACCACAACATCGCGGGCATCTTCAAGGTGGACGACATGCAGGGTATGCTGCGCTACGCCGGTTACGCAGAGGCCCTCCGGGACCTAGGCCTCCCCTTTGAGGACGAGCACGTCCGCTGGTACAACACCGAGCAGCGGAGGGCTTTCCTGTCTGAAGCCTTTGTAGATTCTGTTCTGGAGGGATTTCAGGGCTGCTCCGCCGTGGTGTGCTACAACGATGAGGTGGCCATCCGGGTGGTCTCTCGGCTACAGAAGCGGGGCATTCGGGTGCCCGAGGACATGGCCGTAGTCAGCTTTGACAACAGCCAGTACAGCGACCTGGCGCCGGTGCATCTGACCTCCCTCTCCCACGGCTCCCGCAACCTGGGGGAGCTGGCCGCCAATTTGATGCTCCGCCTCCTCCGGGGGGAGGAGTGCCGGTCTGAGACCGTCCCCTGGCAGCTGGTAGAGCGGGAAAGCGGCTAAATCTTCGCCTGGCGTACGATATTACTAATTTAAGTTTGAATCTCCTCTTCACAATTCCTCCGGAAAGGGCTAAAATAAAGGTGCCAAAGGAGGTGGTGGAGTTGAACATTCTCTTTGATGAGGAGCAACTGCGCAAGCTGATCGCCAACCTGAACGTGCTGACCGGCCTGCCCGCCAACATTCTGGACCCAGAGGGCCGGGACATCAACCTGTTCCGGGGACATCCGCCCTTCTGCCGGATGATTAACGACCTGCCCGAGGGGCATGAGCGCTGTGTCGCCTGCGACATGTGCAAAATCAAACACTACTCAGCGGAAAAGGGTTTCCAGTTCTACCGCTGCCACGTGGGCGTCTGCGAGGCCATTATGCCCCTCTACGATAAGAACCACCCCCTGGCCTATCTGGCTGTGGGCTGCTACCTGGACGACTCCCCCATGGAGGAGCAATGGGAGTACACCCGCTCCCAGCTGGACTGGTGGCCTGGCGGGCCGGACGAGCTGAAAGAGGCCTTTTTCCAGTTCCGCCAGTGCTCTCAGAAGGAGATCCAGGCCTACACTGAGACCCTGGAGGCCCTATCCGCCTATATCCAGCTCAAGGGGATGATCCTAGCCACCGAGCAGACCGACCTGCAAAAGCTGGAGCTGTATCTGGACGAGCACTATATGGAAAAGCTGTCCCTGGCCTCCATCTCCCAGCACCTGCACATCGGCCGCACCAAGCTGTGCGCCCTGGCCAAGGAGCTGTCCGGCGGACAGACCCTGTCTGAGCTCATCGCTCAGCGGCGCATCAGCGCCGCTAAGCGGCTGCTTGTACAGAGCAGCCTGCCCATCTCTGCCGTGGCGGAGCAGGTGGGCATCAGCGACTACAATTACTTCTCTAAGGTCTTTCGCTCCATGACCGGCACCACCCCCAGCGCCTTCCGCAAACAGGCCCGGGGCGGAACCCCGCACACCGTTTAAAAAAGCAAAAAATCGTACGAACCAGCAGATGGTCGTACGATTTTTCTATTTTCCGGACGGTTAGCACTATAATTTGCACAATGAACAAGTATAATTAACAATGAAAGGGCGCATTTGTGGATTTTCCCTATGCGCTACTTTTTCATCAAGCCAAAATCATCAAAGAAGGAGAATGAAAATGAAGAAAGTTCTTGCAGCCTTACTTGCAGCAGCTATGTCCCTGTCCCTGGTCGCCTGCGGCGGCGGTGGCAGCGGCACTACCAGCACTCCTCAGACCGGCGGCTCCGGCTCCGGCACCCCTGATCCCGCCCCCTCCGGGGATAAGGTGGCCCTCAACGTGATCGCCGCCGAGTACGGCACCCAGACCAAGGACTAGTGGGCCAAGTTCCAGAGCGACTTCAACGCCGCCTACCAGGACATCGACCTGACCGTGGAGGTTGTCTCCTGGAACGACATCTACACCGTGGTCAACACCCGCGTGTCCAACAACGCCGCCCCCGACATCCTGAACATCGACACCTTCGCCGACTATGTGGGCGACGACCTGCTCCGGCCCATCAAGGACTTCGTCTCTGACGAGACCTACGCCAAGTTCTACCCCGCCTTCATTGAGCAGTCCAACATCGACGGCACCATCTGGGCCATCCCCGACCTGGCCTCCGCCCGCGCCATGTACTACAACAAGGACATCCTGGAGGCCTCCGGCGTGGACAAGGTGCCCACCACCTGGGCTGAGCTGAAGGACGCCTGCCAGAAGATCAAGGCCGCGAACCCCGACGTCTACCCCTGGGGCGTGGACATGACCACCGATGAGGGCCAGGCCTGCTTCGCCTACTACTCCTGGAACAACGGCGGTGATTTCACCGACGCCTCCGGCAACTGGACCCTGAACAGCGCCGAGAACGTGGAAGCCGTCGAGTACATCGTGGGTCTGGTCAAGGACGGCCTGACCAACAACGACCCCGCCACCCAGACCCGCTATGACCTGCAGGAGCTGTTCGCCACCGGCAAGGTGGCCATGATGATCGGCCCCAACCAGATCAGCAACTACGTGGCAGGCAAGGAGAACCCCATCAACTTCGGCATCGCTTCCATCCCCGCCAACGAGGGCAAGGAGACCGCTTCCGTGGGCGTTATGGACCGGTTCATGGTGTTTGACAAGGACGACACCGACGACAAGGTAGACGCCATCAAGACCTTCTTCGACTTCTTCTATGAGGACACTCGTTACTCCGAGTGGGTCATCATGGAGACCTTCCTGCCCGCCACCAGCACCGGCGGCGAGATCATGGCCGCTGCCGACCCCGACGCCGCCAGCTGGATCGATATCGTGGGCTCCGCCAAGTTCTATCCCACCGCCAAGGCCGAGTGGGCCGACGTGAAGCAGGGCGTCATCAATGTGGAGCAGCAGGCCCTTCTGGGCGGCAATGTCCAGGAGCTGCTGGATACCCTCCAGTCCCAGATCGCCGGCTAAGCTGAACCCTGATTCAATTGAACTGCCGCATCTAACCGCGGGGCCGGGCCAAAACGGCCCGGCCCCCCGGCTTCTTCCAGCCGTTTTCCAAGGGCAGAACGCCCGCCGCCTTTGGAAAGCGGCCGGAAGGCGCTCATAACATGACAGGAGGTGTCTCCGTGAGTACAAAAACCCCGGCTGCCCCCGCTCAGCAGCAGGCCCAGGCTGCGCCCCGCCTGCCCAATCCCGGAAGCAGAAAGCTCTTCCGCGCCATTGAGCCCTACATCTGGATCGCCCCCAGCATTATCCTGATGGCTATCTTCATCGTAACGCCTATCGTCAAGGTGTTTCAGCTGTCCATGAACAAGGTCACTCGGGCGGGCAAACTGAAGGGCTTCAACAACTTTGAGAACTTCACCAGCGTAATCAAGGACCCGGCCTTCGCCGTGGTGCTGAAAAACACCATCCTCTGGACCATCGCCGTGGTGGTCATCTCCACGGTGCTGGGCTTCATCCTGGCCCTTATCCTCAACAACGAGTTCAAGGGCCGGAAGATCGCCCGGGCCATCGTGGTCTTCCCCTGGGCCACCACCCTGGTCATTCAGGCCAGCGCCTGGAAGTTCATCGTCAACACCGACTACGGCACCCTGAACGCCCTGCTCAAAAGTCTGGGTATCATCGACGCCTCGGTGAACTGGACCCCCAATCCCACCGCCTGGTTCACCTGGGAGATCGCCTGCGGCATCTTCGTCACCATCCCCTTCGTCTGCTTCTGCGTGCTGTCTGGTTTGCAGAGCATCGACGCCTCCTACTACGAGGCCGCCACCGTGGACGGGGCGGGCTACTTCCAGAAGCTGTTCAAGATCACCCTGCCCCTGGTCAAGTCCTCCCTGACGGTGTCCACCGTGTTGAACATCATCTACGTGTTCAACTCCTTCCCCATCATCTGGACCATGACCAAGGGCGACCCCGCCAACCGCACCGACACCTTGGTCACCTACCTGTATAAGCTGGCCTTCTACAACGGCAAGCAGGGCGAGGCCTCCGCCGTGTCCGTGATCGGCTTCCTGATCCTGCTGATCTGCGCCAGCGTTTACATGGTCTACACCCTGCGGAAAGGAGATGAGGACCTGTGACCGAAACCGTGAAAAAGCCGGTCTCTGTGAAAAAGACCGTCCTGCGCCTGCTGCTCTACTTCGTGGTGCTGGACGTGTGCATCATCACCCTGTACCCCTACTTCGCCATGCTGTGCACCGCCCTGAAGACCCGGACGGAGATTTTCGAGGGCATCTCCGTCCTGCCCATCACCGCGGTGTGGTCCAACTTCATCGACATCTGGAGCCGGGCCCCCATGGCCAAGTACATGCTCAACTCCGTCATGATCGCCGGCGGCTCCACCATCATCGCCATGCTGTGCGGCATCCCGGCGGCTTACGCCCTGGCCCGGATGAAGTTCAGGGGCCAGACCGCCTTCCTGGGCTTCGTCATCGTCTCCCAGATGTTCGCCCCGGTGGTGCTGCTCATCGGCATCTACCAGGTCATGCAGGTCCTGCACCTGACCAACAGCATCTGGGGCCTGATCTTCATCAACGCCGCCTTTAACCAGGCCTTTACCATCTGGCTGCTGCGGGGCACCTTCATGGGCATCTCGGCGGACATGGAACAGGCCGCCACCATCGACGGCTGCAACCGCATCCAGTCCATGATGAAGGTCCTCCTCCCCGTGGCCGCCCCCGGCATCGTCACCACCCTCATCTTCATCTTCATCAACGCCTGGAACGAGTATACGGTGGCCCTGTGCCTGATTCAGGACGACCTGCTCAAGCCCCTCACCGTGGGCATCAACACCTTCAACGGCTACAACATCATCGAGTGGCAGTACCTCTTCGCCGCCTCCATCTTCGCCATCATCCCGGTGGTCATCCTATTTATGTGCATCGAGAAGAACCTGGTCAGCGGTCTGGCCTCCGGCGGCGTAAAGGGCTGATGTCCTCAAATAAAATAATTTCAGAGGCCCGGAGCTGCTGCTCCGGGCCTCTGGCAATGATACGGAACTTGCGGTTAGCGGCGCTCCTCCACGGGGTCCCGGTCACGGAACAACAGGGAGACGCACCACACGGCGGACAGTCCCACCAAGGTATAGATCACCCGGCTGATCATGCTGCCGGAGCCGCCGCAGGCAAAGGCCACCAGATCAAATTGAAACAGGCCTACGCTGCCCCAGTTCAGACCGCCGATGATCAGCAGCGTCAGTGCGATTTTGTCCATCATCACGTCAAACCACCTCCTTGTTTCGGGTTCCGGGGGTAGTTTATACGGTTTCCGCCGCTTTATGCGGCTGGAAAATTTTTATTCCAGCGATTTGGGTCCAAACCCATAGGGCAGCAGCTGGGACAGGCTGACCTCCTGAAACGCCCCGTCCCCCCGGGCGGCCAGCACCCGCAGGCCGGGGGCAAACTCGTAGAGCATCTGGCGGCAGGCCCCACAGGGCCAGCAGTAGTCCGCTCCCTTCCCCGCGATGGCGATGGCAGTCCAGCCCTCCCGGCAGCCCTCGCTCACCGCTTTCAGGATGGCGCACCGCTCGGCGCAGATGGTGGAGCCGTAGGCGGCATTCTCCACGTTGCAGCCGGTGAACACCCGGCCGTCCTCTGTCAGCAGCGCCGCTCCTACCGGAAAATTAGAGTAGGGCACATAGGAAAATTGGTGCATATCAAAGGCTTTTTTTACCAGCTCCTGGTCGGTCATCGGGCGTCCCTCCTATTCTTGATAAAAAACTTGCGTATAATCCCTGTTTCTATTATAATACCTCTGACTATTTCACGCAAGGACGGGATCACATATGAAGAAACAATTTGCAATTTTTGACATGGATGGCACCCTGGTGGACTCCATGGGCTATTGGAACAGGCTGGCGGACGAGTTTCTGGCCCGCCGGGGTTTTCCGCCCCTGCCTCCGGAGCTCCAGGAGGAGTCCATCGCCCTGACCATGGAGGACAGCGCCAACCTGTTTATCCGCACCTATGGTCTGTCCGAGACCCCGGAGCAAATCTGTTCCGAGATCAACGGACTGATGGAGGGACACTACCGCTCCGACGTACCGTTGAAGCCAGGGGCAGCCACCCTCCTGGAGCGGCTGAGCTCGGCGGGAATCAAAATGTGCGTCGCCTCCTCCACCGCCCCGGCCCTCATTGACATCTGCCTGCGCCGGCTTGGGGTACGGGACTACTTCGAGTTTCTTCTGTCCTGCGAGGAGGTTGGCGAGGGGAAAAACCGGCCCACTGTCTACCTGGAGGCCGCCCGGCGGCTGGGAGGTACGCCGGAGAACACCGTCATCTTCGAGGATATCCTGGTGGCCGCCCGGACCGCGAAGGGGGCCGGCTTCTCCCTGGGTGTCATCTATGACGTCAACTCCGACGCCGAACAGCCTCAGCTCAAAACCCTGGCCGACTGCTACATCACCCGTTGGGATGACCCGGCCCTGCCCGAGTGGCTGGGGGTGTAATTTACCTCACCCGCCCCCTTCGGGGGCACCCTCCCCTAAAGGGGAGGGCTTTTTTATGCTCCTCTTTTAGCCTTCCCCTAAAGGGGAAGGTGCCCCAGTTCGCAAACTGGGGCGGATGAGGCCATGCTTATCTATTCCTCCGTCAGCCTGGCCCGCAGGCCGGAGTACCGCCTGGTCTGACGGTTGTTGTGTACCATCCCGGCCACAGCGGCTGGGTCGCCCACCACAATGAACAGCTCTCGGGCCCGGGTAACGGCCGTGTACAGCACCCCCCGAGTCATGAGCATAGGGGCACCGTCCAGGGCGGCCAGAATGACCGCCCGGTACTCGCTGCCCTGAGCCTTATGTACGGTGACGGCGAAGGCGGGCTCCAGCTCCCCCAGCATGTCGGGGGAGTACTCCACCACCTTGCCGTCGAAGTCCACGGTGATGACCTCCTTCTCGATGGAGCGGATCACCCCGATGTCCCCGTTGAACATCCCCATGCCCGAGTCGGTGCCCCCCTCCTCCCGCCAGAGGATGTCGTAGTTGTTGCGCACCTGCATCACCCGGTCCCCCGCCCGGAACACCCAGGGGGACAGAACTTGGATTTGGTCGGCGGGGATGCCCATGCGCTCCGGAAGACGGCGGCGGCACAGGTCCACGATGGTGTCCAGCACCTCCTGTGGGTCCCGGCGGGCCAGACAGAAGAAGTCCCCCTCGTTGCGCCGCAGGTCGGGCACCTCCCCCCGGTTAATCAGGTGGGCATTGCGGATGATGGCGCTCTGGGCGGCCTGTCGGAAGATCTCCGTCAGCCGGACGGTGGGCACCGTCTCGCTGCGGATGAGGTCGGCGAACAGGGCCCCCGGCCCCACCGAGGGCAGCTGGTCCGGGTCGCCCACCAGCACCAGGCGGCAGTCGTCCCGGAGGGCGTCCAGCAAAGCGGCCATGAGGGGCACGTCCACCATGGAGGTCTCGTCCACAATCACCGCGTCCGCCTTCAGAGGGTCGTAGGAGTTCCGGGTGAACACCAGCTTCCCCGTGTGGGGGTCGAAGCCGGTCTCCAGCAGCCGGTGGATGGTGGAGGCCTCGGTATTGCACAGCTCCCCCAGCCGCTTGGCCGCCCGGCCGGTGGGGGCGGCCAGGGCGGTGTCCAGCCCCATCATCTCAAAGAGGGCCAGCACCCCTCGCAGGCAGGTGGTCTTGCCCGTTCCCGGCCCGCCGGTGAGGAGCATCACCTGCCGGCTGGCGGCCAGCTCCACCGCGGAGCGCTGCTGGGGGGCGTAGGAGATGCGCTGCTCCTTCTCAATACGGCGGATGAGCCTGTCCAGCCCCTCCGGGGGCAGCAGCTCGGCCTGGCTCATCTCCAGGATACGCTGGGCGATGTAGGCCTCCGCCTCGTGGAGAGCGGGGAGATACACCGCCTCCTGGCCCGCCACCTGCTCGCACTCCGCCTCCCCCCGGCGGAGGAGGGCCTCCAGGCAGTCCTCCAGCAGCTCGCCGGACACCTCTAGCAGAACGGAGGTGGCCTCCACCAGCTTGCGTCGGGGAAGGAAGGTGTGGCCGTTGTTGTAGTTGTTGTGGGCCAGCTCGAAAATAAGCCCCGCCTCCAGCCGGAGGGGGTCCTCCGCCCCCACCCCCAGGTCCAGGGCCAGCTTGTCCGCCTGGGAGAACTCCACCTCAAATTCCTCGTTCACCAGCAGGTAGGGGTTGGCCTTCACCACCTCCAGGGCCACGTCGCCGTAGGCCCGGCGGAGCAGGCCGGCCAGCTCCAGGGGAAGCTGATGCTGGGTGAGAAACTCCATCAGCCGGCGGGTGCCCATCTGCTGGCGGAATACCTCGCCGATCTGCCGGGCCCGCTTTTTGGTGATCCCCTTGATTTTGGTCAGCTGCTCCGGGTCCTCCTCTATAACAGTGAGGGCGTCCTCCCCAAACTCCTCGATGATCAGCCGGGCGGTGGTCTTGCCCACCCCCTTGATGGCCCCGGAGGACAGGTAGTGGAAGATCTCCTTCATGCTCTGAGGCAGACGGCGGTCCACCACCTCCGCCTTCATCTGGGGGCCGTAGGTGGGATGGCGGGTCCAACGGCCCCGAACGGACAGGTACTCCCCCGGCGCCGTCCCGGCCATGGGCCCCACCACCGTGACCTCCTCCCCATGGACGTCCAGCTTGAGGATGGTGTAGCCGTTCTCCTCGTTCTGAAAAATCACAGAGGAGACGGTGCCCTCGATCATCTCCAGCTCCTGGTCTGACAAGGACACCATCTCCCCTCAATTATGTTCTCGTAATATAATCTCCTAAGTCACTGACCGGCCACAGGATCACCTCGGGCCAGCGGGCGGTGAGGCGCAGGGCCAGCTCCCAGCCGGCGGGGGTGAGACCCGTATCGGCGATGACGATGGGGCAGCGCAGCAGTCCCAGCCCACGCAGCCACAGGAAGGAGCGCACCTGCTGCTCCAGCGTCTCTCCCTCCCCCCGGCCGGGGATGATTACCTTGGCCTCCCCGCCGGGCAGGGGGCGCAGCAGCATTCCAAATAGCCACCAGCCCAAAAAAGCCAGTCCGCAGATACAGATCACGGCCAGCAGAACATCCCAGAATGTACCCATTTGACAGCACCTCCGGGGTATTCTATGCGGAGATGGGTCAAATCGTCCCTGAAAACAGGTTGATTCCCACATGGGTCAGCCCCAGCATGATGCACCCGGCTGTGAGCACCCCCAGCACCACGGCGGGCATGGCCTTTTTCAGCCGCATCCCCAGAAAAGCCGCCGCCAGGGAGCCCGTCCAGGCCCCTGTCCCGGGCAGGGGGATGGCCACAAAGAGCCACAGGCCCAGATATTGGTATTTCTGCACCTTCCTGCCCTTGAGATGTGCCTTCTTCTCCAGCTTGTCCACCAGGCCGTTGAGCCGGGGCAGATATTTCCGCATCAGCTCAAAGATCCGCCGGATATAGACGATGATGAAGGGGGCTGGGATCAGATTCCCAACCACCGCTGCCGGGAAGGCCAGATAGTAGGGCAGCCCCATGGCCACCCCGAAGGGCAGGCCGCCCCGTAGCTCGATAATAGGGATCATGGACACCAGCATGGTGAGCAGCATTTTCCCCTGTGTTGTGTCGGTCAGAAACTGAAAGAGCTCCATGGAAATCTCCTAATTTTCCAGCATTTTCTTTAAATACTGTCCTGTGTAGGACCCTGGGCAGGCGGCGACCTCCTCCGGGGTGCCGGTGCAGACCACCTGCCCGCCGCCGTCGCCCCCCTCGGGGCCCAGGTCGATGATATAGTCGGCGGTCTTAATCACATCCAGGTTGTGCTCGATGACCACCACGGTGTTGCCCCCCTCCACCAGCTGCTGGAGCACCTCAATGAGCTTGTGGACATCGGCGGAGTGCAGACCGGTGGTAGGCTCGTCCAGGATATAGATAGTTTTCCCCGTGGACCGTTTGGACAGCTCGGTGGCCAGCTTCACCCGCTGGGCCTCGCCGCCGGACAGCTCGGTGGAGGGCTGGCCCAGCTTCACATAGCCCAGGCCCACCTCCTCCAGGGTCTTAAGGCGGTTGTAGATCTTGGGGATGTTCTCGAAGAAGGGCAGGGCCTCGTCCACCGTCATCTCCAGCACCTCGTAGATGTTCTTGCCCTTGTAGCGCACCTCCAGGGTCTCCCGGTTGTACCGCTTGCCCTTGCACACCTCGCAGGGGACGTAGATATCCGGCAGGAAGTGCATCTCGATTTTCAGCAGGCCGTCGCCGGTGCAGGCCTCGCAGCGCCCGCCCCGGGTGTTGAAGGAGAACCGGCCCGGGCCGTAGCCCCGGCTCTTGGCGTCGGGGGTGGAGGCGAACAGCTCCCGGATGTCGTTGAAGAGGTTGGTATAGGTGGCTGGGTTGGACCGGGGAGTGCGGCCGATGGGGGACTGGTCGATGTTGATGACCTTGTCCAGGAACTCCTCCCCCTCGATGCGGTCGTGCCGGCCCGCCCTTGTCTTGGTGCGGTTCAGGTCGGCCCCCAGCTTCTTGTACAAAATCTCGTTGACCAGGGAGGATTTTCCCGACCCCGAAACCCCGGTGACGCAGGTAAACGTCCCCAGGGGGAAGTCCACGTCCACATGGCGCAGGTTGTGCTCCGCCGCACCGTATACCTTTAAATAGTGCCCGCTCCCCTTCCGGCGCTCCGCCGGAACGGGGATTTTTTTCCGCCCGGTGAGGTAGTCCCCGGTGATGGAGGCGGGGTTGTTCATGACCTCCTCCGGGGTGCCGGCGGCCACGATCTGCCCGCCGTTCACTCCCGCACCGGGGCCCACGTCGATGATATAGTCCGCCGCCCGCATGGTGTCCTCGTCGTGCTCCACCACAAGCAGGGTATTGCCCAGGTCCCGCAGCTCCTTCAGGGTCTGGAGCAGCTTGTCGTTGTCCCGCTGGTGCAGGCCGATGGAGGGCTCATCCAGAATGTACAGCACCCCCATCAATGAGGAGCCAATCTGGGTGGCCAGGCGGATGCGCTGGCTCTCCCCGCCGGACAGGGTGCCCGCCTCCCGGGAGAGGGTGAGGTACTGTAAGCCCACCGACTGGAGGAAGCCCAGGCGGTTTTTAATCTCCTTCACAATCTGGGAGGCGATCATGGTCTGGGTCTCGTTGAGCACCAGGTGCTCCACAAAGTCCAGGGCTTCAGTGACGCTCTTGCGGCAGTAGCTGTCGATATCCAGCCCGCCTACGGTGACGGCCAAGGACTCCTTTTTCAGCCTTCTCCCCTGGCAGGTGGGGCAGGGGCACTGGGACATGCACTCCTCCAGCTCCCGCTTCATGGCGTCGGACTGGGTCTCCCGGTAGCGGCGCTCCAGGTTGTTGACGATCCCCTCAAAGGGCTGGTACAGGGTGCCCTTGCCCCGAGGCTGGTCATAGTGGAGGGTGAGCTTCTCCCCGTTGGTGCCGTAGAGGATCACGTCCATGACCTCCTGGGGCAGGTCTTTGACGGGGGTATTCAGCTTGAACTTGTACTTCTTGGACAGGGCGTCGAAGTACATCCGGGAGATGCCGTCGGACTTGATGTTGTTCCACCCGGAGGCGGTGATGGCCCCCTCGATGATGGACAGGTCCTTATTGGGGATGATGAGCTCCGGGTCCAGCTTCATCTGGGAGCCCAGGCCGGTGCAGGTGGGACAGGCCCCGAAGGGGTTGTTGAAGGAGAACATCCGGGGGGACAGCTCTTCAATAGATACGCCGCAGTCCTCACAGGCGTAGTTCTGGGAGAACATGATGTCCCGGTCCTCCCCCACGATGTTGACGATCACCAGACCCCCCGACAGGTTGGAGGCCACCTCTACGCTGTCGGTGAGCCGGCGGGTAATGTCCTCCCGGATGACCAGCCGGTCCACCACAATCTCGATGTGGTGCTTTTTGTTCTTGTCCAGCTTGATCTCCTCGGACAGGTCGTAGAGGGAGCCGTCCGCTCGCACCCGGACATAGCCCGATTTCCGGGCGTCCTCAAAAATCTTCTGGTGCTCCCCCTTCTTCCCTCGGATCACCGGGGCCATGACCTGAATGCGGGTGGCCTCGGGGAGGGCCATCACCTGGTCGATGATCTGGTCGATGGTCTGCTGGCGTATCTCCTTGCCGCAGATGGGACAGTGGGGTGTGCCCACCCGGGCCCAGAGCAGGCGGAGGTAGTCGTAAATTTCCGTCACCGTGCCCACAGTGGAGCGGGGGTTTTTGCTGGTGGTCTTCTGGTCAATGGAGATGGCCGGGGACAGGCCGTCGATGTAGTCCACGTCGGGCTTCTCCATCTGGCCCAGGAACATCCGGGCGTAGGAGGACAGAGACTCCACATACCGCCGCTGGCCCTCGGCGTAGATGGTGTCAAAGGCCAGAGAGGACTTCCCCGAGCCGGACAGCCCGGTGAGCACCACCAGCTTGTCCCGGGGAATGCTTACGTCGATGTTTTTCAGGTTGTTCACCCGCGCGCCCTTGACGGAAATGTGTGTGTGCATGGCTGTGTTCCTCGATTTCTTTTGGTTTTACACGTTGACTGTCTGGTAAAGATACCAGTCCCCTGTCAAATGAATCAGGCTCTCTGTATAGGAATTTCCACCGCTAAGGCGGCTTCTGTTGGGGCAATAGGCCAGATACTGGAGTTTTTGCGCCGGGGCGCCGTCTCCGCTGTCATACTCCGGCCCAAGGTAAATTTCAAACAAAACGGACCGGCAAGCTCCCCCGTCGAGGCCGTCAACACCTGCATGTGAGCTTCCACAGCGGAGGTAGGCGGTCAGCACCTCGTCCAGCTCCGCCGCGATCTCCTCCGGCCATTCCTCCCGGAGGCTTGTCCAGTAGGAGCCGCCCTGCTCAAAGAGGTAGGCTCCCACCGTGTCATAGGCTTCCTGATGCCTCTCATAGAGCCGCCGGGCGGCGCTTTCAGAGTAGGGCTGCCTTTCCATTTCCAGCACGCAGACGAAAAGCAGTACGCAGGCCGCCAGCACACCGGCGGCGATCCGCACCGATCTCTTTTTCCAGTTCTTGACGGCATAAACGGTCAGATAAATCAGGCCACCCAACAACACCAGGAAAAGGGGCAGGGCAATGGGCCACATAAATACAGACACAAACAGGATCATCTCCAGCGTCTCTGTCAGCATGACCTATCCCATCCCTTCGACTTTTCAGTCCGAATCACAGCATAATGGCACAAATTTTTAATGTCAAGCCTCTTTTTTGACCGGCTTGGCCTTCAGCAAAATCAGCCGTTGGACCTCCTCCAGCTGCTTGTCCTTCTTCACGTCCACCGACAGCCACTTGCCGCCGTTAAACACAGGCGTCTCCTCATATTTTTTGCGGAAGGCGGCGGAGAAGGTGGGCAACAGGGGCTCCAGCTCGGCCACCTGTTTGGCCCCCAGTGTCACCATGGCGGTAAACCAACCCTGACGGACATAGAGGACGCACAGGGACTTGCTCCCCTTCTTATATTTGATATTCCAACCCTTATCCAGGGAACACCTACTGAACTCCACCGAGGGCTCCGCCTGGTAGGTCTCCCCCATCCAGGCCATCAGCTCCTCCAGAAGGGGATTGTTCACCCAGGCTCCAATGTCGGACAGGCTCGGCTTCATCTGCTGAGGCCAGGCCACGTCCCAGGGCACCGGCCCCGCCGCTTTGGCGGGTTCCTTCTTTTTCGGGGCCTTCTTTTTTGGCAGAGGGGTGACCTCCTCGGCCAGGCTGACCGCCTCCCGGAGGGTGTCCCGGTCGTCCGGGTCCAGAAGGTAGTGGTCCTTGGCTCCCTCGTAGGGCGGCTCGGTGGGGCGGCCCCGGAGGAGCTCCTCCAGACAGGGGAGCATCTTCACCATGGGCCGGTCATCACAGATGATGATGACCGGCTTGTCGTTGAGGTAGACCATATACTCCCCGAACATCTTCCGGGAGCGGACCACTCCCAGGCCCTCCAGCTGTTCGCAGATATAGTTGACAAAATCAGGACTACTTGCCATAGGTTTTCCTCCTTAAACAGTCAGGTCAGCGGTGGACGCCCCCACCAGTTCCATAAGGGCGTCGGGGGCCAGCTCCACCTGGAAGCCGATCTTCCCGGCGGAGACGCAGATGGTGTCGAAGAGCTCCGCCGTCTCGTCAAAGACAGTGGGGTACTGCTTCTTCATCCCCACTGGGGAACAGCCCCCGTGGACGTAGCCCGTCAGGGGGAGCAGCTCCTTCTGGTGGATCATGGCGATGGACTTCTCCCCTACCGCCCTGGCCGCCTTTTTCAGGTCCAGGCTGGCCTCCACCGGGATGTCGAACACATACAGCCCTCCGGAGGCCCCCCGGGCCACCAGAGTCTTGAACACGCTTTCTGGGTCCTGGCCCAGCTGCCGGGCCACGCTTACCCCGTCCAGCCCCACGTCCGGGTCGTAGGCGTGGGGGGTGTAGGGGATATTTTTCTGCTCCAGCACCCGCATGACACTGGTCTTTTCTTCCTTTTGCTTTGCCATAGCTCTTCCCTCTACAGTACCATCACCAGCGTACCCGCCGTAATGAGCAGGCCGCCGATTACCGTTTTCAGATCCGCTTTCTCGTGGAGCACCAGAAAAGCCAGCACCAACGAGATCACCACGCTGAGCTTGTCGATGGGGACCACCTTACTGGCCGGGCCCTTTTGAAGGGCGTAGTAGTAGCACAGCCAGGACAGCCCGGTGGCCACTCCGGATAAAATCAAAAACAGCCAGCTCCGCCCGGCGATATCGGGGATCTCCTTCTCCCTTCCGGTGAGAAAGACCATCCCCCAGGCCATCACCAGCACCACCACGGTGCGGATGGCAGTGGCCAGGGTAGAATTTACCCCCTCAATGCCTATTTTGGCCAGAATGGAGGTGAGGGCCGCGAAGACCGCGGACAGGAGGGCAAACAGTACCCATGTATCCATTACTTCGCCCCCCGCAGCTCGATGATCTGGTCCCGCAGGGCGGCGGCCAGCTCGAATTCCAGCATCTTGGCCGCTTCCCGCATCTCCTTCTCCAGCTTGGCGATCCGCTCCGCCTTCTGCTGCTTGGTGAGGCCCTGCACCTCTCCTCGCTTCTCGGCGGTGTCTCTATCGTCCTGGGCGTCCAGGTCCAGGAGGTTGCGCACCGACTTGATGACCGTCTTGGGGACGATGCCGTGGGCCTGATTGAAAGCGTCCTGCTTCTCCCGGCGGCGCTCGGTCTCGTCGATGGCCCGGCGCATGGAGGGGGTCACGGTGTCGGCGTACATGACCACCATACCCTGGGCGTTCCGGGCGGCCCGGCCGATGGTCTGGATGAGGGAGGTCTCGGAGCGGAGGAAGCCCTCCTTGTCGGCGTCCAGGATTGCCACCAGAGACACTTCGGGCAGGTCCAGGCCCTCCCGGAGGAGGTTGATGCCCACCAGCACGTGGAAGGTGCCCAGGCGCAGATCCCGGATGATCTCCATACGCTCCATGGCGTCGATGTCGTGGTGCATGTACCGCACCTTGATGCCCGCCCCTTGCAGGTAGGTGGTCAGGTCCTCGGCCATGCGCTTGGTGAGGGTGGTCACCAGCACCCGCTCGTCCCGGGCGGTACGGGTGTTGATTTCGCCGATCAGGTCGTCGATCTGGCCCTCCACCGGCCGAACCTCAATCATCGGATCCAGCAGACCGGTGGGCCGGATGACCTGCTCCACAATCTGCCCCGACCGGGTGCGCTCGTACTCCCCCGGTGTAGCGGAGACGTAGACGATCTGGTTGACCCGCTTCTCGAACTCCTCAAACTTCAGCGGCCGGTTGTCAAAGGCGCAGGGCAGGCGGAAGCCGTAGTCCACCAGGGTGGTTTTCCTGGCCCGGTCGCCGTTGTACATGGCCCGCACCTGAGGCAGGGTGACGTGGCTCTCGTCGATAAACAGGACGAAGTCCTTGGGAAAGTAATCCATCAGGGTGTTGGGGGGCGACCCCACCGGCCGGCCCTCGATAACCCGGGAGTAGTTCTCGATGCCGGAGCAGTAGCCCAGCTCCTGCATCATCTCAATGTCATAGAGGGTGCGCTGTTTGATGCGCTGGGCCTCGATGAGCTTATTTTCCCCCTCGAAGAAGGCCACCCGCTCCTCCATCTCCCTGTAGATCTCCTGGATGGCGGCGTCCATCTTGTCCTTGGGGGTGACGTAGTGGGTGGCGGGCCAGATGGGGATATTCTGCAAGCGCCGGATGGGGGAGCCGGTGACCACGTTGATTTCGCTGATGCGGTCGATCTCATCCCCGAAGAACTCCACCCGGATGGCGGTGTCCTTCCAGTAGGCGGGCCACACCTCCACCGTGTCCCCCCGGACCCGGAACATGTTGCGCTCAAAGGCGATGTCGTTGCGCTCGTAGCGGATAGCCACCAGCTTTTTTAGCAGTTCCTCGATTTTGATGGTGCTGCCCACCCGGAGGGAGACCATCAGCTTGCCGAAGTCCTCCGGCTCACCCAGGCCGTAGATGCAGGACACAGAGGACACCACGATCACGTCTCGCCGCTCCAGCAGGGAGACGGTGGCGCTGAGCCGCAGCCGGTCGATCTCCTCGTTGACGGAGGAGTCCTTCTCGATAAAGGTGTCGGTGTGGGGGATATAGGCCTCGGGCTGGTAGTAGTCGTAGTAGGAGACAAAATACTCCACCGCGTTGTTGGGGAAGAACTCCTTAAACTCGGCGCACAGCTGGGCGGCCAGGGTCTTGTTGTGGGCCAGCACCAGGGTGGGCCGCTGGACCTTCTCAATGATCTTGGCCATGGTGAAGGTCTTGCCCGAGCCGGTGACCCCCAGCAGGGTCTGCTCGTCCAGCCCCATCTCGATGCCGTTGGCCAGGGCTGTGATTGCCTCCGGCTGGTCGCCGCTGGGGGTGTATTCGGAGACTACTTCAAATTTGGGCATGCGCTTCACCTCTGGCCTTCCATTATACCAGAACTAACGTTCCATATCAAGGGGTAATCGAACAAATATTTCATCGCTGGCCCGGGTAGACCATGCGGTAGCCGCCCCGGCCGGAGACGATGGTCTCCCGGACGGAGACCAAATCGCCGTCCACGAAGACCAGATGGTCCACCAGCCGCACCCCCAGGGGGGCCAGGGCGGTGCGGACCACGTCAGTGGTGGTCATATCCTCCGGGGAGGGCAGGGCGATGCCGCTGACGTGGTTGTGGGCCAGATAGCAGAAGGAGGCCCGCAGAGCTAGGCACTCCTCCGCCGCCCGGCGGATGGTCACGTCGGAGTTTCCGATATTTCCCTCCGACAGCTTCCGCACCCCCAGCACCTTCTCCTTGGCGTCCAGGCACAGGACGTACACCGTCTCGTTCCGGGCGCCATACAGGTAGGGGGCCAGCACATGGCCCGCCTCCGCCGGGGTGTGGACCACCACCCCCGGCTCGGTGCGGCCCTCCAGGTAGCGGCCCACCACCGCCGGAAACAGCTTGAGCATGGCGGCGGAGTGCCCCCCCATCCCCTTCACCTTCATCAGCTCCTCGGGCAGGGCGTCCAGCACCCCGGGCAGGGAGCCGAAGCGGTCAATGAGCTCGTGGGCCAGAGGGTTCACGTCCCCCTGGGGGATGGCGTAGAACAAAATCAGCTCCAGCACCCGGTGGTCGGGCCAGCCCTCGATGCCCCGGGTGAGGAATTCCTCCTTCACCCGCCCCCGGTGTCCGGTATGGATGGCTTTCTTTCTCTCTGCCATGGTCCTCTCTTCCTTATCTTGCCCCGTACTGGGCCAGATAGGCCTCCATTTTGGCCCTCATGCCGTCGTCGATGTAGACCTTGCCATCCACTGGGTTGTTGTGGAGAAAGTCGATCACTTCCCGGACAGTGACAATGGGAAAGACCTGAATACCAAAGTCCTGGCGCAGCTCGTCCAGGGTGGAGCAGTCCCGGGTACCCCGCTCCATCCGGTCCACCGAAACAAAGAGGGCCTTCATGTCCACCTTAGCTACGCCCTTAAACAGCTCGATAGACTCCCGGACGGCGGTTCCGGCAGTGACCACGTCCTCAATGATGGCCACCCGGTCCCCATCCTTGGGCTTGTAGCCCACCAGGTCGCCCCCCTCGCCGTGGTCCTTGGCCTCCTTGCGGTTGAAGCAGTAGGGCAGATCCCGGTCATAGCTGCGGTACAGGGAGGCGGCGGCAGAGACAGCCAGAGGGATGCCCTTGTAGGCCGGGCCGAAGAGGCAGTCGATCCCGTCGGGCAGGTTCTCCTGGATGCAGGCGGCGTAGTAGTCCCCCAGGCGGGCGGCCTGGGCGCCCGTCTTATAGTTGCCGGTGTTGACGAAGTAGGGGGTCTTGCGCCCCGATTTGGTGGTAAAGTCCCCGAAGGTGAGCACGCCGGAGCGCACCATAAAGGTGATAAATTCTTCCTGATAGTTCATGGCGGTAAAACCCCTTCTCTCTGTTTTATGGCCTAACCGGGCCGTAATGCTTCATTATACCACTCTTTTTCAGGGGATACAAGGGTTTGGACCAGCGACATGTTTCGACCCCGTAAAGATTTTCCATCTCCCCCGCTCGGGCTTTACCTTTGCCCCAGTCTTTGCTATAATAAAGATATTGTTATGGGGAGGCGGCGCCATGCTTCAGCATTTGCAGAATCTTTACCACTGGCTGGATATACAGTGTCACCGCATCCCGGCCATCCCCCGAAACCTGGGGGTGACCGCCCTGTTCCTGTGCGCCGCCTACTGGGCCAGCGGCCTCCTCATCGGCCACACCGGCGGGGAGAACAACTCCGCCCTGGTCTTTGTACTGGCCGTCGCCCTGATCTCCCTGCTTACCTCCGGATATTTCTACGGCATCGCCGCCTCCATCATCGGGGCGCTGTGCATCAACATCTACTTTATGGAGCCCTACGAGTCCTTCTCCCTCAGCCGCACCGGCTACCCGGTAGCTATGCTGTCCATGGTGGCCATCTCCTGCGTGGTGTGCGCCCTCACCGCCCGGGTGAAGAAGCAGGCCACCGAGGCGGTCCGGCGGGAGAAGAAGGCCAAGGCCCTCTACGAGCAGAACGAGCGGCTCAACGCCGAGAAGGCGGCCATCCAGCTGGAGTCTGAGCGGGTAGCCATCCGGGAGAACATCCTCCGGGCGGTGTCCCACGACCTGCGCACCCCCCTCACCGCCATCTCAGGCACCGTGTCCGTGCTGCTGGAGAGCCCGGAGGTCTCGGAAAAGAATCTCACCATGCTCTCCGACATCAAGCAGGACGCGGACAGCCTCATTGTCATGGTGGAGAACCTGCTTTCGGTCACCCGGGTCCAGGACGGCACCATGCCCCTGAAAAAGCGGGAGGACCTGCTGGAGGAGGTGGCGGGAGACGCCCTGCTCACCGTCCGGCGGCGCTTCCCCGACTGCAAGGTGGATCTGGAGCTGCCCGAGGACATCCTCTATCTGCCCATGGACTCCCTGCTGGTCCGGCAGGTGATGGTCAATCTGCTGGAGAACGCCATCCGCCACTCTGGGGACACCCAGCACATCCGCATGCGGCTGTACCGTCAGGAGGACCAGGCGGTGGTGGAGGTCCGGGACCGGGGCCGGGGCCTGTCCCCGGAGGTCCTCCAGGCCGTCCGGACGGGAGAGGCCATGCCCCTCACTGGCGACGCCACCCGGGGCATGGGCATCGGGCTGTCCGTCTGTCAGAGCATCATCAAGGCCCACGGCGGCTTTTTTACCGCGGAAAACGACCCGTCGGGCGGGGCGGTGTTCCGCTTCGGCCTGCCCACAGAAGGAGCGCAGCTATGAGTGAAAAACAGACTGTTCTCATCATCGAGGACGACAAGGCCATCAGCAACTTTATCAGCCGGGCCCTGGGCGCCAACGACTACCGGGCTATCCCCGCCTGCACCGGCAAGGAGGGGCTGTCTCTGTTCTTCTCCCACGGCCCCGACCTGGTGCTGCTGGATCTGGGGCTGCCCGACATGGACGGGCTGGAAATTCTCTCCCAGCTCCGGGGCCTGCCCCGGGAGGTGCCGGTGATTATCATCTCCGCCCGGGACCGGGAGGCGGAGAAGGTGCGGGCCCTGGACATGGGGGCGGATGACTACGTAGTGAAACCCTTCGGCGTGTCCGAGCTGCTGGCCCGCATCCGCTCCGCCCTGCGCCGGGCCGACCGGCTCAAGCTGAGCCAGGGCATCCAGCGCAGCACCTACCAGATCAAGGACCTGACCGTGGACCTGGCCCGCCACCAGGTGCTGCTGGGGGGCGAGGAGATTCACTTCACCCAGAACGAGTTCAAGATCATTGAGCTGCTGGCCATTCACGCCGGTAAGGTGCTCACCTATGACTTTATTCTGGAGCACATCTGGGGCCCCTACGGGGGCAGCGGCAGCAACCAGATTCTCCGGGTCAATATGGCCAACATCCGCCGGAAGCTGGGGGAAAACCCCTCCGAGCCCAAGTACATCCACACCGAGCTGGGCATCGGCTACCGGATGCTGGACGACTGATTTAACGGCATTTTTACAGCCTGTCCCCCTACGTTGACGCCCATTTTATTCCAGGCCTGCTATAATGATACCGTACCCGGGCGGTGCAGTCCGCCTCTCTCCTGGACTGTCCCTCTCTCTCCCGGTGCACAGAAATACCGCTCCCCTTCCGCCAAAGGGGAGCGGTTATTATGTCAACTCTTTTCTCAGCTTGTCCAGCGCCCGACGCTCCAGCCGGGACACCTGCACCTGGGACACCCCCAGCACCCGGGCGGTGTTCATCTGGGTGAGCCCCTTGTAGTACCGCAGCAGGAGCACCTGCTGCTCCCGCTCCGGGAGCTGGCCAATGGCGGCGCGGAGGGTGAGCCGCTCCACCATCCCCTCCTCCTCGCTGCCCGTAGTGAGCATCCCCTCCAGGGTGAGGCCGTCCGCCCCCGTCTCCGCCTGGAGGGAGACCACCGGCTCGGCCGCCGTCTCGGCGGCGGCGATGTCCTCTGGAGACAGGCCCGTCGCCTCCGCCAGCTCGGACAGGGTGGGCTCCCGGCCCAGCTCGGAGGCCAGCCTGGCCCGGGCCGTCCGGATGGCGGACCCCCGTTCTTTTAACCCCCGGCTCACCTTCACCGGCCCGTCGTCCCGGAGAAAGCGGCGGATTTCTCCGGCAATCTTGGGCACGGCGTAGGTGGAGAACTGGGTACCGAAGGCGGGGTCGAAGCCCTGCACCGCCTTGAGGAAGCCCAGACAGCCCAGCTGGTACAGATCGTCAGGCTCCACCCCCCGGCCGTAGTACCGGCGGACCACGCTCCAGATCAGCCCGTTGTTCTCCAGCAGCACCTGCTCACAGGCGGCGCTGTCGCCCCTCTGGGCGGCCTCCAGCAGGGCGGAGCCGGCCAGGTTCACCGCCCGGCCCGGCGGGAAATTTTCCGGGCCATGGTGACGGTGGTCCCCTTGCCGGGGGTGGAGCGGACCCTCACAGTGTCCATAAAGCTCTCCATGATGGTAAAGCCCATGCCGGAGCGCTCCTCGTTTCCGGTGGTGAACAGGGGGGTCCTGGCCTGCTCCACGTCGGCGATGCCCACCCCCCAGTCCTTCACCACGATCTCCAGTACGTGGCCCTCCCGGATGCGCAGCTTCACCGACACCTTGCCCAGGGTGTCCGGGTAGGCGTGGACGATGGCGTTGGTCACCGCCTCGCTGACGGCGGTCTTGATGTCGTTGACCTCCTCCAGGGTGGGGTCCAGCTGGGCCGCGAAGCAGGCCGCCGCCGTCCGGGCAAAGCCCTCGTTGGCCGACCGGCTGGGGAACTCCAGGGTGACCTGATTTTCGATTTTCATATGTAGCGCCTCCTTATTCAAACCGGATAATCCGTTCCAGGCCGGCGGCCTTGAACACCTTTGCCGCCTGGGCCGGGGTGTTCACCACCCGCATGGACCCCTGTACCTGTCCCATCCTCCGGTGGGCCCGGAGGAGCACGGCGATTCCGGAACTGTCAGAAAACGTGAGCCCACTCAGGTCCAGGGTGAGCTGGCGGGGCTGAGCCAGGTCGATGCGGCGGTCCAGCTCCGCCATCACCGCCCTGGCCTCGTGGTGGTCCAGCTCCCCCGCCACCAGGGCGGTGAGCTGGCGCTTGTCCTCCTTACAGGTCACCGGCATGGGGACCCGCTCCTTTCCTTGGGTGTATCCCATTATTTTCCAGCTCATTATAGGACAAGCCCTCTGTCGGATTTACGGGCTTTTGGCCTCAGAACATAAAAAACGGGCCGTCTCAGCAAATTGAGACGGCCCGTAAAAAATTTTTTTGCGTACCCTATTGACAAATAGAGAAAAAGCGTTATACTGTGCATATAGTATATATACACTAAATCCAACATGACAGTGAGCGGACCTCCGGCGCTGGACCAGCGCGCGGCCGGCAGCCAGAGCCCCTCCTGTTATTGAAAGGCGGGACAAATGGATATTATATTGAGTAACGCCAGCGGAAAGCCCATCTACGAGCAGATTACCGACCAGGTGAAGGAGCAGATCATGTCCGGGGCCCTGTCGGCGGGGGACGCCCTGCCCTCCATGCGGCTGCTGGCTAAGGAGCTGCGCATCTCGGTCATCACCACCAAGCGGGCCTACGAGGAGCTGGAGCGGGACGGCTTTCTGGAAAATGTCCCGGGGAAGGGCTGCTTTGTGGCCCCCCAGAACCGGGAGCTGCTGCGGGAGGCCCAGCTGCGCAAGGTAGAGGAGAAGCTGTCCCAGGCGGTGGAGGAGGCCCGGAAGGGGGCCTTCCCCCTGGAGGAGCTCCACGAAATGCTCGACATCCTGTATAAAGGAGAAGAACTATGACAAATTGTATTGAAATCAAGGGGCTGTGCAAGTCCTATGGCGACTTCGCCCTGAACAATATCGACCTGACGCTGCCCGGCGGCTCCATCCTGGGGCTCATCGGCGAAAACGGCGCCGGCAAGACCACCACCATCAAGTGCATTCTCAACCTCATCCGCCGGGACGCGGGGGAGATCACTCTGCTGGGCTACGACAACGTGAAGGAGGAGCGGCTGGCCAAGCAGGACGTGGGCCTGGTGCTGGACGAGTGCTTTTTCCACGACAGCCTCCGTCCCCTGGACGTGGGCAGGGTGCTGGCCCCCGCCTACAGGGAGTGGGACCAGGACCTGTACCGGTCCTACCTGGACAAATTCGGCCTGCCGGAGAAGAAGCTCATTAAAGAGTTCTCCCGGGGCATGAAGATGAAGCTGTCTCTGTCCGCCGCCCTGGCCCATCACCCCAAGCTGCTCATTCTGGATGAGGCCACCGCCGGGCTGGACCCGGTGGTTCGGGACGAGATTCTGGACGAGTTCCTGGGCTTCATCCAGGACGAGGACCACGCCATCCTCATGTCCAGCCACATCACCTCCGACCTGGAGAAGGTGGCCGACTACATCGCCTACATCCACCAGGGGGAGGTGGTGCTGTCCGACGCCAAGGACAACATCCTGGACAGCTACGGCCGGGTGGGCTGCACCGCCGCCCAGCTGGAGACCATCGATCCCCGGGACATCCTGCGCACCCGGCGGGGGACCTTCGGCTGCGAGGCCCTGGTGAAGGACCGTTCCGCCTTCAGCCGCAAATATCCCATGCTTCTGGTGGAGCGGACCACTCTGGAGGATATCATGCTCTTTGTCGGGAAAGGAGAAACAAAATGACCGGGTTAATTATGAAGGACCTGCTGGTGAGCAAGCGCTCCCTGAAAGCTTATTTGGGCATTATGCTGTTCTACGCCGTTTTGACCTTTCTGGGGGTGTTCAACATCTCCTTCGTCACCGCTTTTGTCTCCGTCATGCTGATCATGCTCCCCATCGGCGCCTTCTCCTACGACGAGGCGGCCAAGTGGGACCGGTACGCCATGGCCTTGCCCCTGGGGCGGAGGGCCGTGGTAGGAGCCCGGTATTGCTTCACGCTGCTGGTGACCCTGATCTCCCTGGCTTTGGCTGCGTTGGCTGGAGTCGCGGTGTCCGTCACAGGTCAGGGTTCCCTGTTTGAGGTCCTGGTCTCCGCTTTCACCACCCTGGCGGCGGGCCTGCTGATCGCGGATATTCTCCTCCCCCTGTGCTACAAGCTGGGGGCGGAGCGGGCCCGGCCCTATCTGTACGCCATCATCTTTATCCCTGTGATCGTCCTCTTCCTGGCCTTCCGCATGGGGGTCCGCATCGACACATCCTGGCTGGACAGCCTGCTCCTATCCAGCCCCGGGGCGCTGCTGGCTCTGTCCGCCCTGCCTTTGCTGGCCGCCCTGGCCCTGATGTTCGTCTCCTACCTGATCTCCTGCCGGGTGACGGCAAATAAGGAGTATTGATATGGGGACCGCCGTAGTCCTCCTCTGGGTCAGTTGTCTGTGGTCCATCTGCCGGGGCATCCTGTGTCTCCTCTGGGCGGCCAGCCCCTGGCGGCGGATGCTGGTGCTGGCCGTGGTGGTGACAGCCCTCGCCTGCTGCCGCAGTCCGGAAGAAATGAGGAAAAACCACCAATAAACCTCTTGCGTTCCACCCCTGTGTTGTGGTAAAATAACAACTGTAAAGGAGCGTGAGCGCTATGCGTCTGAAGGATATGACCACCAAGGAAGCCATCCGTCAGCTTCAGGACATGAAGCAGTACTGTACCGCCAAGTCCATCCCCGCTCTGGACTACGCCATCAAGGCCCTCAAGGAGAAGGCGGCCGCAGAAGAAACAGCGACATAAGGCAAGGCCCCCGGCTCAGCCGGGGGCCTTGCATATTTGAATCAAATTCCGTGTGATCCGCCCGGTGAGGCCCCAGATGGCCCTGCCCTGCCAGGGGTAGACAGGGACGTTCTCCCATCCGTGCTGCCACTGGTAATCCCGGGGGATACCGATAAGGTCGTAGGGGAAGTTTTCCGCCGGGGTGGGGATCAGCTCGTACTCGTACTCGATGGGAGGGGTGTTCAGCAGGTGGGACAGGGGAACAAAAAAGACTTCCTCTACCTCGGCGGGGTTGGGGTTCAGGTGGGGGGACAGCGCCCGACTGTCCACCAGCCCCAAGATAGGGTACATGATGAAGTTGGCCCGGTGGGCGATGAAGTCCAGCCGGCCCAGAATTTTGATGCTCTCCCGTGGAATGCCCAGCTCCTCCCAGGTCTCCCGGAGGGCGCACTCCTCCGGGGTCTCGCTCCCCTCTATACGCCCCCCAGGGAAGCACACCTCCCCTGGCTGGCGGCGGAGCGTGGACGCCCGGACCTCGTAGAGCAGGTGCTGCTCCCCCTCCTTCTCCACCAGGGGCACCAGCACCGCGTAGGCCCGGTGGGCGTCCATCAGGCCGGGGGCGCGGGTGTGGAGGGTGCGCTCCAGAGCAGTCAAGTCAAATTCCATATGTGTTCAGCCCCCATAAGGCTCCCTCCTTGAGGGAGCTGTCGCCGCCTGCGGCGACTGAGGGAGTATTTCGTCAAAGGACTCCCTCCGTCACGGCTTCGCCGTGCCACCTCCCTCAAAGAGGGAGGCTTTTACATCTTCTCCGGCGCGGTGACCCCCAGCAGGTTCAGTCCGTTGGCCAGGACAGCCCGGGTGGCGTCGGCCAGCTTGAGCCGGGCGGCCTGGAGACAGGGGTCGTCCACCATGCAGCGGCAGGAATTGTAGAAGCGGTGGAAGTCGCCGGCCAAGGCGGTGAGATAGCGGTTGATCCGGCTGGGGTCGTAGTCCCGGGCGGCCAGATGGAGTTCCTCCGGGTACTGGGCCAGGGATTTTATCAGGGCCAGCTCCTCTGGCTGGGTGAGGAGGTCGGCGTCCACCTCGCTTGCGGGGCACACCGCCGCGCCGCTCTCCGCCATGCGGGCCAGGAGGGAGCAGATGCGGGCGTGGGCGTACTGGACATAGTACACCGGGTTTTCGCTGTCCTGGCGGACGGCCAGATCCAGGTCGAAGTCCAGGGGGCTGGAGGCGGCCCGGTTGTTGAAATAGTACCGGGCGGCATCCACGCTGATCTCGTCCAGGAGGTCGTGGAGGGCAATGGCCTTGCCCGTCCGCTTGGACATGCGCACCGGCTTGCCGTCCTGGAGCAGGTTGACAAGCTGCATCAGCACGATCACTAAGCGGTGGGAGCCGTCCAGCCCCAGGCCGTCCAGGGCCGCCTGGAGGCGGGCCACGTGGCCGTGGTGGTCGGCCCCCCAGATGTTGATGACCTTGTCGAAGCCCCGGACCTCAAACTTGTTCCGGTGGTAGGCGATGTCGGCGGCGAAGTAGGTGTAGAAGCCGTTGGCCCGGCGGAGGACATCGTCCTTCAGGTCCAGCTTGTCCACCTGCTCCTGAGTTTTGCCCTCAGCCAGGTACTTCTTTTTCAAAAGCTCGGTGGTGTTCAGCCACAGGGCCCCGTCCTTCTCATAGGTCCAGCCCTTCTCGGTGAGCAGGGCCACCGTGTCAGCCACAAAGCCGCTTTCGTGGAGGGAGGACTCCAAAAACCACTGGTCGTAGACGATGCCGTATTTTTTCAAATCGGCCTCCATCTTGGGGATGTTCCGCTCCAGGCCGAATTTGGCCATTTGCTCCAGCCAGTCCTCCTCCGGCGTGTCCCCGGGGAAGGCGTCCCCCGCCTGAGCGGTAAAGCCCTGGGCCAGCTCTTTGATGTCGTCTCCGTGGTAGCCGTCCTCGGGGAAAGCGTAGTTGTCCTCCCCCAGGACCAGCTGCATACACCGGGCGTAGATGGACCGGGCAAACTTGTTAATCTGGTTGCCCGCATCGTTGACGTAGAACTCCTTCCACACGTCCCAGCCGTCCCGGGCCAGGACGTTGGCCAGGGTGTCCCCCAGCACGCCCCCCCGGGCGTTGCCCATGTGCATGGGGCCGGTGGGATTGGCGGAGACAAACTCCACCATCACCTTTTTGCCCGCACCCTCGGCACCGGAGCCGTAAGCGGCCCCCTGGGTCTCAATGGCAGACAGGACCTCTCCGTACCACTTGGGGCCCAGCGTGAAGTTGAGGAAGCCGGGGCCGGCAATCTCTACCTTATGAAAGTAGCTGTCCTCCAGCTCCAGGTGGTCCACAATGGCCTGGGCGATGGCCCGGGGGGCCATATGCAGCGCTTTGGCGCCCGCCATGGCGAAGGAGGAGGCGTAGTCCCCGTGGGCGGTGTCCTTGGGAATCTCAATGGTGGCCTTCACCTCGGCCCCGGCGGGCAGCACCCCCGCGGCGGCGGCCCGCTCATAGGCCGCCTGGGTCAGGGCGGCCACCTGGTCCTTGGCGGCCTGGATCATGTTTGTCATCTTATATCACCTTTTCTCTTCGGCTCCCCCTTCGCGGGAGCGCTTTACTGCTTCAGGCTGCCCAGGCCGCCCTCCGTCTCCTTCACGTTGATATGGAAAACGCTGCGGCCGGCCAGGGCGTGGTCTACCTCGATGGAGTAATCCACCTCGATATCGCCCCCCTGGTCGTTGAGCTCGGCCAGCAGGTGGCGGGTATGCACGCCGATGGCCATTGCGCCATAGGGTGTATTGTACATGGACAGATGCCGGCGTCCCTCCTGGAACACCATCTGGGAGTTGAACTCCCCCACCCGCAGGAGGGTGACCTGCTCCCCATCCACCTGGATGGTGGTCAGGGTACCCCCCAGACCGGTGAGCTCGCTCTCCTGATAGGACAGCGTATAGCTCTCCCCCTCCCGGGCCAGGCGGCCGGCGGTGACCAGCTCCACCACGTCCGGGAGTGTACCCTCGTATTTCTGCATCCCCTTGATGGAGATGACCACTTCCTTGTCCATTGAGGGACCTCCAATCGCTGTGATCATTTCGCTCCGGCGGACCCCCCGGTCCGTCAGTCTGAGGTATTATACACAGTTTGGAGGCGGCTGTAAAGTGTCTCTTTTATTGTATGTCATTTTGCCTGAAAAAACAAGGCATTTTGCCGTGTTTCTCCATTTGACAAATTTCATTTGGGCGCTATAATAGCTGTAGATAGTGCTCCCGTCCCCTGAGTATATCATTGTCTCCCGCGGGAGAGGAGGGGTTTTATGAATCTGGAATTGAACAGAAAACAGTTCCGCCGCCTGCTGGACCTGGTGTACATCGGAAACTGGATCTTAAACTCCACCCGTGGGGACGACCGCTTTGCCGACTACGATCAGGTGGAGAGCCTGCTCTTCGGCCGGGCCGCCCTGGAGGGTATGCCCCAGCTGGCTGAGCTGTATCAGGGAGAGATCGTTCCCTCCCGGGCCTTTGTGGAGGGGGGCATTCATGAGGCCATCGTGGAGTACGAGAACAATGTGTTTTTCGAGATCCTGGCCGAGGACCTGGCCCGCCGGGATATGGACGACGCCCCCATCGACGAGCAGAACTACGCCGAGCTCACCAGCCGCATCGACGCCTACATCGCGGAGTTTGAGGAACACGGAACAGACAACATACTGGTCAATATCGAGGATTAAAGCAAAAAGTCAGACGCCCCTGGTAACGCGGGCGGTGGAGACATACCCACGGCAGGAGCGTATGGAGGGCAGGCAGTGAGCCAATATGAAAAGCTGCTCTTATCTATCATGAGCGGCACCCGGGACAAGAGCATACCCTTTGCGGATTTGCGGGCCGTTCTCGATCATCTCGGTTTCCAGTGCCGCATAAAAGGAGATCATTTCATATACACTAAAGACGGAGTGGAAGAGATTATCAATATTCAGCCTGTTGGCAATAGGGCGAAGCCCTACCAGGTGAAACAGGTGCGCAATATCATCTTGGAATACCAATTAGGAGGGGATATTCATGAAGTATGAGATCATCCTGTATTGGAGCGAGGAGGACGGCGCTTACATTGCGGAAGTACCTGAGTTGGCTGGGTGCATGGCGGACGGGCAAACCGCAAAAGAGGCGCTGCACAACGTAGAACTGACCGCCCAAGAGTGGATCGACACAGCGCGGGAGTTGGGCCGTCCTGTACCAGAACCGAAAGGCCGGTTGAGATACGCATAATAGAACAAAACACAAAAAATCCCGTGATCCTTACAACTCTGAGGATTACGGGATTTTTCATGTGGCACAAGCGCTCAGTTTAGATGCTTCGACTTTCGGATCAGCACCCAAAACCAACCGCGAGCCCAGCGAAGCGGGTCGCGGTTGGAGAGGAGGAGCAAGGGAGCGGAGCGGATGACGATTTTTGCAAAAAATCGTCGGAGCAAAGCGGACTTTGCTCCGACGATGTGGAGCAGGTGAAGGGAATCGAACCCTCGTGTTCAGCTTGGGAAGCAGACGGGTAAATAAAACTGTTTACTTACTGCCGCAAGCGATTGAGGTGGGAGCCGTTCCGGCAGTACCAGCAGCTGTCCCAGCACGGCCATCTAACAGAGCGATACCAGCATGAAGTACATCTCGATCCCGGTGAGTATAAATATTTGCGGTGGTGCTGATGTCGCTGTGTCCCATCAGTTCCTTGGCCACGTTCAGCGGCACCCCAGCCCGCTGGAGATCCGTGCAGAAAGTATGCCGCAGACAATAGGGAGTCAGGTCAGGAGCCACTACCGACCGGATAATCTGATTGCGGTATACCTCCGCCCCCATATAGATATCCAGCTCCCGGCGGAAGCCGGTCCACAGGCGCCGGATACTTCCGCTGTTCTGAATGTTCCCCCGCTGGGTAGGAAAAACAGGGCTGAACGGCTTCCCTCTGGCCGCCAGGAGCAGCGGGAGCAGTTGGGAATGTATCGGGATATCCCTCACCCCGGCGGCACTCTTAGGGCCTTTTATGGCTCCTGTACCACTCTCCGCTGCGGCGTGGACGTGTATCTCGTTGTGGCTGAAGTCCACGTCGTTCCAGATCAGTGCCGCCGTCTCCCCCGGCCTCATTCCAGTATAGAGCAACGTCAGCACCCACAGCCCAGCCCTGGAGGTTTTAGCCACCTCCAGGATTGCTGCTCGCTCTGCGTCGGTGATGGAGCGGTGGGTACCCGTGGTGGTTGCTGGCAGCTCCAGTAGCTCCGAGGGATCGTAGGGAATGAGCCGTGACTGTCTGGCGCGTTTAAACATCCCCTTGAGCACCTGGCAGACCTTTTTAACGTGAGAGCTGGACATGCCCGCTTGCTCATTCATGACCTTCTGCAGATGGATGTCTTTCACATCCTTCAACTTCAACCGGCCAATCCGGGGCTTGATGTACCTGGTATACTTTTCCCGATACATCCCCAGGGATTTCGGAGTCATCCCTTTTGGCTCCTTGTAGGTGGTCAACCACTGGTTGAACCAGGCGTCCACCGTCATGGCGCCACCGATGGCCTCCTCTCCCCTTTTGGCTGCGGCCAGCTTGTCCGCTAGTTTGGTCATCGCCTCCAGCTCAGTTGTGCCGTATGCTTCATACTGCTTGCCATTGTAGCGGGCGGTCTTACGAAAGTAATTACTTTTCGCCATTGCTATCCCCCCTCTCCGGCTCCATCTTACCGGCAGGAATATCAGTGGACAGGGCATATTTGTACGAGGAATTTTGGGGCGTTTCTTTCAGAGAGGCCAGATAAATCCGGGTTACATCATCCCGCCCATGGCCGAGCAGCTTGGATACCGATTTGCGGGCCTGGTAGGGGCTGGAACCACGTTGGATGAACCCCTTATACCATTCTGCGGCACAGGTGTGGCGCAAGCCGTGGAAGGTCATGGGCCGGTCAGAGCCTTTGTCCTGAGCGTAGGGGCGGTACAAATAAATGAATGCCTGGAGGGCCTTGATTGCCTCGTGGGTCTGCTGGTCATCCGGGACAAACAGTTTATGGCCTCGGGGAGTCTGACACAGGTGGCGCTGGAGCCGCTGAACCAGGAGCGGTGTGAGCGGCACTGCCCTCACCAGTCCTCCCTTGCCTTTGATGGTGAGGACATTTTCTTTGATGGCTTTGGTTGCAGTTGCAGTGTCAATACGGAAGCACTCGTGAATCCTCAATGCGGCATAGCGGCCTAGGTATAGAATTGAAATATAGTCCTCTCGATTAGATTCTAAGGCAAAGTCCAGCATCCGGTTAAATTCAGAATCGCTCCAGGTCCGGTCTACCTCGCCGAAGGTACGGCGCTGGAGGAACAGATCAGTATTAGCCGGCAGCTCATAGCGGGGCTGCTGGATCAAGTCGTGAAAAAAGCGGATGGCGGAGAGATCGGTCTTGATGGTGGAGGCGGATTTCTCCTGCTCCTGGAGGTAGGACACATAGGCGTAAATGTGTTTGGGGGCGATGTTGGCCAGACGCTCCAGGCGGTACCGCTCGGCCAGGAAGCGGCAGAACCGCTGCATAGCCTCATAGTAACGCTGCTTGGTCCGGAAGCTGCCTTGCCGGTTGTGGCGATGGAGCTTGTCCAGCTGTGCGAGGAGATTTTGATAATGTTTTGACATAAGTACATCCTTTCTGAAAAAAGGACGCAGTTTGCCCATTAGCGGCGGCCAGCCGTTTCTGACTGTTTTCCGTCAGACCTCCCGGAGCCAGACCGCGCCAATGATGTCAAAAGCCTTGGGGCGCAAGGGCCTAAGTTATGGGAGAGGCCGATTTATAAAAACTGTCTCTGTTGGAAAAGAAGTTCAGTAAGATCACCGCATACCCGCCTGCAGGCGAGTGGGAAAGAGCTTCCCGCGGTGGACGCACGACCTTGGGCAAGGCGCGGGAACCCCGCAAGCGTCCGTGGTCCTGTCCCCAGCAGTTGGACAGGTGGAGGGGAAGTGAGGCCCCGCCCTGCTGGCGGCGGGACCGGCCGGCTGTCAGAACCGGCCCGGGATAACAATAATTTTTCATAGCGATTCAATAAACTCCTTCCATCGTTTACCCTTGGCGCCCTGGGGTGACAGGTCCCAGGCCGTTGCGCTCATGCGCCGGGTGTTGTCTGATTTTTGGACGCAAAAACGCCTGAAAACAATTCTCTTGCTTTCAGACGTCATAAGTCTTTGATTCAGTTGTTGAATCTATCGGACCAGGCCGCATGTCATACTATGGTGCTGTCTCCAGCACCTGTCAAACCTCAGAGGGCACAATAACTCCCCAGAGCAAACATCTGACCTGAAAAAATCTTACCTGAAATCAACCGGAGCTGTGCCCAGTTGAAATGTTCTCCATACTGGTGTTACACGGAAACTGTGCCCGTCGAAACGGAGCGCCTGGTACTGTTACATGCAGAGTACCACAACGTCCGCAAAAAGTCAACCTCAGCCGAAGCTGCTACAAAAATCGGTAGGGGCATAGTACCCCCATAACGTACAATCCTCCGGAGTCGTTGGCCCAAGGCCAAGTTCTCCATCACAACGTGTGCAATGCCGGTCCCCGCCTGCTCATAGGCCTATGGCCTACCCCGGGTTTTCACCGGGAGCGCACAAAGAATCAATTACGCTTTCTTTTATACCACAATATATTGTGGTTGTCAATGGCAAATTCCTGTATTTAGGATATCCAAGGTAAAACCGGATTGGTGCGTTTGGGCGCACTACACCCCTGGCCGCTTTCCAATCCTCCCTAACTTACTCCGCCCTAACTTACTCCGCCCTGAATACAGCTCCATTATAGTGCAAAAAAGTGGAGCCGCAAAGGTGGAAATTCTCCACCTGGATACGGCTCTAGTTTATCAGGTGGTTTCGGCTGTGTCTAGTTGAGGTTTTTTCAACTTGACAAACAGAAAATTCACGCTACAATAAAAGCAGAAAGGGCGGTCAATCTCCAACAAGTTTATAGCTTGAGAAAATGCCGCTTCCTTGCCTTGTCCTAGGTGGCGGCTACTTCTTTAGGTTCCGCCCAATGGAAAATTAAATTTCCCTCTTGCATATACTATGTGGGCTGTGGTATAATCACAGCAGAAGTTAATAGTGTTCCACATTTGCACAAAAGGCCGACCCCCGGAGAGATAGGCACTCTCCGGGGGTCAACCTTTGCTGTGGTGGGCTTACTGCTCCTTGTCGTCATGCCATCCAAGCCACTTGCAAACGAAGTAGGCAGCCACGTTTGCTCCGAACGACATCAGGAAGTTAAATAGATATTCCACATTTACACCCCCTTCCTGTTGCCAGGTGTAGGGAGGGGCAGCACAGCCAGTATACCAGTCTCCGACAAAAAACGCAAGGTACAAACGAGACAGGCACCTCTCCGGTCATCTGGAGAGGTGCCTGTCTCTGTGTTGTGCCCAAATTGGGCACACATTGTCAATCAATAAACCCTTGAGGTTGAAACATCCCGAAAAGTGGGAGTCCTTGCCCAGGAGGTTGAATAAAACTGCAACGGGAGACGCCCATTGCTCTATCATGTTATACGCTAAACCCTGATCTGTCAATACTTGTATTCAGTCATGCGCCATGATTCTCTCCCTGCGCTCAGACTGGAAGGTCAAGGTCAGGGGTGTGGCGTCCGGGTCGTTCAGCTCCAGCAGCTCAGGGACAGCGAAGCGTACGCGCTCCAGCAGAGCAACAAAGGAACCGGATTCCAATACAAGGCCAGGGATGTCGTCACTGGTTGCAATCCAAACGCCAGCCTCCGGGTCCAAAATCAAGTTGACAACATAATTCATGATAAGTTCCCCTGATATCATTATATCACAATAGAAATAATTCGCCTCGCTTCTTAAATGTGCCCAACTTGGGCACATTTATTTTTTCTCCGAGTCCTCCTGCATGGACAGAAAATCAATAAAAGTCATCACCTTGTCCTGGGCCTCGGGCGACAGCCGATTGAATTTCCTGACCAGGTAGGACTGATCCACGCCGTCAGAGACAAAGACCTCTGTTTCTTCTCCGGTCAGCAGATAGCCCACAGTAGTTCCTAGAACCTTTGCTATTTCTGGCAATCGTTTATTGTATGATGCTGAGCGCCGACGTCTCCACTCGCTAATAACGGATGGAGGCAAATCTAAGTCGTGAGCAAAATCTTTTTGTTCACGATATTTTTTGTCAGCTAAGTCAAAAATTCGATCTGCACAGTCCATAGCACAATCCTTTTTGGTGAAAATAAACAATTCGTTTATTTAATGTACGGAGAACAGGAAATTATTTCAAACGACGAAAAACGTAAAATCCCGAATTTACTATTGACAGACGTAAAAACAAGATTTATGATTTAGGCAAGACTTGACTGTATGTCATGGAGAGAGATGCAAAGGCATGATTCACTAACCCCTCTTGGGATGTGGCGGTGGAGGAGGTGGTGGAGGCGGGAATGATGTAGTAGTAGGTGGGACAAGGCCATGTTCAAGAGAAGGTTCTGGCTCTGATGTAGGTCTTTCTTGCGGTGTAGGTTTTTTATCTGGATACACGATTTAATTCCTCCTCTAAATAGTTTCGTTGGGGTGGATAAAAGCGACTATTGTAGAATTTTTTGAAGTCACTGTCAGCCTTTTTTAAGCATCGCTTGTTAGGCGAAAACGGAATGCCTTTTGTATATCGACTTTCTAAATTTGTAAACTCGACGTTGTAATCCAAAACAAGAGCGTTGATTTCTTCATTTGAGAGGCTCTGCAATATATTGATTTGGTCCCAGTGATAGTCAATTTGGTGGATAAGTAAATCGAGTTCTGGCAAAAGGTTATTGAGTGCATTTACTTGATCTGAATACGGAATTAGGTAAGCTACCGCGCTTATTAACTGGGCACTTGCGGAAATGATTGCCCAGATTAAAGGAACATGATTCCAAAAGGCCAAACTGGCGATATTAGACAATGATGCTGCACACAAAAATATTTTGATAGCTCTATCCCACCATAGTGAGTGTTCACGATAATAGAAGAAATATCGTTCTGAGCGTTTGACTGTTTCATATAGCGACCAATACTTTTCACGCATCCATCCATCACCAACAAGACTTTAAGTCAAGTATATACTACCATTATCAAGACTTAAAATCAAGACCAAGAGACAGAAAGGGGGTGAATTTGATGGAAATCAAGAAATATCGGGAGCTGGCCGGGATTAGCAAAGCCGAGTTGGCCCGGATCATGGAGGTTGATCAAGCGGCGGTGACCCGCTGGGACAGGGGGGAAGCTCTTCCCCGGGCGGCCAAAATTCCGAAGCTGGCTGATTTATTTGGCTGTACTATTGACCAGCTGTATGGTCGGGAGCCGCCCGCTGTATCCAACTGACAATCCGACCGTACAACAGAAAGGAGTGAAAGTCCATGCAGAACGATACCCGAAACATTTACAAAAGGGCCCGCCGCAATGCCGGTTACACCCAGGAAGCGGCAGCAGAAATGCTGAATGTTTCTGTGGAGAGCCTGCGGGCCTATGAGACAGACCGCCGGATACCGGCCGGCGACGTGGTGTTGCAGATGATGATTTGCTACAACTGCCATCAGCTGCCCACCCAGCATTTACAGGAAACCAGTGCGCTGTTCAACAGCGTCGTCCCCCGCCTGGAGGAGCGGAGCCTGTTGGCAATAACAGTGCGGATATACAACCGCCTGCGCAGTTTCCAAGAGGATAACCGCCTGGACCGGCTTTTAGCCATCGCCGAGGATGGTGTCATTGACGACCAGGAGCGCCCTGAGTTTGAGGCCATTATTTCGGACCTGCGGCAGATCATCCAGTCCGGTCTGGAGCTGGATGTGTTCTGCGGCGGCCAGGTACCCAACAGGAAGGGGAACAGCGCATGAGCAGCCATTACAATGAGATCAAAGAGAAGCGGCAGATCCTCCGGGATATCTATGGCGGGATGATGACCATAGCGGACCTGACCCGGGAACTGGGGTATGGATCCCCTAAGTCCGCCCGAGCCTGGCTGGCCACGGTGGGCGTGGAAGCCGTAAGGGTTGGCCGGGGTATCCGGTACGAGACCGACCAAGTGGCCAAGGCCATCGTGGACGGGAGGGGGATGGTGTGACTATGTGGCGGAAGCTGTTTAATGCGTACCCCTGGCTGGAGGACCTTTTCAACTGGGCACTGTTAACCCTTGCGGGAGGAGCGTTCTTATTGGCATTGGCTATGTACTTAGGGAGGATGGCATGATGAATACCGAAAAGAGAATCCTGCCCAAGGCTACCAAGTCCAGCATGGTGAAGCTGATCCGCTCCAAGGGCTATGACGTGCCCTCTATCTACCAGGCCTTTTTCAGCCGGACCGGTCGTGCGTTCTGGCTGCGATGGGTGGACAAGAATAACGCCCCTCACTCAGCGTACTACACCGGAGCAGGCGGCCGGCCAGTCCTGCAGGTCGATAAGACGTGGGTCGACCTCACTATGGCGGAGGTGATTCATTTTGGCCTGTACGAGGAGAAATAAAAAAATCCCGCATGACTGTGAGCGCAGCCAAACGGGATACGTGCTCAGAGAGCACAATAAGGACATGCTTATGATAACACAGCGAAATGGATTTGGCAAGGGGGTAGTGAAAAAATGACGCCGAAGGATTTGAAAGACCGGCTCCTTGAAATAATCGATATCTTAGACGCAATGCCGGACGACGTAAAGGTCATTCAGGCTATGGCCGTCGTAAGACCGGTAGGGCAAGGACATATCCTGATCCATGAGGGCCTGGATTCGGCTGCGGCCTCGCTGGGCGTCGAGCCTCACAAGGTCATTGACTCTGGCCTCCACCTGACTAAACGGATTACTATGGATGGCCTTGAGCTAATCCAGTATGTGTAGGCCATACGGCAGCTAAATGAGTCCAGCGCTAAAAACTATACCAAGAATGGGAGGTGGAGAATATCCCAGATCATCATTTTAACCCTGTGCTGGCGCAGGCCTATGGGGTAGACGTTGCTATTTTCCTGCATAACATCTACTTTTGGCTCAAGCACAACAAAGCCTACGAGAAAAATTTCTATGAGGGGAGATATTGGACATTCAACTCTCTGGCCGCTTTCTGCGAAGCACACCCATACTGGAGCAGGCGGCAGATCGAGCGTATTATTGCCGCCTGCAAAAAGAACAGCCTGCTTTTGACGGGTTGTTTTAACCAGGATAGGCGGGACAGAACAAGCTGGTATTCCCTCTCTGACAAGGCGCTGGCTTATTTCGCAGAGTGTACCACCGAAATGGCTGGATGCATTTCACCAAACGGTGAAATGCACGACACCGAATGGGGACAATCATTTCACCAAACGGGGACACCATTACCAGATATAAACCCAGATAGCAGCCTAACAGATAATCCCCCCCAAGCCCCCCAGGGGGCGTCTGGCTCAAAGCCAAAACGGGGTCGGGCTCCAAAGGCAGCGCCCGATTGGAATCCGGAGCGGTTTGAGGGTTTCTGGCGGATGTATCCGCTGAAGAAGTCCAAACAGGCGGCGATACGCGCCTGGGACTCACTGCATCCGGACGACAGGCTTCTGGCGGTGATGGGGCGTGCGCTCCAGCGTCAGCTGGCCAGCCCGGAGTGGCAGCGGAAAATCCGGGAGGAGGGCGGCCAGGGTATCCCCTACCCCGCCACCTGGATCAACGGCCGGCGGTGGGAAGATGAGGCCCAGCCAGATCGGGCGGCCCTTCCCGCCCCGGCTCGGGAAGGAGGTGTTGACTGTGGATTCCGCTGAATCGGCGGTTTATGGCCAGAATATCTGGGCGGAGCAGTCGGTCATCGGCTCCATGCTCATTGACGCCCGGTGCGTGGGGCTGGTGATGGCCGGGCTCACCGAGGGGGACTTCCTCCTGGATGCGGACCGGCGGATATTCCTGGCGTATCAGGCCCGCTTCGCCAAGGACCAGCCAATGGACCCGGTGATGATCTGCGAGGACGTGGCCCCCGGTGACGGAAACTTCCGGGGTTATATTCTCCAGCTCATGGACACGACCCCCACCGCCGCCAACGTGGCGGAGTACATCGAACTGGTCAAAGAAACCGCCCGAACAACCAAAGGCCGCAGCATCGGCCAGGAAATCGCGGCCAGTCTGACCTCGGAGGAAATGGGCCGCCTGTTTCAGCAGGGTTTGGACCTCCTGTCCGACCGGGAGCGGAACGACGAGGCGGACATGGCCAAGGCTATTCTGGAGTTCCAAGACTTTCTGGAGCACAAGCCGGACTATCTCCCCTGGGGGTTCCCCCTGCTAGACGACAACTTGGATGTCGCGCCGGGCATGTTTGTGGTGCTGGGAGGCCGCCCCTCGGACGGCAAGACCGCCCTGGCCCTCCACATGGCTTACGCCCAGGCGGAGCAGAAAAACGTGGGCTATTTTACCTTGGAGGATGGCAGAGATATCTTGTTTCCCCGGCTGATTTCGTCCATCTCTGGCGTGCCTCTGCGGAACATCCTGCGCCGGAGCCTGAATGAGCGGGATTACAAGCTGCTGGCCGACGCCAACGACGAGATCATCAAGCGCCGGCTCACCATCATCGACGCCGCCGGCATGACGGTCAACGACATCATCACCCGGACCCACGCAAATAAATTTGACGTGGTCTTTGTGGACTACCTCCAGATGGTCCGCCCGTCCATCCGCGGCCGGGGGACCCGGCAGGACGAGGTGGCGGACATCTCCCGGGCCCTGGCGGATATGGCCCGTCACAGTGGGATCGTGGTCGTGGCCCTGGCCCAGCTGTCCCGGCCGCCCCAGAAAGGCAAGCGGGAATCCCCCCTCATGGCTGACCTGAAGGAGAGCGGCCAGATCGAGCAGGACGCCAATGTGATCCTGTTTGTCTGGAGGGAAGATGAGACCAGCAGTAAATCGCCCCGGCACCTCACTTTGGCTAAAAACAAGCTGGGCCTGTTGGGTCAGTGGGGGGTCATCTTTGACGGCGCCACTCAAAAATTTCTTCCGGAGCTGCAATCAGACCGGCCAGTGGCCAAGAGAGCGGAGCCGGAGCAGCTGGGACCCACACAAATGACATGGGAGGAGCTTATACAGTAATCCAAAAAAATAAAACGAGAGGACGAGTACAATGAGGACAAGCGTAATACTCAATTTGAAGGGCGGCGTGGCAAAGACGGCCACCGCCGTCAACCTGGCGGCCATCCTGGCCAGTGAGTACAAGAAAGCGGTGCTCCTGGTGGATGCCGACAGCCAGTGCAACGCCACCGAGTTCTTTGGCGGCGACCCGGTCAAGGGCAGTCTGGCAGACGCGCTCCGCCATGATGGGGACGGCGGCCCATTCGCCGCGGCCTGCATCCAGACCAGTAATTTCCCCGGGGTGGATCTGCTGTGCGGGTCGGAGGACCTGATGGACCTGGACCTGACCAAGGTGGAACTCCAGAGCGTGCGGGCGACGGTGCTGCG
>JAETQY010000043.1 GCA_021770445.1 Bacillota bacterium | reverse complement strand
GGCGCATCGGGGATCAAGATATCCGACAAGGAACAGCCTTTTCCGCGATTGAGGAGTCCCGTGGTCTGCGCTGTTGCACACATTCCATTCGAGACCATACCCCAGCTCATGAAGCGCGGCGAGGATGGTCGCAAACGCCTGTCCCTGGTCATGCTGTAAAAGGCGGGGAACATTTTCAAGTAGCAGATACGCAGGCTTTCGGGCTTCAGCCAGTCGGGCAATCTCAAAGAAGAGAGTTCCTCTGGGGTCAGCGAAGCCAAGTCGATTTCCTGCTGCTGACCAAGATTGACAAGGAAATCCGCCGCAAAGCAGGTCGAAATCCGGCATTCCGCCGGGGTCGATTTTGGTTGCGTCTGGATAGTATACTTCCTCCTTCCCAATATCGTGGATGGCACGGTAGCTGGCGTCGGCGTACTTGTCGATCTCGCAGTGGCCGACACACTGGAAACCGCCCGCGCGGGTCAGTCCGGCCCGGAAACCGCCGATCCCCGCGAACATATCAAAATAGCGGATCAGATCATTCGTCACCTCCATCATTCTGCAGCGCAAGCAGAAAGCCGAGGACATTGTCATCCAAGTCCCCGGCCTGCGGCTGCCCGGTTTTTTCTTTTGCAGAGACAAATTCCACGTTGTGCAGCTCCTCCCGGACGACCATGCGGATGCCCTCCAGCAGATCCTCCCGCTGATGGCCTTTGCAAATCATCCGGCACACGGCGTCCGTCCGCTGCCCAGCGGGGATGGCGCGGAGGATATTCCACGCCTCCCGCTGGTGGGGGGCGGACAGGTTGAGCGAGAGGTTCACTCGCCGTTTCTCAGGCATTGCCAACGGCCCGCGACAACTGGCCCACAAGGCGCTCGTAGCCCTTGGCGTTCAGACATACGTCATCCAGGATAAGCGGGCGGCACAGGCCGTCTGTGGCCCCAACGTGGCGTTTCAGCAGCGCGGCCCCGCCGCCCAGGAAGACGGCGGGCATGGCGCGGGCGTCCAGGCCGCTCTCCGCGATGGCGGACAGCAGGCGGCGGGTATAGGCCCCGGCCTCCCGGTGGATGATCTCCCTGGCCTGTTCGCCCACGCTGCCAGCCTCGCCCCGCAGGACGCTCTCGATCTGTGCCGCCGTCATGGACAGGCCCAGGGCGCGGCGCACCTGCTCCGCGATCTCATCCAGACAGTGGATCATGCCCAGCTCCAGGCTCCGGCAGGTGGCGGCGTTAGGGGTGCGGTTGTCCAGCCGCATCAGATCCACCGTCCACCCCCCGATATCCGCCACGATGACGGAGGGTTCGTCCAACAGTTCCTGCTGGGTGAGGACGGCGGCGTAGCCCTGGGGGAACAGGGACACCTCCGCGATGGTGACGGTGTAGGCGATGCCCTCGTAGCGGAAGGACACCGGCTGGCCGTCCCGGAGCAGGTAGGCCCGGAACTTCTTCTTGTCCCGCCCGAAGCTGGTGAGGGGCAGGCCCGCCGCCAGATGGACAGCGGCGGTGGGTTCCGCGCCCCGGTGGGCCAGCTCTTTGGCGATGGCGGCGAGGGTCAGCAGGTAGTAGTCCTCCGTGGCCGTTTTGTCCTTCTGGAGCGGCTGGCGTCCGCTGCCCACCACATAGAACCCGCCGCCGTATTCCAGCACATCCTTCTGGGTATAGGGTTCATTGTCGTACCCCACCAGCCCGGTGGGGAAAGCGCAGTGGGTGGTTTTCATGGCGGCGTAGCCGTGATCCACCCCGATGGTGATGGTGTCGCTCATCTGGAATCACCCCGATCCTTTTTGATTTTTTTGCTCTTTTTTTCTGTGGCACGAACCATTTTGATTTCCGGGTTGGTGAGGTTCCAAGTATCGTCACGCTGCCTGATTCTCTGTGCCAACTCCTCCGGCGTCAAATATTTAGCGCATAGTTTTGGCAGGTAGGCGGCAGTCTCGCTCCAGGTATAGGGATACCCGATCCCTTCGCCATACACAATATCCGGCTCGATCTTCTCCGACCATGCACGGGATACGGCGGGGTCAAAATCTTCGTAAGTGTTCCGTCCAGTGAGTTCCTCATAAGCGTAACTACCTACATAGCAGATCGTTTCAAAACAGCAGTCCCCATAGACAGGTACATCCGCCAATGAGTCCGGATCCTTCAGCGCGGCCATGTACACATCCCGGCCCTGGGCGATCAGCCAGCCCCGGAAGTCGGTAAAACCGTCATCGGTGCAGCCGTCCAACATGACAGAGGTGGCGCTCCAGAGACCGTATTTGTATGCCGCCGCCCGATACGCAAAAGCGGCATAGTCGAAATTCAGGGCCTGCTCCGGCCCCATCTCTATCAGCCGGTCCTCCAGCCATTGGCAGAAGGCATCCTGGTCCTGGCTGCACTGCTCCTTTGCCTGGGCGATCAGTTCCCAGAAGGTGTCCTTGTTGATCTCACTGATGTTACTCATCGTGTCTCACCTCGTTTCGGTTGGGGCGGGGGATGGCCGGGCGTCCTCGCAGGCCCATCCCGATCTGGCTCTAAAAGGTCCTGGAAGCCCATCCGCCCCAGCACCTTCTCATAGAGTTGCTTTTCAAATGCCTGGTATTCGGGGGTAGAGGTATCCACCTCCCGCAGCGTGGCGGCCTCGTAGGTGGTGCCGGGGATGATATCCCAATCCACCGCCTGGAAGTGGACGGCGGTCAGCCAGTCCAAGAGGCTGTGGCCGCTCATCTCCTCAAACAGTCCCCGGTTGTCCTCATAAGGGAAACAGGACGGCACATCAATTCCCGTCAGCTCCTTTGCCATGCGGTACAGCGTGAAGCCGCTGGGGTCCATGTCGGGGGAGATGGTATCGTAAAACCGTTTCAACTCCTCCGGCGTGGACAGCCGGGGGCAGAACTCCTCCAGGGCGTCCTGGAGCGCCTCTGCCTTGCTGGACAGGAACTTTGTGTAGTCTTTTTGCTCCTCCAATGTGAGCCGCAGTGAGCCTTGCTCCTGTTCGCTCTGTTCCAGCTCCTGTTGGGCCTGCCGCAGCTCAGACCGGGCGGTCTCCAGCTCGGCGCGGGCGGCGGGGTACTCCCGGATGGCCCGGATGATGTCTTTCAGTCCCATCCTCACCCCGCCTTTCGGAACCGGGAGAGCAGTTGATCCAGCACACGGATGCGGCCCCGCACCTTCCCGGAGGATACGTCCAGCCCTTTCATCTGGCGCCGGATGCGGTAACGGATGGCTTTGAGGTCCTGCCGGTCGCTGCAGCACTCTATCACGATGTACTCGCTGCCGCGGGCCAGCACCTCCCGTCTGCCGTTCTCATCCCGGATGCTGGACATCAGCCGCTGGCCCAGCCGCTTTCGGTAGCTGTTCTGGAGGGCTTCCGCGTCCCCGGACACACCGTGTTTTTTCAAAATGGCGGCGATCTCCCCGGAGCTGATCCGCATATTGGCGGACAGCACGTCCATGATCTCGTCCTCCGCCGCGGGGGGCAGGAGGGGCTTGGGAGGCCCCGCCGCCCGCGCGGGCTGCTGTTTGCTCATCGCTCCACCCCTTTCTTTTCACGATATTTTTTGATATTTTTGGGATGCTCCGGCAGCGGAATACCTGCATCCTCCGAGCAGTAGACATACATCCCCTTGATAGAATGGGCCTGCTCGGAAACAAAACCGGCAGGCGCATCCTCCAGGCTGGCCGCCGCCAACACCGTCCGTTTGCGCCGGTCCTTCCGGGAGGTGTAGCTGTAGTGATGCTCCCCGTCCCGGTAGATGTGGAGGCCCTCCGGCTCCCCGCGCAGTCTGGCGTAGGCGGTTACAGCGTCTTTCTCCGCAATAAACGGGGGAATGACGCCCTTCTGCAGCTCTGGGCCGATACTGTTGACGTAGCGGATCATCTCCCGGATATCTCGACAGTCGAACTCCGGCGCGTCAAAGCCGTACCGCTCCGTGACCAGCGCCCACTTCATGCGCTCATGGGGACTGTCCAAGGAGATCACAAAATATTTCCCATCCCGATTCCCGGACAGCGGCTCGAAGCGGACATCGTCATATAGCGGCCCGTTCAAGGGGCAGTTATTTTTGAACCAAACGTAGTAGTTGTCCAGGATAAAGGGATCGGTGATGCCCATGACCACCCGGCCTATCTTCTTCAGCCGTCCGGCCAGGGCGTGGTCCTGGCAGAACCAGTCATACCAGCCAGCCCTGCACTGGGTGTATCTGTCCTGGAGGTTAAAAGCCCCGGCCCGAAACTGCTCCTGCCACTGGCGGACAGACAGTTCATCCGGCATCGCCGTCACCTCCCGGCAGCAACGATTCCAAAATGCCGGCGATGGTGGAGAACACCTCCGCCAGCTCACGGGCGTCCTTCACGCTGTCCTCGATCTCCTCCCGCGTCATGCGGGTGCATTCCGTCCAGATGCGGACGTTTTCCTCCGTGGGAGTCAGCAGCACGGCCTTTTCAAAGGCTTTGCAGAACAAATCCGCAATTCTGCCCCTTCGGTCGGCCTCCGCGTCACACTGCCGGATCTCCTTTTTCGCCTTTTCCAGCTCTACCGCCAGGGCGGCGGCCTCGTCCCGCTGCTCCTCCGGCAGCTCCCGCACCTGCCGGGTGATGTTGTAGCCCTGGTTGATGGACAAATCGCCGCTGTCCAGGGCCTCTTTCACAGCGGTGGGGGCGTGTTCATCGATCTGCATGACCTTGCCCATGGTGCGTTCCCCCAGGCCGACAGCGTCCGCCAGCTCCCTGCGGGTGTCCACAGGGTCAGAGTGGACTTCCGGCAATGTTGCCGAAAGTCCACTATCATACTGATTCCCATGGTATTCCTGCTGATTGGCCCTCGCCCTGGCCTCAATGTCCGGCTTCAGCCGGAGGGCGATCTTGCCCAGCTCCCACTTGTCCAGGTTGCGGCGGCCCTTCTGGGTGTCCAGCGCCCACTGCTTGGCCTCCAGCATATCTTCAAACGAGAACACGGCCATCTGGTAGGGCAGGCCGTGCTGTTCGCACAGCCTCTGCCGGTTGTGGCCGTCAATGACCACCATGTCCTCGTTGACGATGACCGGGGAGTAGCAGCCGTTTTTCAGAATGTCCGTTTCCAGGGCGGCGAGCTGCTCCCCCGTCAGCGGGGGGAGCAG
>JAETQY010000042.1 GCA_021770445.1 Bacillota bacterium | reverse complement strand
GAGGGCCCCACACTGCCGTAGTCCGTGCGTCGTATTTAAACACCTGCTTGCTGTTACCTGCTTTGAAGTAGTCGTACTGCACCTGGTAGTTCTTCTCATAGCTGTTGGCGTAGGTACGGTTTCCACCGTAGACCTCATGCTCCGCCAACAGGAAGAAATAATCCACGGAGGCGGTCACGTTCCCGGCGGTGTCACCGCTAGCGTTGCCCACGTTGTCCGTGTACTTAGTAACGGTCTTCATCACCTTTCGGACCGCCTGCGGCATGGCCGCCATGAGCGTGTTGGCCACGGGACTGTTCACAATGTCATAGCTGGACGGGTCATACCCTACACGGCCCGCCTGCGCAGCGCTGCCGTAGCCGCTGGGGGCCCTGTTGGTGCTGCCCAGGATGTCATAGCGGAGATCGCACCCCTTCCAGCCGCCCCGGTTGTAGTTCCCCCAGTGGTTCATGTTGAACCGCTTATTGCCGTCAGTGTAGCTGCTGTTATAGCCGCTGTCACACAGAGCGATCAGGGTGCCACCGATTTTCCCGATGGCCCAATGGATACGGTTGCTGCCCTCCCTGGAGGCGTTGTGGTTGATGCCCAGGATAAAGGCGTCCACCTGCAGGTTGTTCAGCGCCAGCGTCCCCACCGTGCCGTTGAGCGTGATGCTCTTGGTATCGCCGGGGGCGAAGTAGCTGGCAGCCGTTCCCGCATCAGAAATGGCCTTGATGTCATCCCAGGAAGAATTGGACACCGAGGGTTTGACCACACTGACGCTCACCGTGGCACTGGCCGCATTGTATTTCGTGGTCTGCGGCACAGAGATGGTGATCACCGCGCTGCCGGCGGACGCGCCGGAGATGGTCACGTTCTTCCCGCTGGCCGCTGCCGTGGCTACGCCGGGGGCGCTGGAGCTGGCGGACACAGCCCCGTCGCTGTTGGTAGTCACTGCGATCTGCTTGCTACCGCCAATGTTCAAAGACTGAGCACCCGAAGGACTAAGGGAGAAGGTGGGCGTCTTCCGGCTCACATCCACATTGAGGGTAGTACCGGCGTCGGCATAGTTGGTGCTGCCCTTACTGTTGATGGAGATGACCGCTGTCCCCTGGCCGACGCCTCGGATGGTCACGGTCTTGGTGCTCGCGTCTACAGACACCGTGGCAAAGGACGTGTTGCTGGACTCCGCCGTGATGACAGCGTCGCTGTTGGACGTCACCTGGATCACCACCGTGTCGCCCACATCCAGTTCCTGGGCCGCGCTGGGGGCGATGCTGAAGGTGTTTGCGGCCTTGGCGATAGACCAGGGGATCACTCGGGCCGAGGTATCGCCGCCGCTCCACTGATAGTTCTTGGTGGGCGTGAAGGAGGAGGAATACTGCCCAGCGTCCGTCTGTGCCGTCTCCGCCTTTGTTAACTGCTCCGGGTTATGGTTCAGCCAAGTGGGGACCTGGGCCTCCCCGGTGTAGCTCAGGGAGCCGCTCACGCTGGGGGCGGTGGTGATGGTGGCCCGCTGGATGCTCCAGGGAATCTCCTTTTCCTCGGCGGACTTGTCGCCCCAGGTGTATTTTTCCTTGGGCGTGACGTAGGCTTTGTAAGTCCCGGCATCCGTCTCGCCTTGGAACTCAGCTGCTGGAACCCTGCCCTCCCCGTAGGTGATGTCCATCATCTCCAGGGCCAGATTGTTCCAGCTGGGAAGCTGGGTGCCGCCGTTGTAGGTCAGGCTGCCGGACTGAGAGGGGATCACGGAGATGGTATTCTGCACCGCCGCGATGGCCTGGGCAGCACCGTCCGCCACATCCTTGGCCTGTTTTGCGGTTTCTGCCGCTTCGCTCAGAACATCCCGCATGGACTTGTAGTTTTCACTGGCGTAGTCCACCAGCCCCCAGATGTACTCGCCGTCCTTCACGCCGGCGCACTCCCACTCCGTGCCGGTGTCCATGTTGATGTAGTGCTGGCCCTTCCTGCCCACCGTCTCGGTGGTGGGGTCGCCCTCCGGGGCGAGGATCGTCGCACTCCCGTTCAGAGCCAGCTCCGTGGCCAGCATCCGAGCGGTCAGGCCGGGGTGGGCCTCCGGGTCGGTGTTGTGGGCCTCAACGGTCCCACCGGCCAGCGCGGGGTGTGCGTTGGGGTCTTCCATGTGGGCCTTCATCGCGTCCTCGATGGCGCCCATCGTGGCGATACCCGCGCTGGACACGCTGATCTCCAGCCGCTCCTTATTGGTCACCGTCAGCACGGCATACAGCTTGAAGGTGTAGAGCTGGTCGGTCTCCGCCGGTACGGTCACGCCCTTGCCGCCGCGCTCATCCTCCGTGTCCTCGATGACCATCAGCAGCTTTTCGCCGCCCACATGGCCCTCCATGCCGTTGGTGTCCCCGGCGGCGGCGAAGATGCCAATCTGCTCCAGCTTGTACGGCTCCGGGTTCCCGATGCTCGTTACCTGGATGCACACGGTCACATTCTCATCCGTCCGGGTGACGCTCTCGATGGTCAACGGGTGCTCCCGGCCATCAGGCAGCTCCGTCAGCTCCACCAGGTTCCCCCCAGGGTCGCTGACGGAGCCGAATGCGCTGGTGATGGTCAGGAGCCGCCCCGCCGCAAACTCGGTCAGCAGGCTGGTACCGGCATCCGTCACCGCCGTTTTAGACCAGCGCGTGGTTTTACTCTGTTCCGCCATAGTCTACCTCCTGTAAATTGATATGGGTCTTCGCTGTTTCTTGCGTTGACGCCACCACGCCTTTTGCGTGGGTCTGCGCGGTGGCAGTTAACACCGTATCCATGAGGGGAACGGCCTGGGTCGTCACATAGCACTCCTGCCATGTGCTGGCCACGACCGCCCGGAGCCTTGCTCCACTCTTCACTGGCGTTCCATCTGGCAGGACGATCCCCGCCGTGAACGCCTCATGCAGCCCCACAGAGGCCCCCAGCCGGACGCTGGCCAGCCTTCGAATGATGGGGGCGGATAGATCCAGCCTTGCCGTGAACGCCTCGAAAAGCCCCGCTGTTGCCCCTACGCGGGCCGTAGCCGTGGGCTTGATGATGGGGGTGGGCAGTTCCACCCTGGCCGCCACGCTCTCCCACAGGCCCGTTACAGCGCCCATACGGACGCTTGCTGTGGGGCGGACAACGGGAGTGGGCAATTCCACTCTGACCGCCGCGCTTTCCCGCAGGCCCGTTGTGACGGCTGCGCGGACGCCCGCCGTGGGCTTGATCAGGGGGACAGGCAGTTCCAGGGGGGTGCGGACGGTCTCCCACAGGCCCGGCGTACCGGCCCCCGCCCTGGCGATAGCGGGCTTTGCGTTCACGCGCACGATGATGTCTATATCCACTCGGAGGTGGGCGGGTTTTACCTTCCGGACGTACCGCGTGATTTTCCCGTCCTGGATGGCTGCCAGGATGGCCTCGTCCGGGGTGGTCTCGATGTCCGGCAGGAGGGTGATCCCGAATCCGTATGGATTTGTAAGGTCGGTAACCTTGGCATCCATCCCCGCCACCGCAGAGACGCCCCTGCGTATGGACTCCGGGTTGATGGGTTTGACGCCGAACACCTTTGACAGGACACGCCGCCGCCGATCCTCCAGCGTCAGGCTCTCGTCCGGCTCAAACCCGTACACCCACTCCCAGACGGGGATGCTCCAGGTGCAGGTCTGCGGGTGTATCTCGGTGCGCATTCCCTCCGACCACTCGCGCAGTTCGTCCCATTCCCGCCCAATGACCTCATACATCCACAGGGCAGTATAGGATTGATCATAAAAGCCTTTAGTGACCGAGCGCAGGAACGCCTCCGCCGACTGGCTGCGGATGATGTCAAGCTCAGGCTTGGACAATCAACTCCACCTCCCCCGTTACCGGATACTGCACGTGTTCCACCGGGATATTGACCGTGCCGCCGTTTACTGTCAGGCCAGTGTAGTCGATGACGCCCAGGGTCTTTGCCAGAACTGCTCCGACCTGTACCCAGCGGATGTAGCCCAGATGGCCGATCTCATCGTCAACGGCCTCCTGCCCTACGGTCAGCCAGTATCCGGCGAGGTTCTTTCTGAACCGCTCCTTTACGGCCTCGACGTCTGCGCCTTCCTCCAACTGAACCTCTGCCGCGATGTTGACGGTCAAGCCCTCTGGGGCAATAACAGTCAGGTGCGCTCCGATTGGCATCAGCCGTTTTATGTCCTCCGGGCCGTCCCCGGCGATGTGAATATATACCGCGTCCAGAATCTGCTTGTTCGCCGGGAGGCCACTGCTGTCTACGATGATGAGCCGCACCGCCCCCGCGCACCTTTCCCGCCCCAAGCGGTCCAAGTAGTGGAACTGTTCGGGGAGGCCGGGATCTGGCCACTCCGGGTCAACGATGACTTGTCCCACTGCCGGGACTTCCTTGCCCCAGCGGATGTAGTCTGCCACGCAGCCCGTCATGGATGAGCCGTTGCGCATTGCGTCCAGTATGCGGATCAGGTAGTCCGCATCGCTCTCCGCCTCCGCACCGCCTGTGATCGCTTCCGGGTTCGTGACGTAAGCTATGCCGCTCATCGGCTTTACCATCAGCTTGACGGCGTCCTCCGCAACGTTGCCCGTCAGCCCACCATCCAGCGCCCGAATTGGCACCTGGCGCGTCACCTGTCCCTTGCTGTCCGGCTCACCGTCCAGACTCACACTCTCGATGGCTTCAAACAGTACGCTGGAGGTCAGTTCCGCTGGTGTGGCAAACTGATAGCCGGCCGGAATGACCGTTCCCTTGGTACCGGTCACGGACAGTGCTCCACTCGCCCGGTTCGCCGCCCTGCGGATACAGTTCACCTTTTCCCCGTGCAGGTCGAGCCATTTCCCGTAAGACCACTGCGGGAACATCAGCTTGACGGTCTCGTTCAGCGTGAACTCTACCATCTCCGCCTTTTCCAGTGCCGGCGGCCTGGTGAAGTCCCACGGGATATTGCCCTCGCTCTTGTCTATCCCCTGCGGGAGGCTGTCGAGCATTCTGCGGTGTATTTCCTCTGCGCTCTGCCCCCGCAGGAACTCAGGGGCTTCGTATGGGTATGCGTATTCGTCTGGCATCTTCTTTCACCTCCCCCGGTCAGATGTCCAGCCTTGCTTTGATGCTTGCCGTATTTCCGTCCCGGCCAAAAACGGCGCACTCGATCCACAGGCTGTCCGCCTCCCACCGGAAGGTGAAGTCCCGGACCTGTACCGTGCGCCCCATGGGGTCCGCCAGTAAGGCCTCGGTGATGGTGCGCTCAAAGGCACTTTCCGCCGCCTTGCGGTCTGATTCTCTGAATGCCTGCTCAGCCTCGATGCCGGTATCGCCGCTGTAGGAAGTGTGCGCCCACCTCTGCGTCAGAATGGATTTGGTACACCAGAGCACCCAAGCGTCATAGCCGCTGCCGTAGAGCGTCCGGTTCGCCCCGTCCGTTACAAAGTCCCCCCGTTCAACGTCCCAGAGCGGGGCCGGAGCATAGCGTTCCTCGTTCTCAATGTCCTCCGCCAGCGTGGCGGGTACGTCAAAAACAGGGAACAGGCTGGTTTTGTTCTCCGCCATCAGACCACCTCAGTCGCCGGCAGGACGATATCTACCACACAGGCATCGTCTCCCACCCAAGCCACCAGCACCCGATCCCCCGGCTTGATCTGCCGCATCTTCTCCGGGATCAGAACGTGGTGCTGGTGCATTCCATCCGAACTGTCCCCGCCCGCGGTGCGCCGGGAGGGGATGGGCGGGTTCGGTGCTGGTCCGGTGGCCTCTCCCGTGGTGCCCTGCTGCGTCCCGCCGTGGTGGGTGCAGGTGAGGCCGTGCGTGTTATGGATGTGGGAGCCGCTGTGCGGCATCCCGATATCCTGCGTTTTTGCCAGGATGTTGTGGGTCGGCCCCAGAGTGAGCTGGCGGCAGACCATGTAGTCGGTTTGCGGAATAGGGCGGGGGAATCGGTTGGTCAGGAGGCTCATATCCCCCTGTATCACGCCGAAATCCAAGACCTCCGGCTTGTCCGTCATGCCGTGCATCCGGTTCTGGAATACAGCGGCCAGCTTGTTGATCCCCTCGTTTCCCATTGTGCTTTCCATTGTGTGTATCACCCTGCCCTTCTCAGCGTCATAGTCATCTGCCTCTGCGTAGCGTTGTGGGATACGCCGAGGACATGGAATTTTCCAATCAGGTTTCCGGCCGCCACCTCTACGGCGTCGCCTTTGCGAAGGAAGGGCAGGTCTGGGCTGTTAAGCATGATGCTTTCCTCCGGCTGCCCCCGCTCCTTCAGCGTGGCCTGCGCCTCCGCCTTTGCGGCGCCGATGCTCTTGTCGTTGTCCCGCTTGATGACTTCCTGCAGAATTCCGAAGCGCATATCGCCGTCCACGACCGCCTCCACGCTCGACCGGCCCTGGTTATCCTCTTTGCCGATGATCTTCACCCGCGTCACGAGGCTGCTCATGGACAGCTTGTCGGAGGTGCTTATGGTGTTCAGCGTATCGAAAACATACACATCCGAGTTGGTTCCGTAGGCGGAGACGGTCAGCGCGCCGTCCTTGTACAGGGCAACGTAACGCTCCCCCGTCTGCTGGCGCACTTCCTCCAGCAGCTTGGTTATGATGTCGCTCACAGCCTCCCCATTGAACACCTTTTTTTCGTGAGTGATCTGCTGGTCCCATTTGTAGGCCAGCGGAACGCCCCAATCCCCGCAGATGCTCCCCAGCATGGCTGGAGTCGTCATACCGGGGGAAAAATACTTGATGTCCTTACACTGCTGCAAGCGGATCATGGGGTCATAGACGGTCAGGGTGAGTTCCTTGGTCTGGGCACTGGTATAGCTCCACTCCCAGATGCTTCCCTCGAACATCTTCTGCCGCCCCGCGCCCCAGTGGGCGTAAATCCGTATCATACAGTTCAGCTTTGCCAGGGACATCAAGTAGCCGGAGCCGGTCTTGATATTGACCACCGTGACCACGGCCTTTTGCGCCAGCTGGCCCTCCTGCTCCTCCCAGGCCAGCGAAATAAGGGCGTTGTCCAGGTCGTATATGACGCCGCCCTCGGTGATCAGTTCTACATCGTACTCAACCAGGGCAACGTCCACCTGCCCCGCCCTCCTTTCGTCAGCCTGGGATCGTCAGCACCTGTCCGGGGTAAATGAGATTCGGGTTGCTCCCGATTACGCTGCCGTTCGCCTGGAAGATTTTGTTGTAGTCGCTCCCTTTGCCGTAGAAGCTCTGGGCGATCTTCCACAGGCTGTCCCCCTTTTTCACCGTGTAGGTCTTTGCCGCAGGCGGGGACGGCCTTGCGGGAGCCGCCGCCGTGGTGGGCTGGCGATCCTGCTTCGCCTGGTTCCCGGACGTGCTGATCTTGATGTCCTTTGCCTGTATGAGCGTGATGGAATAATTGATGTCCCCGTAACCGCCCGTAGGCGTCCCCGTGAAGCTGGACAGGTATACATCGCAGTTGATGGGGCTTTCGGTGATCAGGAGCCGCGCCTTGACCGGCTTTCCGTACTGCGTCTTCAGCTGCTCGATCCAGCGGTAGATCGCCTTCGGGTCCTGCCAGTCAAAAATAAAAGGTGCCCCCGCGCCCACACGCTTCTGCCCCGGCAGGATGCCGTTCCAGCTGATACTGTCAAGGGAGGTGCCGCTTGGAAGCCGCACCTCCCCGATGCTCAGTATGGTGTAATTTGCGAACTGGTTCGCTATCTTGATGCTAATCTCGGTCGGAAGCATGGGAAAGCGCAGACGGTCGCTGTTCGTCAGATTTGTCAGGTAAATATCCATGCGCTTACCGCCACCCTTCCTTCGGTGTATTGGAGTAGACCTGCTGCATGGCCACCGCCAGCTGGTAGGCGATATCGTCCGTCATTCCCCGGACGTGTTCGCGTATGGCCGCCGCCAGCTCCTGCGGGTTCTGGGCGTTTCCGCCATCCACCTTGATCTCAAACGTCAGGCTCTGGATGGTGACCGGGACGGCCACGCTGCCATTGCCGCCCGCGCTGGACGCAGCGGGAGCATTGCCCCCTACGACCGGTGTCGGTGCTTCTGCCGGTTCCGGTGTGTTGCCTCCAACGATGTCGCCCTCTGCGTATGGCTTTACGCCGAGCATTTGCCCGGTGCGCTCCCACAGGTCGAGTCCGCGCTGCCTGCGGTTCCCGGACAGCGGGATGATGGCTTCCGCGCCGTCCTCCGCCACAAGGCCGAGGTGCGGGCGGGTCATGATGCCGCCCTCTGCGTGCGGTGTGGCGGTAGCAGCCTCATAACCGGCACTGGCGTTGCCTGTGATGCTGTCCCAGATGCCGCCGAAGAAGCCAGCGATTTTATCCTTCACGTTAGTAAAGAAGCTGCCAATGGTCTCTCCGATGCTGCTGATTGCGTTCGGGATGGATTCGGTGAAGAAGTTGACCACACCGTCCCATACCTCCTGCATTTTCTGCGGTATGGTTTCGGTGAAGAAGGTCTTCAGAGCCGTCCCCACGGTCTCCAGTGCCTCCGGCACAGTCTCGGTGAAGAAG
>JAETQY010000020.1 GCA_021770445.1 Bacillota bacterium | reverse complement strand
GCTATCTCCGGACGACTGGAACCGTCAGGTGGCGGAGATACAGGAGCTGAAGGATACTGCTCTAAGAGGAACCATAACCTTAAAAGAACTGAAAGTACATTTGGCAGGCTATTAAGGGGTCAATCCCAAGAGCGCTCCCATGACCCGCTCCGCAAGATTCTTTATGACTCCCGCCGATACCTTCCGCACCGCCCGATCATAGGTATACAGCCCGTTGGTCTCACCCTCCACATCGCTGAGTTGCGTGTAAATACATCCGCACAGGCCGTTGGGAATGGAGGGCAGCACCATATCCTCGTACATCGCCCGAATCCGGTCGGACAGCTCCTCCTCCGAGCGCGCCCGCGCGCCGTACCCATAGTTTTTCCGCTCCCGAGCGACATGCCCCTCCACCCGGCGGGAAAACCCTCCGCACTCGCTGAGAAGCAAGAACTGTCCCGGCCGGTCCCCCTCCAGCACACGGCTCTTGAAGTATATGTGCTCACTTTGTACGTCGCTCTCCCGCTGGGCAAACCAGCCCGAGGCGCTTATGAAAAACCGGGAGCGGTCTGTCTCCTTGAGCAAGCGGTAAATTCGGTCGGAGTCGTACTGCCCCCAGCCCTCGTTAAAAATAGTCCAGCCCACAATGCACGGATGGTTTTGCAGATGCGCGACCGTATCCAGACAGTGGCGCTCAAAAAATGTCCTGCGCTTTTCACTCCCGCCCCTGCCCAGGTCGCCGCGTTTTTTGCTCACAAAATTGGGGATCACCGTGTCCCGAATATAGTGATACGCACCTGAGTTCACCATGTCCTGTACCACCAGCATCCCAAGCCGGTCACAGGCGTAGTAGAACGCCTCCGGCTCTACCTTGATGTGCTTGCGCAGGGTGTTAAAACCCAGCTCTTTCATCCGCAGCACATCCCGCTCATACTCCTCCGGCCCTTTGGGCAGGAACAGCCCGTCGTGGAAATATCCCTGATCCAGAACGCCGTGAAGAAAAACGGGTTCCCCGTTGAGATACAGCCGCGTGTGGCCGCCCTGCTCTTTGGTGGAGACTGTGCGCAGGGCAAAATAGCTCTCCACCTGATCTGTGGAGGTTGCAATCTTCATTGTGTACAGGTATGGGTCGTCGGGAGTCCAGAGGTGCGGCTCCGGAAGCTCCAGCCGGACCGGGTCCCCTGTCCCGGCCGCGGTGAGTTCGGTTCCGTCTTCCAGGGGAACCGTCAGGCGGTACTCAGCCCCGTCAGCCTCTACCGAAACTGAAACGCCGGTCAGGTCCGGCGTGAAGCGCACAGCCCTGATCCGATCCCGGGCCGGAACCGCCTCCAGCCACACTGGCTGCCAAATGCCGGAGACCGGTGTGTACCACATTCCGTGGGGCCGCCTGTGCTGTTTGCCATAGGGGTAGTCGTGGGACAGGGTGTCCACCGCCGCCACCTCCAGGCAGTTTTCACCGGCACGCAGCACATCGGTGATATCCTCGGAAAAAGGTAGGTAGCCCCCCTCATGGCGGATCACGCTTGTTCCGTTGACAAAGACCTCTGTCACTTGGTCCACCGCTCCGAAGTGGAGCAGCGCCCGAAAGCCGTCGGGCAAAAATTTTTCAGGGAGGGTAACGTTTGTCTGATACCGCAGTTCATCCCCCACTGCCCCTTCCCACCGCGACAGCGGAGCCTGGGGCGGCCATGGGACTTCAATCGGTCTTCCGTTCAGAGTCCAGCCATGGTTCAGGGGAAAAAAGCTGTTCCGCCGTAATTGAGGGCGAGGATAATACCTATCCCATCCGTTGTGTTCCATCGTACCGCTCCTTTTCATGCCAGAGGACGCGCTGAAAATCACAGAAAGCAAATCAAGTAATTCAATGCGGCGACGGTATTTTCACACCGCTGCCGCATTTTTGTTGATCTGTTCAATTACCGATTTGATTCCAAGCCAGAGAGAAAGATCCGTGAATATCTCCACCACGCTGCCTTGGTCGGTAAAGGGAGGTTCCTGAAGGACAGACAGATCTTTCATTATGCCGTTGCGCACAATATATTCCACGATCTGGTTCACAAAGTAGATCTGACGGCTGTCCAGGTTGGCGTTGTTGAGATAATTCGAAAAGGCCTCTTTCGCCGCTCTCATATCCAGTCCCACGATCTCCCGGACAAACTCTCCCAGAGGTTTGGCTCCCAACTCCGCCTCGTAGTCCTCTTGGGACCCAACCTCACTCCAGAGGATACGCTCCAGCGCAGCTACATCCTCCAATGTCAGCGGGACATTGCCTTTCAGTTTCGCGATGGCCGCCTCGTCCTGGTGCTGGCGGATGTAGAACTCCGCTTTAGCCTTGTAATTTTTCAGATCGTCATTTTCCAGTTCTGCTTCTTTCCACTCCACCGACAGGATATCGTCAGTAAAATCGGTAGTGTACACCCGACCGTCACGGGGAAGGTACTTCATCAGTCCCCGCAGGCATTCCCGGATGTGTTCAAACTCGTTGATCCCGGCGGTGTCCAGGTATCCGGTGTGCAAGATTTTCTCGATCAACTCCGATTGAGCCCCGATTTCCGGGACATTGGCGACTCCTGCAATGCTGCTCACTTTTTTGATCAGTTCATTCCGGGCCCGAGTATAGGTCTTTCCCACCAGATAGGCCAGCTCAATGCCGTACATCAGGGCGTCGAACCGAACGGCGCTGGCCTCATCTCCGTCCGGCTGGAGCAGCGGTGCCACCTCATCCCGCAGGAAGAGGGTGTCCTCATAGCTGAGGGCCGCGTAATGCCCCGCCGAACTAAACTTCTCCACATATCGCATATGCTGTCGCACGGCGAAATTCTCCCGGTTCAGCTCCTTCACTTTCATCAACATTTCTTCCACCAGCCGCGCCCGGAAAGGGATCAGCTCTTCCGTCTGGTAAGCAAGGTCCTGAAGCTTGTAGACAATTTGGGCTTTTAAATAGAAAACGGCACTCTGGAGGGGCATTTGACTGGCGGCAGCCGTCTCTTTGCCCTGACTCATGCGGAAAAACTCGAAGTTTCCGCACAGGTCGAAAATATAGAACTTCTCTTTATCCCGTCCGTCCAGCAGCCCCGGACACAGCCGGGTGCCCCGCCCAATCATCTGCCAGAACTTAGCCTTACTCATGACCTTTTTGAAAAATACCAGATTCAGTACCTCCGGCACATCAATGCCGGTGTCCAGCATATCCACCGAAATGGCGATCTGAGGCAGCTTCTGCGGATCGGAGAACTCGTCGATGGCGCTCTGGGCATAGGTCATGTAGTTGTCAATGACCTTGGCATAGCCCGGAAGATGGGGATACTCCTGGTCAAACACCTCCCGAATCTTCTCTGCATGGCGGTGGTTCTTGGCAAAAATGATGGTCTTGCCCAACTTCTCACCGTAGTCGACACGCAAACCGTTAGCCATCAGGATATGCAGAACCTCCCGAATGGTGTCCTCGTTGAACACCCACTCGTTGAGGGCGGAAGAGCTAATCCTCTCGGGAAGCTCTCCGTTCTCATCCACAAAGGTATTTTCGTACGCTTCCCTGTCCTCGGCCGACAACTCGTCATAGGCGATACCTTCTTCTAAAAACTTCAGCCGGGTTTCCACGGAGAGATAGTCCACCAGAAAGCTGTCTGCCACCGCCTGGCTGAGCTCGTAACCGTAAGTGGGCACGCCGCTTTGCAGCTCAAAAACGTCGTAGGTGTTTTTGTCGATCTCGTCCTTTGGTGTGGCGGTGAGGCCCACTAGTGGGGCGTCAAAATAGGTGAAAATATCCCGATATTTGTTGTAGATGGAGCGGTGGGCCTCGTCGCAGATGACCAGGTCGAAGTGGCCCACGGTGAACAGCTTCCCCTCCTCGTCCTGAACTGTATCAATACAATTCATCATGGTCTGATAAGTAGAGAACACACACCGGGCGGCGGTATTGTCCTTCTCCTCGCAGAGGTTGGTCACCGACAGGCTGGGCAGCAGATTCACAAAATTCCGCTTGGCCTGGGTGACCAGGGAATTGCGGTCGGCCAGGAAGAGAATATTTTTCACCCAGCCGTTTCGGAGCAGCACATCCACCAGGGCGATCACGGTCCGGGTTTTGCCGGAACCGGTGGCCATGACCAGCAGGGCCTTTCGACGGTTTCTCTGAAATGCCTCGCAGACCGCCTTGATGGCGCTCTCCTGATAGTAGCGGCCCGCAATATTCCTGTCCACCACCACATTTTTCAGGCTTGTCCGCATGGAGCGCAGGTTGAACAGCTTCTCCAGGTCCCGCCTGGAGTAAAAAGCGGCTACCTTCCGCTCCGGATATGCGCCGTCGTCGATCCGGGTATCAAAGCCGTTGGTGAGGAAGATCACCGGGCGGCGGCCATACTTCTGCTCCAGCAGGTCGGCGTACAGCTTGGCTTGCTGACGGCCCTTGGACGGGTCCGCACAGGTGCGCTTGGCCTCAATCACCGCCAGGGGCCGGCCGTCGCCGCCATAGAGCACATAGTCGGCGTAGCCCACCCCCGATTTGTTGGGCATCCCGCGCAGCTCCACCTCGTCCAGCCAGTCCTGCCCCTGGGTCCAGCCGGCGTCCAGGAGCATGGCGTCGATGTACAGCTTGCGGGTGTCGTACTCGGTGAGGTCCAGGGGCTTGGGGACGTAAGTCTGCTTCTGCTCCTCCCGCCGGGCGGTGAGCTCCGCCCTCAGGGCCTGGTTCTCCGCCATGAGGGCCTCCAGGTCCACGTCTGGGACGGGCGCCGGCGCCGGGGCGGCGGGCTGCTCCTTCAGCAGAGAGCGGTCAAACTGCCCCTCCTGATAGTCGGTCCCGTAGCAGTAGGCCACGAAATCCAGGAATATGTACAGGTTCTCCAGACACAGCTCCGCCTGGGCCCGGGTCAGCGCCTTGCCCCCATGGGCGGCGGCGTTGCCCATGCGGCGGATGTGGTCCATCCTCCGCCACAGGTCCTCCCCCACGATGTCCCGGAACTCCTCCGTGTTCATCAGGTCGGCCAGGGTGTCCTGCCACGGCTTGACCAGCGCGCCGTCCACCGAGTACATCCACTTGACCCCGCACTCCATCGCCCGCCGGCAGTTCAATATGCAGGCGGTCAGGTCGATTTGCAGGATTTCCTCCGCCGCCACCGCCGCCTCCGCAAAAGAGGTGAATTGGGGGTCAGGGAGGAAACGGTCGAAGTTGGTCATGGTGTCACCTTCATAAAGAAGTTATTTTTTGTTCTTCTGAGCCATTTCACCAATTTCCATTAACGCTTTCATAGAGCTAGGATTTTTTAGGAGCTCAGGTAGTAAGGCCTTCATCACCGCAGTACTAGCATCTTCCACTGGCATTGTCGGTTGAGACGCTTTCACAATAGCTTGAATAGTTTCTGTATCTTTATTATGTATTTCTTCCTTTAACTGCCCAATTTGATCTTGGATAGCATACAGAATCGGAAGTATCTGGACAGTATCTTCAACAGATGTTTCATTCTGTTCCTGGTAATCTGATTGATCTCCGGTTATATTATCAGCAGATTCAATAATGTTAAATGATTTAATCGTTTGTTCCAATCTGTTCTTTACTTCTTCTACTGAATCAAGATCGGTAAGTTCATAGTCAAAGGCCCGAATATTCGAAATGTCAAAAGGAATAGATTCACCTTTTCCTTTTAGGTGAATCATCGGTTTACCAGTACATGCTCTGAACCCCATTTCATAAAATGCATTCGGGTTATGTCCAGTGATATCAGCAATAACTAAATCTGATTTCATAAGCATATCAAGAATTGTTTGCGTAATAGAGTCTACTTGGTTTATCTGATCTACTCGAACAGCATGAAATTCACATTTCTGGCAAACAGGATCAATTATATATTTATACACTTGATCGGCGCGCTTACGAATATCAGTTCCTTCTTCCCCGATAGGAGAAACCACAAAGCATGTCTTCATAGGCTCACACCTTCTCCTCTATCTAAAATATTTCTGCATCAGCGATTTCCTCAGCACTCCCAGTTTATCCAAACTCTGCTGGATTGTCAACTTTTGTCTGCCAATTTCCGACTTGAAATCAACAAATTCCCATTGCAATGTAATCGGCGGCAAATACAACTCTATATTCTGTAATTCCTGAGCATTTATATTTGCCTGACCAATAGCCGCTTTGCACATACCCAGTAACATTTGTTTGGAGAAATCGGCATTAAGGAAGCTAGATAAAAATTCTGGCAATATTCTTTTATTAACACGAACCCTAATAATAAATCCGGCTAAGACCATCATATCGTCTCTGTCATAAACACAGGTTTTCCCTACTAATTCTTTACTGTTAGTCCTGTTGAAAAGCACATCACCATGTCTTACGGTACATTTGGGCAATTCATTTTCAGGGATATCAATTCGTTTAATCTCTGATAAATCCAATTCCCCACTATATGTAATATTGTTCATCCGCAAATAGGGATAGGCTCCACCCTCAACCGCAGGACGACTTGTCCCATATCGAACATCTTCCACAATATCTCTAATAGTGCAAGTTGTCCATCCCATTTGATTCGATGGGTATTCCCCAAACATCTCCACAAACCGTACCTTGACCAGTTCATCCAGTTTGGCAAGCTGCTGTTTGCGGAGGGAAAGCAGATTATCTATTTTTCCCAATATTGACGCAATATGTTGCTGTTCTCCTAACGTTCTTTCAGAAATAGTCATTTTGCGCATATCAGCCTGTGTTAATTTCTGCCGTGTAGCTCCATTTACAAGTCCCGAGACATCATAATACATCAAGGAATAGCACACATAATCCACATCATAACCTGCTTTAGGTTTCAAAACGTGTGCATGATTATTGACCCAACATTTTCCCGAAATACGGTACGCAATTGGTTTATCTTTTGAACCAAAATTCCCCCCATCTTCCGCTAATAAAATCAATTCATCATCAAAAATGTAATCTGCCACATAGTCTTGAATACCATTTGCACCATAGTACGGATATGGTCCTGCAATACGGTCTGATGCAGTTATGGGGATGCGTCTGCTATCAAGAATTTCGCATACATCTTCCAATCTCGCCATCACACCATCCCCTCCAATTCCTCCAGCCCCTTCTGAATCTCCGCCTCCAGCTCCCGGAGCTGGGCGAAAATCTCGCTGGTGGGCGGGTACTCCACGGGCACGTACTCGGTCTTTTTGTACTTGTTGATGGACAGATCGTAGCCATTTTCCACGATCTCCTCCCTGGGCACCAGGAAGGACTGCTCGGTCCGGGCGCGCCCCTCCTCCCCGGCCAGGTCATGGAACCGGGCGACGATATCGGGGATGTCGTTCTCAGCTACGGGGGCGCGCTTGTCGTCCAGGGAGAGGCCGTCGGCGCGCATATCGTAGAACCACACCTTGTCCGTCCCGCCGTGGCCGGTCTTGGTGAAGATGAGCACCCCGGTAGACACCCCGGCGTAGGGCTTGAACACCCCGGAGGGCATGGAGATGACTGCCTCCAGGCGGTGGTGGTCCACCAGCTCCCGGCGGATGTCCTTGTGGGCCTTGGAGGACCCGAACAGCACACCGTCGGGGACGATACAGGCGCACCGTCCGCCCACCCGGAGCATTTTCAAAAACAGGGCCAGGAACAGCAGCTCGGTCTTCTTGGTCTTGCACAACTTCAGCAGGTCGGCGGACACGATATCGGCGTCCAGGCTACCCTTGAAGGGAGGATTGGCCAGGATGAGGGAGTACTTTTCCCGGTCGGGGTTCTGGTCAGACAGACTGTCCCGGTACTGGATGGTGGGGTTGTCCACCCCGTGGGTCATCATGTTCATGGCCCCGATGCGCAGCATGGTGCGGTCCATGTCGAAGCCGTGGAACATGGCGTTCATGTAGTGGGCCTTTTTCTCCCGATTGAAGAAAATTTCCTCCCTGTGGTGCTCCTTGAGGTACTCCCCTGCTGCCACCAGAAAGCCGGAGGTACCGCAGGCCGGGTCGCAGATGACCTCGTCCGGGCCGGGGGCCATCAGCTCCACCATCATTTTGATGATGTGCCGGGGCGTGCGGAACTGGCCGTTGACCCCGGCGGTGGCGATCTTAGACAGGAGGTACTCGTACACGTCCCCCCGCACGTCGCTGTCCCGGAGCCGGGCCATCTGGTCGTAGATCTCGTCCAGCGCGGTGACCACCTTGTCCAGCATCAGCGGGGTGGGAATTTTGAAGATGGCGTCGTCCATGTACTTAGCGTAGGCGCTGCCCTTGTCCCCGTGGAGGTTCTTGATGAAGGGGAACACCTGCTCCTGCACCACGGCGTACATCTTCTCGGCGGGGAAGTCCCGGAACACCGACCACTTGAGCTGGCTGTTCGTCTCAAAAATGCTCTTGTAAGGCAGGCCCAGCATGGCGCACTCCTTGGCTTTCAGGCTGTCCGTATCGTCCAGGTCCCGGATGAACATCAGGTAGGTCATCTGCTCCACTACGTCCAAAGGGTTGGTGATGCCGCCAGTCCAGAAGGTCTCCCAAAGGCGGTCGATCTTGTTTTTCAGTTCGCCGGTGATCATGATCCTCTCCCCATTCCTGATCTATACTCTTATATGGCACGTTTCTCGCCGTCGGTCTTCATGCGTTTACTGTTCTTTTGTAGCATATCACATACAGTTTTTTCCGTCAATCTTCGCCTTTTCTGCGGCAGTCCCATAAAAAAGGAAAGCAGCCCTAAAGGACTGCCTTTCTCTGCCATATTCAGTTAAATCAGCTTCTCGTAGTCCTGCCTACCGTGGAACAACCGCATAATATATACAGTTTCCGTTTTACTGTCTACCTTATAGACCATGATGTAACTGTGTATGACCGCTCTGCAGTAGCCCAATTCTTTCAAATGTGGATCGCGGCAGCTTTCATACATCAGCGGCATACGTTCAATGCCATCATAGCTCTTTTCGATAGAGTCCAACAGAGAAGCTGCGGCCACCTTGTTTTCCAGTGATAAAGCAATATAGGCAACCACAGCGTCAAGATCGCGCTGAAAAGAATCGGTCTTTATCAGTTTATAGGCCATACTTTTCCCGCAGCGTCTTGAGGCCCTCGCGGGCGTCGGACACCTTTCCTTCCTTGATCTCGGACTCAGCCTCCGCCAGCTTGGAATAGACGTCGGCCATAAACATCTTTTCCTCATAGGCTTTTATGCTCATGATGACCATATCCCCATAGCCATTTTTGGTGATGTACACCGGCTCGTCAGATTCGCTGCACATCTGGGAGATTGCCGTTGTATCCTTCAAATCGCGGATCGGTATAATGCGCGGCATAGCGTCCAACTCCTTTCATCCCTATTGTACCATAATTATCCCACACGTACAAGACCTTTATACAAAATCGCTGTTCCTTTTTGATAATGCCTGACAGCATATCAATATGTCAACCCGGCAGCGCTACACAGACATCTACCCGCCAAGAGGGCTTGTCCTTTTTATAGAAGCTCATCTCCCCCGTCTGCAGGCGGCAGAAGGGTATCTGCTGCGGCGGCAGGGTGTAAAGGTAACCGGCTGGCAAGCCCTTGCAATCACCGGATCCTTCCAGCTTTGAAGTGGTACATTTCAGCCCCTTTGTAGGTACCGAGGAGCTGGGCCACATGGAGATGGTGGCGGCCGTCGTCCACCAGCTGACCCGGAACCTCACCGACGAGGAGGTGCGCAATAACCCCTCGTTCGCCCCCTACTTCGTGGACCACACCACCGGCGTCTACCCCACCGCCGCCTCCGGCTTCCCCTGGAGCGCCGGCTCCATCCAGTCCACCGGCGATGTCATCGCCGACCTGACCGAGGACCTGGCTGCTGAGCAGAAGGCTCGACTCACCTACGATAACATTCTGCGTCTGTCCGACGACCCGGATGTGAACAACGTGATCCGTTTCCTCCGGGAGCGGGAGATCGTCCATTTCCAGCGCTTCGGCGAATGCCTGCGCCTGTGCAAGGAGAAGATGGATGCTCGGAATGTCTATCTCACCAACCCAGCCTTTGATAAGATTCAGCCCCGAGGATAACCGCGGAGAGGTCTGTCGGCCGCACACTTAGCGCTCTGCTTCCCCCCAAAAGAGCCCGCTTCCTAGGCCTTAAGGCTCAGGGAGCGGGCTTTTTCTGTTCGTATGGAATTTCGCCGTCTTGTCCTCACACCACTTTGCGAATCATAAGGATATTCTGGCCGTCCCGATATTCATAGGTCATATCGTCCATCAGCCGCTTCACCATAAAGATCCCCAGTCCTCCGATCTGGCGCTCCTCAGCGGACAGGGTGATATTAGGGTCCTCTTTTTCCAGGGGGTTATAGGGCACCCCTCTGTCGATAAAGATAATGGTAACGGTGAGGGGGTCTCCCTCCACCGAGACGCGGATGGTCGCCGGGCCGATCTCCGGGTTATAGGCATAATTGGCAATATTGGAGAACAGCTCGTCAATGGCAATGTCGATCTGCATTTGAGCCTTCATGGAACAGCCATGGGCCTCCAACTGCCCGTCTACAAATTCCGTCACCTTGGGTACATTTTCCAGGGTCGCGCTCAGCGTCAGCTCATTCATGGGTCCGGCCTCCTCTCTCCTCTTTCATACAGCTTTTGAACTCCACACACAGCATGGTAATGTCGTCAAACTGCTCCGCCTCGCCCACAAAGGCGTCAATGTCTGCCTTGACTGCGGGGAGCAGCTCATGGGGGGTGTCCTCCCGGCTGCGGTCCAGCACCGCCTGGAGGCGTTCCATGCCATAGAGCTCCTGGTCGGCCCGGGTGGCCTCGGTCACGCCGTCCGTATACTGGAACAGCTTATCCCCCGGAGACAGCATCACGCTATCCGCTCGGTAGACCATCCCCTCCATCCCCGCCAGCACAAAGCCCGGGCGGGTCTTATAGGGGGCATAGCGCCCCCTGGCCGGGCACAGAAAGGGCGGCTCGTGTCCGGCGTTGACAAAGCGCAGCTCGCCTGTGACCAGGTCCAGCACCCCCTTGAAGGCGGTGATGAACAGCCCCTCCTTGTTGGCCTTGCACAGCAGCTCGTTCACCTGGGTGAACACCTCCCCCAGATCCACTCCGGGCAGCGTGTGGTCTTTGATCAGCGTCTTGCCGATGACCATAAACAGGGCGGCGGGCACCCCCTTCCCCGACACGTCGGCCATGACGATGGCCAGGTGCCAGTCGTCCACCATGAAGAAATCGTAAAAATCCCCTCCCACCTCCTTGGCGGGGGTCATGGTGGCGTAGATATCGAACTTCTGCCGCTCCGGGAAGGCGGGGAAGAGGCTGGGCAGCATGTCCGCCTGGATCTGGGTGGTCTGCTTCTCCACCTCCCGCTGTAGGTCCTCGTTTAGGCGGCGGTTCTCTCGGGCCATGGACATCCCACGGCTCACCATCAGGGCGGCAAAGCACAGCACCAGCACAAAGCTGCCCCACTCGTCGGGCCAGGCCCCCCGGGCCGGCTCAAATCGGTTGATGGTCGCCACCGACAGAAACAGCCCGGCGGCGTACACCCCCGTCCCCGAGGCCAGCCATATGGTCCCGAAATGTATCCCACCCCACAGGGCAGTCCCCGTCAGGATCAGGGCGGAAACCAGCTTCCACACCGACATGAGTACCCCATAGGAGCTGGTAAAGGCTGGGGCCCAGGGCAGCACCCACATAGGGATCACCGCCGCCGCAGGTATCATGGCAAAGGCCAGCCGCCGCGTCCACTCCGCCCAGGGGCGCCGATCCAGCCGGCTCAGCTCCAAGATCAGTCCCAGAGCGCACCAGATGCCGGCCATGGCCGCCATATCCTCCAGGGCGTAGGCCAGCGCCACCCAGTGTACCCCGCACCCACACAGCCGGAGGAACCGGAGAAAGAAGTCCCGCCCACGCAGATGGAGGAAGAAAACCCGCCTATACAGGCAGAGGAGGAACTCCCCGAGCCCCCGGTCTGGATCGAGGTGTCTACCATTGAGGAGCTGTGCACCGCTGGCGGACGCGCGGACCACATCCGGCTCACCGCCGACCTGACGGTCTCTGACCCCGACCTCCAGTTCTATACCTTCTGGACCCCCACCACTCTGGACATGAACGGCCACCACATCCAAATCGAGGAGGGCGGCTGGCTTTCCTTTGGCGGCAACACGCTTTCTCCCCTCGTCATGGTTGGCCACAGCGGGGAGGAGGGGGCTTTCCAGGTCCTGCCCGGCGGAAGGCTGGACCTGGAGGATCTGGACGCCTCCCAGCTCACCGGCCTGCTGGCTCGCCAGGCGGAGGGCGGCTGTCTGGTGGTCAGTGAAGTGACCGCCCAGCCGGAGCAGATCGCCTACGCCCAGGCCCCGGTCCTCTATCAGCTGCGCGCCTCCTTTGCCGCTCTGCCTCTGGGTCTGTCTCCGGAGGAGCTGGCGGCTCAGCTGCCCGATCCGGAGGTATTTGTCAATTATCAGGGGCAAATGTCTAGCATGTTAAGCGTCCCCGCGGGCCGGCTGTCCTGGGATATCCAGGAGAACTGGGAGGACATCTCCGCGGGCCGCAGGACTGTCCTCCACGCCCGGCCCAACGGCCCAATCTCCGGAGAGGGCTGGCCCGAGAGTGAGCTGACCCCCATCCTTTTCGCCCCTGTCACCTGCGAGCTGGCCATTCTGGTGGACGGCGCGGCCATCGGCCAAATCATCGACCACCACACCACCTACGGCAGCAGTTATGAATTATATTTCCTCTTCCCCGACCGGGTGCGGCCAGAGGGCCTTCCCCTCTCGGAGGAGCGGGGGCCCGCCTGTCTGGAGTTCTCTCTGAACGGAGGCGAGACCTGGCTGTCCGTCGCAGCCGGCGAGGAAGGCCTGGAAACAAACCTTCTGTATGCCGAACTTTACGACGAGCGGGACAAAGGTTCTCAGGAGCCCTACGCCCAGCTGGGCTTTTATCAGATGAATGTCACCTTTTCTGTCCGGGCCTGGGCCGATTATCAGGGAGAGGGCTATACCTTCCGCCTGTATACCGACACCCTGACCCTGTCCCCGGAGGGGGTGCATATCGACCCGGGCATAGGTGGCAGCCGGGGCGGAACCGTAGATCTTCTGCCCACTCCGCCGGACCCACCTATTACAGAGACCGCCCCACCTGAGCCTGTCACAGCTCCCACGGAGGACTCCAACTCGCCTGAGCCTGTCTCGCTGCCTGTGGAGGGCCAGGAGGCCAGCGATCCACCTGTGGAACGCTCCGAGAGCCCAAACGAGCCCGCGGACCTGGCCCCCCATCCGGCTCAGACCACTCCACCTGACAGTCAGACACAGCACACCGCCGTCGCCCCGTCTCCGGAGAAGCAGCCGGCCTCCACCCTGCCCTCCCCTACGGTGCAGGTGCTGGCAGGCACCGCCGTCACCGTCACTCTGGTGACCGCCGCCGCCGCTACCAAGCCCGCCGCCCTTTTGAACTGGCTACGCAGGCTGTTCCATAAGCTATAATATCACAAAAACCACTGGCTGAGCCAGTGGTTTTTCAGTTTCTACGGCGTAAAGGAGTATCCCTTGCGTCGCACGGTAGAGATGTAATTCTTCCCGTCGCACAGCTGGGTCAGCTTCTGCCGCATGGACGCCACCCTGGCCTGGAGATTGTGCCGGCTCCTACCCATGGGCTCCTGCCAGATACCGTCATAGATCTGCTCATAGGAGAAAACCCGGCCGGGGTGCTGGGCCAGAAAGGCCAGAATGTCAAACTCGATCCGGGCAAAATCGCCGGTCTGGCTCCCATAGGCGATAATGCGCCGCCCGGTGTCGATGACCAGCTCTTCAAATTTCAACACGGCGGCGGGGCGCTGGGACCTCTGGCCCTGAATGCGGGCCCGCACCCGCAGCTCCAGCTCCCGCATGGAAAAGGGCTTGCACACATAGTCGTCGCCCCCCAGGGTCAGCCCCCGGACCCGGTGCTCCTCCTCGGCGTAGCAGGACAGGAACACGATGGGGACAGCGCTGTCCGCCCTCAGCTGCGCACACAGGTCAAAGCCGTTTCGGTCGGGCAGGTCCACATCTAGCACCACACAGTCCAGCCTCACCCGACGGATCAGCTCCAGCGCCACAGCACCGGTGGCCGCCCGCAGTACCTGAAAGCCGGCGGCGGTGAAGTGGTCCTCTATGCTGTCCACCAGCTCCCGGTCATCATCCACGATCAAAATATGCAGTTCCCGCTTTTCCCCTGCCATTTTCGCCTCCAAAAGTCCTCTAACGTTCCTTTTTGACTAAACCCACTTCTTTTCGCTCCGCCGAACCGGTATAATGAAAAAGCGGCTCCTGCCGTGTTCCTCCTTTGGCCTGTCTGTCCATCTGCGCTTCTGAGAGAAGGTGTACCGTCGAGCATGAAAGAGCTGTCTGTTCCCCTGTCGGCCACGGAAATTGACCCCATCTTGGACTTCGCTGACAGGGCGTTGGTCCAACAGCATATTCTGACAGCTCCCCGGCTGTGCCTGTTGGCCGCTGTGGAGGAGCTTCTTTTTACCGTCCTGGCCTCCGGCCAGACCGGACATGTCTGCTGCATGCTGGACGGCTCCGGCGGGGTCCGCCTCTCCTTTCAGACAGGACGGGACTCCCTCCCCCCGACCTGGGAGGAGCCGGACCTGCCTATGGGTCTCTCTTTTCTCAGAGAGGGCTCTACATACATCCTCGCCCCACAGCCAGATGTTTCGGCCTTACTCCCGAATGTTTAAGATCCCGCTGAACCCGGTCATCTCAAAGACCTCCATGATCGCTGAGCTGACATGGGTAAGCACCAGGCTACCCCCGGTCTTATTCACCTGCTTCTGCAACACCAGGAGAGCCCGCAGTCCCGCGCTGCTCACATAGGCCAGATCGGTAAAATTCAGCTCGATCTCGGCGTACTCTCCAGCCACCTTTAAAAAGGCCTCCTGGGCCCCGGGGGCGGAAGAGGTATCCAGCCGGCCTTCTAACCGCAGCTCCGCCCCGTTGGGGGGCCGCTTTACCAGTTTGATATTCATAATATACTCTCCTTGCATTCTTTCCCGCAGAAGGGTTGTTTGGGTAATTATATCACAGCTTTTGTGAGCCTGGCAATTGCTTTTCCCTCTCCATGCAAAAATGACCGGTTTTCTTCAAATATAGAAATTGCAGAAAATGCCCGCCGCCTCTATCATGGAAACATAGGGAGAGGCGGCGGAGCTCATCGCTCCAGCCCGCCAGATTCCAATTATTATGGGAGGTACATAATTATGTTCGCACAGGTAGTTGCTCCAATCGTAAGTCTCCTTAACAGTCTGATGGCCCCTCTGCTGGCCATTGTGGGCGCGCTGGGCGCCCTGTATTGCGTGGTACTGGGCGTGAAATACGCCAAAGCGGAGGAGCCCCAGGAACGAGAAAAGGCCAAAGGTGCCCTGAAAAACGCCGTCGTCGGCTTCGTCCTCATCTTCGTGCTCATCCTGGCCCTGAATCTGCTGATGCCCGTCATGATCAACTGGGTCAACAGCCAGGGCTCCGGCACCATCATCACCGGCATGGGCTCCAATCAGACCTGAACGACCAACGAAAAAATGGACCGCCTGATAGGCGGTCCATTTTTTCATTCATCCGTAGAAGTTGTGATCTCCGAAGGTGGCGATCAGCTGCTTGTTCCGCGCAGCCCAGCTGTTGTTGGTACAATCAAAGAACAGCGCGCCGCGGGTCTCCTTCACTACTCCGCCGTCCAGCACCAACTTGGCAGCAATGATGCTTTTGGCGGAAGGCTCTGTCTTGCGCAGAACCCCGGACTTGTAGGTAGAGAACTGGTTCTTCTGAGCCAGCACCCCCTCCACCGTGTCGGGGAAGGCGGGATCGGCCACCCGGTTGAGCACCACATTGCCCACGGCCATCTGGCCTTCCAGGGACTGGTTGCCGCTCTCCCGGTAGATCACCCGGGACAACCAGAACAGGTCATCCTGATTGTAGAAGCTGTCACCGGAAAGGATGGTGCCCGAGCCACTGGTGACGGTAGCCACACCGGTGGCAGCGTCATAGCCCACCTGGGCGCCGAAGGCCTCAGCCGCCACCCGCAGGGGCACGGCCGCCTGGTTCGCCTGAGTCAGCTGCACCGCCTCAGGCACATAGAGATACCGGCCATTGGCCACTACATAGAGCTCGCCGACCTTGGCGGTCAGCGTCAGCTGATCGGTGACCACGGTCACGTTGGAGCCGTCCCAGGTGATCTGGGCGGAGGGCTCCAGCTGCTGTGCCAGAACATCCAGGGCCACATAGGTGACCCCCTTCTGCAGAGACCGGTTGATCTCCTCGGGAGCCGGCTGGCCGTTGATCAGTAGCTTGGAATTTACTACCGGCTCCGGTGGCGCCTCGGGAACGGGGTTCCCGGAATCCTCCGGCACGGGAAATTCCTCGGGCAATTGCGCTTCAGTCTCAAGCTCCGTCTCCTGAGAGACGGTGCTCTCCTCCTCTGCCAAGAGGGCATACGCCGGGTCCGTGTCCGCGGCGGCACCCATCAGGAGGAGCAAGGCAAAGGCGCTCAGCATTGCGGAAAATAGCTTACGCTTCATTGTCTGCACTCCTTTTTGATACGCTTTTGTCAGAATTATGACAACCAAAAGCAACGTCCTGTTACTTTTGTAACCACATTGTAACCAATTCTGAAATCCAAAACAAGGGCAAAACTGCCCAGAAATAGCCGCAGGATATTGTGTATGTTGTAAAAATTTTATAAGAATACCCGCTTTTTCTCCCGCTTTTTACCCCCTCTTCCAGAATTCTGTATGCGTCGACAAAGAGCAGCCCTCCCGGCTTTCTGAGCCGGGAGGGCTGCAAAATTGCTTCGATCAGATACCGCGGTTCAGGGTCTTGCGCAGGCGGATCTTGCCCGCCAGGGCCTGGTCGATCATATCCAGAAATTTTTCCTTGTCCTCGGGCAGACCGCCCTTCAGGGGCAGGTAGTTGGAGGCGTGGTTGCTGGTGAAATGAAGGGGCTCCACGTCCAGATGCTCGATGAGCAGGCGGCACTCCTCCAGCACGTGGTCGGCGGAGCACACCTCAAACCGCCCGGCCAGCACGTCCTCCCCCAGGGGGGTGCCCTTGGCGGGGGCGAAGGTCATGGCCGACAGGTGCCGGGGCTTCATCTCATTGATCATCTTGGCGGTGGACAGGATGTGCTCCTCCCAGTCGCCCCCCTCCCCGTTGGCCCCGGTCATCCCTAATATAATGGTGACCCACAGGTCGATGCCCGCCTCCACCAGCCGCCGGCCCGCCAGCAGCATCTCCTGGGCGGAGCAGCCCTTGTGGATGAACCGGAGCACCTGGTCGCTGCCGCTCTCCACCCCCAGATAGGCCCGGGACAGACCCGCCTCATGGAGGGTCTTCAACTCCTCCGGGGTCTTGGACAGGGTGCTTTTCGGCCCGGCGTAGAGGGTCACCTTCTCCAGCTTGGGAAAGCGGTCGTACAGCTTATGGAGGATTTGTAAAAGCTCCTCCGTCTTCATAATGATGGCGTCCCCGTCCATGAGGAACACCCGCCGCAGCTCCGGGCCGTAGTAGTCCCGGGCCATGTCGATGTCCTCCAGAATGTCCGCCACCGGGCGGATGCGGAATTTCTTCTCCTTGTACATCCCGCAGAAGGTGCACTGGTTGTTGGAACAGCCGATGGTGCACTGGAGCAGGTAGCTCTTCCACTCCCCCGGCGGACGGTATAGTAAATCGCTGTCGTAGCGCATATAGTAAGACTCCTTTCCTTTACAGGTTTTCCACCGGCTGGCCGTCACGGAAGACCTTTTTGATGTTCTTTTCCGCCTTGCTCCGGGGGAGCATGACGTCATGCCCACAGCCCTGGCAGCGCATTTTGAAGTCCATCCCCACCCGCAGGACCAGCCACTCCTGACTGCCGCAGGGGTGGGGCTTCTTCATCTTTAGTATATCATTGACGTGGATATCCATGCCGACCTCCTTGCAGAAGATTTCCATAAAAATATTACGATTCACTATTCTAAGAAGTCAGCATCGTCAATCTCTATTATATCATCTTCCTTTTCATCTTTTACGGAAAAATCCCCTTCAAAAAACCACTTGTAAGCCCGATCAGCAATAATTTTAGTCTCCACAAAATCTAATCCACCGCCGACAACGGCCCCCACGCCAGGAAGAAGTTTTCCTAAATTAACAATTCCTTTAGCACCAAATTTTGTAATAAATCTAAATCCTACTTTTTGGTTTATTTTAGTCAATACCTTACCTGGAATCTTCTTTATAAGTCCATTTGCAAACTTTACGCCAAATTTTATGCCTGCTTGTTTTAATAGACTATTAACCGCAACACCAGCTAAGCAAGCATATACAAAAGTTTGTGTTTGGTCACTACTTAATTCATAATCTGCCATATATGCAGTACAAGCAATCATACGCATCTGAACATAAATGACACTCCCAACATTTGCTGGAATGGTAACTGGCATCGTTATAAAGCCTCCAAATCCAGTTACAACTCCAGATGTTGTACACTTAGCAACCTGATTTCGCAACATCGCTTTACATGCTGCCTCTTTCGATTTATGCTTTTTCATATAATCATTAGCCATATCCTCAACGCTTGGACTGACAACTGGTATACCATTTAAACATTTTTCGTAACAGGCATCCAGAAGATTCATAATATCTTCTTGTGTTACCGCCTGTTTCTCCTTGTTATCTCCCATCTCTTACACTCCTCTTACCAATTTATAAGTCAACTGTTTAAAAGTTTAACATAAATATTCTACTGATTCAAGATAAAATGATAAAAACGCCGGACACAGCTTAGTATCCGACGTTTTTAATCGTATAGTTATAGTTTATTTACTCGGCCAGCTCGGCAGTGTCAATGGCGATCATCAGCTCCTCGTTGGTGGGGATGAGCAGCACCTTCACCTTGGAGTCGGCGGCGGAGATGACGGTCTCCTTGCCCCGGACGTCGTTGGCGGCCCCGTCCAGCTTCAGGCCCATGAAGTCCAGGCCCTGGCACACCATGGCGCGGATGGCCTTGTCGTTCTCACCCACGCCGGCGGTGAAGATGACGGCGTCCACCCCGCCCATGGCGGCGGCGTAGGCGCCCACATACTTGCGCACCTCATAGGCAAACTTCTTCTGGGCCAGCTCGGCCTTCTCGTTGCCCTCAGCGGCGGCGTTCTCCAGGTCGCGGAAGTCGGAGCTGACGCAGCTCAGGCCCTCCACGCCGGACTTCTTATTCAGCACGTTGAGCATCTTGTCGATGTCCATGCCGTACTTGTTCATCAGGTACTGGAGGATACCCGCATCGATGTCGCCGCAGCGGGTGCCCATGGGCAGGCCGGCCAGGGGGGTGAAGCCCATGGAGGTGTCCACGGACTTGCCGCCGTCCACGGCGGCGATGGAGGAGCCGTTGCCCAGGTGGCAGGAGATCAGCTTCAGCTCCTCGATGGGCTTACCCAGCATGGCGGCGGCCCGCTGGGTGACGTACTTGTGGGAGGTGCCGTGGAAGCCGTAGCGGCGGACCTTGTCCTTCTCGTAGTACTCATAGGGCAGGGCGTACATATAGGCGGCGGGGGGCATGGTCTGGTGGAAGGCAGTGTCGAACACGGCCACCATGGGGGTGCCGGGCATGAGGGCCTGGCACGCCTTGATGCCGATGATGTTGGCGGGGTTGTGGAGGGGGGCCAGGGGGTTGCACTCCTCAATGGCGGCCATGACCTCGTCGGTGATAAGCACGGACTTGGCGAACTTCTCCCCGCCGTGGACCACCCGGTGGCCCACGGCATCAATCTCCTTCATAGAGCCGATCACGCCGTTCTTGGGGTCCACCAGGGCGTCCAGCACGGCCTTGATGGCCTCGTTGTGGGTGGGCATGGCCACGTCGGCCTCTTTGATTGCCTCTTTTCCCTCGGGCTTGTAGGTGAACTTGCCGTCGATGCCGATGCGCTCGCACAGGCCCTTAGCCAGCACCTGCTGGGTCTCCGGGTTGAGCAGCTGATACTTCAAAGAGGAGCTGCCGGCGTTGATTACCAGAATATTCATGGGAATCGTCTCCTTCTCAAATCAAATTTGGGTTGCCTCCCGGCCTGGAATGTACTACAATAGAGACAGCCCGACTCATACCACTATTCTAACGCTTTTTTCCAAATTGGACAACCCCTTTTTGCGCTTCGTCCATACATTTTTTGTCATGCTTGATAGAATCCGTCAATTAACTGGGAGGACCGCCCTTGAAGACCATTGGGATCGTCGCCGAATACAACCCCTTCCACACTGGACACGCCCACCACATCCGGGAGACCCGGCGGCTCTTTCCGGAGGAGACCGCCGTGATTGCCGTGATGAGCGGCAACTGGGTCCAGCGGGGGGAGTGCGCTGTCACCGACAAGTGGACCCGGGCGGAGATGGCTCTGTCCGGCGGCGTCGATCTGGTGTTGGAGCTGCCCACCGTGTGGGCAACCGCCTCCGCCGAGGGCTTTGCAAAAGGAGCTGTAGCTCTTTTGGAGGCCACAGGGGTAGTGGACGTCCTCTCCTTCGGCAGTGAATGCGGGAAAATTGCCCCTCTGCGGGAGCTGGCCCGGTGCCTTAACAGCCCGGAATTTTCCAAAGCCCTGCGCCGGGAATTGGACCCTAAAAAATCCTTCGCCCAATGCCGCCGTCAAGCGGCCGCCAGGCTGCTGGATGAGAAAACCGCCGCCCTGCTGGACACGCCCAATAACAGCTTGGGGGTAGAATATTTGCGCTTTTTACCTTCAAATATGGAGGCGGTCACCATTCCCCGCTGCGGTGCAGGCCACGACAGTGCAGCGGAATGTGCCGGCTTTCCGTCCGCCTCCTTTCTGCGCCAACAGATACGGTCCGGGAATGTGACAAGTATTTCCCCCTTTCAGCCGTTGTCCTGGAACGGAGAGGCGGCTGATATGAAGTATCTGGAGCGTGCCCTCATCGCCCGGCTGCGCGCCATGACCCTGGAGGAGGCGGAGGCCCTGCCGGACAGCGGAGACGGCCTGGCTGCCCGTCTGCTCTGCGCCGCCCGGCAGACGGCCAATCTGGAGGAGCTGTACGCTCTGACCAAGACCCGGACCTACGCCCACGCCCGGGTGCGGCGGCTGGCCCTTCACGCCCTGCTGGGCCTGCGGCGGGAGGATATCCCCACTGCTCCGCCCTACATCCGGGTGCTGGGCTTCAACCACCGGGGGCAGGAGCTTTTGAAAAAGATGAATCGGACAGCGTCCCTCCCCTTTTTTGTCAAGCCCGCCCACAGCCGCCGCCTCTCCTCTCAGGCCCAGGTTCTGTTTGCCCTGGAGGACCGGTTTACCGACCTGTTTGGCCTCTGCTTTCCCACTCCCAGGCCCGGCGGTCTGGAATGGACCACCAACCCCATTATGATAAGATAAGGAGACCCCATGGAAACCAAAAAAAGGGACCGTTCCATTGATCTGCTCTGGCTCCCCCTCGGAGCTGTTACCATTCCTCTGGCGCTGGTGATCCTGTTCCATATACTAAAAGGTAGCCGGGGCGTGATGAGCGGCTGGGTCTGGTTTGTCATGGCCCCGCTGGAACAGGCGCTGGGGCGACTTTGGTCTCATATCCCCTTCTCGGTGGCCGAGGTCCTGGCCGCCCTGTTTCTGCTGGGCTGCGCGGTGTGGCTGGTGCGGGCATTGGTCCTGGTGTGCCGCCAAAAGGCACCCCTCCCCTTCCTGCGGCGGCTTCTGGCCCTGGCCTCCGCCTGGCTGTGGCTGTGGGCTGGGCTGTGCTGGCTGTGGAATGCCGCCTACTATGTCCCCTCCTTCGCCCAGCGGGAGAGTCTGTCCGCCGCCCCCTACTCGGTGGAGAAGCTGGCCGCCGTCACCGAATATTTTGCCCGTCAGGCCGCCGCCCTGGCCCCCCAGGTGCCACGGGATGAGGAGAGCCACTTCGCCGTGACGCCCTCCGAATGCCTCGACCGCGGCCCCGAAATTTACCAAAACATCGTCTGGGAGTTCCCCTCACTGGACATGAACTCCGTAAAGGCTAAACCCTTGCTCTGCTCTAGGTTGCAAAGTATTTTTGGCTTTACGGGCATCTACTTTCCCTTCACCGGGGAGGCCAATGTGAATGTGGACGCCCCCGCCTGCCTGCTCCCCGCCACCATCGCCCACGAGATGTCCCACCAGCGGATGGTGGCCTCCGAGCTGGAGGCCAACTTCGTGGCCGTCGCCGCCTGCGCCTCCTGCGACGACGTGGTCTTTCAGTATTCCGGCTATCTCATGGGCCTCATCCAGCTCTGCAACGCCCTCTACCCTGTGGATGACGCCGCCTGGTACGCCATTGCTGAGGAATACTTCAACCGGGAGCTGTCGGTGGACTGGAGGGACAACAGCGAATACTGGTCAGCCCTAGAGTCCTCTTTAGAGGACGCGGCAGAGGATGCGTACGACTCCTTTTTGAAAAGCAACGACCAGGAGTTGGGTATCCGTTCCTATGGCGCCTGTGTGGACCTGCTGGTCAACTACTTTGGTCCGCGGCTATAGGTCAAATAACAGGGAAAGGGCGTCCCCCTCGGGGACGCCCTCTTTTTGCCTTACTGCTTGCTCTTGATATATGCGTCGATGGACTTGGCGGCGGACTTGCCGGCGCCCATAGCCAGGATGACGGTGGCAGCTCCGGTGGCGGCGTCGCCGCCGGCGAAGATGTTGGGGCAGGAGGTGCAGCCGTGGTCGTCGGCCTGGACGCAGCCCTTCCGGGTCTTCTCCAGACCGGGGGTGCCGTCGTAGCTCATGGGGTTAGGCTGGGTACCCAGGGACATGACCACCGCGTCAACCTCCATCTTGAACTCGCTGCCCTCGATAACTACGGGGCGGCGGCGGCCGGAGGCATCGGGCTCGCCCAGCTCCATCTTCACACAGGTGATGGACTGGACGTGGCCGGTCTCATCCCCCTCGATGGACACCGGGTTGGTGAGCAGGTCGAAGACGATGCCCTCCTCCTTGGCGTGGTGGACCTCCTCGGCCCGGGCGGGGAGCTCGGCCTCAGAGCGGCGATAGACGATATGGACGTCGGCCCCCAGACGCTTGGCGCACCGGGCGGCGTCCATGGCCACGTTGCCGCCGCCCACCACGGCCACCTTCTTGTTGTGCAGCACAGGGGTGGGGGAATCGTCCTTGTAGGCCTTCATCAGGTTGATACGGGTGAGGTACTCGTTGGCGGAGTACACCCCCACCAGGGACTCGCCGGGGATCTTCATGAACATGGGCAGGCCGGCGCCGGAGCCGATGAACACGGCCTCGTAGCCCTGCTCGAAGAGCTCGGTGATGGTGAGCACCTTTCCGATGACCATGTCCAGCTCAATGTCCACGCCCATCTTCTCCAGGTTGGCCACCTCCCGCTTGACGATGGCCTTGGGGAGACGGAACTCGGGGATGCCGTAGCTGAGCACGCCGCCGGGGGTGTGGAAGGCCTCGAACACGGTGACGGAGTAGCCCATCCGGGCCAGCTCGCCGGCACAGGTCAGGCCGGCGGGGCCGGAGCCGATGACCGCCACCTTGTGGCCGTTCTTGGGGGCGGTGGCCACGTTGGCGATGCCGTTCTCGGCGGCCCAGTCGGCCACGAAGCGCTCGATGCGGCCGATGGACACCGGCTCGCCTTTGACGCCCCGGACGCACTTGCCCTCGCACTGGGTCTCCTGGGGGCAGACCCGGCCGGAGATGGCGGGCAGGGCGTTGGCGTCGGACAGCAGCTGGTAGGCGGCGGCCAGGTCGCCCTCGGCCACCTTGGCCACGAAGTCGGGAATGGGGATGCCCACGGGACAGCCGCTGACACAGGGCTTGTTCTTGCAGTTCAGGCACCGCTGGGCCTCGTTCTGGGCCTGCTCCAGGGTGTAGCCCAGGGCCACCTCCTTAAAGTTGGCGTTGCGTACGTTGGCCTCCTGCTCAGGCATGGGGGTCTTTTCCATCTGCATATTAGCCATTCATGGCACCTCCTCCCAGGCGGCAGAGGTGCTTCTCTTTCGCCTTGGCTTCATGCTCTTTATAGGTCGCGTTGCGGGCGATCACTTCGTCAAAGTCCACCTTGTGGCCGTCGAAGTCGGGGCCGTCCACACAGGCGAACTTCACCTCGCCGCCCACGGTGAGCCGGCAGCAGCCGCACATGCCGGTGCCGTCGATCATAATGGGGTTCATGCTCACAGTGGTAGGAATATTGTACTTCTCGGTGAGCTTACAGGCAAACTTCATCATCAGCAGAGGGCCGATGGCAAAGACCCGGTCGAACTTCACGCCGCTGTTGATCAGCTCCTCCAGCTTGCCGGTGACAAAGCCGTGGTAGCCGTAGGTGCCGTCGTCGGTGCAGATGTGCAGATCGGTGCAGGCCTGCCCCATCTCCTCCTCCAGGATGACAATATCCTTGGTCTTAAAGCCGCCGATCAGGTCCACCTGGTTGCCGGCCTGGTGCAGCGCTCGGGCCACAGGCAGCGCGATGGCGCAGCCCAGGCCGCCGCCTAAGACGGCCACCCGGCCCACATTTTCCACCTCGGTGGGCAGGCCCAGAGGGCCCACAAAGTCCTGGAGGCAGTCGCCCTCGTTCAGCTCGTCCAGCGCCAGAGTGGTGCCGCCGATCTTCTGATAGATTACGGTGACCAGGCCGTCCACTGCGCTGGAGATGGTCAGAGGAATCCGCTCTCCCTCCTCATCCACCCGCAGGATGATGAACTGGCCCGCCTTGGCTTTGGCGGCCACCAGCGGTGCGTACACAGAGATCTGAGAAATCTCAGGCGTCAGCACCTTTTTTTTCACAATTTCGTACTTCTTCACTGTTTCTCCTCCTGTCAGAGTTCTTCCTTTTTCCATCGGATATATTGCCAGCGGCATCCGCCGCACAGATCACAGATTTTTCTTTTTCCCATAGCGCCGGCGGCGCCGAGCACTGTGGAGCCAGCGCAGCAGGAAGATCACCAGGACCACGACAACAGCCAGCACGGTCAGCGTCACGCCAGTGATCCAGTTGGGGTTTTTCACCAGCTCTACCGGGTTCCAGCTGTGGCTGACGTCCTTCCGGCCGTCGCCGTTGGGCCTGCCGTACCGGCTGGGGACGCCCTCCTCCCCAAAGCTCTGGAGGTAGGCGGCCAGGGCGTACCACTCTTTAATCTCATTGCCGTTTTCGTCCCGGAGGATGCAGGCCTCGAAGTCGGTGACCGGGCTCCCGTCCGCCAGTTTGGGCTCCAGGGACAGCAGGCCGAAGGACTTGCTCTGCACCGTACTCAGCATCTGGGCGGAGTACATGCCGGTGACCACCCGGTAGAGCCGGTCGTCCTCAATGGGCCACAGTCCGCCGCCCAGGTCCCGGTCGAGATCAGGCTCCACCAGCAGAGCCTCTGTCACCCGGTTGAAAAACATCCGGTGGGTATTGAAGGAGTAGTCCATTCCCGCCATATGCAGCTGGGCAGCGGGCATGAGGGGCGTCACCGAGGCGTCCACCTCGGCGGCGGCTTTCAGCTCCTTGCCGGTGAGGTACACCCCCACCAGGGGGAAGCCGGAGGTGCCGTCGCTCCCCACCCCCATGGACAGCACGTCAAAGGCCATGGAGGTGGTAATCTCCCCCTCCGCCAGAGGAGCCCGCAGCACCCCGTCGGCGGTAACGGTGACGGTAGGCACATCGGGGGCGTTCGCCTCCAGGTTTTGCGCCGCCCAGAGGAAAGCGTCCGCCACCAGCTCCCCCAGAGAATTGCCGTTCTGGACCCCGGACTCCGGGGTGGGCAGGTCGAAGTCCGTCCGGGTGAGCACCTCATCGTAGGTCAGGCCGTAGCGGCCCAGATAGGTCCCCCCTACTAGCCGCTTCCACCGCTCCACCATGGCGGTGATCTCCCCGTCCTCGGGCAGCGTCTCGTCAATGGGGGTCAGGTGGTAGTCCGTCAGCGTCTTGTTCCCCTCTTCCCCCCAGCTCAGGGTGATGGAGCCCAGGTTCCCACAGTAGGGCCCGGCGGAGACGATATAGGTATCCCCCGCCAGGATGGGCTCTTCCAGCGTGGTGTGAGTGTGCCCGGAGACGATCAGGTCTATGCCCCTCACCTTTTCTGCCAGCTGCTCATCCTCGGACAGCTTCTTTTTTTCATTGGTCCCCGAGTGGGACAGGCAGATGATAAACTGGGCTCCCTGCTCCTCCAGGGCGTCCACACACCGCTGGGCATTGCTCACCATGTCCCCCAGCGCAAAGCCGGAGGAGGGGGCGCATGCGTGGGAATCTACCCCCATTAGGCCAAAGATGCCGTAGGTAATCCCGCCCCGCTCCAGGAGCATGTAGTCCCGAACGTTGTAAGCAGCCATGGCCCGCTGGATATCCAGCTTGTCGGGGTTGTCATTGGCTGGCTTATAATTGGCCATCAGGAGGGCAGGCGCCGGGTCGCCGCTGGCCGCCACGGCGTTGAGCATGGCGGCAAAGCCAGTCCCCTTGTGGTCAAACTCGTGGTTGCCCACGGTGGCAGCATCGTAGCCCAGGGCCCCCATGGTACGCAGCTCCGCCCCCTGGGTGGTATACAGGGTCTGGATCAGAGAGCCGATGGAGAAGTCTCCCCCATCCAACGTCAGGGCGTCCGGATGGACGGCCCGCTCCCGGTCCAGGGCGGTCTTGAGCCGGGCATAGCCCCCCGACTGCCCACCCTTTCCGTCAGGCTGGGGCAGGAAATGGGAGTGGAGATCGTGGGTAAACAGCACTGTGGTGGTGTGGCTCTCCGGTCCCGCCGCCAGGGCGGGCAGCAGAGCACACAGCAGCGCAACTGCCAGCAAAAACACAGAAACGCGGCGGAAATGCTTCACTGAGTAGCCTCCATTATCAGTCATGATCGGATCACATCAAACTGGACCGGACGGTAAAACAGCTCCCGGACCTGCTCCGGATCCCGGGTCTGGCCCAGCACCCACATCAATTTTGTGGCAGCCGCCTCCAGGGTCATATTGTAGGCCTCGATCAGTGAAAACTTCTCCTTCACCTGCTGACCCACCTGATAGACCGACATGTCGCTGCCCTCATAGGGCACCTGGGTCATCATCACAATGGTCTTGCCCTCAGCCAGCCACTCCGCTACCGCCTGGGCCAGGGGGCCGCTCCCCCCGCCGGGCAGGCCGCCCACCCCGAAGGACTGGAGGATCACCGCCTGATAGCTGTCCTTCAGCAGCCGGAGGGCCTCCGCCCCCATGCCGGGAATCAGGGTGAGGAGCAGCACCTTGTCCTCCAGCCTGTCATAAAAGACGGGCTCTGCCCCGTAGGCGTAGGCCCGGGGGGCCAGGTAGCGGATCAGCTTTCCGTCCCGAATGACCGCCCGCTCGGGGTAGTCCACACAGGAAAAGGCATTGAAGCTCTTGCTGCGCTCCTTCCGGGCCCGGGTACCCAGGATCACCCGGCCGTCAAAGACCAGGCTGACGTCGTGGGACTGCTTGTCGGCGGCGTAGAGGAAGCTGTCGTACAGGTTCCTCCGGGCGTCGGTGTCGTTGAGGGCGATGGATTTCTGGGATCCGGTGATGACAATGGGCTTGGGAGAGTCCTGGATCAGGTAGGACAGGGCGGCGGCGGTATAGGCCATGGTATCGGTACCGTGGGTGATGACAAAGCCGTCATAGTCGTCATACCGCTCCCGGACGGCTCCGGCAATTTCCAGCCAGTGGGAGGGACCCACGTTGGTGCTGTCCAGATTCATCAGCTGGACGGCCTCCACCCGGCACAGGTCTCCGATGGCGGGGACACAGCTCAGGATCTCCTCAGAGGAGATGGCCGGGCTGAGCCCCTGGCCGCTCTCCTTGGAGGCGATGGTCCCTCCGGTGGCCAGCATCAGGATACGTCTCATATTCGCTCCTTTACAAACACTGAAGATACTTGCCGTACAGGGTCATGGACAGCTCGTCGCCGATGGCGTGGACCTGCTCCTCGGTGATCCAGCCCTCGTAGAGAGCCAGCTCCTCCAGACAGCCCACATATCGGCCGGTGGTGTCCTGGATGCGCTTGATGGTCTCCCCTGCCGTCAGCAGGCTGTCGGCGGTGCCGGCGTCCAGCCAGGTGAAGCTCTTCTCCAGAGGCATCACTTGAAGCTGTCCCCGGCGCATATACTCCAGATTCACATCGGTGATCTCCAACTCCCCCCGGGGAGATGGCTTGAGGCGATTGGCAATCTCCATCACCTGATGGTCGTAGAAATACAGTCCAGGGATGATATAGTTGGACTTGGGGTACCGAGGCTTCTCCTCAATGGAGATGGCCCGGCCGTCCTTGTCGAACTCCACCACGCCGAAGGGGCGGGGGTCCTCCACCCAGTAGCCAAAAACGGTGGAGCCCCGGTCATTGGCGGCGGCCCGCTTCAAAGTGGCGGCCAGGGTGGGCGCATAGAAAATGTTGTCCCCCAGCACCAGGCACACCCGATCGCCCCCCACAAACTCCTGACCGATGAGCAGGGCGTCGGCGATGCCCCGGGCCACCGGCTGCTCGGCGTATTCGATATGCAAGCCGTACTGCTCTCCCTTCCCCAACAAAGCCTGGAAGGTGGGGGTCTCCCCTGGCGGAACGATAATCATGATCTCCGAAATGCCCGCCTGCATGAGGATGGCAATGGGGTAGTAGATCAGCGGCTTGTCGTACACCGGAAGCAGGGGCTTGCACACCGGCTTGGTCATGGGATACAGGCGGGTCCCCTTCCCCGCCGCCAAAACGATACCTTTCATTGTTATTCTCCTGTCCGGCCCAAGGGCCGCCTTCCCGGTTCGGCTGTGTATAGCTATAGTTATTGTATTATTTTATCATAGTTCCTCTTTTGTTACAAGAAAAAACTGTCCAAAACTATCACAACCGGCGGAGGTTTTCCCCCCCGCCGGTTGTCTGATTTATCAAATTAGTGCAAAATGCGTTCCCCTTATGCCGTAGCGCCCTTTTTCGCGCTCGCCCGCTGGAGGATCACGATGCCCACAACCACCACAACGCCGATCACGTCGGTGAGGTTGCCGGGGATCATCATGCACAGGCCGCCCGCCGCGATGAGCAGACGGAACAGCGGGTTCATGGGCCGGTACAGGTAGCCGTTCAGGGCGGCCGCCACACCGTAGAGGCCGGCCAGAGAGGTGATCACGATGAGGACAGACTGAACCACCTTCATGGTCATGGTGGTGCCCGCTTCAAACTGGAAGAGCATGGCGGGGTTCAGGGCGAAGATGTAGGGCACCACAAAGGCGGCGATGGCCAGCTTTGTGGCGTTGAAGGCCGTCTTCATGGGCGGGGCCTTGGCGATGGCGGAGCCGGCGTAGGCGGCCAGGGCCACGGGCGGGGTGATGTCGGCCACGATGCCGAAGTAGAACACGAAGAAGTGGGCGCAGATCATGGGGATGCCGATGGAGGGACTCATCAGGATGGGGGCGCAGGTGGCCGCCATGATGCAGTAGTTGGCGGTGGTGGGCACGCCCATGCCCAGCACGATGCAGCACAGCATGGTGAGGAACAGGGCCACGATCTTCATGCCGCCGGAGACGGACAGGATGGTGCGCAGCAGGTCGCTGGCAAGGCCCGTGCTGGTGACGCAGCCGGCCACGATGCCGGCCATGGAGCAGGCCGCGGCCACGGAGATGGTGCCCTTGCCGCCGGCCTCCAGGGCGTCCAGAATCTTCATAACGCTGATGTTGTCGGAGGTATCCTCAAAGCCGCAGGCCTTGTTGACAAAAATATTGATGGCGCCCACCGCGATGGCAATAAAGATAGCAATGGCGGCGGAATAGGCCATGGTGTTCTTGCCGGTGGACACCAACCAGACCAGAATGACCAGGGGCAGCAGCAGGTACAGCTTGGGAGCCAGCTCCTTGAACTTGGGCAACTCACTCTTGGGAATGCCCTTCAGGCCCAGCTTCTTGGCCTCCAGGTGGACGGCAATGAAGATGCCGGCGAAGTACAGGAAGGCGGGCAGGATGGCCAGCACTACGATCTGCTGATAGGGGATGCCGGTGGTCTCGGCCATGATGAAGGCGGCAGCGCCCATGATGGGGGGCATGATCTGGCCGCCGGTAGAGGCCGCGGCCTCAACGGCGCCGGCGAACTCGCCCTTGTAGCCGGTTTTCTTCATCATAGGGATGGTGACGGAGCCGGTGGTCACGGTGTTGCCCACGGAGGAGCCGGACACCATGCCGCACAGGGCGGAGGAGATAACCGCCACCTTGGCCGGGCCGCCGGAGGAGGAGCCAGCCACGCAGTTGGCCAGGCTGATAAAGAAATTGGAAATTCCGGTGCGCTCCAAAAACGCGCCGAAAATAATAAACATGACAATAAACTTCTGGCAGGCAGAGACGGGGGTGCCGATGATGCCGTTGGTGGTGTAGAACATGTCAAAGAGGGCCTTGCCGATACGGATGTTGGCCCCGAAGAGGGTGTACAGAATCAATACGCCCGCGACGCACAGGATGGGCAGGCCCACACTGCGCCGGCACAGCTCCACCATAGCCAGGATGCCGATGACCGCGAAGGTGAGCAGCATGGGGTCGTTGGACACCTTGGCGTAGTCCATCATGTTGATGGTGGAGGCGTTAAAGGCGAAGTAGAAGAAGGGGATGCAGCCGGCCACCATGATAATGATATCATACCACGGCAGGCTGTTCACCTTTACATTTCCCTTTTTGATGGGGAAATTCAGGAAACCGATGATGATGATTCCGCCCAGGAAGGTACAAAGGCGGAATTCCGCCTGGCCCTTGTTGAACAGGGTCAGGTACATGCAGAACAGGGAAAACAGGATAAAAATTCCCTTTACGATCCAGGCGGGCGTCCCCTCCCAGACACGGACGTTGGACTCCTTGTCATACTTCTTCATGACCTCGTCCACGTCAGCCGCGGTGCCGACCTCCATGGAGTCCGCCGCCGCCTCGCTGACGGGGGGCGCCGCGTCCTTTTCTTTTTTCCAAATGCTCACGTTCCACTCTCCTTTCTACGGGCTGCGATGGGTTGTGACACACAACGGACTGCGGCGGAGCAAGCTCCACCGCAGTCCGATGGCTGCTAATAATCTTATTTGGTGGGAACGGTCAAGCCCTTCTCGGTGAAGTACTTGGCGGCGCCGGGGTGATAAGGCACGGCGGTGATGCTGGCGGCAAAGTTCAGGTCCAGCTCGTTCTTCTTGTCGTGGCCCAGAGTGTCAATGCTCTCGAAGATGCCGGAGACCACGTTGTAGATGTCGTCCTCGGAGCAGTCGTCCCGGGCAATGATGACGGCGCCCACGGCCACGGTGGTGGCGTCAGCGGCCAGCCCATAGGCGTCCTTGGAGATGACGTTCTTGCTGTAGTAGGGGGAGGCGGCAATCAGCTTGTCGATGTGCTCGTCGTCCAGCTCCACCAGGTACACGTCCCGGCTGGCGGCCAGAGAGGTGATAGCAGTGGTGGGAGCGCCAGCGACCACGAAAGCGGCGTCGATCTTGCCGTCCATCAGCGCGTCGGCGCTGTCGCCGAAGCCCTGGTAGGTGGGGGTGATGTCCTTCTCAACGTCCAGGTCATAGGCGGCCAGCACGTCGACGGCGTTAAAGTACACGCCGGAGCCGGACTCGCCGACAGAGACGTTCTTGCCCTTCAGGTCAGCCACGGACTTGATGGTGGGGTCCAGGGTGACAATCTGGACCTGCTCCATGTACAGGGCGGCCACGGTGGAGAAGCTGCCGATCTTGTTCTCGAACAGGCGCTCGCCGTTGTAGGCGTAGGCCATCACGTCGGACTGGACGAAGCCCAGCTGGGCGTCCTTCTGGTCCATCTGCTCGATGTTGCCCTTGGAGCCCTTGCCCACAATGGCGGTGACGGTGGTCTTGGTCTTGTCGCTGATCTGGCCGGCCAGCACGGTGCCGAAGCCATAGTAGGTGCCCTGGTCGCCGCCGGTGACGAAAGTCAGCTTACCGCCGCCGCCACCGCAGCCTGCCAGCACTGCGCTCATGGTCATGACCAGAGCGAGGGCCAATGCGAGTTTCTTCTTCATATTCTCTTCCTCCATTTTTCAGTCTGGCATGCTCTTCCGGTCCCCGGAAGAGCAAAAGCCCCATGGGGCTTTTGCCGTATGGATGTACAAGCAGCTCACTGCCTGTGGACCTTATTATATTACAGCTTCCACATAATTGCAAGTTATTTTTTCTTTACGCCTCGTCCACTTTACCCAACAGAGGTGGTCTCCCGGCGGAACTTTTCCAGGTAGGCGTCCTGGAGCAGCTTGATGCGCCGGGGGTCCTTCCCGCCTACGGGGATGCGGTCGATGGACTCCACCCGCATGCACAGGGCGCTGGAGCTGGTGACAATGGCCTCGTCGGCGTTCATCAGCTCCACCATGGAGAAGGGCTCCTCCACCACGGGGATGCCGTGCTCCCTGGCCAGGGCCAGCAGGTGCTTACGGGTGATGCCGGGAAGGATCAGCTCATCGGTGGGGGCGGTGCGCAGCACCCCGTCCTTCAGGATGGAGATATTGCTGTGGGCGCACTCGGTGACCCGGCTGCCCCGGTGGAGCACCGCCTCGTCGCAGCCGGCCTCCGCCGCCCGCTGGTTGGCCAGCACACTGGGGATCAGGTTCAGGGTCTTGATGTTGCACAGTTTGAAGCGGTTGTCCTCCAGGGAGATGAGCTTATAGGGCACATCCATGGACTTCATGGTGTGGGGCTTGACAAAGATCATCAGGGAGGGCTCCACCCCCTGGGGGAACACATGGTTGCGCATGCTGTTGCCCCGGGTGATCTGCCAGTAGAGGAAGTGGACGGGGTTGTCCTCCGCCGCGTCGATGACCTTCTGCAGCTCCGCCTTCACCTGCTCCCGCTCCATTTTAAAGGGGATCTCCAGCAGCCGCAGGCTGTTGTACATCCGGTCCAGGTGGTCGTCAATGGCGAAGGGAATCCGGTTGGCCACGCAGGTGGCCTCGTAGATGCCGTCGCCGAAGTAGAGGGCCCGGTCCCCCATGGACACCTTCATCTCCTCCAGGGGGCCCATCTCGCCATTATAATAGCCGACATTTTTCCACATAATAATCTCCTCCATTTTTTACGATGTATTTCCTCAATAAACTCGGTTTTTTCTATCACTGTAAAGGTTATATGCCTTCCATGCTGCCCAGGCACACAGGGAGCCGATGATCGCCCCCGCCAGCACATCGCTGGGGTAGTGTACCCCCACATACAGCCGGGATAGCCCCATCAGCACCGCCGCCGTGACGGCGGTCACCCGTCCCCACCTCCAGGGCAGGGTCCGCACCCAGACCATCCCAGCGGCGAAGGCCGCGCAGGTGTGTCCCGAGGGGAAGGAGTTGGGGTCCTTCTCCGTCACCAGAGGGACGATAGGCCAGTCCAGCCAGGGCCGGGGACGAGAGAGCAGGGGCTTAATGGTAAGGTTGGTCACAATCAGCCCCAAAATCATTGCGCACAGCGCCAGCGCCCCCGCCCTTCGGGTCGGCTTACAGAACAGCATCGCCAGAGACAGGGCGATCCACAGCAGCCCCGCATCCCCCAGCCTGGTATACAACGACACAATGGGGTCCAGCCAGGCCATATGCAGGCCCTGGATGGCCACCAGCAGCTCACCGTCCAGTTGGAGTATCGTATCCAGCATTTTAACCTCCTTCACGTATTATGTAAACTTTCCGCTTGACGGACCGGGCCGCCATGACTATAATAGAAGAAAACCCCCGGCAAGTCAACCTTGATTTCCAGATTTGGGAGGTTTCCCCTTTGAAGCAAATCCTCTGTATGGCCAGTGAGCCCTGGTCCACTTCCCTGCCCGGCCGGACACAACAGCTGATTTCCCGGCTGCGAGATACGCAGGTCCTATACTTCTCCCCCGCCCAGTCCACCAGGGACCAGGCCTTCCGCCAGAAAGGACGCCAGGTGCGCCCCAATGTGACGGTCTACACCCTGCCCCCTATTCTCTTCCCCATTCCGGAGCGCTACCGCTTTTTCTTTGGGCGGGCCTGGAACCGGGCAAGCCATTTTATTCAGGAGGCCGCTGCCCGGAAGGGCTTTGTGGAGCCTCTGCTGTGGACCACCCACCCCCGACAAATCCATCTGCTGGACCGGCTGGAATACGGTGCACTGGTCTACGACTGCGACAAGGCCTGGGACGGACTGCCCCCTCACTGGGAGGGGAGCCTGGCCCAGGCGGCCGATGTGGTCTTTGCCGCCTCCCCCCAGCTGGCCGACCGGTTGTCCCCCTGTAGCTCCAACATCGCCCTGCTGCCCAACGGCATTAACCTCCCCCTGTTCCAGCCCTCCAACCCCCGGCCCGACCCTCTCCCCGGCGTGACCGCCCCCATTTTCGGCTGGTGCGGCGCGATCCGGGCGGGACTGGACCTGTCTCCGGTGCTCCTGGCCGCCCAGGCCAGGCCCGACTGGGGCTTTCTGCTGTTGGGCCCGGTGGAAAGCGAAAACCCTTTCCTCCATCGGCTGGACAAGCTGTCCAACGTCTTTCTCCCCGGCGCCAGGCCGGCCACCGAGGTGCCCGACTGGCTGTACCGCTGCGATGTGCTGTTGGACCTGCTCCGGGAGGACCGGCCCTATGACGACGTGGTCTCCCCCCGGCTCTATGAGTACCTGGCCACTGGAAAGCCGGTGGTCACCATGCAGTGGCCCGGCCAGGTGGAGCAGTTCCCCGACGTGGTCTACAACGCCCATGACCCGGACGAGTTTATTACCCTCTGCGCCCACGCCCTGGAGGAGGCCCCCGGTTTTTCCCATCGCCGGATGGACCGGGCTGCCGCTGCCGCCTGGCCCCGGCGGGTGGAGGAGGTGGAACGCATCCTCACCACCGCCGGGCTGCTGTGACGCTACTTCCCACTTTTTTGTCGGATTTCCCCTGCTTCTTGTACAAATATACGAAAATTCTTCTCCCTCTTGCCAAATCTCCAGTTTTCCTATAAAATGGGAGCTGATCAAACAGAGGGGGTCTTTGCTGTGTTTTGCTTCTCCTGCTTCCGTTTTCTGCTCTTTTATGGCCTCAATCTGTCCAAAATCGTCCGCTAATCATCCATCAGGCTGTCTGTACCCTCAGATAGCCTGAAACTTTTTTCCCGATCCCTGTCTTTCTGCCCCTGCGGGGCGGGAATCACAAATCAATTTCCTGAAAGGAGTATCTCTATGAAAAAAGTAGCCGTCATTATGGGCTCTGACAGCGACTGGCCCGTGGTCCAGGGTGCCTGTAAACAACTGGACGAGTTCGGCATCCCCTATGAGGCACACATACTCTCGGCCCACCGCACTCCCGTGGCCGCTGCGGAGTTCGCCAAAAACGCCCGGGCCAACGGCTTCGGCGTACTCATCTGCGCCGCCGGCATGGCCGCCCATCTGGCCGGAGCCTTCGCCGGCAACTCCACCCTCCCCGTCATCGGCATCCCCATGAAGGGGGGCGCCATGGACGGGCTAGACGCCCTGCTGGCCACCGTCCAGATGCCCAGCGGCATCCCGGTGGCCACCGTAGCCATCAACGGGGCCAAAAACGCCGCCGTACTGGCCGCCCAGATTTTGGCCGTCTCTGACGACGCCCTGGCCGCAAAGCTGGACGGAGCCCGAGACCAGATGGCCAACCAGATTGCCGCGAAAGAGGCCAAGCTCCAGGCGGAGCTGAAGGGCTAATCCCAACCTTTCACCTACAAATTTATTTTATGGAGGAATTTATTATGGAAAACAAACTGGTTTACACCGGCAAGACCAAGAATGTCTACGCGCTGGACAACGGCAACTACCTGCTCAAGTTCAAGGACGACTGCACCGGCAAGGACGGCGTGTTTGATCCCGGCGAGAACTCCGTGGGCCTGACCATCGAGGGAGTGGGCGACGTCAACCTGCGCATGTCCATCTACTTCTTCGAGAAGATCAACGCCGCTGGCATCCGCACCCACTTCGTCTCCGCCGACCTCCAAAACACCACCATGGAGGTACTGCCCGCCAAGGTCTTCGGCCACGGCCTGGAGGTCATCTGCCGCCACAAGGCGGTGGGCTCCTTCATCCGCCGGTATGGCGAGTATATTGAGGAGGGCGCCGACCTGCCCGCCTATGTGGAGACCACCTTCAAGAACGACGACAAGGGCGACCCCCTGGTGACCAAGGACGCCCTGGTGGCCCTGGGCGTGATGACCGAGGCGCAGTACGATGACATCAAGGATATGACCCAGAAGATCACCAAAATCGTGGCCGACGACCTGAAGGAGAAGGGCCTGGTCCTCTACGACATCAAGTTCGAGTACGGCTATGACCCTCAGGGCAAGGTAATGCTCATTGACGAGATCGCCTCCGGCAACATGCGGGTGTACAAGGACGGGAAATATATCGATCCCATGACCCTGTCCAAGCTCTTTTTTGCCTGATTGTTAAGGAGGACAAGCATACATGGGTGGCTTTTTCGGAGCCGTCTCCACGCAGGACGTCTCCCTTGATATCTTCTTCGGGGTGGATTACCACTCCCACCTGGGCACCCGCCGGGGCGGCATGATTATCCATGACGCCAAGGACGGCTTCCAGCGCCAAATTCACTCCATCGAGAACACCCCCTTCCGCACCAAGTTTGAGAAGGACCTGGCCGACTTCCACGGCTGCTCCGGCATCGGCTGTATCAGCGATACCGACCCCCAGCCCCTGCTGGTGCGGTCCCACCTGGGGCTGTACGCCATCACCACCGTGGGCATCATCAACAACGCCGAGGAGCTAGTAAACCAGTACTTCTCCGACCACGGACACCAGTTTATGGCCATGAGCTCCGGCAAGGTCAACTCCACCGAGCTGGCCGCCGCCCTCATCAACCAGAAGGACAACCTGGTGGACGGCATCCTCCACGCTCAGGAGGCGGTGTCGGGCTCCCTCACTCTGCTCATCCTCACGGACAAGGGCGAGATCATCGCCGCCCGGGACCGGGTGGGCCGGCTGCCCGTCCTCATCGGCAAAAGCGACAAGGGGCACTGCGTCTCCTTCGAGTCCTTCGCCTACCACAAGCTGGGTTATGAGGACGCCTATGAGCTGGGCCCCCGGGAGATCGTCCGCATCCGGCCAGAGGGCTTCGACATCCTCTCCCCCGCCGGGGAGGAGATGAAAATCTGCGCCTTCCTCTGGAGCTACTACGGCTACCCCAACTCCAACTACGAGGGGGTCAACGTGGAGGTCATGCGCTACAAAAACGGCGCGATCATGGCCCGGGACGAGGAGAAGCGGGGCACCCTCCCCGATGTGGACTATGTGGCCGGCGTTCCCGACTCGGGCGTCCCCCACGCCATCGGCTACGCCAATGAGAGCCGCAACCACTTCGCCCGGCCCTTTGTGAAATACACCCCCACCTGGCCCCGGTCGTTTATGCCCGCCAATCAGGAGGTCCGCAATCAGGTGGCCAAGATGAAGCAGATCCCCGTCCCCGAGCTGATTCAGGACAAAAAGCTGCTCTTTGTGGACGACTCCATCGTCCGGGGCACCCAGCTACGGGAGACGGTGGAATTCCTCTACGAGTCCGGGGCGAAAGAGGTCCACATGCGCTCCGCCTGTCCCCCTATCATGTACGGCTGTAAGTTTTTGAATTTCTCCAGCAGTAGGTCCGAGATGGAGCTGCTGGCCCGCCGCACCGTCCTGGAGCTGGAGGGCGACCAGGGGTTAGACCACCTGGAGGAGTACGCCGACGGCTCCACCCAGCGGGGCCAGTGTATGCTGAAAACCATCTGTGAGAAATTCGGCTTCGACTCCCTGGGCTACCAGTCCCTGGACGGCCTGCTGGAGGCCATCGGCATCGACAGAAACAAGGTATGTACCTACTGCTGGAACGGGAAGGAATAATATCATCTCCGGGCCGCCGAGGGCGGCGGCCCCTACTATGATTTTGGAGGTTTCAACCATGGAAAACTCTCATTCCGCCTCCTACGCCGCCGCCGGCGTGGACATTGAGGCCGGCTACAAGGGCGTACAGCTGATGAAAAAGCATGTGGCCCGCACCATGATTCCCGGCGTGGTCAGCGGCATCGGCGGCTTCGGCGGCCTGTTTGCCCCCGACCTGTCCGGGATGAAGGAGCCGGTGCTCGTCAGCGGCACCGACGGTGTGGGCACCAAGATTCGCCTGGCCCAGCTGCTGGACAAGCACGACACCATCGGCATCGACTGCGTGGCCATGTGCGTCAACGACATTATCTGCTGCGGCGCAAAGCCCCTGTTCTTCCTGGACTACATCGCCATCGGCAAGAATGAGCCGGAGAAGGTGGCCTCTATCGTCTCCGGTGTGGCCGAGGGCTGCGTCCAGTCGGGCTGCGCCCTCATCGGCGGCGAGACCGCCGAGCACCCCGGCCTGATGAAGCCTGAGGACTACGATCTGGCCGGCTTCGCCGTGGGCGTGGTGGACAGGGAGAAGATCATCGACGGCTCCAAGGTCAGCGAGGGCGACGTTCTCATCGGCCTGACCTCCTCCGGGGTTCACTCCAACGGTTTTTCTTTGGTACGCAAGGTCTTTGACATCGAGCACGCCGACCTGACCGCCCCCATGGACGAGCTGGAGGGCAAATCTTTGGGCGAGGCCCTGCTGGCCCCCACCAAGCTGTACGTGAAGGCCGTCCTGGCCCTCATTGACGGCGGGATCGACCTCCACGGCGCCAGCCACATCACCGGCGGCGGCTTCTATGAGAATATCCCCCGCTGCCTACCCAAGGGAATGACCGCCAAAATTGACAAATCCTCCCTATGGATCGACCCCATTTTCGGGATGATCCAGCGGCTGGGTAATATCCCGGAGCACGACATGTTTAACACCTTCAACATGGGCACCGGCATGGTGCTGGTGGTGGCCAAAGGGGACGTGGACAAGGCGGTGGCCGCCCTCAACAGCGAGGGCCAAGGCGCCAAGGTCATTGGCGAGATCGTGGCCGGGGACACCGGTGTGGAGCTACTGTGATGAAAAAAATTGCCGTCCTGGTCTCCGGGGGCGGGACCAATCTCCAGGCCCTCATCGACGCCCAGTACCGTGGTGAGATTATCAACGGGGAAATCGCCGCCGTCATCTCCTCCGCCCCCGAGGCCTACGCCCTGGAGCGGGCCAAAAAGGCCGGCATCCCCGGCTATGTGCTGGCTCGCCGGGACTATCCCTCCAGTCAGGCTATGACCCAGGCCCTGGTGGACAAGCTGAAAACGCTGTCCATCGACCTGGTGGTGATGGCGGGCTTTATGACCATCGTCACCCCGGAGCTGTTCGAGGTCTATGAAAACGCCGTCATCAACATCCACCCCGCCCTCATCCCCTCCTTCTGCGGCAAGGGGGCCTACGGCCTCCACGTCCACGAGCAGGCCTTGGCCTACGGGGTAAAGGTGTCCGGAGCCACCGTCCACTTCGTCACCGAGGAGTGCGACAGCGGCCCCATCATCCTCCAAAGGGCGGTGGGCGTCCTCCCGGACGACACCCCGGAGACGCTCCAGCGCCGGATCATGGAGCAGTGCGAGTGGAAGCTGCTGCCCCAGGCCGTCAGCCTGTTTTGTCAGGACCGGCTGCGGGTGGAGGGGCGCACTGTCCGAATTTTAGAAGCATAACAGGAGGCCGCTATGAAGTTGATCAATCTGATGACCTATCTCGCTGAACATTCCTACCCCGGCCGGGGCATCGTCCTGGGCCGCACTTCGGACAACAAAAAGGCGGCGGTTGCCTACTTCATCATGGGCCGCAGTGAGAACAGCCGCAACCGCATCTTTGAAACCACTGAGGACGGCATCCGCACAAAAGCCTTTGACGAGAGCAAGATGACCGACCCCTCCCTCATCATCTACCACCCCGTCCGGCTGCTGGACAACGGCCTGCTGGTGGTGACCAACGGCGACCAGACCGACACCATTTGGGACGCCATCGGCGAGGGCCACTGCTACCGCCACGCCCTCAATACCCGGAAATTCGAGCCCGACGGCCCCAACTGGACCCCCCGCATCTCCGGGGTGGTCAAGCCCGACGGGAGCTATAATCTGTCCATCCTCAAGAGCCTGGACGGCGACCCCTCCTGCTGCTGCCGGTACTTCTTCGAGTACGACAACCCCGTCCCCGGCACGGGGCACTTCATCCACACCTACCAGGAAAACCTGGACCCTCTGCCCTCCTTCCAGGGCGAGCCCCGCCGGGTAAATATCGACGCCGCTGACGCCCAATCCTGGGCACAAACACTCTGGAACGCCCTGAATCAGGAAAACAAGGTGTCCCTCTACGTCCAGCTCTTCGACCTGACCAGCGGTAAGCGGGATATCGCCATCATCAATAAGCACAACTAAGCCGAGCCAGAGGAAAAACGTAGTTTTTCCCAAAGTTTCTTTTCGGTTCCTTTTCTTTGCAAAGAAAAGGAACAAAAACCCCCGTAAAGGAGTGCAAGCAATGACCGAACTGGAACTGAAATACGGCTGCAACCCCAACCAGAAGCCCGCCCGCATCTTCATGGAGAACGGCGAGCTGCCCCTGGAAGTCCTCAACGGCCGGCCGGGGTACATCAATTTTATGGACGCACTGAACTCCTGGCAGCTGGTGAAGGCCCTGAAGCAGGCCACTGGCCTGCCCGCGGCGGCGTCCTTCAAGCATGTCTCCCCCGCCGGCGCGGCCCTGGGTCTGCCCCTTAGCGATGTGGAGCGGAAGGTCTACTTCGCTCCGGAGGGGGAGCTCTCCCCCATCGCCTGCGCCTACATCCGGGCCCGGGGGGCTGACCGACTGTGCTCCTTCGGAGACTGGGCGGCTCTCAGCGACACCTGCGACGGCGACACCGCCCGCTTCCTGGCCCTGGAGGTGTCCGACGGCGTGATCGCCCCGGGCTACACCGCCGAGGCCCTGGAAATCCTCAAGTCCAAGCGCAAGGGCGGGTACAACGTGGTGAAAATCGACTCGGATTACACCCCCGCCCCCGTCGAGCGTCGGAATATCTTCGGCATCACCTTTGAGCAGGGCTACAACGACCTGACCATCGACGAGAAAATGCTGGAGAACATCGTCACCAAGAACCGGGACCTGCCCCAGAGCGCCAAAAACGACATGCTGCTGGCCCTCATTACCCTGAAATACACCCAGTCCAACTCGGTGTGCTACGTCAAGGACGGCATGACGGTTGGCGTGGGGGCCGGCCAGCAGAGCCGCATCCACTGCACCCGGCTGGCCGGGAACAAGGCGGACATCTGGTGGCTGCGGCAGCACCCCAAGGTGTTGGAGCTGCCCTTCCCGGAGAACGTCCGCCGCCCCGACCGGGACAACGCCATCGACGCCTTTATCGCCGACGTGCTCACCCAGAAGGAGAAGACGGACTGGATCGCCAAGCTGTCCGGCGTCACCCTGGGCAGCGACGCCTTCTTCCCCTTCGGGGACAACGTGGAGCGGGCCAGCCAGTCGGGGGTACAGTACATCGCCCAGCCTGGCGGCTCCATCCGGGACGACCAGGTCATCGAGACCGCCGACAAATACGATATGGTCATGGCCTTTACCGGAATGAGACTGTTCCACCACTGAGACGGAGGGATCAAAGATGAACGATCAGGAACGGCTGGCCGCTTTCGAAAAAATGCTGACAGACGTACAGGCGAATTACAGTGAGCTGGTCGCCAGGCTGGACAGGCTGAAGGCGGAGGGCAAAGAAAAATCCGCCACCTTCCACCAGTACCTGGGGAACAAAATGACCTGTCAGTATATGCTGACCATGTACAAGGAATATGGACTGATCGAAGAGATACAGGGAGGAGAGCACAAATGAAAGTCTTAGTAGTAGGCGGCGGCGGCCGGGAGCACGCCATCTGCTGGAAGCTGGCCCAGTCCCCCAAGGTGACCGAGCTGTACTGCGCCCCGGGCAACGGGGGCATCGCTCAGGTGGCCCAGTGCATACCCATCAAGGCCACTGACGTGGACGGGATGGTGGCCTGGGCCAAGGAAAACGCCATGGATTTCGTGATGGTGGCTCCGGATGACCCCCTGGCTCTGGGCATGGTGGACGCCCTGGAAAAAGCGGGCATTCCCGCCTTCGGTCCCCGGGCCAACGCCGCCATCATCGAGGCCAGCAAGGCCTTTTCCAAGGAACTGATGAAGAAATACCACATCCCCACCGCAAAGTATGAAACCTTTACAGACCTTGAAAAGGCCCTGGCCTACATCCGGGAGCAGGGCGCGCCCATCGTGGTCAAGGCGGACGGCCTGGCCTTGGGTAAGGGCGTGGTGGTGGCCTCCACCGTGGCGGAGGCGGAAACCGCCGCCCGGGAGATGATGGAGGACAAGAAGTTCGGGGAGAGCGGCTCCACGGTGGTCATTGAGGAGTGCATGGTGGGCCCCGAGGTGACGGTGCTGGCCTTCTGCGACGGGGAGCACCTGGTCCCTATGCTGTCCAGCCAGGACCACAAGCGGGCCTATGACGGCAACCAGGGCCCCAACACCGGCGGCATGGGGGCCTTCTGCCCCTCCCCCAAGTACACGCCTGAAATCGCCCAGCGCTGCGTCAAGGAGATTTTCCTGCCCACGGTGGCCGCACTGAAGGCGGAGGGCCGGCCCTTCAAGGGGGTCATCTACTTCGGCCTGATGCTGACTAAGGACGGCCCCCGTGTGGTGGAGTACAACGCCCGGTTCGGCGACCCGGAGACCCAGCCCATTCTGTCCATGCTGGACACCGACCTGATGGACATTTTCCAGGCCTGCGCGGACGGCACCCTGGACAAGGTGGACATCAAATGGAAGGAGGGCGCCGCCTGCTGCCTGGTGCTGGCCTCGGGAGGCTATCCCGTCAGCTACAAGAGCGGCTACCCCATCTCCGGGTTGGCTGAGGCCGAGGCCCTGGGGGCCACGGTGTTCCACGCCGGGACCAAAAAAGGCGAGGACGGCTCGATCCTCACCGCCGGCGGCCGGGTGCTGGGCGTCACCGCCACCGCCCCCTCCCTGGAGGAGGCCATCACCGCCGCCTACACCGCCGCAAAGCCCATCTCCTTCCAGGATATGCATTTCCGCACCGATATCGGAAAGGTGTAAAAACCGCCCCGCTGCTTTTCAGCAGCGGGGCGGTCTTACGTTTTGAGGAATTACTCCTCGCCGTACATCTTCTGGAGCCGCAGCAGCTTGTCGTAGCGCTTCTTGGCGGTCTCCTCGGACTTGGCAAACAGCTCCTTGGCGCGGTCGGGGAAGGACCGGGTCAGGGCGGAGTAGCGGGCCTCGTTGAGCAGGAACTCCTGATAGCCGCCGGCGGGGGCCTTGGAGTCCACGGTCAGCTTGGCGCCCTCAGCAGCCGGGTTGAACCGGAACAGGTTCCAGTAGCCGCACTCCACGGCCTTCTTCATCTCGGCCTGGCAGTTGGCCATGCCACCCTTGATGGAGTGCATCTCGCAGGGGGCGTAGCCGATGATGAGGGACGGGCCATGATAGGCCTCGGCCTCGGCGATGGCCTTGAGGGTCTGGTTGGGGTTGGCGCCCATGGCGATCTGGGCCACATAGATATAGCCGTAGCTCATGGCGATCTCAGCCAGGGACTTCTTGGGCATCACCTTACCAGCGGCGGCAAACTGGGCCACCTGGCCAATGTTGGAGGCCTTGGAAGCCTGTCCGCCGGTGTTGGAGTACACCTCAGTGTCGAAGACGAAGATGTTCACATCCTCGCCGGAGGCCAGAACGTGGTCCACGCCGCCGTAGCCGATGTCGTAGGCCCAGCCGTCGCCGCCGAAGATCCACACGGACTTCTTGGCCAGGTAGTCCTTCTCGGCCAGAATCTCACGGCCCAGCTTGCAGGCGTCGCAGGGGCAGTCGGGGATGACATTGGCTTCCAGGGCGGCCACATACTTCTTGGTGGCCTCGCCGTTGGCCTTGCCGTCCTCCATGGTGTCCAGCCAGGCCTGAGCGGCGGCCTTCAGCTCGGCTTGGGTGTACTCCACCGCAATCAGAGCCTGGGTCTTCTCAGCCAGACGGGTGCGGACGGCCTTCTGGCCCAGATACATGCCCAGGCCGTGCTCGGCGTTGTCCTCAAACAGGGAGTTGGCCCAGGCGGGACCCTTGCCCTCAGCCGTGGTGGCGTAGGGAGAGGTAGCGGCGG
>JAETQY010000019.1 GCA_021770445.1 Bacillota bacterium | reverse complement strand
TTGGCCCCATCTACATGAATGCAAGTGATTCAAGATTACCTCACAAGTTAAATCGTAGATAATCATGTATTATCCGTAGTTATTTTATCACAACCAATCGAAAAATGCGAGAGCTTTTCATTAAATTTTCCAACTATCTTTTTCTGGGTGCTGCTTGTGGTGGTTTTCCTTGCAAAAGCCAATAAACGGTGAAGAAAGCGCAGATTTTTAAGAACATATAAAGATGATTCATATGTAAAATTACAGAAAATTAGATTTAAAAGGTCGGATTATCGACGATTTTTGACAATATTCGACAAATAAAATACTAAGGAATGAAAAATATGTAGAGGATGTTCTGCTCCAGAAGACCTTTATAGCAGACCTGTCTTCTGTAAAGCAGGTTAAGAACCGGGGCGAGTTAGAGAGATTTTTAATACAGGAACACCACCTGGCGATTGTAAGCAGGAAACTCTTTGGCATAGTCAATCAGATATGCAAAACAGATTCATGAAGGACCAATAAACACTAATGCAGTCAAACAACAAAGTGATTGCCTTCCCCGCTCCAACATCGGCCCTTCTTTCCAAACCATTGTGCCGCAAGGGATTCAAAGGAAAATCGATTTTGACCGCTTATTCCACGTCGGAGCAAGCTTCATATCGCTTGCTCCGACTTTTTTCAAAAGTCAGAGCGCGCTCATTCCGCTGCTCCTCCTTTCCAAACCGGACCCGCTTCGCTAGGCTCCGCTTTGGTTTTGGGTGCAAACCCGGAGGCTGCATCTTTTTTATCAACACATGACAAAAAAGTTACGACAATTGGCTATTCGGCCAGTTTCGTAACTTTTTCTTTTTATCAGGGTTTTCCTCCATACCGGAATAATACCAGAATAACCCAAAAAAGAAGACACGACAACGGTCGTGTCTTCTTTTTGGCCATGCCGAACACTTTCGAGGCTGTAACTTTCAGAATCAGAAAAAACCAAACCGGAGCCCAACGCAGTGGGTCCGGTTTGGAGAGGAGCCGCGACAAAATGAGTGAGAGGTGACTTTTGTAAAAAAGTCGCCGCGAACGATATGGCGTCCGCGGCAACGTGGCTGGGGCGAACACTATAGATGCCACTGTTTTGGCCCTATAAAATCTGTGTAATATATCGATTGAGGTTGTATTGTATAGTTGGTTGTGCCCTTTGGCTATGACACCTTGGTTGGAAGCCAGGAATCATAAAACCACTCTGAATCCAATGCCCGGTACATAGCTGCCTGCCATGAATTCGGACGATATTCATTATCTTTTATTGATTCCTGTATACTCTTCTTTACTTCACTGGGTCCATCTGCTTTATATATGCGGAGACACCGAGAACGGACGCCAATCAGCTCTTCGGCAGCATGAATTCCATAAAGCTTGTCCAACTTAAGCTTGATGAACTGATGTCCCAACCTTTTTCGGGTGATTAAGTCGCACTCATCAGGTGGATCAACACAAAATGACATTGTCAGCTCATCTGATTGGAGATCCTCACGCAAAGATGCTTTCAACCAAATGAACTGGTCCGAATCCTCGTAATATGGATTAAAAAAAGCGCATTCTTTCTGGTGAAAAAAAGTGATATCAAGCTTGTTTTTATTGCATTCTGCACAGGCAGGAACAAGATTACTCGGCGAGATGACCAATGAAGCATAGTGGGCCTGTGGACAATAGTGATCCAGCGTAGAGACCGTCCGTTGCCTGCAATATGGACACATACCCCTTGGGGCGCCAGCCTTTATCTGATCATAATACTTTCTGGCGGGCTGCCTTAACTTGGCCAGCTTGTCCTTATAGAGTTTTCCCATTTCTGTGTGGGAAAGGCCGCTGACGACGGAACAAGACGCGACATCCTGTGGTGCTCCCTGCTCCATCTTTTTTTCATAATCCTGCGTTGCAAGTACAATTTCATCGAAACATGGGGCATACTTATTCTTATTTTCATCATTCATATTCTCAGTGCAGGATGTAAACACATCGTGCAAAGTTATATTTGGCTTATTCATCTTCATCATCTTCACCTATTTCTTCTGTGTCCAAAGCTACCATAGTCCTTACCAAAGCGCGGCCCTCGTCTCCTAACTGTCCTTTAAGCGCTCGAAGGACTGCATCATAGTCATGATATTTGTTTACCAAAGATTGTAATAAATAATGAAAACCAGAGTTAGTAACCTCTAATCCAAAAATTTCAGTGGTCAGAGTAGTGATATCCGATCCAAATGACTCTATCTGAAGACGCTCTGCGTGACAATTGGCACCTGTTCGGCGTAGTTTCCAAATGCAGCTGCGCGGAACCTCCTGCAAAATAACTGGGGAATGGGTTGCAATGATTGCTACCCCGTTTGTGTCAGTAAGCAGTTCTGAAAGAGTCCTAACGAATGCGGATAGCAAAGGTGGATGCAGATGACCTTCAGGCTCATCCAAAAAGACCAATGTTTTTCCATTACTTTTTCTATGAGCTGGGTAACAGACAGCAGAATGATTTTATGGCCTGAACTCAGCCTGGAAAAAACGGATGCTAACTCGGTCAAGTCACAAGATGAGTTATCATCGCAAAAGTTAAGGATACCAGACTCGTTGAACATCGGATCTGATGTAAGCATATGGAGTATTTTTTGCATCAATCTTTTTTGTGGTCCGCGAACACAGTTTGAAAAGCTTGTGGAAAAAGTGGCAGTCATCTTCTCGATGGAGCTTTTTCCGTCTGTCGATGACGGTAGGCCGGTTTTTATGAATTTCTCAGACTTTGTTTTGAAGTTCAATTCATCAAAAGCGCTGAATGAAACAAAGATAATGCGGGAAAAACGGTCGGTCACCGTCTCATGCCCGGTGAGAAAACGAGTCGTTCCAGCCTTTCCCTTCAAATCGCTGCGCAGGTAAACGATTGAACGAATCATATTACTGATGAGGTAGGTTTTACCCACACCGTTTCTACCTATGACAACGTGAATATTCGTGGGAGGGTTGGATTCTGGATCCACATCGAATCGGATCGTGATTGGATCACAGCCTTCTCGCGCAGGGCAGGAAGTATATTCAAAATTATAGGCGGTTAACCGTGCGCCGCCCAATGCAATTCGGTGAAACTGACCTTTCACAATGGAGATGGGTACACTTCGTAGCAGTGAAATTTTCATAACATGCTCTTTATTTACAGACTTTAACAAACTCAGATTGTATGAGACATCATTGAGGGCTTCAAATATTTCCTCGCGGAAAGTACTTCCCAAATTCTTTATGTTCTCATAGTAATGACTGTCCTGCCCCAAGGAAAAGAAGATGTTTGACAACGATTCAAAGTTTTGCGGAAGATTGGGCCGCTGCTGCTTTTCACCCATGCTTTTTTGGCCTATTTTGATTTTTCCCATATACTTTATATGTGAAGATGAATCAGTAATATGTAGATCATACATGGTACTGTACTGAAACCAGTCATCCCATTGATCTTCAATCAGATAGCCACACTTGGGTTGGGCCGTGATTGCACTTCCTGTAGTCAAAACAATAAAGCGCATACGGATCTTCCTCCTGATCCAATGATTACTTTATAAATATTGTATCAGATAATTTGCGGAAAAGATAGGCCCAATTGCTGTATCTGCATATTTTCCTATCTGGCTCGCGAAGAAGATTTTGTTGGGAGTTATAACCAGTTCGCCCTCCGTTCATCGTCGGGAATATTATCCGAATGTGGCGAAAATGAACGGGATGGTCAAAACTCTGCTTCCCCATACTTTATTACAAACTTTACGAAACAAAGATAGCCACTTATAATGGCAGCATCAAAATGGGGAGATGATGCTATTATGTCAAAGAAATATCCAAACGAATTCAAAGAGGAAGTTGTTCGGCATTATGAGCAGGGGAAATCCATCAAATCAATAAGTCAAGAGCTGCACCTTGCACAAAGCACGATATATCGCTGGGCAAAAGAACTTTGCTCTATTGAAACCCCTGTGCGAAAATATACTCCAACAGAATTTGACAAACTATTTCGCCATGCAAAGAAATTGGAACACGAGCTTGAGATCATTCATTGCACTGGCCTTGTTACAGAAATCCCCTTGCAAAAGAAACTTGCTTTACTGGAGGGCATATATCATGAGGGGAAATACAGTGTCTATGAGCTCTGTGAAGCTCTGAACGTTGCAAGAGGGACGTTCTATAATCACATATTCCGCCGTGCGGACCGCAGTGGACGAGAAAGAGAGCAGGCCGAACTTATGCTAAAGATTCAGCAGATTTTCGACGATAGTGCGCAACGGTATGGCGCCGAAAAAATACGAATCGTTTTGGCAGACAGTGGAATCCGTGTTGGCAAGAAACGCATTGTTGCAATCATGAAGGAACTGGATCTGCATAGTGTTCGCCCTGAAGCAAAGCAGCAATTTAAGAAACAGCAGCAAGAGCAGAAAAAGAACTGGCTGGAGCGCAGCTTTACAGCGCAGCGTCCAAACCAGACATGGGTGAGTGATATAACATATTTTCGAGTGGAAGGCTATTGGCTTTACCTCTGCATCGTTCTTGATTTGTATTCCCGTCGAATCGTAGGCTTCAAAGTTTCCAAAAATGCCAGTACAAATTTGGTTACAGCCACATTCAGAGCTGCATATGAAGAACGGGGGAGGCCGAAGGATTTGACATTCCATAGTGACTGGGGGACACAATACACATCTAAGGCGATGACTGCTTTACTTCAAAAATGTGGGGTTAGACAGTCATTTTCGGCTACGGCTAGGCCTCATGACAATGCGGTGGCAGAAACTTTCTTTGCCACGTTTAAGAAAGAAGAAGCATACCGCAGAGAGTACACCTCAGAAGATGGTTTTCGCAAAAGTGTCCAGCGATTTATCCAGTTTTACAATGAAGTGCGTCCTCACCGAACGCTGAAATACCAGACACCGCAAGGGTTTGAAGATGCGTACTTTGCAGCAAAGAGATAAGATTATATGAGAAACCACTGTTCATATAACAGCACTCGGCAAAATAATGGTTATAGAATTTTGAAAAAATGGAGTGACTTGATTTAAATTAATGAAGAGAAGGAACCCGCTAATTGCAACGGTTTGAAGATAAAATGAACCCCGCTTTTCGATAAAATTGTTCGAAAAGCGGGACTCATTCAAGTTGGTGCCGGTGGGGGGACTCGGACCCCCACGCTGTCGCCAGCGGCGGATTTTGAGTCCGCTACGTCTACCAATTCCATCACACCGGCAGGTGCGATAGATATTATACACAATAATCTCCCACTTGGCAAGAGAGAAAATGCAATCCCGCCCTATATTCCGAGAAATATCCTCTGCTGCATCGAATTCCGCCGGTGTCAGACCGGCGGCTGGAATATCTCGGCCTGATAAAACGCGATCTTGTCCTCCAGCCTTTTCAGATGTCTCGCCCACCTCTTCTGTTGCTCCTGCACATATTCTCTGTGTTCCTCCAGCATCGCCAGCCGTTCCGGCATGGTGGCCCGCCCCTGCTCCCGCAGGTCCGCATAGCGCCGGATGTCCCGCAGGAGCATTCCGGTCTCCTTGAGCCGACAGATAAAAGCGATCCACTCCACATCCTCCTCGTTATAGACCCGCCTACCGCCTCCATCTCGGGCCACATGAATCAGCCCCTTTTTCTCATAGTACCGCAGTGTACTCTCAGTTAGTCCCGTCCTCTGGGTCATTATTCCAATGGTCATATTCCACCTCAAAAAAGTTCTTGACTTGGACTATAGTCCAAGTTGTACTCTCCCATTATAGTGCAGGAAGGAGGTGAAATCAAATGGAACAGACCCGATTCCAGCGGGGATGGGAGCTTTTACAGCAGGTGGACAATGCGGGCGGTGAGGCTGTGATTGATTCCCTGTCTGGTATCGCCCCGGACCTAGGCCGCTACATTGTGGAGTTTGCTTTCGGCGACATTTACGCCCGGGAGGGGCTGTCCCTACAGGAGCGGGAGCTGGTGACCATAGACAGCCTTCTGACCGCCGGCGGGTGCGAGCCCCAATTGAGGGTACATCTCAACGGAGCGTTAAATGTGGGGATTGCCCCAGAAAAAATTGTGGAGGCTCTGATCCACTGTGTCCCCTATGTGGGATTTCCCCGGGTGCTCAACGCAGTCTCCACAGCAAAGGAGGTTTTTTCCTCCCGAGCGCTCTGAGCGGCGTAGACAAAGCCCCGGAGCATTTTTCGCTCCGGGGCCCTCCATTATACCAACCGTACCTTTACCTCGTCCCCCTGGGCCGAGACGCACAGGGTATCCCCCTTTTTCAGCCGGCCGGCCAGCATCAGGTCGGCGGCGGGGTCCTCCACCAGGGAGGCGATGGCCCGCCTCAAAGGCCGGGCGCCGTACTCCCGACTGCTGCCCTTGCCGGCCAGCAGGCCAACGGCCTCCTCCTCCACCGCCATGGCCACCCCCAGCTTTTCCAGCCGCTTTCGGGTCTCAGACAGCAGCTGTCGGGTGATGGCGTTCAGGGTGGTCCCGTCCAGGGGGTGGAACACCAGGGTGGCGTCCAGCCGGTTGAGAAACTCCGGGGCGAAGGTGTTGGAGGCGTCGGACAGCACCGAGCGCTCCAGCTCCTCCCGCTCCGCCTCGCCCCCGGCGTTGAAGCCCAGCCGCTTCCCCTTGGCAAACCGCTGAGCCCCCAGGTTGGAGGTCATCACCAGCACCGTATTGCGGAAGTCGGTCTTCCGCCCCTGGGCGTCGGTGAGCACCCCCTCCTCCATTACCTGGAGGAGGACGGACCACACGTCCCGGTGGGCCTTCTCCAGCTCGTCCAGCAGCACCACCGACCAGGGATTCCGCCGCACCCGCTCGGTGAGTTGTCCCCCCTCCTCATGGCCCACATAGCCCGGAGGGGAGCCCAGCAGGCGGGAGACGGTGTGGGCCTCCATATACTCCGACATGTCGAAGCGGAGCAGGGCCTCCTCGCTGCCGAAGAGGGCGGCGGCCAGGGAGCGGCACAGCTGGGTCTTGCCCACCCCGCTGGGCCCCAGCAGGAGGAAGCAGCCCACCGGCCGGCGGGGGTCCTTCAGCCCCAGCCGGCCCCGGCGGATGGCCCGGACCACCGTGTCCACCGCCTTGTCCTGGCCCAGGAGCCGGCGGCGCAGGGCGGTGTCCAGCTGAGTCAGGGCCTGCTTGTCCGCCTCGTCCGGGTCCTCTACCGGCACCCCCGTCCACTGGGAGAGCACCGCCCGGATGTGGTGGGGCTCCACGGCGAACTGGCCCTGGCCCGACTGCCACTTCTGCCGCTCCCCCTCCAGCTCCCGGCGGAAGTCCCGCTCCACGTTGCGCAGGATGGCCGCCTGCTCGAAGTCCTGGCGACGCACCGCGTCGGCCAGCTGCTTCCCCGCCTGGGACACCCTCCCCTCCAGCCGCTGGAGTTCGGGGGGAAGGGCCTTGCCCGACAGCCGGGCCTGGGCGGCCGCCTCGTCCACCAGGTCGATGGCCTTGTCAGGCAGGAACCGCTGGGGCAGGTAGCGACAGGACAGGTCCACCGCCGCCTCCAGGGCGCTGTCCGAGATGATGAGGTGGTGGTGGGCCTCGTACCGGCCCCGGAGGCCCTGTAAAATCTCCAGCGTCTCCGCCCGGGAGGGCTCCTTCACGGTGACGGGCTGGAAGCGGCGCTCCAGGGCGGCGTCCTTCTCGATATACTTCCGGTACTCGTCGATGGTGGTGGCCCCGATGACCTGGAGCTCCCCCCGGCTCAGGGCGGGCTTGAGGATGTTGGCGGCGTCGATGGCCCCCTCGGCGCTGCCCGCCCCCACGATGGTGTGGAGCTCGTCGATAAAGAGGATGATGTTCCCCGCCCGGCGCACCTCGTTGAGGACGTGCTTCAGCTTCTCCTCAAACTCCCCCCGGTACTTGGTGCCCGCCACCATGGCGGACAGGTCCAGGGCATAGATCCGCTTGCCCAACAGGTGCTGGGGGGCGTTGCCGTCGGCAATGGCAATGGCCAGTCCCTCCACCACAGCGGTCTTGCCCACCCCGGGCTCGCCGATAAGGGCTGGGTTGTTCTTGGTCCGCCGGGAGAGAATCTGGACAAGGCGCTCCAGCTCCTCCTTCCGGCCGATCACCGGGTCCAGCCGGCCCTCCCCCGCCATGCGGGTCAGGTCCCGGGCGCACTGGTCCAGCTGGCGGGTGTCGCCGTTGGGACGGGCCTCCGGCTCCCTGGTCCGGGGCTTGGGCGCGGGGGCCTCCTCCCCGCCCAGGGAGGCGGAGACCGTCCGGTACAGCCCCTCGGCCTCCACCCCGCAGTGGGCCAGCAGCCGGGCGGCTCCGCTGCCCTTGGTGCGCAGCAGGCCCAGTAGCAGGTGCTCAGAGTTTACCGCCCCACCGCCTAGGCGGCGGCTCTCCTCCACCGCCCCCTGGATGGCCAGGCAGCAGTTGGGGGTAAGCCCCTGGTGGATGGAGCGTGCAGGCACCCCCGTCCCCACCCGCTGCACGATGGCGGAGCGCAGACTGCGGCTGTCCGCCCCCGCCCGGCGCAGCGCCATGGCCGCCGGGCTAAACTCCTGTCCGGCCAGCCCCAGTAGCAGGTGTTCGCTGCCCACATAGCTGTGGCCCAGGCGGGCGGCGTTCTCCTGGGCCAGGCGGATGGCCCCTAACGCGGTGGATGTGAATTGGCTTTCTGCCATACAGGATCACCTCAGAAACAAGTCTGTTACCATCATGCCCGGATTATCAAAAATTTAGCATTGCTTTTTTTAAAAATTGTGGTAGAATGGGGATACCATTCTAATGGAGGTGTACATATCATGGCCTATGTTATCAGTGACGCTTGCATCAGCTGCGGTTCCTGCGCTGACGGCTGCCCCGTGGGCGCCATCTCTCAGGGTGACGACCACTACGTCATCGACGCCGGCGCCTGCATTGACTGCGGTTCCTGCGCTGGTACCTGCCCCATGGGCGCGATCTCCCAGGGCTAATGACCAAAAAGCAGCGCCGGGTTTGCCGGCGCTGTTTTTTACATCATCTTATCTAGTTTTTAATATTATATTTGGTCATAATTTATATTGATATTTTTGCCGCTTTCGGATATACTGTAATCAGAATCAGCCCCCTGTCTCCTCTGAAAGGAGTGTATCCCATGCGTACAAACACTTTGACCGCTCACTCCATGACCGCCGCCGCAATTGGGACCGTTCGCCCCAGCCGCCGGGTGGAGGTCCGGGACCCCTACGACGGCCTGCGCCCCTGGTCGGCTATCACCCACGGGCTGGGCGCGGCTCTGGCCGTGGCGGGCACCGCCGCCTTGCTGGTCCGGTCGGCCATACTGGGCAGATGGCTGCTGTTCGGACTGTTCGCCGTCTACGGCCTGTCTATGATCTGCCTGTACACCGCCAGCACCCTGTACCACTGCCTGAACGTCTCCGTCCCCGGGCGGCTGGCTCTGCGGAAATATGACCACTGCTCCATCTACCTGCTCATCGCCGGCAGCTACACCCCCCTGTGCCTCACTGTTTTGCGCCACAGCGGCGGCGTGCCTCTGGTCATCGCCGTGTGGACCCTGGCCGTGGCCGGGACGGTCCTCACCATCGCCAAGCTGGGCATTCCCCGGTGGCTCACCAGCGCCATCTATATCTTTATGGGCTGGCTGGCCCTCTTTGCCATCGTCCCCATCTACCGCGCCCTGCCCGCGGAGGGCTTCTTCTGGCTGCTGGCCGGCGGGGTGCTGTACACCGTGGGCGGCGTGCTCTACGCCGTTAAGTGGCCGGGCCGGGACAACCCCCGCTTCGGCTGTCACGAAATCTTCCATGTGTTCATCCTGCTGGGCAGCGTCGCTCACTTTATCATGATGTACCGCGTAGTGCTGTGGATGTAAAAGATGTTGACAATAAAATAACTATAGGCTATAATAAAGTATAGAAAGGGCGCTGCCGTAACACGGTCAGCCCTTAAAGACTAGCGAAAGTGATCGCCGTACTTGTCAGGGTGCCGGCGGTCACTTCTTTTTGCCCTGAATAAACAGGCCGCAAACACCAATGATGACCAAACAAAGCTGCAACACTTCGGATGTACTCATCAGGCAGCCCCCCTTTCCGAAGATCAGAGGGCAAGGAGCTGCCCTCTGTCATGAGGGCTGACCGCTGCTGTTCGGCAGCGCTGAAAGATAATTCTTTCCTGTTTTCAGGATAACATATTTCAATTCGCTTCGCAACCTCAAAAAACAGCGGGCCGGTCACCCGGCCCGCCAGCGGTTACGGCTGAGGAAATTCACTCGCCGTTGTATAGAAGCCCGTACTGACCTCTCCATCCAAATCCTCATCTTGAATGATGAAAGCGGCCGTGTTCTCGTCGTCCAGACTGCTGTTTTGGACCGTAAAAAGATGCTCTCCGTCCTCATCATAAATTTCCTTGGTGCCGGGGTTACTGCTGTTGGTATAGCTAGCCATCGGCTCTTCCCCGAGCTCACCCAACTGGACGGTCAGCTCCCAGTTGTCAATAGTCCCGGTCACAGTAATGACCAGATGGGTGCCCTCGTCTGTATCCTCATAGACATAGCGGCCATCGCTGTCCAGAGCGTCGGTGATGTCGATGGTCTGCTCACCTGCGATGACCAGGACGGCCCTGCCGTCCTGATTTTCCACGGTGGCTTCCGGAATACTCATCAGGGTCATGTGTTCTCCGTTCTCGTCCACCACCTCTGAGCGGTACTGGCCGATATGGACGATATCCATCACCCGATACCAGAGCTCCTCAGCCCCCTCCGGGTTAGCGGCGGCCACGCTGACCACCATCATGGCCACGGCGGCGACGGCGATCAGGGCGGTGCGCAGGGGGCGGATTTTCTTCTTATTGGTTTTCTCAGTCATAGCAATGATCTCCTCGATTTTATCCTCGGGAGCCCTCAGCTCCCGGCACGCTTCACGGTACAGTTTTGGGTCGAACATAGACAGATCCCTCCTTTTCCTCGGTGAGCTCCTTCCGCAGCCGCTCCCTTGCCCGGAGCAGCCAGGTCTGGACGGTGGATACGTTGGCCCGCATGGCGGCGGCGGTCTCGGCCACGGACAGTCCCTCGTAGTAGTAGAGATAGACCGCCAGCCGGTATTTGGGTTCCAGAGCCATCACCGCCCGGAGCGCCTCGGCTTTTTCCGGGTCCTCCGGGGCGGCGGTCTCCCGCCACTCCTCCAGGGGGACAGAGGTCCGCCGCCAGAAGGACCGCAGCTGCTTCCGGCTCTCGTTCACCGCCACCCGCAGCAGCCAGCGCTTCATGTGCTCCTCGCTCTCGAATTCCTTTTTGCACTCGTACAGCCGCAAAAGCACCGTCTGCATCACGTCCTCGGCATCGTGGGGACTGTTCAGGGCGTGGTAGGCCACCCGGTATATGGTGTCGCCGTAGGTACGGGCCGCCCGGGCAAACGCCTCGTCGGTCACAGCCGCTCACCTCCTTGGTAATCTGTTCTGGAAAGGCCTTTCACTATGTAATATCCGTGAGGGTGGGGAAAAATCTCAGGAGAAGAAAATTTTTTACGGAAAAGGCCCGCCGCGTCTGCGGCGGGCCCATATTTATGACAGTAATATCCGGTCGTTGTCCAGGTCCTCGCCCACCCGGGCCTTGAACTTCTCCAGAAGGTCGTTGACGGTCATATTCTTCCGCTCCTCCCCCTGGACGTCCAGCACGATCCGTCCACTGTCCATCATCAGAGTGCGGTTGCCCAGCTCCAGGGCCTGGTGCATGTTGTGGGTGACCATCATGGTGGTGATTTTATGCTCCGCCACCACCTCCCGGGTGATTTTGAGCACCTTCTCCGCCGTCCCCGGGTCCAAAGCGGCGGTGTGCTCGTCCAGCAGGAGGATCTTCGGCGGCACCATGGTGGACATGAGCAGGGTGAGCGCCTGGCGCTGTCCGCCGGACAGCAGGCCCACCGGCTGCTTCATCCGGTCCTCCAGCCCCATGTCCAGCTTGGCCAGCTGCCCCCGGAAGAAAGCCCGGTCGGCCTTGCCGGTGCGGCTGAAAAAGGCGTACTGGTGCTTGGCGGTGCGCAGGTAGGCCAGGGCCAGGTTCTCCTCAATGGTCATGTGGGGAGCGGTGCCCTTCATGGGGTCCTGGAACAGCCGCCCCAGCTCCCGGCTGCGCTGGTACTCCGGCTTGAAGGTGATGTCCTCCCCGTCCAGCACCACGGAGCCCCGGTCGGGGAAGAACACCCCGGCGATGGCGTGGAACAGGGTAGACTTGCCCGCCCCGTTGGAGCCCACCACCGTGACGAAGTCCCCGGGGGCCAGGTGGAGGGTTACCCCGTCCAGGGCCTTTTTCTCGTTGACGGTGCCGGGGTTGAAGGTCTTGGCAATATCGTTCAGCTTCAGCATTTGGCTCCCTCCTTCCGCCGGGCCAGCTTCTGCCGCTGGAGGGCGATGAGCTTCCGGCCCTGGGGCATGGCGATGGCCACCGCCACGATGAGGGCGGACACCAGCTTGAAGCACTCGGTGGGCACGTTGGCCGCCAGGGCCACGGCGATGATGATGCGGTAGATGCAGGAGCCCACGATCACCCCCACGATGCGCACGCCGATGGAGAACCGGCCGAACAGGGTCTCGCCGATGATGAGAGAGGCCAGGGCCACCGTCACCATGCCGGTGCCCAGGTTGATGTCACAGCTCTTGTTCACAAGCCCCGTGAGGCAGCCAGCCAACCCGGTGAGGGAATTGGCCACGCACAGCCCTACGGTGATGGTGAAGGCGGGGTTGATGGAGGAGGCCCGGACCATGTCGGCGTTGTCCCCGGTGGCCCGGATGGACAGGCCCAGCCGGGTGCGGAAGAACAGGGCCACCAGCACCGCCGCGACCGCCAGAATGACGGACAGCATGATGAGGGTGCTCCACCCCGTCCACATGGGGCTCTCACTCACCCCCTTGGCCAGGGAGAGGAGGGTGTCCGCCCCGAAGATGGACAGGTTGGACGACCAGCCCATCACCGCCAGGTTGACGGTGTACAGCCCCGTGTTGACGATGATGCCGGCCAGGATGCTCTCCACCCCCAGCTTGGTCTGGAGGAAGGCCGTCACAAAGCCGGACAGCACCCCCGCCAGCATGGCGGCGGGGAGGGCCAGGAAGGGGTGGCCCGCCAGGGTGACGGTGGCCCCCACGGCGAAGCCCAGGGTGTAGCAGCCGTCGGTGGACAGGTCGGCGATATTCAGAATAGAGAAGCTGATGAACAGGGCCAGAGCCACCAGAGAGTAGATGGCCCCCATCTCCAGGGCCGTCCGCAGGGTCACAACGGATAACAGCATGTTATATCACTCCTAAATAATACGAAAAGGGGACAGGGCGGCCCCTGATGGGGCCGCCGTTCCTTGAACTCTCAGGAAAACTCCTGCTGGGTGGTGGTCTCGATCACGTTGATGCCCAGCTCAGAGAAAGCGGTCTTGATCTGGTCCAGATCCAGGCCGATGGCGGAGCAGGTCTCGGTGTTGATGGTGGCGCTCTCGCCGGTCATGATCCGCACGGGGGTGGAGGCGGGGTCGGCGCCCTTCACCAGCAGGTCGGCCACCATCTGGGCTGTCTCCTGGCCCAACTGGACGTAGTCCACGCCGTAGCCGCAGAAGGCGCCATTCAGTGCGAAGGAGTCGGCGCCGCCGTAGTGGGGGATGTTGGCGTCCTGAAGCTTCTCAAAGATGGCCAGCTCGGCGCTCATCACGGTGTTGTCGGTGGGGGTGAAGATGGCGTCCACCTTGGCGGCGGCCAGGGCGTCCACAGCGGAGGTAATCTCGTTGGTGTTGGTGCCCGTCTTCTCCTCAAAGGCGATGCCCTTGGAGGTCAGGTACTCCTTGGCCTCCTGGATGGGCTTGGTGGAGGAGCTCTCCGACTTGGAGTACAGCAGGCCCACCTTCTGGAGGTCGGGGTTGGCGGCCAGCATCAGGTCGATGACCATCTTGGTGTTCAGGGCGTCGCTGGTGCCGGTGACCTTGCCGCCGGGGGCGTCCATGTCAGCCACGATGCCGTCGGTGATGGGGTCGGAGACAGCGGAGAAGATGATGGGGATGCCGGCGTCCTCGGTGGTGGCCATGGTGGTCTGGACGGCGGGGGTGGCGATGGGGACAATCACGTCCACGTCGTCGGAGACCATCTGGGCGGCGATGGCCTGGAGGGTGGAGCCGTCCCCCTGGCCGCAGGCGGTGTAGCCGGCGTAGTCGAAGGTGACGCCCAGCTCTCCGCCCAGTTTATCCAGCTCGGCCTGGAGGCTGTCCTCGATCTGATTCAGGGAGGCGTGGTCCATAAACTTGATGATGCCCACCTTGTAGGTGGTGTTGCTGGTGGTGGAGTTTTGCTGAGTGCTGCTGACCGAGCCGCCGCCCTGGGGCTGAGATGCGGAGCCGGGATTGGGTTTGCCGGGCCCCATACTTCCGCCGCCGCAGGCGGCCAGGGACAAGGTCATAGCCAGAGACAGGGCCAGGGTCAGGGTCTTTTTCAGCATGTTGTTCTTTTTCATTTTGGGTTCCTCCAAATTTTAGATTTAGGCGGCAGATGTGGGGACTGTGCCAGGGTCCCTTTTGTTGGAGAATAAAAAAACAGCCCCTTATCCCACATGGGACAAGAGCTGCACTCCTGCGATACCACCCAAATTGACGTTTTGGAAAACGTCCGCTCGCTTCACGCGCCATCACGCGTGCCCGATGGATAACGGGTGGGTACCCGTCGGCATCTACTTGGATCGCTCCGTTCAAGCCGCCCTCGAAAGTCCATTCGCCCGGCCGCGCCCCGCCCCGATTCCACCATCCGGGACTCTCTAAAGGTTTGCCGCACCGGCTACTACTCTTTCTCACAGGTTTGTCTGCTGTTTGGTTGTTGTGGCTATTATAGCGGCTCACTTTCCATTTGTCAACCCCTAAATTTTAATTCGCTAAAGAAAATTTTTCAAGGGCCCGCCAGAGACGGCGGGCCCTGATCTCCTGCTCCTCTACAGAGCGGAGTATCCGAATTTGTCTACCACTGCGTCCAGTTCTTGCTTTTCCTTACACATGGGGCACTCCTCCGGCAGATAGCTGGCGTAGCCGGGCAGGTCGTTGGTGTCGAAGAGAGAGGTGATGGGGATGCCGTCGATCTCCTTCTGGTGGCTGTAGATGGCGGCGATACCCGCCACATTGCCGCTGTAGTACTTCACGCACTCAATGCCCCGGCGCACCGTGCCGCCGGTGGTGACGGAGGCCAGCAGGAGCAAAACATTCTTCCCCTCCAGCATATGCCGGGCGTTGTCCCGGAAAATCAGCTTGCCGTTGGTGCCCAAATGCTCCCGGAGGACATAGATCTCCCGGCCGGCGTTGATGGAGCGGAAACCGCCCTGGGTCAGCTTCTGGGCCAGGCAGGTACCGATCACCCGGGTGCCGTCCATGCAGAGGATGGTGTCCACCATCATCTGCTGGGTGAGGTGCTGGGCCAGCTGCTGGGCCACCGCCTCGGCGTCCCGGACGCAGGACTGCTGATCTGTCACATCTACAAAGTAGTTGGTGTGGCTGTTTCGGGTAGCGAAGTGGCCCTTGGCCACGCGGAGGGATACGTCTCCCACACAGACAGGGATCTTATAAAACTTAGGCTCCATTGCAGTTCCTCCTTTATCTTAACATCAGCTTAATGCCTCTCCCCAAATATACCATATTTTAAGCGGGATGTCCATATATTTTTGTAAATTTTCACAAATTCCTGGGCAGAGAAAAAGGACGGGCCGAAGCCCGTCCTTTTGTAAGGTGAAAATTACTCGTTGATGCCGATAACCACGCCGGAGCCGACGGTGCGGCCGCCCTCACGGATGGCGAAACGCAGGCCGTTCTCGATGGCGATGGGGGTGATCAGCTCCACGTCCATGTCCACGTTGTCGCCGGGCATGCACATCTCAGTGCCCTCGGGCAGAGTGATGATGCCGGTCACGTCGGTGGTACGGAAATAGAACTGGGGCCGATAGTTGTTGAAGAAGGGGGTGTGACGGCCGCCCTCGTCCTTGGACAGGACGTAAACCTGGCCCTTGAACTTGGTGTGGGGGTGAATGGAGCCGGGCTTGCACAGCACCTGGCCGCGCTCGATGTCGGTCTTGGCGATACCACGCAGCAGGCAGCCAGCGTTATCACCGGCCTCGATGAAGTCCAGGGTCTTGCGGAACATCTCCATGGAGGTGACGACGGTGGACTTCTTCTCCTCGGACAGGCCCACGATGTCGACGGTCTCGCCGGCCTTCAGCTGGCCACGCTCCACACGGCCGGTAGCCACGGTGCCGCGGCCGGAGATGGTGAACACGTCCTCCACGGGCATCAGGAAGGGCAGAGAGTCGTCGCGGGGAGGATTGGGGATATAGTCGTCAACAGCGTCCATGAGCTCCTTGATGCAGGCGTACTCCTCGTTGTTGGGGTCCTGAGACTCGCAGGTCAGAGCGTTCAGAGCGGAGCCCTTGATGATGGGGATGTCGTCGCCGGGGAACTCGTAGAAGGTGAGGATCTCGCGGACCTCCATCTCAACCAGCTCCAGCAGGTCGGGGTCGTCCATCTGGTCGCACTTGTTCAGGAAGACCACGATGGCGGGCACGCCCACCTGACGGGCCAGCAGGATGTGCTCCTTGGTCTGAGCCATAACGCCGTCGGTGGCGGCGATGACCAGGATGGCACCGTCCATCTGAGCAGCACCGGTGATCATGTTCTTGATATAGTCGGCGTGGCCCGGGCAGTCCACGTGGGCATAGTGACGCTTCTCGGTCTCATACTCCACGTGGGCGGTGTTGATGGTGATGCCGCGCTCGCGCTCCTCGGGGGCCTTGTCGATGGAGCTGTAGTCGGTGTAGTCGGCCTTGCCCTGCATGGACAGCCACTTGGTGATGGCGGCGGTCAGGGTGGTCTTGCCGTGGTCGACGTGACCGATGGTGCCGATGTTTACATGGGGCTTGGTACGCTCAAATTTTGCCTTAGCCATTGGATGTTTCCTCCTTATATTACAGTTATGCTTTCATTGGGGATCGGGCTGTGGACGTATTGTGGATATTTTATCCTATTTCGTCCATAATTGCAAGACTATTTTTTAGTCCTGATTGCGGCCACGCTCGGCCACGATCTTCTCGGCGATGTTCTTGGGGATCTGGACGTAGCTGTGGGGCTCCATGGAGTACTGGCCGCGGCCCTGAGTGGAGGACCGCAGGTCGGTGGCGTAGCCGAACATGTTGGCCAGAGGCACCAGGCTGTCCACCTGAGTGGCACCGGTGCGGTTCTCCTGGCCCTGGATCTGGCCACGGCGGCTGTTCAGGTCGCCAATGACGTTGCCCAGGTAGTCGTCGGGTACGATGACGCTCACCTTCATGATGGGCTCCAGCAGCACGGGGCCGGCCTTGCGGCAGGCCTCCTTAAAGGCCATAGAGCCGGCAATCTTAAAGGCCATCTCGGAGGAGTCCACCTCGTGGAAGGAGCCGTCGTACAGGGTGACCTTCACGTCCACCACGGGGTAGCCGGCCAGCACGCCGGCCTGCATGGCCCCCTGGATGCCCGCGTCAACGGCGGGGATATACTCCTTGGGGATGGCGCCGCCCACGATGGCGTTCTCGAACTCGTAGCCCTTGCCGGACTCGTTGGGCTCCACGCGGATCTTGACGTGGCCGTACTGGCCCTTGCCGCCCGACTGGCGGGCGTACTTGGTGTCCTGCTCCACGCTCTTGGTGATGGTCTCCTTGTAGGCCACCTGGGGCGCGCCCACGTTGGCCTCCACCTTGTACTCCCGGAGCAGGCGGTCCACAATGATCTCCAGATGGAGCTCGCCCATGCCGGCGATGATGGTCTGGCCCGTCTCCTCGTCGGTGTAGGTCTTGAAGGTGGGGTCCTCCTCAGCCAGCTTCATCAGGGCGATGCCCATCTTCTCCTGGCCGGCCTTGGTCTTGGGCTCGATGGCCACCCGGATAACGGGCTCGGGGAACTCCATGGACTCCAGGATGATGGGGTGCTTCTCGTCGCAGAGGGTGTCGCCGGTGGTGGAGTTCTTCAGACCGATGACAGCGGCGATATCGCCGGAGTAGACGGTCTCGATGTCCTCCCGGTGGTTGGCGTGCATCTGGAGGATGCGGCCGATGCGCTCCTTCTGTTTCTTAGTGCTGTTCAGCACGGAGGTGCCGGTGTTCAGCATGCCGGAGTACACCCGGACGAAGGACAGACGGCCCACATAGGGGTCGGTGGCGATCTTAAAGGCCAGAGCGGAGAAGGGGGCGTTGTCGTCGGCGGGACGCTCGTCCTCCTCGTCGGTGTCGGGGTTGACGCCCTGAATGGCGGGGATGTCGATGGGGGAGGGCATATAGTCCACGATGGCGTCCAGCAGCTTCTGGACCCCCTTGTTCTTGTAGGACGTGCCGCACACCACGGGAACCAGCAGGTTGTCGATGGTGCCCTTGCGCAGGGCCTTGCGGATCATATCCTGGGGGACTTCCTTCTCCTCCAGCACCAGCTCCATGATCTCCTCGTCGATGTCGGCGCAGGCATCCAGCATCTTGGTGCGGTACTCCTGGGCCTTCTCCAGCATATCGGCGGGGATCTCCTCCACCCGCATGTCCTTGCCCAGCTCGTCGTAGTAGACGTCGGCGTCCATCTCCACCAGGTCGATGATGCCCTTGAAGGTCTCCTCAGAGCCGATGGGCAGCTGGATGGGGACGGCGTTGCACTTAAGCCGGTCGTGGATCATATCCAGCACGTGGTAGAAGTCGGCGCCCATGATGTCCATCTTGTTGACGTAGATCATCCGGGGGACCTTGTAGTGGTCAGCCTGGCGCCAGACCGTCTCGGACTGGGGCTCCACGCCGCCCTTGGCGCACATGACCGTCACACTGCCGTCCAGCACACGCAGGGAGCGCTCCACCTCCACGGTGAAGTCCACGTGGCCCGGGGTGTCGATGATGTTGATCCGGGTCTGGGGGAACTGGTCCTTGGTGCCCTTCCAGTAGCAGGTGGTGGCGGCGGAGGTAATGGTGATGCCCCGCTCCTGCTCCTGAGCCATCCAGTCCATGGTGGCGGTACCCTCATGAGTCTCGCCGATCTTGTAGTTGACGCCGGTATAGTAGAGGATACGCTCAGTGGTAGTCGTCTTGCCCGCGTCAATATGGGCCATGATACCAATGTTGCGCGTATTCTCCAAAGAAACTTTTCTAGGCATAAGTGAGAGTCTCCTTTATTACCAGCGGTAGTGAGCAAACGCCTTGTTGGACTCGGCCATCTTGTGGGTGTCCTCGCGCTTCTTCACAGCGGAGCCGGTGTTGTTGGCGGCGTCCATGATCTCGCCGGCCAGCCGCTCCTTCATGGTCTTCTCGCCCCGGTTACGGGCATAGGTGGTCAGCCAGCGCAGACCCAGGGTCTGCCGGCGCTCAGGCCGGACCTCGATAGGCACCTGGTAGGTGGCGCCGCGAGCTTGGTAACCAGGACGGAGTTGTAAAGCGGGTCGGGTAAAATTTCCCGCTTGGGTACATTTCCTCTTCTGGGCACTTTGCTTCCCTCCTTCTTAAAAAATAGAAATCATAGGTACTCGTACCCCGGACGGTCTGCCGTCCGGACTGCGTGTAATGCCTGTCCGAGGTTTACCCGTATATGGTAAACGTCGGGCAAGGCGGGGTGCCTTGCGCAAGCGCACAATGCAAGTTTGGTTCGTCCCCGTCTCCGGGGACCGGATCGCCGAGGGCGGCGACCCCTACAAGTAATTTTTCTGTGAAAAATTACTTCTTGCCGGCCTTGGGACGCTTGGCACCGTACTTGGAGCGGGCCTGCATACGGCCGGAGACGCCCTGGGTGTCCAGAGTGCCGCGGATGATGTGGTAACGCACGCCGGGCAGGTCCTTGACACGGCCGCCGCGGATCATCACGACGCTGTGCTCCTGGAGATTGTGGCCCACGCCGGGGATATAGGCGGTGACCTCCATCCCGTTGGTCAGCTTCACACGGGCGATCTTACGAAGAGCCGAGTTGGGCTTCTTGGGGGTGGAAGTACGAACGGCGGTGCAGACGCCTCTCTTCTGGGGAGAGGGCAGATCAGTGCTCCGGTTCTTCAGGGTGTTCAGACCGTGCTGAAGAGCGGGGGAGGTGGACTTGTACACCGCCTGCTCGCGGCCCTTGCGTACCAGCTGGTTAAAAGTAGGCATGAATGGGTTTCCTCCTTTCCTCAATTCTGCCCCGTATCGGGGCGTGATATATATTTTAACAAAATTGGGAATTTTTATCCCTCTTTCGTTAAAACCGCAACCGCGGCGCCCACGGCAATGCCGCAGGCGGCGCCCAGCTCCTTCATGGTGGGCACCTGGGAGACCGGCACCTGCCGGTTCACCGCCTCCTGGACCAGGGGCTGGAGCAGACGGGGGTCGGCGTCCAGGGCCATATACAGCCGGACGGCCCGGCCGTCCCGCAGGGCCCGCTTGGCCTGCTTAGCCCCCACAACCTTGTTGGAGCCGCTGAGTTCCTGTATCATATCGGTAACCCTCCTTTTCCCCAAAGCGGGGAACTTCATCGGGTAAAAGGGCACAATGCCCCTACCGCCACGAAACGGTATTATATCATAGGCTCAGTCTCTCCGTCAAGGACAATCTCCTTGAAAATTTCCAAAAAAACCTCAAAAATACGCAACCGCAGGGGACGGTTTTCGTCTATATGGGCAGAAGCATATTAAAAGGAGGAATTTCTATGAAGCGAGCTCTTGCCCTGCTCCTGGCCTGCGCCCTGGGTCTCGGCCTGCTGGCCGGCTGTACCCGGGCCTCCGCCGCAAAGGAGCTCACCGCCGACCCCATCAAGCTCACCGACGCCGACATGATGGCCCACGACCTGGACGCTTTAAGCGTCTATACCGCCCTGTCCGACTTCGGCCTGGATCTGCTGAAACAGACCCGGGCGGCGGACAAAAAGTCCACCTTCATCTCCCCGCTCTCCGTGGCCCTGGCCCTGTCCATGACGGCCAACGGCGCGGAAGGAGAGACCTTATCCCAATTCCAGGAAGTTCTGGGGGATGGAGTCAGCATCGAAGCCATTAACGTGGCCTGCCGGGCACTGACAATCATCTATCGGAACCTCACCGGCTCCACCAAATGCTCCATCGCCAACAGCCTGTGGGTGGACCCGGACGGGCAGATCAAGGATGACTTCGTGGGCAAGTGCCGGGGCGTGTTCGACGCCCAGGTCTTTCAGGGGAAGTTGTCCGTCCCGGGCATCGTAAACGACCTGAACGGCTGGGTATCTGAGCACACCAACAAGATGATCCCGGAAATTATTACCGAACCCTTCGACGAGGACACCGCCCTGCTGCTGGTCAACGCCCTCTATTTGAAGAACAAGTGGCTCCGGGAGTTTGACCCCCGTTCCACCCGAGAGATGGACTTCCACCACGCCGGCGGCTCCGACAGCCGGGCGGACTATTTGCAGCACTTCGACACAGAGCTGTCCTACCTCCAGGGCGAGGGGGCCCAGGGGGCGGTGCTGCCCTACGATGACGGGCGGCTGGCCTTCTTCGCCCTCCTGCCTGACGTGTACACAGACTGCGACTACAACTTTGGGGAGTGGCTCAACACCCTGGAAGGGGAGGCCCTGACCCAGCTCATCAACAGCCGGGAGGACGCCATGTTCCTCCGCTTCGCCATGCCCAAGTTCACGGCGGAGTGGCGAGGCGATTTGTCGGAGGCTTTGTCCGGAATGGGCCTGGAGGACGCCTTTGTCCCCGGTACCGCTAACTTCTCCAAAATGGGAGACAACCCGGAGGGATATTTTATCTCCCAGGTCATCCACGCCGCCAAGATCGAGGTCAACGAGAAGGGCACCGAGGCGGCCGCCGCCACGGTGGTGGCAGCTCCCGCTGGCGCCGCCGCTCCCGATCCGGAGGGGATCACGCTGGTGCTGGACCGGCCCTTCCTCTACGGCATCATTGACCTGCAGACCGGCGTGCCCCTGTTTTTGGGGACCTATGAATAAACTCCGCCGGGAGGGGGATACTCTCCTGTAATTTACAAAGGAGGTATCCCTATGAAGGTCCATGTCAACGCCGACTGTATCAGCTGCGGGCTGTGCGTCAGCATCTGCCCCGACGTCTTTCACATCACCGAGGGCGGCACCGCCGGGGTCTACCGCGAGGAGGTCCCCCCGGAGCTGGAGGCCGTCGTCCGGGAGGCCGCCGACTCCTGTCCGGTAAACGCCATCGAGGTGGGATAACGCATAAAAAGGCTCCCTCTCCGAGGGAGCCTTTTTATATCCTTATTCGCTCTCTTTTTCCGGCTCGGGCTTCAGCTTCTCCACCAGGGCCCACTCCACCCGGCGGTCGCACAGCTCCTCCACCTGGATATGTAGGCCTAGGGCGTCCACCGCGGGGCGGCTGCCGTCCTCGGGGATGACGGAAAGCTGGGAGAACACCAGCCCGCCCAGGGTGTCATAGTCGATCTCCTCGTCGTCGGGCAGAGTGAACCCCACCACCTCGGCCAGCTCCTCCAGGTCGGCGGAGCCTGACACCCGCCAGCGCCCCTCCTCCAGAGGGATGATCTCCTGCTCCTCCTGGGGGTCGAACTCGTCGTAGATGTTGCCCACCAGCTCCTCCAGCAGGTCCTCCAGGGTGACCAGGCCGCTGGTGCCGCCGTACTCGTCCACCACCAGGGCCAGATGGGTCTTTTTCCCCTGCATGTCCCGGAAGAGCACGTCGGCGGCCACCGTCTCAGGGACGAAGTAGGCCGGACGGAGCAGGTCCTTCAGGGGCTTGGGAGCCTCCTCCCGGAAATTTAAGAGGTATTCCCGGGTGGACAGGATGCCCACGATGTCGTCCACGTCCTCGCCGTACACCGGGAACCGGGACAGGCCCGACTGGCGGATGGCGTCCAGAATCTCGCCCTCCTCCGCGTCGGCCGGGAGGGACACCATATCAGTCCGGTGGACCATCACATCCTTGGCGGTGATGTTGTCAAACTCCAGGACGTTCTCGATAAATTCCTTCTCGCTGCCCTGGATGGCGCCCGACTCCTCGCCCTCCTCCACCATGGCCATGATGTTGTCCTCCGACACCTGGTCCTTCCGGTGGAGCAGATTCAGGATGGGCCGCCACAGCAGCTGCACGATATTGACACACAGGCTTGCAATAAAAAGTACCAGCCATAAATGGCCGTCTTCCACAAAAATGACCTCCTTTGAAGGGTTGCGATATATTGATACGTCTGCATCATAGCACAAAAATACGGCCGTGACAAGTGGGGGCGGAAATTTTAGGTGCAAATCCCGGCCGGATGTGCTATAATCTCCCTACCTGGCGGGGCCGCGGGCCCCGGGAGAGAGGAGACTTCACAATGCCCCAGCTGTCCGAACAGCTGCGCAGGCCCGTGAGAGAGGGCATGGCCTTCGCAAAATGGCTGTTCTATTCCTGTTTCATCGGTATTATCGTAGGCCTTGTGGCGGTGGCCTTCCACCTGGGCATCGACCTGGCCACTGAGCTGCGGGGGGCACACCCTAATATCATCTGGCTGCTGCCCCTGGCCGGGCCGGCCATTGTGCTGCTCTACCGGGTGTGCGGTATGGAGAAGGACCGGGGGACCAACCTGGTGCTGGTGGCGGTGCGGGACGCGGAGCGGCTCAAGCTGCGCACCGCCCCGCTGATCTTTCTATCCACCATCCTCACCCATCTGGCGGGAGGCTCAGCTGGCCGGGAGGGCGCCGCCCTCCAGCTGGGGGCCTCCCTGTCCGCCTCCATCGGCCGCCTGCTCCGCCTAGACGAGAAGGACGAGCGGATTGTGACCATGTGTGGCATGGCCGCCGCCTTCTCCGCCCTGTTCGGCACCCCCATCACCGCGGCCATCTTCGCCATGGAGGTGGTCAGCGTGGGGGTCATGTACTACGCCGCCATGGTGCCCTGTATGGTGTCCTCCTTCACGGCGGCCCTAGTGGCCCACGCCTTTGACATCCACGCCATCCACGGCTACCCTGTCCACAACATCATGCGTCTGGAGCCCATTCCCGTCCTCCAGGCCGCCGCCATGGGGGTGCTGTGCGCGGTGCTGTCCATCCTCTTCTGCACTGTGATGCACACCGCCCCCAAGCTCTACGCCAAATACTTCCCCAACCCCGTTCTCCGGGCCGCTGCCGGCGGCGCTCTGGTGCTGGGCCTCACCCTGCTGGTGGGGGACCAGACCTACAACGGCGCGGGAGACGGAGTCATCCGGGGGCTGCTGGCCGGGGACGAGATCCCGGAGGCCTTCCTGCTGAAAATTCTGTTTACCGCCCTCACTCTGGGGGCCGGCTTCCGTGGGGGCGAAATCGTCCCCGTGCTGTTCACCGGCTGCGCCTTTGGCGTCTGGGCCGGGCCCCTGCTGGGACTGCCCCACAGCTTTTCCGGAGCGCTGGGGATGGCGGCCACCTTCTGCGGGGCCACCAACTGTCCCTTGAGCTCCATCCTGCTGGCCTTTGAGCTCTTCGGCGGGGAGGGCCTGCCCCTGTACGCCCTGTGCTGCGGGGTGTCCTACATGCTGTCCGGCTACTACGGACTGTACAGCGAGCAAAAAATCCTCTACTCCAAGTTCAAGCCCGAGTGGGTGGATAAAAATACACATTAAGGAGAATTGCTATGACCGCTTTCTATCACTTCAACTTCAATGTCCTAGACCTGGACCGCAGTCTGGCCTTCTACAAGGAGGCTTTGAACCTGTCCCCCGTGCGGGAGAAGGAGGCGGAGGACGGCTCCTTCAAGCTGGTCTTTCTGGGGGACGAGGCTGGCTCCCCCTTCCTGCTGGAGCTGACCTGGCTCCGGGATCGGAAGGAGCCCTACAACCTGGGGGAGTGCGAGTTCCACCTGGCCTTCCACACCAGTGAGTACGACGCCCTCTACGCCAAGCACAAGGAAATGGGCTGCGTCTGCTTTGAGAACCCGGCCATGGGCATCTATTTCATCTCCGATCCGGACGGCTACTGGATCGAGATCGTCCCGGAGGACAAGTGATGACCAGGGGAGACCGCAATATGGGGTGGCCCGGCTTCTTCCGGGTGTTTACCGTGCTGTGCGCCATCATGCTGCTGCTGTCCCAGCAGTGCCAGGAGCTGGTGACCGCCGGCTCCGGGACCTGGCAGGTGCTGTCCGTCTATGAGGGGCTCACCTCCTGGACCGCCCCCGCCCTGTTCATGCTGTGGGGGATGTTTTCTTTGGAGGGCGGCAAGCCCCAGGTGCCCGCCGCTCTGGCGGGCCTGGCTCTGCCCGCCTTCCTCCTGCTGGTGTTCTGGGGGGCGGTGTACGCCGTGGCCGCCCATCTGCTGGGGGGCGGCGTCCTGTCCTGGGGCGGGGTGTGGGCCGCCCTGGTATCCGCCGCCAAGGGGAACACCTACTTCCACCTGTGGGTGCTCTACCCCCTCATCGGCCTCTATCTGGTCCACCCGGTAATCCACCGCTTTACCTCCTCGGCCAGCCGGGGAGATCTGCGCTACTTTCTGGCCCTGTGCCTCCTCTTTGCCTCCCTCCTGCCCCTGTGGACCGCCTTCCACCCCGACAGTGTCATTGTCGGGCAGCTGGAGCGGCTGAGGGTCCATCTGGTGCTGGGCTGGGTGGGGTGCTACGTGGGGGGTTGGTATCTGCGGCACTTTGAGATCAGCCGCATCGCCGAGTACATCCTCTACATCCTGGGCGTGCTGGGGCTGGTGTTCACTCTCATGGGCCCCAAGCTCATCGGGGGCAGCCGGGAGCTGTGGTACCTGTACACCTCCCCCAACGTGGTACTTACCGCCGCCGCCTTCTGCACCCTCTTTCGGTACGTCCTGGGCATCAGTGAAGAGCGCTCCCGCCGTCGCGCCATGAACGATATCGGGGCCTATGCTTTCGGCATCTACCTGGTCCATCAGCTGTGGGTGCTGATCTTCCGGCGGCTGGGTGTCTCCCTGCTGGCCTTCTCCCCCGCCCTGTCCGTGCCCTTATTCGCATTGATTTTCTTCCTCCTCTCCCTCCCCTTCGCCTGGCTGGTCTACCTCATCCCCGGGGTGGGACCCAAGCTGACCTGAAGATATAAAACGGCGCGGCCAACTGGCCGCGCCGTCTTTTCAGCTTTATTTGTCATACTCCTCGAAGGTCCTCACCACCTCCGCCTCCGGGGCGGGGGTGGCCAGGGAGACGATCACAATAGCGGCCAGGGCCACCAGGAAGGCGGGGAGCAGCTCGTAGATATCCCACACGCCGCCCAGGGGCCGGACGGCGAACTTCCAGATAAAGACCATAGCTCCCCCGGCCACCAGGCCGGCTATGATGCCCTGGCGGTTGCTCCGCTTCCAGAACAGGGCACACAGCATGGCGGGGCCGAAGGTGGCACCGAAGCCCGCCCAGGCGAAGGAGACAATCCGGAACACGGAGCTGCTGGGATTCCAGGCCAGCACCGCCCCTACAACGGCGATGATGACCACGGTGCCCCGGGCAAACAGCATGGAGGTCCTGTTGTCCATCTTGATCCCCAGGAAGCTGTGCAGCAGGTCCTCGGACATGGAGGAGGCGGCGGCCAGCAGCTGGCTGTCAGCGGTGGACATGGTGCTGGCCATAATGCCGGCCAGGGTGATGCCGGCCAGCAGGGCAAAGACCGCGCCGTACTGGCTGAGCAGGTTGGCCAGCTGGATCACGATGGTCTCGGAGTCGGCGCTGGTGGTGAGGGTGACGATCCGGCCGGCCTTGGACACGCTGCTGCCCACCACACCGATGAGGATGGCCACGCCCATGGCAATGACTACCCAGATAGAGCCCACCCGGCGGGAGATGGTCAGCTTCTCCTCGTCCTCGATGGACATGAACCGCACCAGGATGTGGGGCATACCGAAGTAACCCAGCCCCCAGGCCAGGGTGGAGACGATGGCCAGGGTCCCGTAGGTCCCCGCCTCGCCGGTGACGGTGTTGCAGCCCTGGAACACGTTGAGATAACCCGCCATCCCCTGGGCGTTGGACATCACCTGGTCCCAGCCGCCCGCCTGGACGACGCCGAAGCAGACAATGGAGATCAGGGCGATGGACATGACCACAGACTGGATCAGGTCGATGGTGGCCACGGCGGCCAGGCCGCCCAGCACGGTGTAGATGATGATAATGGTGGCGCCCACCAGCATGGTGATGTGGTAGTCCACGTTGAACAGGGTGCTGAACAGGGTGCCGATGGCCTTAAAGCCGGAGGCCACATAGGGGACAAAGAAGATCACGATGATGACGGCCGCGATGCAGGAGATGATGTGTCGGTCGTCCTTATAGCGCTTGGAGAAGAAGCCGGGGATGGTGATGGCGCCCAGCCTGGCGGAGTAGCGGCGCAGCCGCTTGGCCACCAGCAGCCAGTTGAAATAGGTGCCCACAGCCAGTCCCACAGCCGTCCAGAAGGGCTCGGCGACGCCGCTCAGGTAGGCCAGCCCGGGCAGGCCCATGAGCAGCCAGCCGCTCATGTCGCTGGCCTCGGCGCTCATGGCCACCACCAGAGGGCCCATCTTGCGGCCGCCCAGGTAGTATTCGTCCGTGTTGGCGCCGCTCCCTTTGCGGTTGAAGTAGACACCTACACAGGTGATGAATGCCAGGTAGAGTACAATGGTCAGGCAGATCAATATTTGCTGGGTCGTCATAAAATTCCTCCCAAAGGCCCTCCGGTGGCCCACACAATGGCCGTCAAAGAGCAGATTATTGGTATCATATCAGAAAGAGAGCAAGAACGCAATATAGAACAAACTCCGTACATTATAATATTAAATAGCCTGTTAATCTTGAAATATCAAGAAAAACAGGCTGTACATTTTATAAAATATTCTTTTGTACATTCCTACAAATTTCCGCTTATTTCCCTCGAAAGCCTTGTAGGAACATGGGCATCATAGTCGCCGCGTACTGGGACAGGGAGTAGTCCCCCTCGGACAGGCACCAGTCGTAGATGAGGGCCCGCTCGCACAGGGCGTAGACCCGGACGATCTCGTTGGCGGTGACGTCGCCTCGCAGCTCCCCCCGCTCCTGGCCCTGGAGCACCGTCTGGCGCAGCAGTCGGTAATAGGTGCGGTTGTGGTCCAGGAGGGACTTGTCCCCCCGGGTGACCAACTGGTAGGAGTACAACCGGGCGGCCAGGTCCAGGGAGATGGAGTTCTCCAGCATGGCAAACAGCTCCCGGTTCAGGTACATCAGCTGCTCAAAGCGGTCCTGCTCCGGGTCCAGGGTCTCCATCAGCTCCTCATACTTCCGGTCGAACACGTCGGCCAGGGTGGACAGCAGGGCGTCCTTGCCCCGGAAGTAGTGGTAGAAGGACCCCCGAGAGGTGCCCGACTCCTCGATAATCTCCTCCACGGTGGTGTCGTCGTAGCCCTGGCGGTAAAACAGCTGCCAGGCCGCGTCGATGATCTTCCCCCGGGTGTTCCGGGTGTTCTTTTTGGCCATTTTTACCCCTCCAGCCCCCTCCGCAACTGTCAGTTGCGGCAATTTCCAAGGCGACTTGATTGATTTTTGCCCCGTTTTCTCTATAATAAAAGAAAATCAAGAGGAGGTCAAGACATGACATTGGGAGAAAAGATACTGTCCCTGCGCACGGCGCGGGACATGTCCCAGGACGACCTGGCGGAGAAGCTGGAGGTGTCCCGGCAGAGCGTAAGCAAGTGGGAGACGGGCCAGTCCACCCCCGACCTGGACAAGATCATCAGGCTGGCCGACCTGTTCGGCGTGAATGTGGACGAGTTGGTCCGGGAGGGGGAGCGTCCCCAGCCCCCGGAGCCGCCCCAGCCCCAGGTCATCTATGTGGAACGGGAGCAAAAGCAGGCGCTGTCCCCCGTCCAGAAGCTGGGCATTATTATGGAGGTCTCAGGCGCGGCCCTGGCCGTCATCGGACTGATGGGCGCCCCCTTGCTGATCTGGGCGGCCCTGGCTCTGGTCATCCTGGGCCTGCCTCTGCTGCTTGCCAAGAAGCACCCCTGGCTCATCATGGGCTGGCTGGCGGTGGCGCTGAGCTGTCTGATCTTAAACCCTTATTTCAGCATATGCCCCTGGGGACTGATTGGCGGACTGCGGCGGCTGTATGCTTATCTCACCATACCGGGGATAAGAGGCCGCGCCTATGTCCTTAGTATCGCCGTCGGCATTGTACGGGGCCTGGTGACTCTGACGCTGATCTTTTTCACCTGGAGAGCGTGGAAAGCTAGAAAGAGGGAGGCAGACCTGTGACATTGGGAGAAAAGATATTGTCCCTGCGGACCGCGCGGGACATGTCCCAGGACGACCTGGCGGAGAAGCTGGAGGTGTCCCGGCAGAGCGTGAGCAAGTGGGAGACGGGCCAGTCTACCCCCGACCTGGACAAGATCATCAAGCTGGCCGACCTGTTTGGGGTGGGCGTGGATGAGCTGGTCCGGTCCGGGGAGGCTCCCCGGACCCAGGTGGTCTATGTGGAGCAGAAAAGGAAATGGGAGCTGTCCCCCGTCTAGAAGCTGGGTATGATTATGGCGATCACGGACGCGGTATATACGATGATAGGCCTGATCACGGAGCATTATGTGCTGGTTTATTATGAGATAGCGCCTCTGTTTCTCCTCAGCCTGCCCCTGCAAAAAAGCGCCCCTGGCTGACCCTGTGCTGGGTCCTGATGGCCCTGAGCTTCGTATTCGTCAGACCGGAGCAGACGGCATGGGGGTTAGTGGATGGCCTGGGGGATCTGTATTATTACTTCAAATTGCAGGACCCCCATTACTCCAGCTATGCCGCCAGTCATGACAATTCCAGCCTTCTTTTCGGCGGTATTGTTGGCATTGTCCGGGGATCGCTGACCCTGGCGCTCATCGTTTACACCGGCTATACCTGCGGCAAGACATGGAGAGAAACGTGGAAAAAATGGAGAAAGGACGGCTAAGAAGGCCCTCCGAGCAGCTGCTCGGAGGGCCAATCATTATCTCTGTGACGCCGCATCCCGCAAAAAGCTTTCAAAGTAGGGCAACGTAGACCGGCCGTACCGGCGCTGCCACTCTTTGGGGTGGAGTTTCCGGACTGCGTTCAGGTCATCCTTATAGTCGGAGATATAGTCAAATACCTCCCCGACGATACGGGGTAAATTTAACATCGTTTCCTTATATTCATCCTGATCCACAACTGCGGGAGTGACGCTATCCAAATACGCATTATTTTTAATCAAAATGGACTTGGTATAATCAAGGCCAGATTGGCCGCGCTTTGACCTGACAGAGTTTTTGAAGTGATAGGCATATGGATGCCGGACATGGGAACGGAACGGGATACAGATAAACAAATCGTCCAGGTATTCAATTAACAGGCAGGAATAGGGGCGTCCATTCTTCACCGCTATCTCCGGATACTGGCTGTGAGGATAATCCACAAAAAATTGGGGGGACAGATTATATATCTCTGCTGCATATTCCATCATTCGACACTCCAATGTAAAGGAAAAGCGGGGAGGGCGATCCCCTCCCCGCCGGATGGCTTCTTTCGGTCAATTTTTATTTTACCGTTGAGTCAGAACCGTCACTCAACATCTTCGCTCGGTCAATTTTTATTTTACCGACGAGTCAGAACCGTCACTCGTCTCATGCGGAAACCACCCTTACCACTTATTATTATAGCCCCAGTTCAGAAATATGTCAATATGAATTTCCCTTTCTTCGTATAGGGTAAGTATGCTCAGTCCTCGTTTCGATAGGGGTCCAGCACGATATAGACAACGGCGCAAAGGATGCCGCCCACAGCGAACACCCACCATGCGGTGCGCCACAGATCCAGAGCCAGCCCCAGGCCCACATAGAGGGCGGTCACCAGTGTCATCAGGGCGGCGCAGATGGTGGTAATCAGACCCATACGTTTTTTGACCTCTGGAGTGGGGTTGTTGTCCCGGTTGTACTCGTCGATCTTGTACTTCTCCTCCTGGATGCCGGCGTAGACGAACGCGGTCACCGCCCCGGCCACAATCAGCAGAAAAACGGATATGGCGTAGGACTCAAAGGGCTCCTCCTCGGGAAATTTGGAGAAAAACAGCAGCAACAGGGCCACGTCAAAGAGGATGGCCCCCACGCCCCCGGCGATGAACCAGACAAATTTCTGCCGGAAGACCTGTTTTTCCTGCTCGGTGTAGAAGTCGGCGATGGTGGGGTAGGCCTTGCGGAAGTTTTCGTTTTGCAGGCTGCTGGCCACGATCACCACTACGCACACCGCCACCACCAGCAGCAGAAAGGCCCCGATCAAATACTGGGAGACCCCCCTGGCCTCCAGCAGGCCGCACAGGCCCACCCCGGCGATGATCCCCCCGATGGCAAAGGCCATGCGTTTGGAGAAGCGGTTCATAAAGCTGTCGTATTGGGCGGTGTCCTCCACCAGACTGTCCTCCACGCTGCCCCGCATGAGGGTATCCAGGTCCACGTGGTACAGGTCGCAGATGCGCAGGAGGGTGTCCATCTCGGGGTAGCTCTGGGCGCCTTCCCATTTGCTCACACTCTGACGGGTGACCTCCAGCGCCTCGGCCAGCTGCTCCTGGGTCTGGCCCTGCCGGGTGCGGAGAAATTGCAGGTTGTCGGAAAATGCCATTTTTCATGTACCTCCTCGGTTTCAGGATGGTCTCAGCATACCCGAACACCGCCCGCAACTCCACCGATTTTCTGTTGCGTTTAAAGATTTTTCTGTCAATTTCCGGTTGCGGAGGGGGTTACTCCCCCTTTTTGCCCCGTTTCCACAGCACATAGGCCAGGATCAGCCCGCCCACAACCATCACAAGGCCGACCACCAGAATGAGGGTGGAAAAGCCCAGGAAGAAGCCCTCGACGCCAGAGAGAGGGGATGCCTGTGCGACGCCCAGGGCGTCCATCACGGCCCCCTCCAGCTCCGGCGGGCCGCTGTAGGTCCAGCCGCCGCCCATGCCGAATCCGCCAAAGCCGCTCATCATCTGGTTAGAGGTGCGGAACATGCTCCCGAAGCCCCAGCGGGCCAGAGCGCCCACCAGCGTCACCCCCAGGCCCTGGAGGGCCAGGTAAATTCCGGCCAGCCAGCCCCACCGGCGGACCATCTTCCCGATGAAGCCGGGGAGGTTGGACCCCAGGGCGGACTGGGGCGGGGGCGGAGGGACCGGGTCCTCCCGGGGCGGCTCCGGGGGTGCGGCGCGCTCCGGCTCCGCCTCCTCGTCCAGCAGGTGGTCAGTGGTGACCCCGAAGGTCTTGGCCAGAGCCAGCAGCTTGCCGATGTCCGGGGCCGCCTCTCCCAGCTCCCACTTGCTCACCGCCTGGCGGGACACCCCCACCCGGGCGGCCAGCTCCTCCTGGGACAGCTTTTTGTCCCGGCGGTAATATGCGATCTTTTCGTTGAGTTTCATATACATTACCTCCTCTCTGATAGGTCCAGCCTAGCAGAAAAGGCGGTTGCGGTCCACCAGGAAGGGCTGGAACTTTCCGCAACCAATGGTTGCAAACCCCTTAAACCGGGGGATATTTCCACCAGTCGGGGGGCAGCTGGGAGGAGTTGGGGGAGTAGTTGGTCAGGGCGATGTTCAGGTCCACGTTGCCAGTGATACCGTCCACCCGGCCGGTGCTGGAGTACTGCCAGATATCATAGTGATAGCGGAAGCTGGTGGGGGCGGTCTCCTTGGTGTAGTGGGCCAGCCAGAAGGCGGGGTAGTCCCCTAAGTACTCCAGGGCCAAGCCGCCCTCGTAAATCTTCCGGGGGCTACCGTAGGTCATGGGGGTGTAGCCCGCCTCCTTGATCACCTTGCAGAAGGCCAGGGCGCAGGCGGTGACGGTGTTGCCGTCGGTGTTCCGGGTGCGGGAGTTCTCCTTATCCTGCTCCTCCCAGTCAAAAACGATAGGGTATGTGACCTTGTAGTCCTTGATCCACTCCAGTAGGACGTGGGCCTCCTCCTCCGCCTCGGCGGGAGTGAGGGCCTGGGAGAAGAAGTAGACCCCCACGTCCATGCCGTTGGCCAGGGCTCCGGACATATTGGCGTCGAAGTACTCGTCCTTGGTGATGGTCCCCAGGGTATAGCCCCGGTAGCCGGCCCGGATCATGGCAAAGCTCATCCCTGTGGCGGCCACCCGGCTCCAGTCGATCTCCTTCTGGTGGGCGGAGACGTCCACCCCCCTGGCATACCAGCCCCCCTGGTAGGAGAGATAGCCGTTCTCATCCAGGAGGTAGCGCTCGTTGTCATAGGAGTTGGCGGGCACCTCCCGAGGCTCAGGCAGGGGGTAGCCGTAGGTCAGGCCGTAGTACACCTTCCCGCACCGCATCACCACCGTGGCCCCCTCGCCCCGGGTGATGTTGTTCCGAGGGGCAAAGCTGCCGTCTGAGTTGCCCGACAGCAGCCGCTCCCCGTAAGCCCAGTCCACGGCCTCCAGCGCCCAGGGGGAGATGCTATCCCGGTCAATGCAGTCCGCGGACCCGGCCGCCTCCGGCCTGCCCTGGCCGTTCCAGAGGAGGACGGCCACCTCCTCCCGGGTGATGGGGTTCTCCGGGCGGAAGGTGCCGTCCGGGTAGCCGCTCACCGCGCCGCTGCTCTTTGCCCAGGTGATGGCGTTGAAGTTGGGGTGGTCGGCCGTGACATCCGAGAAGGTCTCCTCCGGCGCAGAAGAGGCGGCCGGGGTCTCCTGCTCCCCCTCCTCCTCCGGGGCGGGTGAGCCGGCCAGGCGGTAGAGGGACTCCGCCAGGGCCGCCCGGGTCAGGGGCTCTTTCGGCTGAAATTCCCCGGCGGCCACGCCGTCCATCAGCCCGTGCTGCTGGCAGAAGGCGATGGGGGTGGAGTACCAGATCTCGTCGTTTACGTCCAAGTATGTAGTCTTGTTGGCGGAGACGGGGGTGAGGCTCAGGGTCAGGGCCAGAGCGGTCAGCCCGGCCGCCAGGGTCTTGCGGGTTTTAAATATCATGGTGTTCCTCGCTCTCTTGATCGTGGGCGGAATGTCGTACTTTGCCAGTATAGCACGAAAAGAGGGGCCAACTCAACAGCTTTTTGATGGGAAAAAATGGGGCCGTCCTCTCAGGACGGCTCCATACCAAAAAATTCAGTTTTTCAGGCTCTGCATAGGGGCGGGGATGCGGCCCCCCCGGGCCACAAAGTCCTTGGCCAAGAAGGGATGGACCGGCTGGACCGGGGCGGAGCCCAGCAGACCGCCGAACTCCACCGTGTCCCCCACAGTGCAGCCGGGGGCGGGGATGATGCGCACGGCGGTGGTCTTGGAGTTGACCATGCCGATGGCCGCCTCGTCGGCGATGATGGCGGAGATGGTCTCGGCGGGGGTGTCGCCGGGGACGGCAATCATGTCCAGGCCCACGGAGCACACGCAGGTCATGGCCTCCAGCTTGTCCAGGGTGAGGGCCCCGGAGGCGGCCGCGGCGATCATGCCCTCGTCCTCGCTCACCGGGATGAAGGCCCCCGACAGCCCGCCCACATGGGAGGAGGCCATCACGCCCCCCTTCTTCACCGCGTCGTTGAGCAGGGCCAGGGCGGCGGTGGTGCCGTGGGTGCCGCACACCTCCAGACCCATCTCCTCCAGAATCCGGGCCACGCTGTCCCCCACGGCGGGGGTGGGGGCCAAAGATAAGTCCACAATGCCGAAGGGGGTGTCCAGCCGGCGGCTGGCCTCCTGGGCCACCAGCTGGCCCATGCGGGTGATACGGAAGGCGGTCTTTTTCACCGTCTCGGCCACCACGTCGAAGGGCTGGCCCTTCACGTCCTGGAGGGCGTGGTACACCACCCCGGGGCCGGAGACTCCCACGTTGATGACCTTTTCCGGCTCGCCCACCCCGTGGAAGGCCCCCGCCATAAAGGGGTTGTCCTCCACCGCGTTGCAGAACACCACCAGCTTGGCGCAGCCGAAGCCCCCCTTGTCGGCGGTCCGCTCCGCCAGCTCCTTGACGGTGCGACCCATGAGGGCCACCGCGTCCATGTCGATGCCCGCCTTGGTGGAGCCCACGTTGACGCTGCCGCACACGATATCGGTGGTGGCCAGGGCCTCGGGGATGGAGCGGATGAGGATGCGGTCGGCAACTGTCATCCCCTTCTGCACCAGGGCGGAGAAGCCGCCGATGAAGTTCACCCCTGTCGTCTTGGCCGCCCGGTCCAGTGCCTGAGCAAAGGGGACATAGCTGTCCGTCTCCGCCGCGGCGGCCACCAGGGCGATGGGGGTCACAGAAATGCGCTTGTTGACAATGGGGATACCGAACTCCTTCTCGATGGCCTGGCCGGTGGCCACCAGATTTTCGGCATATTTTGTAATTTTGTCGTACACCTTGTCACAGGCGGTTTTCACGTCACTGTGGGCGCAGGACAGCAGGGAGATGCCCATGGTGATGGTGCGCACGTCCAGATGCTGCTGGTCGATCATCTGGATGGTCTGCATGATCTCGTGTTGGTTGAGCATAGTTACCTCCACTTAAATCCGATGCATGGCGTTGAAGATATCTTCTCTTTGGATGCGGATGGACAGGCCCTCCTTCTCTCCGGCCTGGGAGAGGATGTCGGTCAGGTCGCCGATGGACTTCTCACAGGCGGAGGTGTCCACCAGCATGACCATGGTGAAAAACTCCTGCAAGACGGTCTGGGTGATGTCCAGGATGTTGATGTTGTGCTGGGCCAGCAGGGAGCACACCGCGGCGGTGATGCCCACCCGGTCCTTGCCGATGACAGTTACAATGGCTTTCATAATAATGTTCCTTTCTAATTCAACTCGTCCAGGGTCAGCTCGAAGCCGTCCAGGAAGTGATCCATGAAGTATCTCAGGGCGGGGCTGGGATTGCTGCACAGGGCGGCGTAGGTCTGCTCCCTGGCCTTTTTAAACTCGGTGTTGCCCGCCTTCAGCTCCTCCACGCACTTGAGGTAAGCGGACAGCTTGTCCGCCGCCTTGACAATGGCGTGGACCTGGGGGTCGGGGATGGTGACCGCCTCCTCGAAGTCGGGGCGCAGGTCGGGAGGGAGCATGGACAGCAGCTTTTTCTCCGCCACCGACTCCACCGCCTTGTAGGCGTTCTGAATGTCCGGGTTGTCGTATTTAATGGGGGTGGGCATGTCGCCGGTGAGGATCTCGCTGGCATCGTGGTACAAAGCGGCCACCGCCACCACGCCGGGGTCGATCTGCCCGTCGAAATACCGATTCTCAATGACGGCCAGGGCGTGGGCCAGCACGGCCACCTGGTGGGAGTGCTCCTGGATGTTCTCCAGGCGGGTGTTGCGCATCAGCCCCCAGCGGTTGATGTACCGCATCCGGGAGATCATGGGGAAAAAGTTGTAGGCCACGGCAAAAACGCTCCTTTTTTCAAGTCCCCTCATTTTACCATAGCGAAAGGTGGTTGTAAACTAAAAAGGACGGCTTTTCAGCTGTCCTTTTTAGTATCCCTCTGGAAATCCGGGGTAAGAACTGTCAGTTCAGGCTCCGGCGAGGAAATGTACAACTCCTCACATTTCTTCTGCGCAGCAGTCAGGCAGCTTATCGCGTCCTCGCTGGCTCTGACCATGGTCAGGTACATCTCTTTGTAATCCGGCATAGAATCACCCCTGACTATTATATGGGTACTGCCCATATTCTGTCAATATCCGTATTACCCATATTGTATAGTTCCCTGGGGTGATACCATGACGTTTTCACGAATCCGGGACCTGCGGGAAGATGCAGACAAGAAACAAATCGAGCTTGCAAAATATCTGAATGTGGACCAGAGCACCTATTCTGACTACGAAAGCGGCAAAATCCATATTCCTATTGAACAGCTCATTAAGATCGCGGATCTCTACGACGTCAGCCTGGACTACCTGGTGGGCCGGAAATGGCCCAAAAACAAACGGACCTGACCCCCTCCATCCCCGGACTGTAAACCTTTCCCTTGACAAATCCGGCTCAACCGCTATAATAGTCCACACAGGTGTCAAGACACCTATGTGGACTATTTTTCTGTAAAAGAGGAGATCAACATGAAGGAGTTTCTAAGGCGGAAGAACATTGTCATCTCCGCCAAACGCTACGGCATCGACGCCCTGGGGGCTATGGCCCAGGGCCTGTTTTGCTCCCTGCTCATCGGCACCATCATCAAGACCGTGGGTCAGCAGCTTTCCCTCCAGTTTCTGGTGGACATCGGTCAATTTGCTTTTGAGATGTCCGGTCCGGCCATGGCCGTGGCCATAGGCTACGCCTTGAAGGCAGACCCCATGGTGCTGTTTTCCCTCACCGGAGTAGGTTGGGCAGCCAACAAGCTGGGCGGGGCCGGCGGGCCGCTGGCCGTCCTGTTCATCGCCATCATCGCCGCCGAGTGCGGGAAAGTGGTGTCCAAGGAAACCAAAGTTGATATCCTGGTCACCCCGGCGGTCACGGTGTTCGTGGGGGTCGGACTGGCCGCCCTGATCGCACCCCCCATTGCCTCCGGGGCCCACGCCTTCGGCCAGTTCATTAAAGACCTGACCATCCTCCAGCCCTTCTGGATGGGCATTGCCGTGTCGGTCCTGGTGGGCGTCGCCCTCACCTTGCCCATTTCCTCGGCGGCCATCTGCGCCTCCTTCACCCTCACCGGCCTGGCCGGTGGGGCGGCGGTGGCAGGCTGCTGCGCCCAGATGGTGGGCTTCGCCGTGATGTCCTTCCGGGAGAACCGCTGGGGTGGGCTGGTCAGCCAGGGCATCGGGACCTCTATGCTCCAGATGCCCAACATCGTGAAAAACCCCCGGATCTGGATTCCCCCCACCCTGGCCTCCGCCATCACCGGCCCCATCGCCACCTGCCTGTTCCGGCTGGAGATGAACGACCCCGCCGGCGGCGTGGCCTCCGGCATGGGCACATGCGGCTTTGTAGGCCAGATCGGCGTTTGGTCGGGCTGGGTCAACGATGTGGCCTCGGGCGCCAAGGTGGCCATCACCTCCACCGACTGGCTGGGGCTGGTCCTGGTCTGCTTTGTCCTCCCCGCCGTGCTGTCCGTCCTCTTCTGCGAGATCTTGCGGAAGATCGGCTGGATCAAAGAGGGCGATCTGACCTTGCCCCAATAATCAAATTTTCCGGGAGCGGCCGCGAAAATGGCGGCCGCTCCTTCTCTTTGCCTCTTGACGCTTTCCCCTCGGAGGATGTAAAATGTTATGGTTGTTCTGTTGTAAAGAGAGAAAGGAAGAGGTCACATATGGCCCAGACAGGCTTTGACAATGAAAAATATCTGGCAACTCAGTCCCAGCACATCCGGGAGCGCATTGCCCAGTTCGGGGGCAAGCTCTACCTGGAGTTCGGCGGCAAGCTCTTCGACGACTACCATGCCAGCCGGGTGCTCCCGGGCTTTGAGCCGGACAGCAAGCTGCGGATGCTGGAGCAGCTGCGGGACAAGGCGGAAATTATCGTCGCCATCAACGCCGGCGACATTGAGAAGAACAAGGTCCGGGGGGACCTGGGCATCACCTACGACAGCGACGTGCTCCGGCTCATCGACCAGTTCCGGGGCCGAGGGCTGTATGTGGGCAGCGTGGTGGTCACCCGGTACACCGGCCAGCCCGCCGCCGACGCCTTCCAGGCCCGGCTGGAGGGTCTGGGCCTGAAGGTCTACCGCCACTACCCCATCGACGGCTACCCCCACAACATCGGCAAAATTGTCAGCGACGAGGGCTACGGCTGCAACCAGTTTATCGAGACCAAGGCCCCCCTGGTGGTGGTCACCGCCCCCGGCCCGGGCAGCGGCAAGATGGCCACCTGCCTCAGCCAGCTCTACCACGAGCACAAGCGGGGAGTAGTGGCGGGCTACGCCAAGTTCGAGACCTTCCCCATCTGGAACCTGCCCCTCAAGCACCCGGTCAACCTGGCCTATGAGGCGGCCACCGCCGACCTGGACGACGTGAACATGATCGACCCCTTCCACCTCCAGGCCTACGGCGTGACCACGGTGAACTACAACCGGGACGTGGAGGTCTTCCCCGTGCTGGCCGCCATGTTCGAGAAAATCACCGGCTCCTGCCCCTACCAGTCCCCCACTGACATGGGGGTGAATATGGCGGGCTACTGCATCTTCGATGACGAGACCTGCCGCCAGGCGGCCAAGCAGGAGATCGTCCGCCGGTACTACGACGCCCTGTGCGACCGCCGTCAGGGCAAGGGGTCCGACAGCGCGGTGTACAAGCTGGAGCTGCTGATGCAGCAGGCGGGCATTACCACGGATATCCGCCCGGCGGCGGCCCGGGCCAACCAGCTGGCCGAATTGACCGGCGAGCCCGCCATGGCCATCCAGCTGTCCGACGGCACCATGGTGGACGGCAAGACCTCCGAGCTCATGGGCTGCTCCGCCGCCGCCCTGCTCAACGCGTTAAAATACCTGTCCGGGGCGGGGGGACACGGCGTCCACCTCATCGCCCAGTCCGCCATTGAGCCCATCCAGAAGGTCAAGGTGGACTACCTGGGCTCCGCCAACCCCCGGCTCCACAGTGACGAGGTGCTCATCGCCCTGGCCTCCTCCGCCAGCGCCGAGCCCATGGCCGCCCGGGCCCTGGATCAGCTGGCCGCCCTCAAGGGCTGTCAGGCCCACTGCTCTGTGATCCTCTCCCCTGCCGACGCTAACACCTATAAAAAATTGGGTCTCCAGCTCACCTGCGAGCCCAAATATCAGACCAACCAGCTGTACCACAGATAAAACAGACGTTGTTTTCCGCCCGAAGAGCGAAAGAACCGTTTTCTTATATTCCCGCAAGGAGGATTTGCTATGCTGCTGAACGTACTGGCCGTGGGCGACGTGGTGGGCGAGGGAGGGCAGGACATCCTGTCCCGCCGCCTGCCCGGCCTGCGTGAAAAGCTGGGGGTCCACTTCGCCGTGGTCAACGGGGAGAACGCCTCCGGGGTAGGCATCACCCCCGCCCAGGCCCGGCGGATCTTAGAGGCCGGAGCCGACGTGATCACCCTGGGCAACCACACCTGGAACCGCATCCAGATCGGCGCCTTCCTGGACAAGGAGGACCGCATCCTCCGCCCCGCCAACTACGCCGGCCGGGTGCCGGGAAAGGGCTTCGGGGTCTACCAGTGCCAGGGCCTGCGGCTGGGGGTGCTGAACATCATGGGCCGGGTGGACCTGAACTCCAACCTGGACAGTCCCTTCAAGGCGGCCAACTACTTTGTCAACCGGGGGGGCTTCGACCTGCTGCTGGTGGACTTCCACGCCGAGGCCACCAGCGAAAAGGGGGCCATGGGCTGGCACCTGGACGGTCGGGCGGCGGCGGTATGGGGCACCCACACCCACGTGCCCACGGCGGACTGCCGGGTGCTCCCCGGGGGTACCGGCTTTGTCACCGACCTGGGGATGACCGGGCCTATCAACTCGGTGCTGGGCATCAAACCGGAGAACTCCCTGAACCTGTTTCTGGGCGGGCTGCCCCGGCGGTATGAGGAGGCCGAGGGCAACTGCAAGCTCAATGCCTGCCTGTTTGTCATCGACACCGACAAAAAGAAGTGCGTCAGCGTGACGCGGACGGATATCACCGAGTAGGGGCCGCCGCCCTCGGCGGCCCATCCAAAGAGGGAATCATCATGATAAAAATCATCCACGGGGCCGATTTCCACCTGGACAGCCCCTTTTCCGGCCTGACGCCGGAGCGGGCCGCCCAGCGGCGTGGGGAGCAGCGGGAGCTGCTGGACCGTCTGGCCGGGCTGGCCCGGGAGAAAAACGCCGACCTGGTGTTGCTCTCCGGCGACCTCCTCGATTCGGAGCACGTCTATCGGGAGACGGGGGACGCCCTGTGCGCCGCCCTGGCTGCCATCCCCTGCCCGGTGTTCATCGCCCCGGGCAACCACGACTTTTACGGCCCCCGCTCCATTTGGACCGCCCTGGACTGGCCGGACAACGTACATATTTTCGACGCCCCGGAGTGGGTGGAGCTGCCCGGCTGCTCCCTGTGGGGCCGTGCCTTCACCGCCCCTCACCAGGAGACCTGCCCCCTGGAGGGGCTGACCGTCCCAGACGACGGGAAGGTCCACATTGCCTGTCTCCACGGCGACGTGGGCGGCACGGGGGGCTACGGCCCCATCTCGGCCATGGACATCGCCGCCAGCGGCCTGGACTACCTGGCCCTGGGCCACGTCCACCAGGGCAGCGGGCTGCAAAAGGAGGGGAACACCTTCTGGGCCTACCCCGGCTGTCCCGAGGGACGGGGCTTCGACGAGTTGGGGGACAAGGGGGTCCTCTATGTGGAGGCGGAGCCGGGAAACGTGACCGCCCAACTCATCCCCCTGGCCAAGCGGCGGTATGAGATCGTCTCTGTGGATATCACCGGGGTGACGGACGTGCTGTCCGCCATCCGGGCCGCCCTGCCCGACGATCCGGAAAATCTCATCTGCCGCCTTGTGCTCACCGGGGAGGGACAGGCCCCCGACCTGGCCGCACTGGACCGGGCGCTGTCCCCGGCATTTTACGGCCTCACCCTCATGGACCGCACCCGTCTGCCCCGTGACCTGTGGGAGCGGCGGGGGGAGGACGCCCTCACTGGGCTGTTCCTGCGCACCATGTGGGACAAGTGCCAGGAACAGCCGGGGGACCCGGTCTGTCAGCTAGCCGCCCGGTACGGGCTGGCCGCCCTGGAGGGAGGGGAGGAACCATGAAGATCAAGTCCATGACCGCCACCTTCGGCCGGCTGGAGAGGGCCCGGCTAGAGCCGGGGCCCGGCCTCACCCTGATCCACGCCCCCAATGAGGGGGGCAAGTCCACCTGGGCTGCCTTCTGGCGGGCCATGCTCTACGGCATCGACACCCGGGACCGGGATAAAAAGGGCTATCTGGCCGATAAAAACCGCTATCAGCCCTGGTCGGGCGCCCCCATGGAGGGGGAGATTACCCTGGAATATGAGGGCCGGGACATCACCATCCGCCGGGGGCCCCGGGGGAGCACCCCCTTCGGGGCCTTCTCCGCCGTCTACACCGGCACCCAGGAGCCAGTGCCAGGCCTCACCGCCGCCAACTGCGGCGAGCTGCTCACCGGTGTGGGGGTGGAGGTGTTCACCCGCTCCGCCTTTCTGGGGGACGGGAACCTGTCCCTCACCGCCGCCCCCGAGCTGGAGCGGCGCATCGCCGCCCTGGTGTCCTCGGGGGAGGAGGACGTGTCCTTCTCCCAGGCCATGGAGCGGCTGAAATCCTGGAAAAACCGCCGGCAGGTCAACCGCAGCGTGGGGGAGATCCCCAAGCTGGAGGAGGAGCTGGAGCAGGTGCGGGATAACCTGTCCCGGCTGGAGGAGGCCGCCGCTCTGGCCGCCCGGCTGGAGGGAGAGCACGCCGCCCTGGCCCGGACCCGGGATGGTCTGGAGCGGCAGGCGGAGGCCCACAGGGCCATTGCCCGGCAGAAGCTGGACCACCGCTACGCCCAGGCCGAGGAGGAGTACCAGGCCGCCCGGAAGCAGCTGGATAACCTGGAGACCGAGCTGTCCGCCCGGCCCATCCCCGACCGGGAGGAGCTGAAAAAGGCCCAGGGGGAGCTTCAATATCTCAAGGCCCTGGACGAGGAGATCAAGCAGGGGGAGCCCGCCCTGAAGGAGGCGGAGGAGGCCGCTGCCAAGGCCAAAGCGGAAGCCAAAGACGAGCACTTCCCCGATCTGACCGGGGACGATGCGGTGCTGAAAGCCTCCGGCGACTGCACCAGGTATCAGAACGCCAAGGACAGCGCGGCTAAATTCAGAGTCAGGATGTGGCTCGGCCTGTTGATATGGGCAGTAGCCTTCGCCATATTGCTGGCGATAGATATGGTCCAGTTCAAGACCCTGGGGCCGAATACGGTCAAAGGGGTGGTCCTGCTCACTCTTGCGGCATTTCTGTGCGGCAGGATGGCGATAAAAGGCAGAAAGGCGAAAAAACAGGCCGGAGAAATCTTATCACAATACGGCGTCCAGACCCCGGAGGAGCTCACCGCCCTGGCCCTGGCCTATCAGGAGCGGTGTCAGGCCGCCGACAAGGCCGCCCACGAGGCGGAGGTCATCCGGAACGCCGTCACAGAGCGGCAGAGCAAGCAGGACGAGACAAAATCCAATCTGCTGGACTTTGTCCACGCCTTCGCCCCGGAGGTCAAGGACCTGTTCGGCTGTTCGGCGGCACTGTCCCGAGCCCTGGGCATGGAGCACGAGCTGGCCCTGGCCCGGGAGCGCACCCAGGAACGCCGCCGCCGTCTGGACGACCTGGAGGCCCAGGGGGCCGGACAGGCGTCGGGAGCCGTCCCGGAGCTGCCCGTCCCGGACATGGGCCCGGAGGAGACGGACCGGGCGCTGGCCCGGGCTGCGGAGCGGTTGGAGCAGGTGAGCGCCCAGCTCAACCAGGCCCGGGGCACCCTGCAAGCCATGGGGGACCCGGCTGTGCTGTCCGCCCGGAAGGAGCAGCTGGAGGAGAAGCTGACCCGGAAGCGGCTGGAGCTGGACGCCCTGACCCTGGCTATGGACGCCCTCACCCAGGCCAACGCCCTCCTCCAGGAGCGGTTCTCTCCCGAGCTTAACCGGCTCACCGGCCAGTACATGGCCCAGCTCACCGGGAACAAGTACCCGGCGGTCTCTCTCACCCGGGAGCTGGAGGGCTTCGTCCGGGATGCGGACAGCGTCTTGCCCCGCTCCGCCCTGTACCTGTCCCGGGGGACGGCGGACCAGCTCTACCTGGCCCTGCGGCTGGCGGTGTGCCGGCTGTGCCTGCCCGAAAAGCCCCCTATCCTGCTGGACGACGCCCTGGCCTCCTTTGACGACGAGCGCCTGGAGGCAGCCCTGGAGCTGCTGTGGGAGCTGTCCGGAGAACAGCAGACCCTCCTCTTCACCTGCCAAAAGCGGGAGGGCGAGGTGCTGGCTAATACGCCGGGCGTGAAAAAGCTTGAGCTGTAAGTTGCAATTCCCCCCGAAACCGGTTATAATACCCCTTACGACGCGTGAAATGAGGTGTCCCCTTATGGATGAATACAACGAACTTCCTCAGACGGAGGAGGAATCCGAGGAGGAACAGCCCCGCCGGCCAGGGGCAGAGCTGTATGACTGGCTCCAGATGTTCCTGGGCTGTGTGGTGGCGGCGGTGGTGCTGTTTAACTGCGTGGCCCGTCTCACCAGGGTGGACGGCGGCTCCATGGACACCACCCTCCAGCATGGAGAGATCATGCTCATCTGGTCCCTGGGCTATACCCCAAAGCAGGGGGACATCGTGGTGCTGAATAAGACCTCCGTCCTCCTGCCTGACTGGAACGAGCCCAGGGCTATTGTCAAGCGGGTCATTGCCACCGGCGGGCAGACGGTGGATGTGGATTACTCCACCGGCACCGTCTATGTGGACGGCCAGGCCCTGGACGAGCCCTATCTCCATGAGGAGATGCGCCGCCCCGGCGCCCCCTCCATGCAGGAGACCCATTGGGAGGTGCCCGAGGGCTCCATCTTTGTCATGGGGGACAACCGGAACTACTCCACCGACAGTCGGGACAGCCTGCTGGGCACCATCGACACCGACTATATCCTGGGCAGGGCCGTCCTTGCCCTATGGCCCCTGGAACGCTTCGGCACCGTATAAACCGTAAAAAATGACCCCCCGGCTTGGCCGGGGGGCCATTTTTTAATCCAGTCCTTCCAGCCCGAACACCCGGGCGGGCAGCAGGTCGGACAGCTCCATCAGCACCGGGTCCAGGCCGCCGCCGCGCTGGAGCCCCGGGGTCCGGACCGTGACCCGTCCATCCAGGGGGCCCGTGGGCAGGGACACCACCGCGATGGGGGCCGTCCGGCCCCACTCCATCAGCAGAGAGCCCTTATGCAGGGCTACGATGCGCCGAGCTACGCTCAGGCCCAGCCCCGCCCCCTGGCCCGGAAGGGGAGGCTCCTCCCCCACGCCCGGCCGGAGCAGGGCGTCCAGCCGGCGTTCGTCGGCGGGGGGGCCGCTGTGGGACACGGTGAGCACCGCCCGTCCCCCCTGCTGGCGCAGGCTGAACACCACGCCGCCCTCCTCCGAGGCCCGGGCGGCATTGGCGATCAGCTCCAGCAGCAGCTTTTGCAGCAGCGGCGGGTCGCCTGGGATGAGCAGCCCGCTCTCCCGGCTGCGGTACTCCAGCGAGACCCCGGCCTCCTTCAGCAGCGGGGCGGCCAGCTCCTCCACATGCCGGCACAGGCCGGCCAGGTCCATGGTCACCGGGTGGAAGGAGACCGTCTCCTGAAGCAGCTCCAGATTGTCCAGCAGGCGGAACAGCCGGTGGAAGGTCTTTCCAAAGGCGGCAGCGGGCACTGGTTTGCCCTCCTCTCCCGTGGACGGACCTACCTCGGCCAGGATGTCGCCCAGCAGGGTGCGCAGCTGATACACCAGCCCCTCCAGCTGCCCGCCGGTGAGGACACTCTCGGAAACAGGGCGCACAAGAACAAGCAGCTCCCCGCCGGCGGCGGAATAGCTGTAGGCATAGGCAGCTCCCTCCTGGGAGAATTCCCCCTCCCCGCCGCCGTCCTCCTCAGGTAAGGTCAACACGGAGGGGACTGGCGCCCCCACGGCAAGCTGAGGCAGGTACTGGCGCGCTCTGCTGCTGTAGGCTCGCACAAGGCCCCCGCGAATCTGGACCACGCCCTCGGGCAAGGCTTCCACCAGGGACTGGATCAAATCTAGCATAAATACCCCTTTACAAACTGGGGCCACCCTGCGCGGCCGCAATTTTATCTTGTTGTAGCATGTGCCGGAATTTTTCCGGCTATAACCCATTTAGTATATCAAAATTTCCCACCCGCCACAAGAGAAAAAGTCGAAAAATGTCGAAAAAATTCGACGGCGGCCGGCTCCGACCGCCGCAATCCGCCTCTATGGCAAATTTTTGCTTCATTTTTTTAAGAAAACTATGAAAAAAAACACTAGGAAAAAGGTTATTTACGGGGTATAATAGGTACGCTTTCAAAGCCGCGGGCCGCCGCGGATAAATTGATAATAAAGGAGTAATTCACATGAGCATCAAAGTTGGCATCAATGGTTTTGGCCGTATCGGCCGCATGGTGTTCCGCGCCAGCCTGAATCACCCCGAGATCGAGATTGTGGGCATCAACGATCTGTGCCCCGCCGACTACCTGGCTTATATGCTGAAGTATGATACCATGCACGGCAAGTGCGAGGCCGAGATCGGCCACACCGAGAACGCCATCGTGGTCAACGGCAAGCAGATCCCCATCTTCGCCGAGCGCGACCCCAAGAACATCCCCTGGGGCAAGCTGGAGGCTGAGTACGTGGTGGAGTCCACCGGCCTGTTCCTGACCCAGGAGAAGTCTCAGGCCCACATCGACGCCGGCGCCAAGAAGGTCGTCATGTCCGCCCCCTCCAAGGACGCTACCCCCATGTTCGTGTGCGGCGTCAACCTGGACGCCTACACCCCCGACATGACCTTCGTGTCCAACGCCTCCTGCACCACCAACTGCCTGGCCCCCATCGCCAAGGTCCTCAACGACAAGTTCGGCATCAAGGACGGCCTGATGACCACTGTCCACTCCGTCACCGCCACCCAGAAGACCGTTGACGGCCCCTCCCTGAAGGACTGGCGCGGCGGCCGCGCCGCCACCGGCAACATCATCCCCTCCTCCACCGGCGCCGCCAAGGCCGTGGGCAAGGTCATCCCCGCCCTGAACGGCAAGCTGACCGGTATGTCCATGCGCGTGCCCACCCTGGACGTGTCCGTGGTGGACCTGACCGTCAACCTGGCTAAGCCCGCCAAGTACGAGGAGATCTGCGCCGCCATGAAGGAGGCCTCCGAGGGCGAGCTGAAGGGTATCCTGGGCTACACCGACGAGGACGTGGTCTCCTCCGACTTCCTGGGCGACGCCCGTACCTCCATCTTCGACGCCAAGGCCGGCATCGCTCTGACCGATACCTTCGTCAAGGTCGTGTCCTGGTACGACAACGAGTGGGGTTATTCCAACAAGGTCCTGGAGCTCATCAAGCACATGTACTCCGTCGACCACAAGTAATCTGTCTTTCTTCGGAGCGCCGCATCAGCGGCGCTCTTTTTTTGTCCTTTTCTGACGCTATTATATACTAGATTCTAGGTAACAATTTGTCGAAGTCCGTAATATTAAAAAATATTTAACGAGTATCTAGTATATTATCAGATTTTATCCTTAAAACTAGGATGATAATTTTGGGTGATAATTATGACGGACAAAGAGATTGGTGCCAGAATTCAAAATATGATAGATGATAGAGATACCACTCAAACAGCATTAGCCAAACAAATCGGAGTGGCCCAAACTACCATAAACGGATATATTAAAGGCCACCATAAATTTCCTCCAGATACACTTGCTTCCATTGCAAAGGTATTAGATATCAGTACCGACTACATTTTCGGACTGACTGATATCCCTGACCCGCCCATTCGCCTGTCTAAAACAGAAACACTGATGATCCAGGCGCTCCGCAGCCTGTACCGCGACCAGCAGGAGGCTGTCCACAACCAGGTGCAGTTCTTTCAGAAGCAGAATCAGCGGGAGTGAAATTCTGAGTCCACTTGATTTTTGGGAAAACATGTGGTATAGTAACAATGTCAGTAGATGAATCAGGGTACATCGCTCCTCCCTGTTGCGGTTAGGAAAGGGCGGCACCAGGCATGCGGCGTTCCCAAGGGCGCGGTGGAGCATAACCGGAAATTTTCAATTTCCTCTTGTGCATCCTGAACGGCTGTGCTATAATACGCTTAGCCGAAAGGTTTGCCAAAGTCACTGACTACATCGCAAAAGGACCCCCGGAGAGCCGCTACTCTCCGGGGGTCTTTTTGGGTTTAACTGCCCTTGCGGTGCCGGTCAAGCCATCCGCAAATCAGATGGCCGATGATATTTGCCGCGACCGACATAAGTAAGTTTGCCAAAGCCTCCACTGACCACACCTCCTCCCTGTTGCCAGTTTGGAAAGGGCAGCGAAATCATGATAACACGCTTCGACAAGATTTTCAATGAAAACACCCCCGGAACGAAAGTTCCGGGGGTGCCCTTTTACACCTCCATGATAACAGGCAGGATCATGGGGGAGCGCTTGGTCTTCTTGTACAGGTAGCCGGACAGATCGCTCTTGATGGCTCCCTTGATGGCCGACCAGTCGGTGGAGTAGCGCATATCCACATGCTGGAGGGCCTCCAGAGCCACCTGGCGCAGCTCCTCCAGCAGCCCCTCGGACTCCTTCACATAGACAAAGCCCCGGGTGATGATGTCCGGACCGGACACCAGGGCGCCGTCCTCTCCGGACATGGACAGGGCCACCACAATCATGCCGTCCTCGGCCAGGTGCTTCCGGTCTCGGAGCACCACACTGCCCACGTCGCCCACGCCGTAGCCGTCCACAAAGACCTGTCCAGCGGTGACGGTGCCGGTGATCTTGGCGGAGTTAGGGGTGAACTCCATCACCCGCCCGATGTCGCTGATAAGAATGTGGTTGGGCTCCATGCCCATCTGCCGGGCCAGCTTGCCGTGGATCTGGAGCATCCGCTGCTCGCCGTGGACAGGAATAAAGAACTTGGGCTTCACCAGGGCGTGGACAATCTTCAGCTCCTCCTGGCAGGCGTGGCCCGAGACATGGAGGGCCATATTCCCCTCGTTCATCACCTCCACGCCCTTGCGGTAGAGCTCATTGACCACGCTGCCGATGGCATTCTCGTTGCCGGGAATGGCGGAGGCGGAGATAATCACTCGGTCGCCGGGGAGCAGGTCCACCTGCCGGTGGGTGTTGAAGGCCATACGGGTGAGGGCGGACATGGTCTCGCCCTGGCTACCGGTGGTGATGATGCACACCTTGTTCTTAGGCAGGGACTTGATGTGGTTCAGGTCCATGAGGATACCGTCTGGGACGCTCATATAGCCCAGCTCGGTGGACACCTTCATCACATTCTCCATGGAGCGGCCGGTGACGGCCACCTTCCGCCCGTACCGGGCGGCCACGTCGATGATCTGCTGGATGCGGTCCACGTTGGAGGCGAAGGTGGTGACGATGATCCGTTCCTCACAGCCCCGGAACAGGGCGTCGAAGGAGGCGCCCACGCTGCGCTCGGACCGGGTGTAGCCGGGGCGCTCCACATTGGTGGAGTCGGCCAGCAGGGCTAAGACGCCCTCCTTGCCCAGCTCGCCCAGCCGGGCCAGATCCATCATGCCTCCCTGGATGGGGGTGGCGTCGATCTTGAAGTCGCCGGTGTGGACACAGGTGCCCACCGGACACTTGATGGCGAAGGCCACCGCGTCGGCGATGGAGTGGTTCACATGGATGAACTCCACGCTAAACCGCCCCGCTTTGACGATCTGTCCCGCCTCGCAGGTGATGAGCTTGGTCCGGTCCAGCAGGCGGTGCTCCTCCAGCTTCAGCTTGATGAGCCCCGCCGACATGCGGGTGGCGTAGATGGGGGCGTTGATGGACCGCAGGACGTAGGGCAGCGCCCCGATGTGGTCCTCGTGGCCGTGGGTGATGAAGATACCCCGTATTTTGTTCTGGTTCTTAATCAGGTAGCTCACGTCGGGGATAACCACGTCGATGCCGTACATGTCGTCATCGGGGAAGCCCATGCCGCAGTCCACCACGATAATGTCGCCGCCGTACTCGTAGACGGTGAGGTTCTTGCCAATCTCGTTGAGACCGCCAAGGGAAATGATTTTCAGTTTTTCTGCCATAATAACTCCTTTTATTTGAAAGAATGATGTATCTGGACAGAAAAACCCGCAGGAAATCCGCCGTGCCCCACGGCACAGCGACCGGACGAACGACCGCTCCCCTGTCCGGCCCTGCCTCGCCGGCGGGGAAGGCGGTCCTTTCGCCTCCCGATGGTTTTCTGTCTTAAGTCTCCGCAGTCCGTCCCCGCCTGTCCTACGGTTCGGGCCTTGCGGAATATATTTAGACGCCGGGGCGAGAGATATTCTCCCTGCCCCGTGCGTATAAATCAAAAATCGGCCTTTATAGTTTACCACACTTTTCCTGAAAAGTATACTATGCGTTTCAGAAGAACAATACAACCACTATTTGTCCTCTTCTTGGGCACATTGCTCAGAAATTGACCTGTCGATCTCCGCCGCCCGGCCGGCGTAGAAGTCACACAGCTCGGCGGCCAGCTCCAGGTCGGGGCCCTCGGCCACAATGCGCAGGGCGGACCGGCGGGCCATGGGGGTGAGATAGACCCAGCCGTTCCCGGTGCGCATTCGCAGGCCCTCCCCGGAGGGGGTGCGGGCGTGCTCCCGGGCCAGAGCCTGCATCACCCGGCCCCGGTCGGAGGAGAGGGACACCTCCCGCCGCCAGGCGGAGAACCGGGGGGCCTTGGCCGCCAGGGCCTCCAGCTTCTGACCCGAGACGGCCATCCGGGAGCAAATGCGCACGGCGGCGGCGGGGGCCTGCCTCAGCCAGGGCTGGGCGGCGTACAGCTCCCGCGCCTGGTCCCCGTCCCGGTCCAGCCGCAGGACGGTGCCGCCGTAGCCAGCGGCCACCAGCTCCACCGCCGCGCTGGCTCCAGCGGGGACGGCCACCTTGCCCCCGCCGTTTTCCATCTCAATGAGGGCCAGCAGCGTCAGGAGCTGTCCCCCGTCCAGCACAGTCCCCCGTTCGTCCTGGGCCGTGAGGGTGAAGCCCCCGTGGCCGGCGCGGAAGGCGATGATCCCGGAGCGCCACTCCTTCTCCAGCCTGCACCCCAGGGCGGACAGGGCCGCCCGGAGGGCCCGGTCCTCGGGGGTGTCCTCCCCCACCGCCGCGGTGAGCCGCCGCAGGGACGGCCTGTGGAGCTTCGCCCTATCCACCGTCCGTCCGGCCCACTCCTCCGAGGTCAGCTCCAGCTGGCGGATCCTCCCCACCTGGCCGCCCCGGACTCGGCGCAGCTCCCCCTGGAGGAGGGCCTGTTCCAGCTTCCGCTCCCGTGCCCGGCCCAGAGGCAGTCCGTCCTTGTCAAAAAAGTGGAGGTAGACCGTCCCCCCGCTCTCCTCCACGAAGAGGGAGGTGGGGATCTGATGGATCACAGCCGCCCCCGCCCCCTGGACGGGGCTGCCCAGGCCGTGGATGAGCACCTCTCCCCCGGCGGCCGCCGCGCCGGCCGCCGCCGCCCGGGCCAGCATCCCGGCCCCAGGGGTGGGAGAACAGCCCAGGCCCACGGGGCCCGCCCCTCCCAGAATGCTCCCTAGGGTGAGCAGGGCCTCCGGGCCCAGGTCCTCCCCCAGCACCCCTCGGATGGTCCCGTTGTCCCCGAAGCGCAGCGCCCCCTTCTGGCTTCCGCTGGTGATGGAGCGGGCCAGACGGCAGCCGGCGGGGGCGGTCTGGCCGGGCCAGAGGCACACCCGCTCCAGGAGGATGGCCTCCTCCTCCGCCAGGGCGTTCTCTCCTAAGACAGCCCCCTCGTTGAGGACGGCCCCTTTCCGGGCGGAGGCACCCTTACACAAAATGGCCCCGTACAGGGTGGCGCGGGAGCCTACGGCGGCGTTCTCCAGCAGCACCGACCGCTGGACCATGGACCGCTCCCCCACCTGCGCTCCCCGCTCCAGCACAGTGTGGGGGCCGATGAGGCAGCCCGCTCCCAGCTCCACCCCCTCGCCGACCCAGCAGGGGGGCACCAGGTTCAGCCCCTCGGGGAGGGGCCGGGCCGACCACACCCCCGCCTGACGGCGGGGCAGGCCCATGTCCAGGCGCACCTTGCCGGACAGGGCGTCACAGACGCAGTCCAGATAGGCCTTACAGTCCCCCATGTCCCGCCAGTAGCCCTCCAGGGGCAGGCCGTAGAGGGGCTCGCCCTCCCGGAGCAGGGCGGGAAACAGGTCCTTGCCAAAATCAAAGACTTCCCCCCGGGGCACCCGCTCCATAGCGGCAGGGGAAAGGATATAGATGCCGGTGTTGATCTGGTCGGTGAACACCTGGCCCCAGCCCGGCTTCTCCACAAATCGCTCCACTTTGCCGTCCCGGCCAGTGAGGACCAGGCCGTACTCCAGCGGGGTCTTATGGTGGTACAGGGCCAACGTGGCCGCTGCCTTCCGCTCCCGGTGGAATTCCATCAGCCGGGTCAGGTCCAGGTCGCAGACACAGTCTCCACTGATGACCAGAAAGTCCTCGTTTCCAAGCTGGTCCATGCAGTTCTTCACGCTGCCCGCTGTCCCCAGGGGCTCGTCCTCGGTGAACCAGGTCAGCCGGACCCCCAGCCGCCCGCCACCACCGAAATAGTCCATTACTCCCTGGGGCTTGTAGCACAACGTGACGCAGATCTCGGTGATCCCGTGGTTTTTCAGCAGGTTGATGATGTGCTCCATCACCGGCCGACCCAGCAGCGGGGTCATGGGCTTGGGACTACCCAGGGACAGGGGACGCAGACGGGTCCCCTCCCCGCCCGCCATAATGACAGCTTTCAAACGCTTCGCCATCCTTCCATCCGTTTGTGACGGTTAGTATGGCTTGTATCCCGGTGTTTCAAACTTGTTCCCAAAAACAATATATGGTATAATGGCTGAAAAACGGAGAGGAGCTTCCACATGGACATCAGACCGGGCCGCTACCGCCACTTCAAGGGAAAGGAATATGAGGTCCTGGGGGTGGCCTCCCACTCGGAGACCCTGGAGCCCATGGTGGTCTACCGGGCTCTCTACGGTGAGGGGGGGCTGTGGGTCAGGCCCGCCGCCATGTGGGCAGAACAGGTGGACCGGGAGGAGTACTCCGGGCCCAGATTTGTCTACATAGGGCCAGAAAAATAAAAGTCCGTTTTATCGGACAGCTGATCCCCTACACTGGGGTGTGAAACCTGGAAAGGAGGACAACGCCTATGTCAAAAAGCTCCAATCAAAAGACTAAGCTGCTCCATCTGGCCCGGATGCTCCTGCGCCAGACCGACGAGGAGCACCCCCTCACCGTGCCCCAGATCATCGAGGGACTGGCCCGGCAGGACGTCAAGGCCGAGCGCAAGAGCATCTATGACGACCTGGAGGCCCTGCGCCTGTTCGGGCTGGACGTCCAGTCCCGGAAGGGCAAGTCCCCTGGCTGGTTCGTGGGGGCGCGGGACTTTGAGCTGCCCGAGGTGAAGCTGCTTATGGACGCAGTGCAGTCCTCCCGCTTCATCACCCAGAAGAAGAGCGACGCCCTCCTGCGCAAGCTGGAGGGGCTGGCCAGCGTCCACCAGGCGGGCCAGCTCCAGCGGCAGGTCTATGTCGCCGGCCGCATCAAGGTGATGAACGAGAGCATCTACTACAACGTGGACAAGCTCCATACCGCCATCGCTGGGCAGAAGGCCATCACCTTCAAGTACTTCGATTACGACATCGCCCGAAACAAGGTGTTCCGCCAGGAGGGGAAGCGGTATGTGGTCTCCCCCTACGGCCTGATCTGGAACAGCGAGAACTACTACCTGGTGGCCTTTGACCACGCCCACCGGGAGCTGCGCCACTACCGGGTGGACAAGATGACCGAGATCGTGGTCACCAGTCTGGACCGGGAGGGGAAGGAGCTGTACCCCGATTTCCAGCTGGCCGAGTACGGCCAAAAGCACTTTGGCATGTACTCCGGGCAGGAGATGAGGGTCACCCTCCGGGGCCGGCGGGACAAGGCCAGCCTGGTATGGGACCGGTTCGGCCAGGACGTGATTCTGGTGCCCGACGGGGAGGACCACTTCACCGTCACCCTGCCCGTGGTTATGAGCCCCCAGTTCTTCGGCTGGCTGCTGGGTCTGGACGGCAGCGTCACCTTGGTCGGCCCCAGGGAGGCCGTATGCGCCTACCGGCGCAGGCTGGCCGCCGCCCTGGAGGAGCTGCCCCTCCCCCGGTGCGAACATTAAAATTCATTAAAAAATCCTTCGCCACGGTGGTATTTTCTCCGCGGGTATGATATGATAGAGATGGTTTCATTTACCCGTTGACCTGAAAGGAGGCATCGTCGTGGGATTTAAGGTTTTCTGGCTGGCTGCCGTCATTGCCCTGTGCGCGGGAGAGGCGGCCACGGTGGGACTGGTGTGCATCTGGTTCGCCGCAGGCGCACTGGCCGCATTTCTGGCAGCCTGCGCGGGTGTTCAGTTCTGGCTACAGCTCATTGTATTCGCGGTGGTGTCCGCCCTGGCCCTGGCGCTGATCCGTCCGGCGGCCGAGCGGCACATCAAGCCCCGGCGCTCCCCCACCAACGCCGACCGGGTAATCGGTCAGACCGCTATGGTCACCGAGACAGTGGATAACGAGGCCGGGACCGGCCAGGTCAACGTCCTGGGGCAGGTCTGGACCGCCCGCAGTGAGCTGGGCGTAGTCATCCCCGCTGGGACCCAGGCGAGAGTCCGGCGTATTGAGGGCGTCAAGGTATTTGTGGAAGCGCTGTAACAAAATCAAAAAGGAGAGATTATTATGGGTCCTATGGAAATTTTGAAGGTCGTACTGCCCGTTGTGGGCCTTATCATCGTGCTGCTGATTATTTTCGGCTCCTGCGTGAAGATCGTACCCCAGTCCAGGGCCTACGTCATCACCCGTCTGGGCGTGTTCTATGCTGTGTGGAACGAGGGCCTGAAATTCAAGGTGCCCTTCATCGACCGAGTAGTCAAGAACGTGTCCCTGAAGGAGCAGGTGGTGGACTTTGCCCCCCAGCCTGTCATCACCAAGGACAACGTGACCATGCAGATCGACTCTGTGGTCTACTTCCAGATCACCGACCCCCGGCTGTACACCTACGGCATTGAGAACCCCATGTCCGCCATTGAAAACCTCACCGCCACCACCCTGCGGAACATCATCGGCGACCTGGAGCTGGACCAGACCCTCACCAGCCGCGACCACATCAACACCAAGATGCGGGCCCTGCTGGACGAGGCCACCGACCCCTGGGGCATCAAGGTCAACCGGGTGGAGCTGAAGAACATCATGCCTCCCCGGGACATCCAGGAGTCCATGGAGAAGCAGATGCGGGCCGAGCGGGAGCGCCGCGAGGCCATCCTCCAGGCTGAGGGCCAGAAGCAGTCCCAGATCCTGGTGGCCGAGGGCGAGAAGCAGTCCGCCATCCTTCGGGCCGATGCCGCCAAGCAGGCGGCCATCCTCCAGGCCGAGGGCGCCAAGCAGGCCAAGATCCTGGAGGCCGAGGCTGAGGCTGAGGCCATCCTGAAGGTGCAGCAGGCCACCGCCGACGCCATCCGCCTCATCAACGAGGCCGCCCCCGGCCAGGGCGTGCTCACCATCAAGGCCTTGGAGGCCTTCACCGCCGCCGCCAACGGCAAGGCCACCAAGATCATCATTCCCTCTGAGCTCCAGGGCATCGCAGGTCTGGCCGCCGCCGCCAAGACCGTGTTCGACACCGAGGACCCTAAGGCCACCGTCACCAAAACGGTACCCAAGCAGTAAGCAAACCGCGCCCCGCCTGTTCCAAACAGGCGGGGCTTCTCTCTACAAATTGGAGCGCCGCCCTTGATTCCTCCCAGCAGGTATGGTAAAATTTTCGTACAGAACCGGCAAAATTCGATGGTGGGAGAGATGATGCCCGATGAAACAGCGTTCTTCGTCAATCGTCAAACTGGTCGTGTCCGCCGCTGTGCTGGCGGTCATACTGGGCCTGTCCGGCCCGGTGGGTAATATCCTGGCCGCATATGTTGAGCCGGTCCCGTCGGTCTGGCGGATTGGCTCCCGGCTGATTATGCTGCTCTCCGGGCTGATGCTGGTCTCCGTCCTGATCCAGCTCCTGCTGGACCGCTGGGCCCCGGCCACCGGCCACGGCCGCACCGTCCGCACCCTGGCCGGCAGTGCTCTGCGCTATCTAATCATGCTGATGGGACTGCTGTGGGGATTGAGTATTCTGGGCGTGGACGTGAAGGCCCTTCTGGCCGCCGCCGGGGTGATGGCTCTGATTATCGGCTTCGGCGCCGAGAGCCTGATCGCTGACGTGGTCACCGGCACCTTCATGCTGTTTGAACACCAGTATGAGGTGGGAGACATCATTGTGGTGGACGACTTCCGTGGGACGGTCACCCAAATTGGCATCCGCACCACCAGCATCACCGACACCGGCGGAAACGTGAAGATCATCAACAACTCCGACATCCGCAACCTCATCAACCGCTCCAACGACAGCTCCTTCGCTGTGTGCGACATCGGCATCCCCTATCAGGGCTACCTGCCCCGGGCGGAGGAGAAGCTGGCCCAGGTCCTGCCTGCCATCCAACAGGCGCAGCCCGATCTGTTTCAGGACACGCCCAGATATCTGGGCGTGCAGGCCCTGGACAACAACAACGATGCGGTGATCCTGCGCATCTCCGCCAAGGTGGCCGAGCAGAATATCTACTCCGCCCAGCGGGTGCTGAACCGTACGCTGCTGCTGGCCTTCGAGGAAGCAGGCATCCCCAACCCCGTGGCCGAGCTGAAAGTGGTCGAGGAGTGACCCCATGATCAACGACAGGGAATTTTCCTCCCCCGGAGAGGAGTTCAATCCGCCCTCCCCTGAGTTCGCCTCCCCTGGGCCGGAGCAGAACCGCTCCGGCCGGGAGTTCGGACAGCCCGCCGGCGTGGCCGCCCCGCCTAAAAAGCGGCGTCGGGTGCCGGGGCTCATGTTCGCCGCCGCGGCCGTGGTGACGGCCACCGTGGCCCTGAGCGCCCCCGCCCCCGCGGCTGTGGAGTTCCCCCAGCCAGAGAACTTTACCGCCGAGTACCGGGCCTACCTGGATGACATCATGGAGGCCTGCCAGGCGGAGGACCCGCTGGCCGTCCACCGGCTGGGCACCGACCCCATGGCGGACGAGTTCTGGCATGAGTGCATGGAGCCCTACGGAGAGCTGCTGCATGAACGGGGATTTTCCCGGCGGGTCTTTTACGACGGCGAGGAGATGGCCGCCCAGCCCAGCCCTGGCTGTCCGGCGCTGTACTTCTGGCATGAGGATTCTACGCCGGAAGAAGTTATTGAGCGGAATACATGGCAGTATTTTACACAACTGACCTACTACCGTGACGGCGGTCTGCGGGAACAGCAGGTGCGGGGAGTGAGCTATTCCGGAAGCTACGGAATGTCGTCTTTCAGCCAGGAAAACGAGGATTTCTTTACCATATTCTGGGGCGAAATGACCCAGGCTAAGGACAGTGAAATTCTGTACCGCCAGGGGACCTGGCAGACCTATGAGCCTTACGGCTATGGGTATGGGTACGACGATCCTCCTCCTGACGGGCCTCAGCTGCAAACCGAGCTGACCGGGATTTTTTATAACGAGATGTTCACGTCTGAGGACGGAATCCTTTTTGGGGTAAACTATCTGGAAAACGGAATCTGGACCCAGCATTTCCACCGCGGAGCGGTTGAAACTCAAATCGTAGATGGAAGCATCGTGCTCAACGAGCACTTGGAGCCGGAACCGGCGGATCAGCCAGGCCTCTACAAGGGTATGACGATTTGGAGCCCAGACCCAATGGACGGAGGAAGCGGCTGGTCCAGTCCGAACAAGCTCTTTACCCTGGAGGAACTGCTTTATCACTATCCATACACCAGAGCACACTAGAAAAACCGCCCGGAGCAAAACGCTCCGGGCGGTACGCTTTTTATTCCGTTTGGTCCCGCAGCCGGTCCAGCACCATCTGATAGCCCCCGGAGCCGTAGCGCAGTTCGGTGTTCACACGGGTGATGGTGGAGCTGCTGGTGGCAATCTCTGCGCGGATGGCCTCGTAGGTCTTGCCCTCGGAGAGCATCCGGGCCACCTGGAGCCGCTGGGCGAAGGCGGACAGCTCCTGCACGGTGAGCAGGTCGCCGAAGAAGCGGTAGCACTCGTCCAGGTCCTGGAGGGAGAGAATGGCGCGGAACAGCTGGTCGGTGGAATCGTTGCGGTCATTACGGATACGAGTCATAGCCGAAGCTCCTCCTTATATCTCGATCTCACAAGGGGGGTCCAGGATCACCGGGCCGCCGATCCAGGCGGACACCACTTCCCCGTTCTGACGGATGACAGAGGCCTCCACCATCCCGGCGGGCTGGACATACGTCCGGACGAAGGGGCCGTTGGTCTGGCTCTGGGCCACAGCGGCGGCCAGAGAGCCGGAGCCGCAGCTCCCCTCCCACACCAGCGTGCCCGCCGCGGGCACACTCACCAGCGGGGTCATGGTCCCCTTTCGGCTGTCCAGGAAAATGACGCCGTAGGCGTCCGCATCGGGAAAGTCCCCGAAAATGGATTCGGCCTGCTGGAAAAATTCCAGGCTGGGCGGGACATCCTCCACCACCAGGTGGGCGATGCCCCCCAGGTCCACCAGGGTGCCAGAATGGCCGTCCACCTCCACCCGGCTCACGGAGCGGGGCAGGGGCATCTGCGCCCGGGCGGTCCGGTTGGACCAGTCCACGTCCACCGTCACCGGGGCCTCACAGCCGCTGACCTCCACCAGCACCTGGGGTACTCCGCCCAGACGCTGGGACACCAGCATTCCGAAGGCCCGGGTGGCGTTGCCGCAGAACTCGCCCCCCGCCATCTCTATCCGGCCGGCCCCACCCATCACAGGTGAGCAGAGGTAGCCCACCTGCTCCACGTCAGAGCCGGGCAGGGCCATGATCCGGGTGGCAATGCCGGCCCGGTCCCCAGAGGGGACCGGGTCCAGCACAAAGAGGGTGATGTTGCCTGCGGGGTCGGCCCGCAGAACGTTCAGCTTCACGGCTTACTGGAAGTCGGGGATGTATTCCTTCACGATGTCCAGCAGCTCGCCGCTGCGGATCATCTTCTCCACCTCCAGGATGTCGGGCCAGATCTCCCGGTCGATCTCGTAGAAGTCCACCTTCTCCCGCACGTGCTTGAGAATGGCCTCATGGACGGGGGCGATGCCCTGGCCGTGGGTGTTCAGACGGCGGCGGATGTCCACGGCCTGGCAGGCGGTGAGCAGCTCGTCAGCCAGCACGGAGAAGGTGTTCTGGACGATCATGCCCGCCTTCCGGCCGGCGGTGGTGCCCATGGACACGATGTCCTCCTGGTTGGCGGAGGAGGGGATGGAGTCCACGCTGGCGGGGTGGGCCAGCACCTTGTTCTCGGACACCATGGAGGCGGCGGCGTACTGGACAATCATAAAGCCGGAGTTGACACCGGGCTTGGTGGTGAGGAAGGGGGTCAGGCCGTTGGACAGAGCGGCGTTGACCATCCGCTCCGTGCGGCGCTCGGAGGCGTTGGCGATCTCGGAGCAGGCGATACCCAGAGTGTCGAAGGGGATGGCCATGGGCTCGCCGTGGAAGTTGCCACCGGAGATGACGGCCTCGTCCTCCAGGAAGATCAGGGGGTTGTCGGTGACGGCGTTGAGCTCGATCTCCACCTTCTCCCGGACATAGTCCAGGGCGTCCCGGACGGCGCCGTGGAGCTGGGGGATGCACCGCAGGGCGTAGGCGTCCTGCACCCGGTCCTTCTGGCAGTTGTCCAGAATCTCGGAGCCGGCCAGCAGCTTGCGCATATTCTCGGCCACCAGCATCTGGCCCTTCTGGCCGCGCACCTGATGGATGCGGGGGTCAAAGGCGTTGCGCAGGCCGGTGAGGCCCTCGAAGTCCAGGGACCCGATGACGTCGCCCAGCTGGGCGGCGCAGATGGTGTCGTACAGAGCCAGGGAGCCCACGGAGGTCATGGTGCAGGTGCCGTTGGTCATGCCCAGGCCCTCTTTGCACACCAGGGTGTCCAGGGTGGCGATGCCCGCCTTGGCCATGGCGTCCGCGCCGGACATAAGCTGGCCCTTGTAGTAGGCCTGTCCCTTGCCCAGCATGGGCAGGGTCATGTGGGCCAGGGGGGCCAGGTCACCGGAGGAGCCCAGGGAGCCCTTCTGGGGCACCCAGGGGTGGACGCCGGCGTTGAGCATCTGAATCATCATCTCCACCAGCAGGGGGCGCACGCCGGACACGCCGCCGCACAGGGCGTTGGCCCGGAGCAGCAGCATACCGCGGACCACCTCTTCGGCGTAGGGCTCGCCAGCGCCGGTGCAGTGGCTGAGGATCAGGTTGGTGGACAGCTGGTTGCTCATCTCCTCAGGGACGGCTACCTTCTGGAAGTCGCCGAAGCCGGTGGTGATGCCGTAGGCCACCCGGCCCTCCTCGGCGATCTTCTCGGCCAGGGCCCGGGACTTCTTCATGGCCTCCATGGCGCTGTCGGCCAGCTCCACAGTGGCGTTGTAGCGGGCGACAGCCACAAAGCTCTCCAAAGTCAGGCTATGGCCGTCCAGGACGACATTCTTGATGGCGGAAGGATTCATAATCATGATAATTACCTCACTTTTATATATTTTTCGGCCTGAGCCGATCGTTGCCAAATTAGGGCGCGGCCCCCAAAGGGCAGGGGTCCCTCTGGGGGCCGCGGAGGTTAGATTCCCTTGCTCCGGCCGGAAAACTTGCCGGAGCGGGGGTTGTCAGTGGCTTGGCGCACCGGGACGCCGGGATTCTTTTCCCGGGCCAGCACCAGGATTTTCTCGGTGTCCGGCCGGGTGAAGAAAAAGCGTTTGCTGGCGTTGCCGTGTCCGAAGTGGAGGGCAATCAGCTCTGGGTGGTTCCGGTCCTCCACCACGATGGCGTTGATCTCTGACCAGGGCCAGAAATTGTAGTTGGTGGTAATCTTCATCTGATAATAAATCTCCAGCCCCCGCTCGGTCACTGCCACGTCCTTTTGGGACAGCAGCGTGAGGCCGTACAGCACGGCGAAGATCAGGGCGATCTTAAACTTGGTGAAGATACCGCCCACCAGCAGAAGAATCACCATCGCCCAGCAGGCGTAGATGATGTAGGGCTTCCGGGGTTTCAACTCCCGGGGGGTGTAGATCGGGCCGGTCAGCCCGGCCCAGGGGAGGGTTTGTTTGCTCACGAAATAAGTCCTTTCGTTTGGGGAAAATCAGGCGCTGATCTTGGGGGCCTTGCCGGCAGCGCGGCGGGCTTCCAGATTCTTCACGGCCTTCTCGTGGGCCTCGGCGGGGGCGCCCGCGGGCTTGCCAGCCTTGGTCTTGCCCAGGATGTTGGTGTAGGAGCCGTCAGCCCAGAAGATGTTGCGGCCCATAAAGGCGGTGATGGCGGCGTAGATGGGGTTGAGCAGGTTCACGAAGGCATAGGGGAAGTAAGTGAAGGGGCTCATACCGAACACGCCCTGCTGATAGGCGCCGCAGCCGGTCCAGGGGAACATGGCGGCCCACAGGGTGCCGCAGTCCTCCAGAGTACGGGACATCATGTTGCGGCCCAGGCCCAGCTCGTCGTACTTGTCCACATACAGGGGGGCGGGAACGCCGATGCCCAGGAACTGGTCGCACATGGTGGCGTCGCAGAACAGGGAGGTGGCCATGGTGGCCAGGATCAGGCTGCCCACGGAGTTGATCTTGCTCTTCAGCTTGCCGAACAGGGCCTCGGTGCAGCCGCAGCGCTCCAGAGCGCCGCCGTAGGCCACAGCCAGCAGGATCAGGTTGATGGTCCACATGGTGTGGTCCATGCCGCCACGGTTGAGCAGGTCGCAGACAGTGATATAGGAGTCGGGGCTGACACCCAGAGCGCCGGCCGCCTCAGCTACCAGCTCGGTGGCGTTGTACGCATCCAGGTCCACGCCGAAGCCGAAGCCATAGTGCAGCATGTCGAACAGGTCGGCCAGGCTGCCCACGCCCTGGAAGATAACGGCGAAGATAACGCCGGTGACCACCGAGATGGTGACGCCCACCAGGCCGGGCAGCTTCATCACGCAGGCGACGATAACCACCACGATGGGCAGCAGGAGCAGGGGATTGATGTTGAAGCCGGAGGCAAGCACGGTCTGGATGTCCTTGGCCACGGTGGGATCGTAGCTGCCGCTGCTGGTGGCCACGCCCAGAATGGCGTAGGCGATCAGGGCCAGCACGAAGGTGGGGGCGGTGGTGGACACCATGGCGGTCACATGGTCGAACAGACCGGTCTCAGACACGGCGGCGGCCAGGTTGGTGGTGTCGGACAGGGGGGAGAACTTGTCGCCCACATAGGCGCCGGAGATAGCCATACCGGCGGTGATGGGGGCGGGGATGCCCAGGCCGGCGCCGATGCCCAGCATGGCAATGCCCATGGTGGCGGTGGCGGTCCAGGAGGAGCCGCAGGCCAGGCCGACGATGGCGCACAGGAAGCAGCCCACAGGCAGGAACAGCTGAGGCGTCAGCAGGTTCAGCCCGTAGTAGATCAGGGCGGGGATGGTGCCCGACATGAGGAAGGAGGCGACCAGCAGGCCAACGGTGCACAGGATCAGGATGGCCTCCATGGTGGCGTTCAGCCGGTCGATCATGCCGGCCAGCATGTCGGAGAAGCTGTGTCCGCAGATGCCGCCGACGATGCAGGCCACCACGATGGACACGGCCAGAGGCATGTGGGCGTCCACATAGGTCTCATCGGTGAAGTTCAGCCCGTAGATCATCAGGCCCATCATCACCACGATGGGGATGAGTGCCTCAACGACGTTGGGCAGCCGCACGCTGCGGGTCTTTTCGTTACTTGCCATAGATAATGTACCTCTCTTTCTTAGATATGTTTCCTCTTCCGATTTTTCGCGGCCCAGCCGGATCCCCTTTTCCTGGAGGATGGTTTTCCCGGAAAAGGAGCCCCTCTCCAACAGGGCCTCGATACAAAAAGTATCATATCACAATTGATTGTGAAAATCAACAAAAATGTGCTGTAAAATCGAAAGTTGCTTGTACAGTATCATAGTCTACTGCTGATGTGGCAGTACGGCGGCGCACTACTCCGTGAAAGAATCCTTGCGGGACAGGGGGTTGGGTCTGGTCGGACCGCACTTTTTTGTAAAACCGGCCTTTTACTTTATGAAAAAAAGTAATTGTCCCGATGTGACAAAAAAATATTATTTACGGAACTGGCTTTGTGCGTTATAATGGGGACAGTTAAATCCCGGAGGGAACGCTCCGGAGGAAAACCACAAAAATTTATAGAAAGCAGGAGGCCAAAACATGACTGACATTGAGATCGCCCAGCAGTCCACTATGCTCCCCATTGAAGAGGTTGCCGCCAAGATCGGCATCGATTCCGAAAAGCTGGAGCTCTACGGCCGCTACAAGGCCAAGGTGGATATCCACGCCCTGAAGGACCTGCCCCGCAAGTCCAAGCTGGTCCTGGTGACTGCCATCAGCCCCACCCCCGCCGGCGAGGGCAAGACCACCACCTCTGTCGGCCTGGCCGACGCCCTGAACAAGATCGGCAAAAAGACCATCGTTTGCCTGCGTGAGCCCTCCCTGGGTCCCGTGTTCGGCGTGAAGGGCGGTGCCGCCGGCGGCGGCTACGCCCAGGTCGTCCCCATGGAGGACATCAACCTCCACTTCACCGGCGACTTCAACGCCATCGGCATCGCCAACAACCTGCTGGCCGCCCTCATCGACAACCACATCCAGCAGGGCAACGCCCTGGACATCGACACCCGCCAGATCACCTGGAAGCGGGTGGTGGACATGAACGACCGCCAGCTGCGCCACATCACCTGCGGCCTGGGCGGCAAGGCCTCCGGCGTGCCCCGTGAGGACGGCTTCGACATCGTGGTGGCCTCTGAGATTATGGCCGTGCTGTGCCTGTCCACCGGCCTGATGGACATGAAGGCCCGCCTGGCCAAGATGGTGGTGGGCTACAGCCGCGCCGGCAAGCCCATTACCGCCCACGACCTGAAGGCTGAGGGCGCCATGGCCGCCGTTCTGAAGGACGCCATCAAGCCCAACCTGGTCCAGACCCTGGAGCACACCCCCGCCTTCATCCACGGCGGCCCCTTCGCCAACATCGCCCACGGCTGCAACTCCATCCAGGCCACCGAGACGGCCATGAAGCTGGCCGACTACACCGTCACCGAGGCCGGCTTCGCCGCCGACCTGGGCGCGGAGAAGTTCCTGGACATCAAGTGCCGCGCCGGCGGCTTCCACCCCGACGCCGTTGTGATTGTGGCCACCGTCCGGGCCCTGAA
>JAETQY010000018.1 GCA_021770445.1 Bacillota bacterium | reverse complement strand
GTCCCGGGTTCGAATCCCTGAAGGCGCACCATAAGGCCCGTTGGTCAAGCGGTTAAGACGGCGGCCTCTCACGCCGCAAACATGGGTTCGATTCCCGTACGGGTCACCAATTAAAATTTAATAGTGGTTTTAGTCACTTCGGTGATTAAAATAGTAGGTGCTGATTAGGGCGAGGGTCCACCCGTTCCCATTCCGAACACGGAAGTTAAGCTCGCTTCTGCCGAAAATACTTGTCTGGAGACGGACCGGGAAGATAGGTAGTGCCTACACAAAGCAGGACAGTCGATTGGCTGTCCTGCTTTTTAGTTATTGACAATAAAAAAGCATCCATCCGGAAAGCCGGATGGATGCTGTAGGTTATTCCGATAAACTGCCTGATCCGCCCATCAGCGCTGTGAGTTTCTCGATGTGCTCCAGCGGGAAGGGGGGGAGGGTGAGGGGTTTCAGGGCGATGGACATTAGCTTCATAGGGTTGTCGTCGGCGGCGATCCGGTTGGAATCCAGCTTGCCGCACCGGCGGCACCGGTGGATAACTGCCCACTCGCCGCCCTTGCGGACCCAGACCCCGATGGGCTCCATGATGCCGCCGCAGTCGGCGGCCCGGTCGCCGGGCTCCTCGTCCACATGGAGGCTGCTCAGGCAGTTGGGGCAGTGGTTGCGGTGGGCGCTGCCCGCCGCATCAGGGGCCACTGGCCGCCCGCACACCTTGCAGGTGAAGATGTCGTGACATGGATGTGTCTTAAAATAACCTTTTTCAAATGTTTTTCGCTTATTCTCCCGATTCATGGGAATTTCCTCCTAAAAGTTTTGATACTCTTGGGAGGTCGGCTCTTGGGTGCAAACCTCCCGGCTTAACCCACAAGCTCCGAATCAAAATGGTATTTCATAGTTGTTCCTCATTCTAATTATTTTGTTGTGCCGGCTACAACAGTGCGTATTATAGCACAGATTAAAACGTTTTGCAATACCGCAGATCGGTGAGGACCGTATCCGGGGGCAGCGCCACCTCCAGGCTGTGCCCGTCCCAGGAAAAGCCGTGTTTCTCATAGAAACGGCGGGCCCGGTCGTTCTCCTGGAGGACATACAGGAAACAGCCGGGATATCCGGCGGCCTGCATACGGTCCAGGACCTCCTCCATCACGGCGGAGCCGTACCCCTTCCCCCAGTAGTCCGGGTTGGCGTAGAGGGAGACCAGCTCGCCCCAGGCGGCCAGGTCAGGGGAGCTAAAATTGCAGATGGTATCCCCGGCGGACTGATCCACCCGGGCGGGGCCGTAGGTGGCGCAGCAGAGAGGGATGTCCCCGCCATAGAGCAGAAGGCCGTGGTAGATGCCCTCCTGATAATTTTGGCGGAATACCGGGACCCAGCGGCCGTCGGTAATTTCCTGGGCCATATAGTCTGCCGGGACGCTGTCCCGGTAGGCGGCCCGCCAGCCCAGGGCGTGGAGGAGGGACATGTCCCGGAAGTGCTGCTCCTCACAGGCGTCCGCAATGCGTAACTGTTCCATAAAAGTCACCTCACAAGAGAAATGGACGGCCGCTGGCCGTCCTAAGCCTTCCCCTTTAGGGGAAGGTGCCCCAGTGCAGGCACTGGGGCGGATGAGGTCTTATCCCAGTCGGACGATTTGTTCAATAGGCAGAGAACACAGTGCCGCCTGAGCCTCGCTGCGCAGGCCGTGCTCGGCATTGATGGCCTCCATAATGGGGTTGCGGAGCTTGGTGGGCACCACAATGGCCACGATCTCCCGCTCGGCCTTCAGATCCATCTCGTAGGCCTGTTCCAGCTCCTCCCGGCCGGACAGCCGGCCCTTGATGACGGTGCCCCCCCGGGCCCCGTGGGCCTTGGCGGTGGACATGACGTCGTCGGTGCAGCCCTGGGCACACACCACCAGGATCAAGCTGTTTTCGGTACGTTCCATATCGTTTCCCTCTTTCTCCTTCAAGCTCTCGGCGTGGTAGGCGGCCAGGCTGGCAATCAGGCTGTTCAGCCCCGATACGGGGACACAGACCACGATTCCCGCCCCGCCGGTGTGTCCCCGCAGCTCGTTGTCCAGGTCGTGAAGTAGCTTTCTGGCGGCCGGAGCGGCGGCGAAGCTAAATACCACGTCCTTTTCGCTGGAGCCCAGGCCCAGGATATCCATAATCTCCGAGGTGGCGGTGCCCTTGCCGGCGCACTGGATGTGAATGGGAACCTGCCGTTTGCGGTACAGCCGTATAATGGCGGCCCCCTGGCCTCGCTCCACGATGGAGAGGATCACTTTCATCGCTTCCATGTCGGCTTCTCCTCTCAGTCAAAGTAGAGGACCGCGTCCTCCACCTGCTCCATGCGGGAGCGCAGGCGGCGGCGGGCCAGCTTGTGGCGCAGGATGCTGGACAGGCCCATGACCTGGATGGTCACCAGCGGCGTCATGGCCACCATGGCCACGATGCCGAAGGCATCAGTCATCATATTGCCCCCTAGGGCGTGACAGGCCCCCTGGGCAAAGGGAAGCAGGAAGGTGGCTGTCATGGGGCCGCTGGCCACGCCGCCCGAGTCAAAGGCAATGCCGGTGAAAATGCTGGGTACCACGAAGGTCAGCCCCAGGGAGATGGCGTAGCCGGGGATGAGCAGCCAGAAGATGTTCAGGCCAGTGAGCACCCGCACCATGGCCAGCCCCACCGAGACGCACACGCCGATGGACAGGGCCAGTCCCATGGCCTTGTGGGAGATGGAGCCGTTGGAGATCTCCTCCACCTGCTTGGTGAGGACGGCCACGGCGGGCTCCGCCTTGACGATGTAGTAGCCGATGAGCATACCGATGGGGATGAGCAGCCACTTGGAGGCGCCGGAGGCGATGGTGGCGCCGATGAGCTGGCCGGCAGGCATGAAGCCCACATTTACCCCGCACAGGAAGAGGACCAGGCCGATATATGTATACAGCAGGCCGGTGCTGATGCGCATGAGCTGGCCCCGCTTGAAGCGGCGGGTGATGATCTGAAAGACCAGGAACAGCCCGGCGATGGGCAGGAGGGCCTTGGCCACCTCCCCCAGGTAGGTGGGGAAGGACTGGGTGAAGTAGCGGGCGGCCCGTGCGGTATCGGGTATGCTGGGGATGACGCTCAGGTGGGAGGCGGCCTCCTGGGGCTGATAGATGATGCCTAGCACCAGCACACACAGAATGGGCCCAATGGAGCACAGGGAGATCAGGCCGAAGCTGTCGCTGGCGGAGTTCTTGTCGCTGCGGGTGGAGGCGATGCCCAGACCCAGGGACATGATAAAAGGGACGGTGATGGGCCCAGTGGTGACGCCTCCCGAGTCGAAGGAGACGGGGATGAAGTTCCCCGGGGCGGCGGCGGCCAGAGCGAAGACGATAAAATAGAAGATCAGCAGCAGCCTACGCAGGGGGATACCCCGCTGGATGCGCCAGGTGGCCGCCACCAGGAACAGCCCCACCCCCACCGCAACGGTGAGGATAAGCACCATGTTGTCAATGGCGGGCACCTGGTTAGCCAGCACCGTCAGGTCGGGCTCGGCCATGGTGGTGAGCACGCCCAGCAGAAAGTAGACCACGACGGGGATGAGCAGGTGTTTGCTCTTACTCACCGTGACCCCGACTCCTTCTCCCATAGGGATCATGGACATATCCACCCCCAGGGTGAACAGCCCCATACCGCCCACCAGCAGGATGGCGCCGAAGAGGAACAGCACCAGCGTGCCCGGGTCCAGAGGGGCGATGGTGATGGACAGGAGAAAGACAATGGCCGTGATGGGGAGCACCGACGCCATGGATTCCTGTATTTTTTCTTTAAGCTGTTTGTTCAAACGCAATGGCCCGGCTCCTCTCTGCTTGATAAGTCCATTATACCGGAGGCAGGGGGACTTGCCCAGCCTCTTTATAAAATCTTTATGCGCAGTATGCTTTTTTAATGGCCGCTCCGCCATAGTTGAGGGGAGAACAGAAAAGTAAAAAATAAGGATTGTATTTTGGCGGGGAAAGAAATATAATAGGAAAAGGCGGACGAGCAAATAGAGATCATTAGGAGGAAATAAAGATGGCCGTAGAAATCAGAAACCTGATGGAAGATTTTGTAATGCAGAATTTGGATGTGGTGCTGGAGGGGGCCGGCTGCTGTACCTGCGACGCATGTAGGTCGGATGTGGCCGCCTGGACCCTGAACAACCTGAAGCCCCACTATGTGGCCACCCGGCAGGGCAGGCTGATGGTCAAGCTGCAGAGCTATGAACTACAGTCCCGGGCCGACGTGGTCGCTGCCATTAGCGAGGCGGCCATCATGGTGAAGAGCAACCCCCGCCACGGACGGGAGTAATACAGATATGCCCACACAGGGCCGTTCCGCTTTTGGCGGGACGGCTCTTTATCATCGCAGAAACAGCCGCAGCAGCCTGTCCTTTATGGGGGTATAGGGGGCGTACCGGACGGGCAGGTCCACCAGAGTGGACTTCTCTACGATGCTCTTCCGGTGGGAGAAGGTGTCGAAGCTGTCCTTGCCGTGGTAGCCGCCCATGCCGCTGCTGCCCACGCCGCCGAAGGGCATGCGGCTGGTGGCCAGGTGGATGATGGTGTCGTTGACGCAGCCGCCGCCAAAGGAGGCCCGGCGGAGGAACAGCTCCCGTACCTTTTTGTCCTGAGAGAACAGGTAGAGGGCCAGGGGATGGGGCCGGGCGTTGACAAAAGCGACTGCCTCCTCCACACGGTCGAAGGTGAGGACAGGGAGCACCGGGCCGAAAATTTCCTCTTGCATGACCGGGTCGTCGGGGGACACGCTGTCCAGCACGGTGGGCTGGATCTTCAGGCTCTCCGGATCACCCTTGCCCCCAAAGACCACCTTGGACGGGTCGATGAGGCCCATCACCCGGTGGAAGTGCTTTTCATTGACCATGCGGACATAGCCCTGGTTGTCCAGGGCGTCTCCGTACTGGACGGCCACCCACTTGCGCACATAGGCCAGGAAGCGGTCCTTCACCCGCCGGTCGATGAGCAGGTAGTCCGGGGCCACGCAGGTCTGGCCGCAGTTGAGCAGCTTGCCGAAAACCAGCCGCTTGGCGGCCAGGTCCAGCTTAGCGGTTTTGTCCACGATGCAGGGGCTCTTGCCCCCCAGCTCCAGGGTGACCGGGGTGAGGTGTTTGGCCGCCTTGGCCATGACCTCCCTGCCCACCTCCACCCCGCCGGTGAAGAAGATGTAGTCGAATTTCTGGTCCAGGAGGGTCTGATTTTCCGCTCGCCCGCCCTCCACCACCGACACAAATTCCGGCGGGAAGCACTCCGCCACAATGTCCCGGACCACCGCCGATGCGGCGGGGGAGTAGGCGGAGGGCTTCACCACGGCGCAGTTGCCGGCGGCGATGGCCCCGATCAGGGGCTCCATGGTGAGCAGGAAGGGGTAGTTCCAGGGGGACATGATGAGCGCCACCCCGTAGGGCTCCCGGACGGTGAAGCTCCGGGCGGGGAACTGGGCCAGGGGGGTGAGGTGGGGCCGGTCCCCCATCCAGCCGGGGAGGTGCTTCTCCACAAAGGACAGCTCGGACAGGGTGAGCCCCACCTCGCACATATAGCTCTCGGTAGGGGACTTGTTCAGGTCGGCCTTGAGGGCGGCGCTGATGTCCCCTTCCCGGGCCTTAATGGCCGCTCTCAGCCGCTTCAGGGCCGCCTTGCGGGCGGACAGGGGCAGGGTGGCCCCGGTATTGAAATGAGCCCGCTGGGCCGTCACAAGGGCTTGAATGTCCATAGAAGGTCCCTCCTTTCCTTGAGCATACCATAAATTTTCCATACCGTCAAAAACTTCTCTTGACAAAATCCTTGCGGAGATATACTATAAATTTAACAGTAGTATATTTTTTATAATACTGAATTTTTGTCAGTGACAAGGAGGATGCTGAAATGGACCGAACAAAGACAAAAAAGACGCTGACCCGTGAGCAGTACCTGAAAAAGTTCAGCCGGGCGGCGCGGTGGCGGCTGCCGCCCCAGGAGTCGGAGGAGGCCATCGCCGACTACCGGGAGCTGGTCTTTCAGGCGGAGCGGGACGAAAGCAAGCTGGTGGAGGAGCTGGGCGAGCCCGTCCAGGCGGCCCATCTGCTCACCGACGTAAAGACCTACCGCCGCTGGCTGAAAATATTCGCCGTGCTGGCCTTCGGGCTGTTCCTGCTGGCCAAGTGGGCCTGGATGGGAATGACCAGTATCCAATTCAGCTTTGCCGAGGAGTGGTGGTATCCCGTTTGGGTTATGGTGGTGGGGCTGGTGCTGTCCCTGTACTGGTTCCGGCGGCACGGGCAGAAGAACGGGCCGCTGTCCAAACGGCTGGTGCTGGCTCTGGCCGTTGTGCTGATCGCCGGGTGCGGGGTGATGTACGGAATTTGGGACGTAACCGGGGCGCTGATATACGAGCAGGTATCGGTGAACACCTGGCAGTATAGACAGCAGGTGTATCTGGTCATCACGGCAATGATGTATGTGGGGACGCTTTCCGCCCTGGCCGCCTTCGCCGGGCTGGTGCTGGCCAAGTGCTACGACCGCCGCTGGCTGGCCCTGTACATTCTGGGCGTCACGGTGGCGGCGATGATCGGGTTTGTGACCTTCAATTTTAAGGGCATAAATTTGGACTACCCCACCGCAGATATGATCCGGTCCTACCTGTTTGCCCGCCTAATCCCCATCGGGGCGGCGGGCCTCATCGGAACGGGGGTGGCCCTGTGCTGAAGAAGGACCTGTTGGAGCTGTGCCTGCTCCAGCTCCTCTCCCAGGGGGACAAATACGGCTACGAGGTGCTCACCCCCCTGCGCGCCGCCTTCCCGGACACCCAGGAGAGCGCCATCTACGCCCTGCTCCGGGGGCTGGGCAAGGAGAAATACACCGAGTGGTACATGGCCCCCGGCGGCGGAGGGCCGGACCGGAAATACTACCTGCTCACCCCGGCGGGCCAGGAGCGGCTGGAGGAGCTGAAAGACGACTGGCGAAACATGCGGGACGCCATCGCGTCCTTTGGGGTGGAGTGAAAAATTTATTTACAACCGGCAGAAATCGTGATATTATATAGCATTGTGGAGAGAATTTCCACTATGCTATAAAAACAAGGAGTGTTCCTTTATGAGCCGTATGGTCGGTACCGTTTCCCGGGGCATCCGCACCCCCATCATCCGCAGCGGAGACGATCTGGTGGAGATCGTCACCAGCTCCCTGCTGGAGGCCGCGAAGGAGGACGGATTCACGATCCGGGACCGGGATATCGTGGCCATGACCGAGGCCATCGTGGCCCGGGCCCAGGGCAACTACGCCTCCGTGGACGACATCGCCGCCGACGTGAAGGCCAAGCTGGGCGGCGGCACGGTGGGGGTGATCTTCCCCATCCTCAGCCGCAACCGCTTCGCCATCTGCCTGCGGGGCATCGCCAAGGGGGCGAAGAAGATCGTCCTCATGCTCAGCTACCCCTCCGACGAGGTGGGCAACCACCTCATCAGCCTGGACGCGGTGGACGAGAAGGGGGTGGACCCCTACAAGGACGTGCTCACCCTGGAGCGGTACAGGGAGCTCTTCGGCTATGAGAAGCACCCCTTTACCGGCGTGGACTATGTGGCCTACTACCAGGAGCTGATCCAGGGCTGCGGGGCGGAGGTGGAGATCATCTTTGCCAACGATCCCCGGGCCATCCTGCCCTACACCAAGGACGTGCTGTGCTGCGACATCCACACCAGAGCCCGCACCAAGCGGCTGCTCAAGGCCGCGGGAGGGTCGCGGGTCTTCGGTCTGGACGAGATCCTCAACGCCCCGGTGAACGGCAGCGGCTGCAACGAGAAGTACGGCCTGCTGGGCTCCAACAAGTCCACTGAGGACCAGGTGAAGCTCTTTCCCCGGGACTGTCAGGGGCTGGTGGAGGCCATCCAGAAGAAACTCCTCCAGGAGACCGGCAAGCACGTGGAGGTCATGGTCTACGGCGACGGCGCCTTCAAGGACCCGGTGGGCAAGATCTGGGAGCTGGCTGACCCGGTGGTCTCCCCGGCCTACACCGCCGGCCTGGAGGGCACCCCCAATGAGCTGAAGCTGAAGTATCTGGCCGACAACGACTTTGCCCACTTGTCCGGCGAGGCGCTGAAGGAGGCCATCAAGGACCGTATCCACAAGAAGGACGGGGACCTGGTGGGCCAGATGGTGTCCGAGGGTACCACCCCCCGCCGCCTCACCGACCTGATCGGCTCCCTGTGCGACCTGACCTCCGGTTCCGGTGACAAGGGCACCCCGGTAGTCTTTATCCAGGGCTATTTCGACAACTACACCACAGAGTAAAAACAGCGTGGCCTCGGGTACACGCCATAATAAGGAGTGCCCCGAGGCGGGGCATATAGGTGAATTGATTTGATTGAGATGGCGCGGCTGGAGCCGCGCTGTCTTTTTTGCAGGTCAAACCGCTTCATGGCTCTGAGGGGTGTCAGTATACAGAAAGAATTTTTCTCAACGATGCAACATTTTCCTGCCCTCACCTGTATATAGGGCAGAACGGCAAGAGAACCGCTCAAAATTTGAATTTGGAGGTATTCTACCATAAAAAAATTGATTGCATCTGCCCTTTGCGCCGCAATGGCACTTTCTCTGTCCGCCACCGCTTTTGCGGCGGGGCCTATGGTCATTTCTCCCCCGCCCACTGAGACCACCCCCGCGGTTGTCGCTCCTGGACCGGAGGAGAAGGCCCAGCCCGGCTATATCCTCCGCATCGACGGGAAGGACACTGATGTGCGGGCCTGCGTCATGGTGCCCCTCCGGGCCGTGGCGGAAAAGCTGGGCTTTACCGTTACCTGGAATGGAGACGGCTCTATCCTGCTGGACAACGGGGTTATGCACAGCACGGTTATTGTCGGACAGGATCTGTATCAGGTGACCACCAGCAACTCCGATCTGGTAGGTATGTCCGCCCCGTTCTCCCTTGGCGTCCCTCCCTATGTGGCCAATGGCACCACTTATGTCTCCTTGGGCCTGTTTGACGCCCTGCTGGGCAGCCAGCAAGGTGCGGTGACCATGGAGAACGGAATTATTTCCCTGGACACCGACCCGCTGGGCAAGGATAAGGATATGTAACCGCAGTTCAGTAAGAGAGATAAGGAGGGCGGGGGCTCGCCCGCTCTCTTGGGGGGGATAACGCCGTGGAACTATGCCTTACTTATAACCGTCCCACCGGGGCCTGGACAGCCGGATGGCTTTTCCGTTTGCTTTGTGCCGCTGCTCAGCGCCTTTCAGCGTGGGGCTCCGCAGAGCAGGACGAGACAGCGAAGAGAGAAAACAGCCGCGCCGCGATCAACAGGCGGGCGGAGGAAATCTTGGATACCTATGGAAACAGTATCCTGCGCTATGCCTACTCCTATCTCCACAACATGAGTGATGCGGAAGAAGTTTTGCAGGATACGCTGGTTCAGTTTTTGAAAACGGCCCCGGCCTTTGAGACCAGGCAGCATGAAAAAGCGTGGCTTCTGCGCGTCGCCGGCAACCTGAGTAAAAACCGTCTTGCCTATAATTCGGTCAGGAGAACGGACGAGCTGAAGGATGAGCTGGTCGCTGAAAGCCGGGAGGACCTGTCCTTTGTTTGGGACGCCGTCAAGCTGCTGCCGGAGAATTACCGCGAGACCATTCACCTGTTTTACTATGAGGGCTATTCTGCAAAGCAGATTGCCCGGCTGCTGCAAAAGAAGGAGACGACTGTCCGTTCCGATCTGCACCGAGGGCGGGAGAAGCTGAGGGCGGTTCTTAAGGAGGCGTATGACTTTGAAGAAACGGTATGATGAAGTGATGGACAGAATCGAAATCACAGATGAGATGCGGGGCCGTATCCTTGGGAATATTCAGAGCATGGACATTGCGGTCATGCCAGAGCGCAAGGTCATCTCACTGCCAAATATCAAAAAATATGTGTCTGTTGCCGCCTGCCTTGGGGTGCTGCTGGCCGGCGCACTTGTTGCCGGGCATATGACCGGTATATTCCAGCCGGATGACCCGAATGTGGCGGTCGTGAATGGCATAGCCGAGGTTGACACGCTGGAACAGCTGGCCGCCGCTGTGGGTTTTGATGTGGAGGAACGAAATGTGCTCCCCTTTGAGGTGGAATCCACGGCCTATATCTCATACTGGAATGAGCTGGCGGAAATCACCTATACCGGCGACGGCCAGACCGCTGTCTTCCGAAAGTCTAAAGGGACAGAAAACAACTCCGGTGATTACGGCACTTACTCTGCTGTGGAGGAAATCAATATCGGTTCACTGACGGCAACACTGAAAGGCAGCGGAGAGACTTATATGCTGGCGACCTGGTCGGCCGATGGATATGCCTACTCTATCCGCCTGGCCAAGGGGATCTCTGAATTGGAGTGGCGCAATCTGATATGTAATTAAATTGAGGGGAGGACTTCTTTACAAAGTCCTCCCCTCTGGCCTATCTTGTTTTTTAGCTGAGATGCTTCTCCACAAAGGGGGAGTATTTGGCAAACTCCTCGTCCAGGGCCTGGAAGCCCATGACCTCGGAGAGGGTGTCGCTGCCGGAAAACAGGTCCACGCCGAAGCCCAGCTGGTCCCCCTGGAAGGTAAAGCCCAGGGCGGACATGACTGTGGGGAAGAGGTCCACCGCGGTAAACTCCCGGTTGACCGCCCGGCCGGGAGTGGGGGTGCCGCAGTTCAAAAAGCAGTTGTAGACCGTCCGGTCGTAGTAGTCCAGCCAGTCCACCAGTCGGTTGTCCATTCTGGGGTGGTCGCCGATGATGACAATGATGGAGTTGTCGTAGAAATCCTGGCCTCTGCACCACTGGATGAAGTCCGCGATCTGCCGGTCTGCGCAGGAGACCACGTTGCCGGTGATGGAGTCGTAGTCGTCCCGGCACAGGGAGCAGAGATATCCGTCCACGTGGTGGGTGTCCGCAGTGAGCATGGTGAAGTTGAAGGGCTGGCCAGCTTGGGCCAGCGCGGTCAGCTTGTCCCTGGCGATCTGATACAGGATCTCGTCCTCGTAGCCCCACCAGACCTTATAGTCCTCGGGGATATAGCCCTCCTCCCGGGCGGTGAAGAGGTCATAGATGTCGTAATTGCCGTGCTGCTGGTAATACAGCCTCCGGCCGCCGAAGGTGGCGTCGGAGCCGCAGAGGAACACGTTATGGTAGCCGTTCTCCTCCAGGATATCCCCCAGGGTGGTACAGCCCGAGGCAAATTCTGAGTGCCGGTTCATGGCGTTGGCCCCCACGGGGAAGGAGAAGGGAAGGCCGGAGGTGGTAGCGAAGATGGACCCCATGGTCCAGGTTGCGCCGCTGCTGGTGTGGAAGCCGCCCAGCTGCTCCGAGTTGGAGAAGGACAGATTTTCCAGGGCCAGGGCGGTCAGGTTTGGGATATAGTTGTGGTCTGGCTGGTGTCCACCTACCTCTGTTGAGGCGTAGGAGGTCTCCATGCTCTCCAGATAGATATAGATCAGGTTCTTTTTCTGCGCCGGGGGGGTGATGGACACAGTGGCGGGATCGACATAGCGCTCCTCATAGATGGTGGTGGGGTTGCGCCGCAGCTGGATGTACTCCCCGACCTTCAGGTGGACGTAGAGGGAGCGGAAGGCCCAGCCCAGGACAAGAATGCTGACCACGGCCATAGCCCGGCGGGCCAGGCGGAACAGGTCAACCTGGCGCCCCCTTCCCCGAACCTGAAAGGACAGGGTGGCGGTGAAGCGCCGCTGGAGCATGACGATGACCACTGCTGTGAGAATGTACAGGGCCGACAGACAGATGTGGGGGAGACAGAAGCGCAGGCATTTGAGCACAACGCCCGGGTCGGTGCCCACCAGAGGGGAGGTCATGGTGTACAGGATCTCCTGAAAATTGATGTTAAAGTTCATCCTCAGCCAGAGGCTGACTCCCCACAGGATACTGGAGACAGAGAATACGACACAGGCCACGACCAGTCCCGCCCGGGTACTGGGACGCGGCTCAGTGCTCCGATGTTTCGTCTTGTTCATGTTCCTCCACCTTGTGCTCCCCGATTCTGGCAATATTGAGTTCCGGCCTCAGTTCCCTGATGACGGCGTAGACCGCAAACAGGAGCACCCCGGCCAGCAGGGCGATGAGCGTGTAGCGCGCTGAGTCCAGAGCGAAGCCGGCCCCCGTCAGCTTGTGCAGGAAAAAGGAGACGCCGTGGGCGGCCACGTGATTCAGGCTGACGGCAATGCAGTACCGGAACAAGAGCTCCAGGCTGGGGGCCAGGGGCTTGCGGCGGCTTTTGCAGTACAGACCGAGGGGGAGCACAGGGACCAAAAAAAGATTAAGGAAGATAACCTGATGGTTCACAGTTGACACCTTCTTATATGCAGATCGCCCTCTATTAAAGCACGGCTTAAGGCAAAAATCAATGGACCAGCGCTAATTCCCTCCCAAAATATGTATTTCCCCGCCGGTCAGGCGGGGAAATACTCGATAACACAGGTTACTTTCTGGGGTTGTTGATGGCTGCCTGAGCGGCGGCCAGCCGGGCGATGGGCACGCGGAAGGGGGAGCAGGACACGTAGTCTAGCCCGATGTCGTGGCAGAACATGACGGAGGAGGGATCGCCGCCGTGCTCGCCGCAGATGCCCAGGTGCAGGTTGGGGTTGGTGGACCGGCCCCAGCGGGCGGCGTTGGAGATCAGACGGCCCACGCCGTGCTGATCCAGCCGGGCGAAGGGGTCCTGCTCGTAAATCTTCTTCTCGTAGTAGGCGTCCAGGAACTTGCCCGCGTCGTCACGGCTGAAGCCGAAGACCAGCTGGGTCAGGTCGTTGGAGCCGAAGGAGAAGAAGTCGGAGTGGGGGGCGATGTCGTCGGCGCACATGGCGGCCCGGGGGATCTCGATCATGTTGCCCACCAGGTACTTCATGTCGGAGCCGGCCTCCTTGATCAGCGCGTCGGCCACCTCGGTGACGATGCTCTTCACATAGGCGAACTCCTTCAGCTCGCCTACCAGGGGGATCATAATCTCAGGGACGATGGTCCACTCGGGGTGGCGGGCCTGGACGGCCAGGGCGGCCTTGATGACGGCGCGGGTCTGCATCCGGGCGATCTCCGGGAAGGTGACGGACAGACGGCAGCCGCGGTGGCCCATCATGGGGTTGAACTCGTGGAGGCCGGCGATAATGGCCTTGATCTCAGCCACGGTCTTGCCCATGTCCTTGGCCATGAGCTCAATGTCCTCCTCCTCGGTGGGGACGAACTCGTGCAGCGGGGGATCCAGGAAGCGGACAGTCATGGGACGGCCCTCCAGGGCCTCGTACATGGCCTCGAAGTCGCCCTGCTGCATGGGCTCCAGCTTGGCCAGCGCCTTCTCACGCTGCTCCACGGTGTCGGAGCAGATCATCTCCCGGATGGCGGGGATGCGGTCGGCCTCGAAGAACATGTGCTCGGTGCGGCACAGGCCGATGCCTTCAGCGCCGAATTTCACGGCCTGCTTGGTGTCCCGGGGGTTGTCGGCGTTGGTGCGGACACCCATCTGGCGGTACTTGTCAGCCCAGGCCATGAGGCGGCCGAACTCGCCGGAGATGGAGGCGTCCACGGTGGGGATGGCCTCGCCGTAGATGTTGCCGGTGGAGCCGTCCAGGGAGATCCAGTCGCCCTCCTTGTAGGTCTTGCCGTCCAGCTCAAACTTCTTGTTCTCCTCGTCCATCTTGATGGCGCCGCAGCCGGACACGCAGCAGGTGCCCATGCCCCGGGCCACCACGGCGGCGTGGGAGGTCATGCCGCCCCGGACGGTGAGGATGCCCTGGGAGGCCACCATGCCCTCGATGTCCTCGGGGGAGGTCTCCAGACGGACCAGACACACCTTCTCGCCCCGGGCGGCCCACTCCTTGGCGTCGTCGGCGGTGAAGACGATCTTGCCGCAGGCGGCGCCGGGGGAGGCGGGCAGAGCGGTGGCGATGGGGGTGGCCTTCTTCAAGGCTTCGGGATCAAACTGGGGATGGAGCAAGGTGTCCAGGTTGCGGGGGTCGATCATGGACACGGCCTTCTTCTCGTCGATCATGCCCTCGTCCACCAGGTCGCAGGCGATCTTCAGGGCGGCGGCGGCGGTGCGCTTGCCGTTGCGGGTCTGGAGCATATAGAGCTTGCCGTGCTCCACGGTGAACTCCATGTCCTGCATATCCCGGTAGTGGTCCTCCAGCTTCTTGCACACGTCGGTGAACTGAGCGAAGGCCTCGGGGAACTTCTCGGCCATCTCCTGGATGGGCATGGGGGTGCGCACGCCGGCCACCACGTCCTCGCCCTGGGCGTTGGTCAGGAACTCGCCCATCAGCTTCTTCTCGCCGGTGGCGGGGTTGCGGGTGAAGGCCACGCCGGTGCCGCAGTCGTCGCCCATGTTGCCGAAGGCCATGGACTGGACATTGACGGCGGTGCCCCAGCTGCCGGGGATGTCGTTCATCCGGCGGTAGACAATGGCCCGGGGGTTGTTCCAGGAGCGGAACACGGCCTTGATGGCCCCCATGAGCTGCTCCTTGGGGTCGGAGGGGAAGTCGGCGCCAATCTTGGCCTTGTACTCGGCCTTGAACTGACCGGCCAGCTCCTTCAGGTCGTCGGCGTCCAGCTCCACGTCCTGGGTGACGCCCTTCTTCTCCTTCATCTGGTCGATGAGCTGCTCAAAGTACTTCTTGCCCACCTCCATGACCACGTCGGAGTACATCTGGATAAAGCGGCGGTAGCAGTCCCAGGCCCAGCGGGGGTTGTTGGACTGCTTGGCGATGACCTCCACCACCTGCTCATTCAGACCCAGGTTCAGAATGGTGTCCATCATGCCGGGCATGGAGGCCCGGGCGCCGGAGCGGACGGAGACCAGCAGGGGGTTGGACAGGTCGCCGAACTTCTTGCCGGTGATCTTCTCCAGCTTGTCGATATACTCCATGATCTGGGCCTGGATCTCGTCGTTGATCTTCTCCCCGTCCTCGTAGTACTGGGTGCAGGCCTCAGTGGTGATGGTAAAGCCCTGGGGAACAGGCATCCCGATGTTGGTCATCTCAGCCAGGTTGGCGCCCTTGCCGCCCAGCAGATCGCGCATGTCAGCGTTGCCCTCGGAAAAGAGGTACAAAAATTTAGTGGCCATTGGTATCATTCCTTTCAGTAGTGTATACGGCGTCCCGGCCAGCCAGACCCCGGCGGGGTGCCGCGTCGTCGTAGGTGCCAGAAACAGGGAATAGAAATATTGTCCGGGTTTCTGGAATACCGTGCATAATATTATACAGACGGCTGGATGATATTTCAAGTTGATTTAGAAAATTTTCCATAGAAATTACGGACGAAATTTTGTTGAAAAAGGCGGTTGATGGAGCTATAATTAAAATAGGTAAAAATATTGTTTTGGATGGAAAGGGCGGTCGGGATGACGGAGTGGCAGCCGTTGGGTCTGTATCTGCTGGCGGTCAACCTGGCCGCCTTTGTTTTGATGGGCGTTGACAAACGGCGGGCCAGGCGGGGAGAGTGGCGCATTTCTGAAAAGGCACTCTTTCTCCCTGCGGTGCTGGGCGGGGCCCTGGGCGGCACCCTGGGGATGCGGGCCTTTCACCACAAGACCCGGCACTGGTATTTCCGATTTGGCTTTCCCCTGCTGCTGCTCGTGCAGCTCCTTGGGCTGGGCTGGCTGGCCCTGCACCGCGGCTGACCGAGCATGAGAGAAAGGTGTGTGTGAAGATGAACTATGATTTTACTTCCCTGATGGACCGGCGGGGCAGGGACGCCCTGGCCCTGGACGGCCTGGGGCGGCAGCCGGGCGCCCCGCTGGCCCCCAAGGAGGGCTTCGACGCCATCCCCATGTGGGTGGCCGACATGAATTTCCCCCTGCTGCCCACCATCCAGGAGGCGGTCATCCGGCGGATGCAGGAGCCCCATCTGGGCTACTTCCTCCCCTCCGATGACTACTACAGCTCCATCATCCGCTGGCACGAGACCAGAAATGGGGTGGAGGGGCTGACGAAGGAATGTATCAGCTATGAGAACGGGGTGCTGGGGGGTGTGCTCAGCGCGCTGAATGTGCTGTGCTCCCGGGGGGAGCATGTGCTGGTCCACTCGCCCACCTATATCGGCTTTACCAAGGCCCTGTCCAACAACGGATACCGCATCGTCCACTCCCCGCTGGAGAAGGACGAGGCGGGGGTGTGGCGGATGAACTTCGCCCACATGGAGAAGATGATTGTGGAGCACAAGATTCACGCCGCCATCCTCTGCTCCCCCCACAACCCCTGCGGTCGGGTCTGGGAGCGGTGGGAGCTGGAGCGGGCCATGGAATTGTTTGAAAAGCACAACGTCTATGTGGTGTCCGACGAGATCTGGTCCGACATCATTCTCAGCGGCCACAAACACATCCCCACCCAGCTTGTGAGTGAGGGGGCCCGGCGGCGCACTGTGGCCCTGTACGCGCCCTCCAAGACCTTCAACCTGGCCGGCCTGGTGGGGGCCTACCACATCATATACGACCCCTGGCTCCGGGAGCGGGTGGAGCGGGAGGCCTCCCTGTCCCACTACAACGAGATGAACGTGCTGTCCATGCACGCGCTGATCGGGGCCTACCGCCCCGAGGGGCATGTGTGGGCGGATGAGCTGTGCCAGACTATTACCGGGAATGTGGACTTCGCCTGCGGCTATATCAAGGAGCGGTTTAAGGGGGTGGAGGTCTCCCGGCCCCAGGGGACCTACATGCTCTTCGCCGACTGCACCCAGTGGTGCGCGGAGCACGGAACAACCATCGACCAGGTGGAGCAGGCCGCCTGGGATGTGGGGGTGGCGGTGCAGGACGGAAGAATGTTCCACGGCCCCTGCCACCTGCGCATGAACCTGGCCCTCCCCCTTTCCAGGGTGGAGGAGGCCTTTGACCGGCTGGGCCGATATGTATTTAATACAAAGTGACTGAAAAATGACCGCCGACTACCTCACCAGCGAGGAGATGACGATATTATGCAATCTGCTTCACTTCAAAAAAACATGACCCGAATAACCCTGTTCTTTTTGTATGCACTATCCGTATCAATTGGAATCATTTGCTATGATAAACTCACTTATAAATTAGATGTAATCCAAAACTCTGACACTATTGGGGGACAAACTGCTCATATAATAGACCAAATTGATTTAAAAGGTATTACTCTTATGGGAGTTTTGGATGATGTTCATGGATATAGAGTCATTGGCTTCGTTAAAAGCCCAATTTCCACACACTACAAGACAGAACCGATAGAGTATTTTGTAGGGAGTTACAATGGGAATGGACTTCTTTGTATGTTAACTCCGGGCCTTTTTTCATACAAATTTAGTCTTTATGAGGCAACAAACGAAAATATTGATAAGTTAAATATGCTCAATCCCTATTATCTCATTTATTTTGGCATGAGAAATGAAGGATATGAATTAAAGGTTGCAAGTGAGACTGTTCGGACTGCCTCATGGCCTATCTTAAAAGTACAGCTTGTGCCGTACTTAATTATTTTTCTAGCCCTTGCTCTGTTTTGGTTTATGTTATATGTAATCATTACAAAAAGGCTTAAAAAATAGGCTTATCGGTCATAAAACAGCATATATATTCCACGCTTAGGAAGGTTTGTAAGTCTATTATGAGAGAGTATTTTGTATTATGAGGCACTGTTGTATAGGTGTATTGGCCCACGTGGACGCGGGCAAGACCACCCTGTCCGAGGGGTTTTTGTACCTCAGCGGGGCGGTGCGCAGGCTGGGCCGGGTGGACCACCGGGACGCCTTTCTGGACACCGACGCCCAGGAGCGGGAGCGGGGCATCACCATCTTCTCCAAGCAGGCGGAGCTCACCTGGGGAGACACTGCCATCACCCTGCTGGACACCCCAGGACACGTGGACTTCTCCGCCGAGATGGAGCGGACCCTGTCTGTGCTGGACTGCGCCGTGCTGGTGATCAGTGGCACTGACGGTATCCAGGGCCACACCCGCACCCTGTGGCGGCTGCTGGAGTGGCACGCCATCCCCACCTTCCTCTTTGTGAACAAGATGGACCTGGCGGGGGCGGACCGGGCCGCCCTGCTGGCTCAGTTACAGGACAAGCTGGACGGCGGTTGCCTGGACTTCTCCGCCGGCCCGGGGCCGATTGCCGAGGACCTGGCCTCCCTGGACGAGGGGCTGATGGACAAGTACCTGGAGGGGGGAGAGATCACGGAGGCGGACGTGGCCTCCCTCATTGCCCGACGGCTGGCCTTCCCCTGCTTCTTCGGCTCCGCCCTGAGGCTGGAGGGGATCGACACGCTGCTGGACGGCCTGTCCCGATACACCCTGACCCCCGACTATCTTCCGGAGTTCGGAGCCCGGGTGTTCAAGATCGCCCGGGACGGGACCGACCGGCTCACCTACGTGAAGGTCACCGGCGGCTCCCTCAAGGTCCGCACCCTGCTGGGGGAGGAGAAGGTCAATCAAATTCGCGTCTACTCCGGCGCCAAGTACCAGACCGTGGACGAGGCCCCCGCCGGGACGGTATGTGCCCTCACCGGGCTGACTAAAACTCGGCCTGGGGACGTCTTCGGGGCGGAGCCCCCCGCCGCCGAGCCCGAGCTGGAGCCGGTGCTGAACTACCAGGTGATCCTGCCCCCGGGCTGCGACGTTCACGCCATGCTGCGCAACCTCCGCCAGCTGGAGGAGGAGGACCCCCAGCTCCGGGTGGTGTGGAACGAGGCGTTGGGGGAGATCCACCTCCAGCTCATGGGGGAGATCCAGCTGGAGGTGCTCACCCGGCTCATTCAGGAGCGCTTTGGGGTGGAGGTCGCCTTCGGGGTGGGGAACATCGTTTACCGGGAGACCATCACCGGCCGCCCCGTGGAGGGGGTGGGCCACTTCGAGCCCCTGCGCCACTACGCCGAGGTTCACCTCCTGCTGGAGCCCGGTCCCCGGGGCAGCGGGCTGCGCATCGCCTCCGCCTGCCCCACCGACCAGCTGGACCTGAACTGGCAGCGGCTCATTTTCACTCACCTGTTGGAGAAGCGCCACCGGGGGGTGCTCACCGGGTCGCCTATTACCGACATGAAGATTACCCTGGTGGCCGGCCGGGCCCACGTGAAGCACACTGAGGGGGGCGACTTCCGCCAGGCCACCTACCGGGCGGTGCGTCAGGGGCTGATGCAGGCGGAGAGCGTCCTTCTGGAGCCCCACTACGACTTCTCCCTGGAACTCCCCCCGGACTGCGTGGGCCGGGCCATGAACGACCTCCAGTCCATGGGCGGGGCGGTGGCCGGCCCGGAGCAGGAGGGGGAGCTGTCCCTCCTCACCGGCCACGCCCCGGTGGCCGGACTGCGGGACTACTGGCGGGAGGTCACCGCCTACACCCGGGGGCGGGGCCGGCTGTCCTGCGCCCTGCGGGGCTACGAGCCCTGCGCCAACCAGGAGGAGATCGTCTCACAACTTGGCTACGACCCGGAGCGGGACATCGACAACCCGCCTGACTCGGTGTTCTGCTCCCATGGGGCGGGGGTAACTGTGAAGTGGGACCAGGTCCGGGACCACATGCACGTGGACAGCGGCCTGCGGCTGGGGGAGGAGGCCCCAGCCCCCGAGCCGGCTTCCCCGGCTGGAGGACAGCGCTCCTATCAGGGGGGCAGTCTGGAGCAGGACAAGGAGCTGCTGGCCGTCTTCGAGCGGACCTACGGCAAGGTGGAGAGGGAGGATTTCGCCTTCCAGCCCCAGAAAAAGCCCGCCCGTACCAGTTTGGACGAGGGGAAGTATGCCATCAAGAGCCAAAAAACCGGCCCGGAGTACCTGCTGGTGGACGGCTACAACATTATCTTCGCCTGGGACGAGCTGAAAGAGCTGGCCCGGCAGGACGTGGCCGCCGCCCGGGCGGCCCTGGAGGATATTTTGTCCAACTACCAGGGATTCCGCAAGTGTGTAGTGATTCTTGTCTTCGATGCCTACAAGGTGAAGGGCAACCCCGGCTCGGTGGAGAAAAAAAACAACATCTACGTGGTCTACACCAAGGAGGCCGAGACCGCCGACGCCTACATCGAAAAGGCCACCTATGACCTGGGGAAGGACCATCGAGTGCGGGTGGCCACCTCCGACGGGCTGGAACAGCTCATCATTTTGGGCCACGGGGCCCTGCGGCTGTCCGCCCGGGCCTTCAAGGCGGAGATCGAACAGGCCCAGGGGGAAATCTCCGCCCTGGTGGCCAGGCTCAACCAGCGGAACGCCGGAGACCGGAAGCTGAAACACACAGCGAACATTATTGAGAATAAATGAGAGGAGGCCACCCCGGAGCAGGATGCTGCGGACCTTCCTGTTCTCCGTTTTTAGCGGCGTCTTATGTAAAAACAGATAGACAAACCCTTTTGACCATGTTATACTGGCCGCAATCATTCAGAGGAGGGAAGGAAATGAATAGGAGCATTTTGGAAAAGGCGGTGGAGCTGCGCCATGAACTGCACGCCCATCCGGAGCTTTCAGGTCAGGAGATCTGGACGAAGAAGCGGCTGATGCAATTCGTGGAGGAGAACTCCGGGCTGGAGGTCCATGATAAGGGAGCGTACTTTTATGCCGTGTACCGCAGTCTAGGAGCAAAGCGGCCAGGAATTGCGTTCCGTGCGGACTTTGATGCACTGCCCATGGAGGATGAGATAGACGCCCCTTATCGTTCCTGTGTTCCCGGCGTGGCCCACAAGTGCGGCCATGACGGCCACGCGGCCACCCTCTGCGCGCTGGCTGGAGAGCTGAAAGAGCTTGACTCGGACCGGGATGTTTACCTAATTTTCCAGCATGCAGAGGAGAGCGGCGCTGGGGCCAAAATCTGCACAGCTGTGCTGGAGGAGAACGAGATCTGTGAGGTCTACGGGTATCACAACCAGTACGGTGAGCCGCTGGGAAAAATTCTGACCAGGCCAAAGACCATCAACTGCGCCTCAAGGGGGATGTCCATCCGGATGATTGGCGAGCCCACTCATGCAAGCCTGCCGGAAAACGGAAAGAATCCGGTTTTTGCCCTAGCCAGTGTGGTGCAGGCGATTCCGGAAATTGCGGATAAGAGCCGCTATAAGGGCCTACTGTTGTGTACTGTGGTGCAGTTTGATCTGGGTGATCATGCGTTTGGCATGGCAGCCAGCGACGGCGTGCTGCGCTGTACCATCCGCGGGGAGTACGAGGCGGAGCTGGACCAGCTACAGGCACGGCTGGAAGCCTGTGCAAGAGCAGAGGCGGAGAAATATGGCCTTCAGATCGCGTTTGAATATGAGGATGTGTTTCCCGAAAACTTCAATCACAGTTCCAGCGTAGAGAAGGTGTTTCAAGCGGCTAAGGAACTAGGATATGATTGGACAGTTCTGGAGCAGCCCTACAAGGGCTCGGACGATTTTGGTTACTATACCAAAGTGACACCAGGGGCGTATTTCTTTGTGGGCATGGGGACGGATACCCCAGGACATCACACCGCTGCTTATGATTTTAAGGATGCAGCGATTCCCTATGCGGTGGAGCTGTTCAAAAAATTGATAATCATGCAATAGTGCAAATTCTTGTGCAAGTGAGCATAAAGGCCCGCAGGCCGGTAACGATATGGCCTGCGGGCTTTGTCATGCCGATTTGTGTCAATGGGCAAAAAATACAAGACGGTGTGAAATTTTTCTTGACTTATGGTGCGAAATGTGTATAATGGCCTTAGGGAAATGATTTCGGAAAACTATTTCCCAAGAAAATCTTAAAGAGGAGGACACTATGAAAAAGATGAAATCTATCCTTGCGCTGCTTTTGGCGCTCACGATGGCCCTGTCTCTGACGGCCTGCGGCGGCGAAAACAAGCCCGGAAATGACACATCTGATCCTGCTCCCGGCGGAGCGCAGGCCAATCGTGAGGAAGGTTCCTTGATCTTTTCCATTGATTGGCCGGCCTATATTGACCCAGGAGTGGGAAACAAGGCGGCGGACATGGTTGCACATCTCAACCTCTATGACACGCTGACCTTCCCGCTGTCTGACGGCACGGTTGCCCCCCTTCTCGCTGAGAGCTGGGAAGCCAACAGTGAGGCCACAGAGTACACATTCCACCTGGTGGAAAATGCAAAATTCCATAGCGGAAACCCTGTGACTGCACAGGATGTAAAGTTTAGTATGGACCGTCTATTGGCCATGGGAGAGGGCTATGCCTACCTGTTTTCCAATATAGCCAACACAGAGGTCGTGGATGAGCATACGATTAAGTTTACGCTGAACGAATCTTCCGGTGCGCTGCCAAACATTCTGATCCGCCTCTATATCCTGGAGGAGGCCGTTGTGATGGAGCACATTGACGCCAGCGGTGCCTATGGAGAGTTTGGCGACTACGGAAAGGCCTGGCTCACCACCAACGACGCCGGTTCCGGGCCCTATACGGTGCGGGAGATGCGTATGGAGGACTCCCTGACCATGGTGCGAGTAGAGGACTACTGGAGAGGCTGGACGGAAAACCCCAACGCCCCCAAAGTCGTGATCGCTCTGGGAAATGTGGACGCGACGACAGTGAAAACGATGGTTTCGAGGAACGAGCTGGATATTACCTCCAACACTCTGACCAAGGAGACTTTGGATTCCGTTGCCGGTGTGAGCGGCATGGCCCTTGTGCGGGCGAAATCCGGCCTGAGCATGAATATTGCCCTCAATACGAAGGTCGCGCCTACAGACGACATTCACTTCCGCAAGGCGATGGCATATGCTCTGGATTATGATACCGTCAGCACCAGTATCTATCCGGACAGCACACAGCCCACCGGTCCCATTGTTTCCGGGGCGGCCTGCGCACTGAAGCAGGAGGACAACCCCTACACCTTTGATCTGGACAAGGCCGTCGCCGAGCTGAAGCAGTCCCCCTACTACCAGGAGCTGACCAGCGGCAGCATGGTGGTATCGCTGACCTACTGTTCCGAGGGCGGACAGCCCCAGGAGCAGCTTGCTCTGCTGATGCAGGCAGGCTTGGCAGCCATTGGCGTTAAGTGTGAGATCACTGCTAAGCCCTTTGCCAACATGATGACGGATGCCGCTACCGTGGAGACGACGCCCAATGCGTCCTTTATTGTCTATTCCCCGTCCTATATGGAGGGCGGCAGCTTCCTGAAGCCGAGATATCATTCCTCCTCCTCCGGGACCTGGGAGCAGATGGAGTGGCTGCTGGACGATGAGCTGGATGCAGAAATCGAACGAGCGATGAATATAGTCGATGAGGACGAGAGAAACGCTGCATATATCCAGATCTGCAAAGAGTTGGTGGAGATGTGCCCAACAATCTGGGCCTGTGACGTGGCCTCTAGCTATGCATATCGCTCCGACTATATGAGAATTCCTTCTGTGGAGGCGGGATATGACGCCCTCTATTGCGCAGACTATATGATGTACTATAGGGATTACACCTTGAAATAGGGGCCGGGAGAAGCAAGCAGACTTTGAGGCTTTCTGCCAGATGAAAATCTGGCAGAAAGCTTATGCAGAGAAAATGAGGTGAAATATGGCTGTTAAGATCATCAAACGCCTGCTGTCTTACGTCCTGGTGCTGTTTGGTCTGTCCATCCTGATCTTTGTTCTGGTCCGGATCATGCCCGGCGATACAGCACGTATCGCGCTGGGGGCTCGGGCACCGGAGTATGCAGTAGAAGCCCTGCGGGAGGAGATGCATCTAAAAGATCCGTACCCTGTACAGTACATCTATTGGCTGCGGGATATGCTGCGGGGAGACTTCGGTGACTCCATTATAACTAAGCGGCCCGTATTGCAGGACATTAAGAGCTATCTACCCGCCACGATGGAGCTGGTCGTTTTATCGTCTATCATTCTAGTGGTGTTTGGGATTGTGCTGGGGGTCGTGTCCACGAAGTATGCCAGCAAGTGGCAGGATGGCCTGATCCGTGTGCTTTCCTATTTTGGCATTGTGGCCCCAGCGTTCCTGTGGGCGGTGCTGGTGATGCTGTTGTTTGCCTACCTGATTCCGGTGCTGCCGGTGTCGGGAAGGATTAGCACGGGTATGACGCCTCCACCTTCAGTTACAGGGATGTACATCATAGACTATCTGCTCTCCGGCGACCCAGCGGGTGCCTGGGACGCCTTCCAGCATATTGTGATGCCCTCAGTCGTGTTGTCCTTCGCTGGGCTGTCCCAGGGAGCCAGGATCACCCGCTCCAGCATGATCGATAACATCAAAAAGCCCTACGCGGACGCGGAGCGCGCCTACGGCATACCAGAGCGGAAGATCCTGTTCAAATATCTGCTCAAGCCGTCGATGAACTCCACAATCACCACGATGGCAATGGATATTGCTGGCATCTTTGGCAGCGCCTACCTGGTGGAACAGATTTTCGGCTATCCCGGCCTATCCAGCTACGGGCTGTCAGCGATGATGAATAAGGACGTATTTGCAGTCTCGGCGGTGATTATGATTGAGGGTGTCATCATTATCCTGTTTAATTTGATCTCTGATTTAATTATCCGCGCGCTGGACCCCAGGGTGCGTCTGGCAGAGCAGTAGAAAGGGGGAAGAAGGATGGCAGAAGCAAGAGGCAAGATTGACATCACAAAGATTGACGAGTCGCGCCTGCCCAAACGGGATAGAATAGAGCACCTGCAAAAGATATGGTACAAGTTTTCCCTGAGCAAGGTGTCGGTAGTGGGTCTGGCGATTGTGATTCTGGTCGTCTTAGCGGCAATCTTTTACAAATTCATTGTGCCCTATCCGGAGGACGTGGGCGCAGTGGTCAATTTCAAAGCAGCCAACCAGCCCCCCTCAATGGCCCACATTATGGGCACGGACCCCACGGGCCGCGACATATTTAGCCGTATTATTTACGCCTTCCGGGGTGCACTGAAGATGGGGATAGGCTGTATTGCGGTCGTGGTACCTATTGGAGGCATTCTGGGCCTGATATCCGGATACTGGAACGGTACATGGGTCTCAAACCTGATTATGCGACTGGCGGATGTTTTCCTGGCGCTGCCGGCGCTTATTTTAGTGATGTGCGTGTCCTCCATCATGAAGCCGAGCCTAACCAACGCTATGCTAGCGCTGTGTGTCTCCTGGTGGCCCTACTATACAAGATTGGTGAATAACATTGTTGTCTCCACCCGAAACGAAGTGTATATCCGGTCGGCGGAGGTACTGGGGGCCAGCAATGGGCATATCCTCTTCCGGGAGATCCTGCCAAATACCTTGGGGCCAATCCTGACCAAGATGACTCTGGATATGGGCTGGGCGATCATGGCCGGCGCGACGCTCAGCTATGTAGGCATGGGCGAACAGCCGCCCACGCCTTCCCTGGGCGGCATGGTGTCCAATGGTGTGGGCTACCTGCCGGATCAATGGTGGCTGTCGGTGTTCCCAGCCTTTGCCATTATGCTGATTGTTCTGGGCTTCAACCTCACCGGCGACGGCATCAAGGACATGCTGTCTGATACGGAATAGGAGGCGAGAGTGTGACACAGGAGAATAAAAACGATTTTGTGGTGGATGTTCGGAATCTGCACGTCTCGTTTCGAACCTTCAAGGGCTATACCCATGTGCTGAACGGCGTCAACCTAAATGTGCGCAAGCGGGAGCGAATCAGTATCGTGGGAGAGACCGGCTGCGGAAAGACAACAACGGTCTACTCCATTGCTCAGATACTGGCCCAAAATGCCCGAATTGACAGCGGAGAGATCTATTTTAATGGCAGAAACGTGCTGACTATGCCGAACAAGGAGCTCAAAGCTCTGCGGGCCAGTGGCGTTTCAGTGATTTTCCAGGACCCCATCGCCTCTCTGAACCCCGTATTTACTGTAGGCAGTCAGATGAAGGAGGTCATCCGGTACTCTGGTGTGGAGGGGGCGGGAGATAAGAAGGTCCAGGAGGAGCGGACTATTGCTGCCCTGAAGGAGACGCACTTGCCCGACCCGGAACGGATTATGAATAGCTATCCATTCCAGCTGTCTGGTGGTATGCGGCAGAGAATTTGCATTGCCATGTCTCTGTCTACGCCGCGGGACCTGGTTATCGCGGACGAGCCCACCACAAATTTGGATGTGACCATTCAGGACCAGGTTTTGAAGACCCTTAAGCAGCGAGTGCAGGAAAAGGAGAGCGCGCTGATCCTAATTACCCACTCGCTGGGGGTGGCCAGACAGATGGCGGACCGCATCTATGTGATGTATGCAGGAAATATGGTAGAGACGGCCCGGTCAGGGGATCTGTTCCGCAGATACTGCCACCCCTATACTCAGGGGCTGATGCAGTGTATTCCCAAGCTGTCCGGTGGAGGTATTTCGGAGGGAATCCCAGGGCATCTACCCAATTACATGGACCCGCCGCCGGGCTGCCGGTTTGCGCCCCGTTGTCCCTATGCTGTGCCGGAGTGCCGTCAGGCCCAGCCGCCGCTGTATGAGATCGAGCCGGAGCACTATGTCAGCTGCTATCGCTACCGGGATCAGGCTTCAGGTGTGATGGGCGAGGAGGTGTGAGTATGGCCGAGAGAAATGACATATTGGTTGTAAAGGGCATGAAGAAATACTTCCCGGTTCAGGGGAGTAAGGACAAGTTTGTACGTGCGATCGACGGTATCAACTTCACACTGGCCCAAGGTGAGACACTGGGGCTGGTAGGTGAGTCAGGCTCCGGAAAGAGCACTACCGCCTACAACGTTATTGGAATGGAAGAAATGACGGAAGGAGAGGTCACCTTCCGGGGGCAGGATATTAGCATGCCACTATCCAAAAGGCCGCTGGCCCTGAAAAAGGAAATACAGATTGTCTTTCAGGACCCGGGGACTTCCCTCAATCCCCAGAGGACCATATATGATATTTTGTCGCTACCTCTAAAGATTCACAAGGTATGTGCGCCCCGGGACTATGTTAAATATGTAGCGGCCCTGATGGATCTGGTAGAACTGCCCTATGAGTATATGTATAAATATCCCGCAACTCTGGGCGGTGGGGAACGGCAGATGGTGGCGATTGCCAGAGCGTTGGCTACCGCCCCGTCGCTGATCGTATTGGACGAGCCCACCAGCGCCTTGGACGTATCCGTGCAGGCCAAGATCATCAATACCCTCCTGCGCCTGCAAAAGGAGATGGACCTCTCCTACCTCTTTATCACCCACGACCTGAGCCTGATGCGGAATATGTCGGATCGGGTAGCTATTATGTACTTGGGTAGAATTGCGGAGATTGCGCCGACCCAGAGCTTTTTTCAAAATCCACAGCACCCCTATACCAAAATGCTACTGTCGTCTATTCCGGTGGTAAGTGAGGAGGAGGAGCAGCTCAAACCCACCCAGATCCATTCTGCTGGGGAAATCCCGAGCCCAGTCAACGTGCCCACGGGGTGCAGCTTTCATACCCGATGCCCGTTTGCCCGGGATATCTGTCGGGAAAAGGACCCGGAGATGGTGGAGTTTGAGGCGGGCCATACAGTCAGATGCCATTTCTGCCAGGCAGGAAAGGGCTTTGTACTAGGAGGAGAGTCGTGAAGGAAAGCATCGTGTTAAGAACTGAGCAGGACATTGAAGATATGCTCGCCGGCTTTGCGTTTTTAGGGACGGGGGGCGGTGGCCCGGTGGAGGCGGGGCGGCAGTCACTACTGGACTGCCTTCGCAAGGGGCTGGAGTTGAAAGTTACGGCGCTGGAAGAGATTGATGATGACGGGCTATATTGCTGTCCCTTCTTTATGGGCAGCATTGCCCCCAAGACCCAGGAGATCCTGCATGAGATCGAACGGATCGGATTTGACCAGCGCAAGTATTACCTAGAAGAGATCCTGATGGGAGCAGTCAAGACGCTGGAGGACTTTACTGGGAAAAGGATGAAGGGGATCTATATTGCCGAACCGGGAGGCTCCAACGGCGGCTGCTGTATGGCGGCGGCCTATAAGCTGGGGTTGCAGCTGGTGGATGGCGACCCCGCCGGAAGGGCCATCCCGGAGGCGACCAATGGTCTGCATGCCATCCGCAATATTGTCTCTCTGCCGGCCGCTTACTTTGATTCTTGGGGCAACCGCAATCTTACCTTGGAGACCTTTAATGATCATGCAATGGAACGGATCGGGAAGTACTTAAGTCAGGCATCTTTTGGAGAGATGGGCGAGGCCGCATATATTATGAAAGGCCGGGACCTAAAGCGTAATGTGGTGCCCGATACAATTTCCAAAGCCCTACGGATTGGCAGGGCCATGCGCACCGACGGCGATATTGTGGAAGCCGCCGCCCAGGCGGTGGAAGGGGTTGTGGTTGGACGTGGAGTGATCAAAAACTTTGAACCCCTGGACTCTGGCGGGTACTACTGGGGAACCTACGAGATAGAAGGGGAGAGCAAAAGCGCCGGGGAGCGCTACAGAATATGGTTCAAGAATGAGAACCATGTTCTGTGGAAGGGCGACACAGTGGTATGTACAAGTCCTCATTTGATCTCATTGATTGATCTTAACGAGAACTTCCCCCTCAACAACTCAAATCTCAAAAACGGTATCCCGGTTGGTATTGTCATCTCTGAGGCCCATGAGTATTACCAGACGCCTGAGGCAATTCGGGCGTTCAGCCCCCGAGTATTGGGTTGCCCAACCGATTACGTCCCCTTCCGAAGAGATATCTAAGAGCGTTTGGGCAAAAAACAAAAGGGGGAAGTTATCCCCCCTTTGTGGACTGTGTCAGTAGTTCCGGCTCATATTTTTCTACATAGGCGAGAAGCGTTTCCCGATCAACCAGCGCCGGATATACGCCCTGCAGCGCAGAGCAGAAGGCAGAGGAGTAGAGGGCCAGCTGGACCGCTCGCTCCAGATCGTAGTTTTCGTTGAGGAACGATACCAGTGCGGAGATAAAGGCATCGGAACTGCCGGTTTGGTCGATCATTGCAAAATTGCGAACAGGCTCAAAATGCTGGTGTTCTGAGCCGCGGAAGAGGTCACAGCCCATCCCTTTTCCCGCAATGATTACAGTGCCGACTCCTTTTTGGAGGAGTGTGGCGGCGCAGTTAGCCAGGGTATGTGCTTCTGGGACAAGGGTATGGGCTTCCTCCTGATCAGGAACCAGGTAGTCGATCAGCCCGGCCAGTGTTTCGGATAGGCTGGAGAGTGCTGCCGGCTTGAGTACCGTTTGGATGTTGTGTTCCCGGGCCAACTTGGCACAGGCAACCACGGTCTCCGGAGGAAGCTGTGAGGAGATTAGACAGTAGCTGGCATTTTTAAAAAGGGTCTTTTGCTGCCGCAAGTACTCGGGTGTGACCGCCGTGTTGGCACCACTTAGAACCGTACAGGAATTTGCACCAGTATGTGGAGAGAAGATGAATGCTTTGCCGCTGTCAGTGGAGGGCTCGCGCCGGATGCCCTCGGTGTTGACCCCACAGTGGTTTAAGGTTTCCAGGATCTTACTGGCCTCAGTGTCTCCGCCTACCTTGCCCAGGAGAATTGCCTTGTGGCCAAGCCTGGTACAACCGATGGCCATGTTGCAGCCCCTTCCACCCACAGCGGTGGAGAGGTGTTTGATGGGGGTGATCTCACCAGCGGGTTTGAGCTCGTCCACAATAAAATAGCTGTCCATATTGATATCGCCGACTACGATAATATGCTTGCTGCGGAAATCGCGGGCTATATCAACAGAGTTGCCGGGAACAAAGACATAGTCGTGAAACAGGGTGCCCCCATGCTTATGATCGCGGGCCTCAATGACATCAATCAGTGAGCCGATGGCGGCATAACCAAAATCGCCATATGGGATCGTGTATGTAGCGATTTCGGAGGTGCCGGGCGCGTCCCGGATATCCTGTTCCATAGCGATAATCGAATAATCATAGGGAATGTCGTAATGCAGACTCTCCAGCAGGTGCAGGAGGTCGGTGGCCAGCGTTAAGCCGAAACATACAAAGCCGGTGCACTTGAAGGAGATAAGATCAGACAGAGGTTTTTCCTTGAGAACGGGGACGATCATAGACTCGTTAAAGATAAGCTGATGCTCAAATAGGCAGTCCTTAAATCCACGGACCACATCGGATGCAATAGAGACATTTGGGTCCAGCAGGCAGCAAATTTGACGGTGCTTGTTCTCAATCAGTCTCTCTGTGCAGAGATAAGAGATACGGCGCATATCAATGTTGAATGCACCCTCCATGGGGGCGTTAATCAAAGAAACGGCAATCCCGGCCTTGTCAAAATGACGCTTGTACTCGATGCTGCTTTCATTGACTGGATTCCAAATGACCCCATCCACATTATATCGACACAGCGCAGATACATACTTGAGCTCTGTGTCAGAGGAACCGGCACAGTCGTAGAGCAAAATACTGTATCCATCCTGTGCGGCGGCCTGGAGAACACCCTGAATGAACTTACCGGTCTCGGTAAAGTCGCGTAGCAGAACACCCAGAATGTAAGTGCGGACTGGTGCTGTGCTGCGGATGGACGAGTAGGGGATATAGTGGTATTCCTTGGCAATTTTGAGAATACGCGTCTGTGTCTCCGGTGTAATATTCTCCGCCTTATTGTTCATCACCTTGGACACAGTGGAGACGGAGACGCCGGCGAGTTTGGCGATTTCTTTGATGTTCATGTGAGAGGAAAACTCCTTTCGCTAGTATGTTTATTATATTGGTTTTAGGCAGATAAGTCAACTCAAACGCCGTTCAGATGGGGTGAAAATGTGTATACAGAAGAAATCAATCAGTATTTTGAAACACACAGAACAGAGTTCTTGGCGGACCTTGCCCGGCTGGTGGCAGTAGACAGCGTCAAGGGAAAGGAAGAACCCGGAAAACCCTTCGGAGATGGTCCGGCCTGTGCGCTAGAGCTGGCGCTGTGTATTGCGGAAAAATACGGGCTCTATACGGAAAATTGGGAGAACTATCTTGGCATTGTTCAGCTTGCCCCGGGATCAGCCCGCAGGTTGGATATCCTGGCCCATCTGGATGTTGTACCAGCCTGCGCGGAGACTTGGACGGTCACGGCACCATTCACGATGAAGGAGGTGGATGGGCGGGTCTACGGCCGGGGTGTTATGGACGACAAGGGTCCCGCCCTGGCAGCGATCTATGCGTTACGGGCCATCAAGGAACTGGGACTGACCTGTCGCCATCCGGTACGTGTCTTTTTGGGCTGTGATGAGGAGAGCGGCGCCTCGGAGCTGCGATACTATTTCAATAGAACCCAGGCGGCAGACATGACCCTGAGCCCGGATGCAGGCTGGCCGGTTATCAATCTGGAGAAGGGAATTATGACCGGAACGATAGGGATGCAGACCGTTGCTGGGGAGAAACAGATGTATGTTCTGTCTGTAAGGGGGGGAAAGGCTGCCAACGCCGTTCCAGGCGAGTGCGAGATTCGGATCAGCGGCTTTTGCAGAGAAGAGTTGGAGACGAAGCTGGCCCAGGCGGCGAAAGGGACGGAAGCAGTTTTCCAGCTTTTGGGTGGCACAGAGGGAGAATTTACCGTTCATATCTCCGGCGTACCGGCACATGCAGCTATGCCCGAGAAGGGAAATAACGCTGTGACCGCGGCATTAGCATTGCTTGCAGGACTGCCGCTGCCGGAGGGTGAAGAGAAGCGGCTGTGGGCAGAGCTGGCGGCGCTTTTCCCCCATGGAGATTTTCATGGGGAGGCGTTGGGCGTCGATGTGGACCACCCTTTAACAGGCACGCTCAGTCTAAGCCTGAATATGATCCGATGGGGAAAAGACGGGCTGTGGGCAGTGTTTGACGCCCGGCTGCCCATTGGCTTTGGACCGGAGCAGATCGCACAGCTGGAGAGGCGGATACAGGACCGCGGCTTCACCCTTGAACACAGTGAGGCCATGCCGCACTACGTTCCGGAGGACTCCCCGTTTATCCAGTCCCTGCTTGCGGCGTATGAGGAATTTACCGGGCAGAAGGGGTTTTGCTGTGCGATAGGCGGCCTGACCTATTGTCATAACATAGAAAATGCCGTGGCGTTTGGGATGGAGAACGGGGAGACGGACAACCATCTCCATGGAAACGACGAATTCGCGGAAGTGGCGGAGCTTTTGCGGGGCGGAAAAATATATACATCGGCTATCCTTCGGCTGTGCGGCGGCTGAGAGGCCAATCAGGAGGAATCGATATGAATGAAACCAACCTCAAGCTGGCGGTTGCGCTGCGCCACGAACTCCACGCCCACCCGGAGCTTTCAAACCAGGAGCACTGGACGAAGGAGCGGCTTATGCGCTTTCTGCGGGAGCATACGCGTAATCTGGAAATTGTAGACAGAGGGCGCTGGTTCTATGCGGCTTACCGTGTGGGTACGGATCGCCCCGGGATTGCATTCCGTGCGGATTTTGACGCGGTGCCGGTGGAGGACGGCTGCGGACAGCCGTATGCCTCCACCGTACCGGGGGTGGGGCATCAATGCGGCCACGATGGGCACAGCGCTTGCCTGGCGGCGTTTGCCCTGGAGGTGGACCAAAACGGCGCAGATAAAAATGTGTTTTTCCTTTTTCAGCACGCTGAGGAGACCGGCGACGGCGGGCGGGAGTGTACTGCACTGCTGGACTGTGAGCGGGTCGATGAAATTTTCGGCTTCCACAACGGGCCGGGTCTGCCTCTTGGAGCGGTCTATGTGCTGGATGGCTGTGTCTACTGCGCCTCAGAGGGGATGATCCTCTCCTTTCAGGGGACCCCCTCCCATGCCAGTATGCCGGAAAACGGGAGAAATCCCGCATATGCCATTTCGAATATCATTCAGGCGCTGCCGGAGCTGACTGACCCGGCTCAGCACCGGGGGCTGGTTCTTGCCACCATTATTCAGGTGGACGTGGGGGAGCGGGCCTTCGGTACCCAGGCGAGGCGAGGTCAACTGCTGCTGACGATCCGGGGACAGTACGAAACGGAGATGGAGGGTCTGCGCCGGGCGATTGAGACACTGGCGGAGCAGGAGGCGGAGCGGTACGGGCTTGGGCTGGAGATCAGTCTCTGTGATGTGTTTCCGGAGACCGTGAGTAAAAAAGAGAGCAACGATAAGATACGAACGGTTTGCCGCAAGCTGGGTATCCCCGTGCAGGATATGCAGGAGCCCATCCGGGCCTCGGAGGATTTCGGACACTACACCAAGCAAATTCCAGGTGCCTATTTTGAGATTGGCGCCGGCGAGAAGGCCGATGAGCTGCATACCGTCGGCATGGATTTTAACGACGAGATTATTCCGGTGGCAGTTGCGGTCTACCGCGGGCTGCTGGAGCAGGCGTAAACAACCTGGTGTGAAGCGTAAGGAGGGGTTCTATGAAAATTGATTTCAATGAAAAGGAGCTGGCGGCCCTGTATGCCTATGAGCGGGGGGACCGGAAGGAGGCTGTGAGGCTGGAAAACGAGTTTGTAGAGGAGCTTCAGGCGGCCATGGAGCGGGGTGAAGACCACTGCTCCTGTAGTGTTCCATGCAGATGGCACGGGAAGTGTGCCCAGTGTGTTGCCATTCACCGCGCCCATGGGGACCACCTCCCGGTCTGTTTCCACAGTATGCTCAACGAGCGGCTGCGGGGGCTCTCTGCGCTGTCAGAGCATACCTTGTTTGTTCAGCGGGACGGGGCGGAACCGGGCGGGACCCAATAAAACCAAGGACAGGAGATGGAAAGCGTATGAAAAAGGTTTCAATTGGAGGCGGGCAGGGGTTTTGGGGCGACAGCCCGGATGCGGCCATTCATATGGTAAGACACGGGTCGTTGAACTACATGGCCTGCGACTATCTGGCTGAGTTGACGCTGTCAATCATGCAGCGCCAGAAGCTGAAAAATCCCAGGGCCGGCTATGCACGGGATTTCATCCAACTGATGGATGAGATTGGGCAAGAGGCCTGGGAGAAGAATATTCGTATTTTGACCAACGCGGGCGGGATGAACATTCTGGGGGCGGTGGATGCCCTGCGGGAGATGGCCCATGGAAAGGGGCTCCAGGGCTATCGCATCGGCTATGTGACAGGGGACGACCTGTTGGACCGGATCCCGCAGATGATTGCCGACGGCTGTACCTTTGAGAACATGGACGGCGCGGGCGATTTCAACGAGATAAAGGACAAGCTGGTGAACGCAAACGTCTACTATGGTCGGGAGCCGCTGATGGAATGCCTGTCCGGGGGGGCCGATGTGGTGGTGACGGGGCGGGCTTCGGATTCCGCGCTGTTTCTGGCGCCTCTGGCTTACGAGTTCGGCTGGGAAGACGGCGACTGGGACAATCTGGCGCGGGGCATCATGGCGGGACACCTGCTGGAGTGTGGTGGACAAGGGTCGGGCGGAAACTTCCAATATGACTGGCGCAGTGTCCCCCGCATGGACGAGCTGGGGTTCCCAATTGCGGAGCTGACACAGGACAGCTTCCATATCACCAAAGCCCCCGACTGCGGCGGACTGATCTCGGAGCAGAGCTGCAAGGAGCAGTTCCTCTACGAGGTGCACGACCCGGCCAACTACATCACGCCGGACGTGACCGTGGATATCAGCCGCGCCACGATCACCAACGACGGCCCGGACCGGGTGCGGATCGGCGGCATCCGAGGCAAGGAGCGGCCAGAGAAGCTGAAGCTCTGCCTGGGCTACCACGCAGGATATAAGGTGGTGACCTATCTGTCCTTTGCCTGGCCGGACGCCTATGAGAAGGCGCAGTATGCGGCAGATATTCTGATGAAAAAAATGAAGCGCAAGGGAATGCAGTATGAGGACCTGCGGATCGACTATCTTGGCCTGAACGCATTGCATCTGAATGTGGCGGAAGTGGACGAAGAGCTGATCCAGCGCATGAACGAGGTGGTCCTGCGTATTGCCGTCCGGACCCGGGAAAAAAGAGACGCCCAGCTCCTGATCCCGGAGATCAGCCCGCTGCAGCTGAACGGACCTCCAGGGGCATCCTTCTTTGGTGGACGGGCCCATGTGACCGATGTGATTGGACTGTGGCCAACGCTGATCCCCCGGGATGCGGTAAAGCTGGAAAGTCATATTGTGGAGGTGGACTAAAAATGGGGCTGATTTACTTAAATACGCTGGCACACGGCCGCAGTGGGGACAAGGGAGATACCAGTAACGTGTGCGTTTTCAGCAGGGACCCGGGGGACTACGAGTTTCTAAAGCGGGTGCTGACCCCAGAGCGGGTAAAGGAATATTTTGGCGACATGGTGCGGGGTGAGGTGATCCGGTACGACGTGGACAGTCTGTGCGGCATGAACTTTGTTATGAAGCAGGCCTTGGGAGGAGGGGCGACCCATTCACTGCGGCTGGATTCCCTGGGTAAGTCAATGGGGTCGGCTTTCATGCGTATGAAAGTCGATACGGAGTGGTGAGCCGCTGATGGCGGACAGTGAAGAAAGGATGATGGACGATGAAATCAAATCAGTATTCCGGCTTTCATAAATTGACGGCGGCACAGCGGGCGGCTGAAGTCATAGAGTTTGCAGGCCTGTCCCAGGAGGATGCGGCCCTGTTGACCCGGCCGGAGGCGTTGAAGATGGAGATTGCAGACCACATGATTGAAAATGTGATTGGTACATTCCAACTGCCTATCGGTGTGGCCATGAATTTCTTGATCAATGGGAAGGAGTATGTTATTCCAATGGTTGTGGAGGAGGCCTCTGTTGTGGCGGCAGCCTCCAATGCAGCCAAGATGGCCCGGGCGGCGGGCGGCTTTACTACCAGCTACTCCGGCGATGTGATGATTGCCCAAATCCAATGTATTAACACGGCCAATCCCCACTTTGCGCGCCAGACCATTCTGGCCCACAAGGGGGAACTGCTGGACCTGGCCAATGCCAAGGACCCGGTGCTGGTGAAAATCACCGGCGGAGCCAGGGATATCGAGGTCCGGGTGGTGGACTCCGGGATTGGCCCAATGGTGGTGACCCATCTGCTTGTAGATACCGGAGACGCTATGGGGGCCAACGCAGTCAATACTATGGCGGAGGCTGTGGCACCCGCCATTGAAAAGCTGACCGGCGGTACAGTAAAGCTGCGCATTTTGTCTAATCTGGCCGATCACCGACTGGCCCGGGCCACGGCGACCTTTACGAAGGAGGCGATTGGCGGAGAGGACGTAGCAGACGGTGTGGTAGCGGCCTATGCCTTTGCGGCGGCCGACCCCTACCGTGCAGCTACCAGCAACAAGGGCATTATGAACGGGGTGGATCCAGTGGTGGTCGCTACTGGAAACGACTGGCGGGCCATAGAGGCCGGCGTACATGCCTACTGTGCCCGCAGCGGACGCTATACCTCCCTGACACGGTGGGAAAAGGATGCCGACGGAAATCTGACCGGCTGTATTGAGATGCCCGCCCCCGTAGGACTGGTGGGAGGCGCCACCAAGATCCATCCTGCGGCCAAAGCCTGTGTCAAGCTGCTGGGAGTCCAGCACGCATCGGAGCTGGCGCAGATCATTGCGGCAGTGGGGCTGGCCCAGAACTTTGCCGCCCTGCGGGCCCTGGCGACAGACGGCATCCAGAAGGGCCATATGAAGCTTCATGCCCGGAATCTGGCCACCGTGGCGGGGGCCTCCGCCGAACAACTGGATGCGGTGGTGGCCCAGATGGTGGTGAACAAAAAGATTTCCGTGGAGTATGCAAAAGAAGTGCTGGCCGGCATGTGAGAGATTATCGGGACCGGCTGCAATCATGATAAGGAGGAGAAGCAATGGCTGTATTTCTGACGGAGGAAGAACGGGCAATCCTGAATGGCGAACAGGGGGAGGCCCGCAAATTCGCGATGGAGATCCTGACCACCGTTGCGGAGGGGTGCGGGGCGAAACGGCTGATCCCGGTCCAGAGCGTACATCTGGTGCTCCACACCTATAAGAGCTGTTTTGACGCCGGCGTGGAGGCGGCAGAGAAGATTGCCGCCATGGGTGCGAAATTTTCGGTGCCCACTACCATCGATCCCTATGGAATGGATGCCGAGGACTGGAAGGCGGCAAAGACCCCAGAACACTACGCCCATATGCAGATGCGGCTGGCCAAGGCGATTGAGAGTATGGGCGTCATTCCGTACTGGACATGTACTCCTTATTACGGCTTTACGATCCCCAAATTCGGGGAGCACTTGGCCTGGACGGAGTCCAGCGCAGTGGCCTTTGCCAACACCGTACTGGGCGCTAGAAGTAACCGGGAGACCGCCATTGTAGATGTGTGTTGCGCGATTCTGGGCCGCACAGTGGAGACGGGACTGCACTTGCAGGAAAACCGGTACGGAGAGGTGCGGGTCAATCTGGAGCTGGACCGCCCCCTGAAACAGTGGGAGTACGGAGCCCTGGGCTTCCGGCTGGGCAAGACCCTGGGAAACAGGATCGGCGTAGTTACCGGGATGCAGGGTACCCCTACCCACGAGAATCTAAAAACCTTGTGTGCAGCGGGGGCAGCCTCCGGCTCGATTGCCCTGCTGCACATTGTGGGAATTACCCCGGAGGCCCGCACTGTGGAAGAGGCCTTTGGGCCTAAGAGCCCCACCGCGGTCTATACCATCACCGAGAGGGACCTGCTGGACACCAGGAGCGATATGAATACCCACAAGGGAAATAATATTGATTTGATCGCGCTGGGCTGCCCACAGTATACCATCAATGAAATTGTCAAGGTCCGGGACCTGCTGGCCGGCCGGAAAATTGCATCCAATATCCAGTTTTGGATTTATGCGAATTCCTTTGCCATTGATATGGTGGAAAAGATGGGAGTACGTAAAGAATTGGAGGAGGCCGGAGTGACCATTCGTGCGGAGACCTGTATGATCATTTCGCCCATACATGAGTGGAATTTTAGAGTAATTATGACGGACTCCGGCAAATGCGTGCACTACGGGCCTATGGAGTGTAATGCGGAGATGGTTTTTGGCAGTACAGAGGAGTGTGTAGAAGCTGGTGTAGCGGGCCATGCGATTTAGGAGAGGAGGGGCGAGATGAACAAAATCTTTCAGGGCCGCACAGCAGCGGCCGGCCATGTGATCGAGGGCGAAGCAATTGTCTCTTCCATGCCCTTCGGCTTTTTTGGTGGATGTAATCCGCGTACAGGCATGGTGATTGATAAGTGGCACGATCTGTATGATAAAAGCATTACTGGGAAAATTTTTGTTTATCCGGAGGGACGCGGCTCTACTGTGGGAGCGGCGGTCATGCTGGAGCTGGTACGGACGAAAAGTGCACCGCTGGCAATTTTGAACAATCACTGTGAGATTATCAGCCAGTGCGGCTGTATCCTGGCCAAGAAGTTCTACGATGTGGACATGCCCATGATGGAAGCGTTCGGCGTGGACATTACTCAAGAGATCCAGACAGGCGACTGGTTGCGGATCGATCCGGAGGCCGGAACGGTAGAAATTTTGAGGCGGAGTGCGGACGAATAGAAGCTGTCACAACGCCCGCAGAGCCGCTCCAGCTAGCCGGGCCAGTGACCCGGTGACGGTGAGCAGGTCCTTGGGGTCGGCGTCCAGGGAGGCCCGGAGAGCACCGGCCAGATTGGCGGGCTCCAGGGCCTCCTTTACCGTCCTGGCGTCGCCGGAAGACAGCAGCTCGTAGAGGGTGTCGGCCACCGTCTCCCGCTGCTCATTGGTCAGCCCGGCCAGCCAGTTTTTCAGGGTCCGGTCCATGAGGCGGCTGCCCGCATCCACCTCCTCCAGCCGGACAAAATCAGGGCCGAGGATCTGCCAGGAGTAGGGGTCGTGCTGAAACAACCCCTGCTGGTCGCTGTCCACCACGGTGTGGGGCTCCTCGTGGGCCAGCAGCAGCCCCACCACTGACGACTTGGGTACAAAGCTGTGAATGCGGGTGCGCAGCTCCTGATACCCCGGTCGGGCCAGCAGATAGGGGTTGAGGCCGGGGCCGTCGAAGGACCACACCGACCGGATTCGGTCCCGCGCCTTGACAGAGGCCAGGGAGGCCCCCGCTACCGCTAGGTTGCCCCCCTTGGAGTGGCCCCCCAGCCGCAGGAGACCGGGGAAAGAGGCGGCGAAGTCCCGGATGTACCCCGCCGCCTCCAGCTGGGCGGGGACCACGTCCATAAAGCTGAGATTGAAGTCCTCTTTCCAGCCCACCAGGGTGCCGTCGGTGCCTCGAAAGGCCAGAAAGGCGGAGCCGTCCCCCAGCAGGACGGTCAGGGCGGCGAACTGGGTCTCCTCCTCTGGGACGAAGCGGTCAGCCGGGCGGCACAGATCTAGCCGGGCAAACCGAGGGGCAGCTGTCAGAGCCCGAAGGAGGGGCAGGTCCTTCTCGCACCGGCAGCGCCCCCGCCGGCTGGGAGGGAGGGCCAGGTAGTCCGCTGCCGCCTGCCCCAGAGGGACAGTTTTCTCCGCCTCCTCCGGGACCAGGCCGTTAAAGTGTATGTAGGACAGGGTGGACAGGATCAGCCCGTCCACAGGGGAGAAGGGGGCCCGGTCGAAGAGCAGGTCCCCCCGCCAGGCCAGATAGTCCAAGAGATTGCCCACCGCCATCACTCCTTTTCCCAGTCTATTCCATGGCCGGGAAAAAAGCTCATATCTCCCCGCCGGATTGCATAGATTGGAACAGCAAGAGGCGGGGGAGTGTTGTGCTTTGAAAGGAAACATGGAGGAACGGGCTGAGCGTCTGGCGCTCTATATCCTGGAGAACCGGGCGACGGTGCGGGCCGCGGCACAGAAATTTGGCATCAGCAAGAGCTCAGTACATAAGGATCTGGCTGAGCGCCTGCCCACCTTCAACCGGACGCTCTACCTCCAGGTGAAGGAAGTCCTGGAACAGAACAAGGCCGAGCGCCACATCCGGGGCGGCATCGCCACACGGAAGAAATACAAAGGAACCTGATAAAGGCCCGGCTCCTCCCTATGGAGGGCCGGGCCTTGCCGTATGGTGCAGAAGCCGGTGAGAGATGAAAGTTTTCCTTTTCAAAACGGCAGCAAGTTGCTATAATATTAGAAAATCAACATCGTTCCCGATGAGAGGTGACCTCCGTGACAGAGTATTACATTCCGACCGGGCACAGCGAGACGGAGCTGGTAGAGAAACGCTCCCGGTTTATTGGCCAGGTGTGGCGGGTGTCCTCAGAGGAGGAGGCCCGGGCCCGGATCGAGGAGACCCGGAAAAAGCACTACGACGCCCGGCACAACTGCTGGTGCTACCGGCTCCGCGAGGGGGGTGTGGAGCGCTACTCCGACGACGGTGAGCCTCAGGGCACCGCCGGGCAGCCCATGCTCAACGTGTTCCAGCGGGAGAACGTCACAGATGTGGTCTGCGTGGTAACCAGATACTTCGGCGGAATCCTACTGGGAGCCGGAGGACTGGTGCGGGCCTATTCCAAAAGCGCCAAGGACGCCCTGGACACCGCCGGGATCTCGGTAGTCCGCCGGTGGGTGGCCATGGAGGTGCCCTGTACCTATGCGCAGTTCGAGGAGGTCCGCCGGGAGGTGGACCACTTCGGCGGCGTGGAGGAGAAGGTGGACTATGGTGCCGACGTGCTGCTGTCCGTGCTGATCCCTGAGGAGCGCTCTGCTCCTTTTGCCGCACACCTGCTGGACGCATCCGCCGGGACCGTGGAGGCACTGGAGGCGGGCGAACAGCTGAAAGATGTCCCGTGGCGGGAACCGGTGAGAAAAGATTGAGATAAGACCTTGATTTTTACGCTGATGTCTGCTATGCTAAAAAAGCTCCGCCGTCCAGCGGAGCAATATAAGCAGCGGTATCGAAGTGGTCATAACGGGGCTGACTCGAAATCAGTTTGCAGGCAACTGCACGTGGGTTCGAATCCCACCCGCTGCGCCACGTCGGAGCAAGCTCCATATCGCTTGCTCCGACTTTTTTCAAAAGTCAGAGCGCGCTCATTTCGCTGCTCCTCCTCTCCAAATCGGACCCGCTTCGCTGGGCTCCGATTTGGTTTTGGGTGCAAACCTGGAGACTGCATCTTTTTTGGCACCGCAGCCCCCTTTTCTGCCCGTCAGATTGCAGACCAGTTCGGCAAAAAATCCGAATATTTTGTTTCGATGATGGATATGGATTCCACCTTGAAGTCTCCTCCTTAATGGTGTTATCCTATCACTGTAAGATTTGCGGATTGTCAGGATGGTGTTTATGATTGATTAAATCAACAGAACTCGTATCCTGGCACAAGGGCCAAAATACGAGTTCTACAAGTTCACATTTTTAAAATCTTGGGTGCCAGACAATCAGGGACGCTTTCCGGTGTTTTTGCTGGCCTCCCGACGTTCCGCTTCCTCTGCGGCCAGCCGAGCCTTGGCCTCCTCAACGCTTTCTCCTTCGTGGGTCAGAAACTCGCCCACGAACTTGTCCGCGATTTTGCCGAACCCGCTGACCACACCTTCCTCGATCTTTTTGTAGCCGCCGACAACGCCACCCTCAATTTTCTTATAGCCATCGACCACTGCCTCTGCGATTTCCTCGTTCGCCTTTACAAATTTGGATTCTGCCATATTGTTTCACTCCTTAATTTTATCATAAATCTACACCGCTTCGTACAGCGTATCAATCGTGGAGGCCCTTGACTAGCGGGATCAGCATCAGCAGGATGACGATGCCAACCAGGCCAACTACAACGCCCAGCGTCATCTGCTCAAACACCATGACCATGCACATCCCGACACCCAGAACCAGCGCACCCAACACGCCTACCGCCACAGAGAGAACTGTCTTGCCGTTGAGCTTGATAGGGGCCTTGCCAGTCATTTTGCGCCAGACAAGTAGGGTGATGAGCAGAATGACCAGGCCGATCACGCCGCAGATGACGCCTTGCTGGAACATTCCCCACTCCGGCAGCAGGGCCATACACATACCCAACGCAAAGAAGACACCACCGATGGTGCCAAGGATCAGAGTGATAAAGCTACTTTTTTTCATGATGATTGCCTCCCAATTTAATAGTCTGTGTTCAGCCGCTGTCTGGCTGACAGATGGTATCATACTGCGGGATTGTTATTTGGTTGTTTGATTTTTGTTTGTAAAATATTAAAATAGAGGAAATAGTTCCGACAAGTCCGCCACGGAAAAGCTGATTGTGGCCCCGGCTGCTTCTCCCGTATCAGCGTGTGGGACAATTGGTTTGGTCACACCGCAGTTTGTTTGAAAACGTCGTTTCGCCTAGAATGGCAAATTTCTTCATGCGTCTGTACCACCTCTCCTATTTTTCATAAATCCCGCCACTCCGAGGGCAGAGGGGCCACCGTGGGTGGTGATAACTCCGCCTGCTTTGATCCACATAATAGTTTGGAAGCCACAGTGTCTCGCAATCTTCTCCACGGGAGCGCGGAGTGTCCCCGGGAAACCGGGGGTCCAGACCAGCCATAGTTCCTCCCGTTCCAGACAGGCACTGTCCGCAAAGTCCTGAACCAGTCGAGGGGCGAGCTTATCCAATTTGCCACGCAATTTTTTGGTGGCTACTAGATAGCCGTCTTTCAACTCAATCAGCGGGTGGATACCAAGCAGTTTCCCGCACATGGCGGCTGCGTTGCTTACCCGGCCACCAGCCCGAAGATACTCCAACTCATTGGGGATGAAGCGCATACGAGCGCGGGCGATCAGTTCCTCCGCCACCTGGGTGGCTTGCTCAATTTCCCATTCCGGGTGCGCTTGCAGCAAACGGGCCATACGGATGACAATGGAACACTGTCCTACTGTGACGGCTTTGGTATCCAGGCTGGTTACATAGTCCCGCCCCTCCGCCGCGATTTTCGCGCTCTGATAGGAGCAGGTCGTCACGGCGGAATAGGCCAGATGGAGAATGTGTGCTTCTGGATGCTCCGTGTGGAGCTGGTCAAAGACCCGGGTAAAATCCTCCGGCGTACTGCCGCTGGTCCTGGGCAGCTCCCGTACGCGCTCATAGTAGCTACACACCTCATCGGATGGGAACGTCCCATCATCCCGTGTGGTGCCTCCGAAGGAGACGTGCATGGGAACGATGCGGATGTTGTATTGAGCAGCCAGCTCCGGGGGAATGTCCGCGCCGGTCTCCGCAACAAGAATAATCTGGCTCATGCCGCCCCCCTTTCTTGCCGCAGCGTGATGTATTTTCTGCGGGGGGATACCGCCGCCGTGATAGCGATAATCCCGGAGAGAATCAGCGTTCCGATTGCCAGTCTGCGCATATGCTCACCCTCTTCATGCCTGGAGCAGACGGCTGGTCTGCCCACAGACGGAATAGATCTCATCCTGCTTCTGGTCGATCACGGGAGTGACCTGGGCGGTTTTGGACCGCTCCATATACTCATATCCCACGAAGTCTTTGCCTGCATTGCTCATACGATAAACTCCTTCCTGCTTTCGGGTGTTGTTCCCTTGGGTGGTTCTATCATAGCCCTTCTTTGTTTGCCGATTGCTTCAAGAGTGTTTGAGAAATATTAATTTAAAAAAATTCCCGCCTCTAAGGGCGTGCCTGATAAAGAAGTTTTCTTTGTCGGGTGGCAACCGCATGATACTACGGTGTCATGCGGTTGTCTTTTTGCTATACCGGCTAAATTCCGGCGAAAAATCAATCTCGCCAATGAAGTTATAATGTACGTCAATGCGCTGGACGCGGTGGCCGCTGGACTTATCGGGGGCATGGACAACGATTTTCTCCACAAACTCCCGCAAAAGTACCGGGGTCAGCTCGGTGGGCTGGGTGTACTTCTTCACAATTTTCAAAAAGCTCTGGACATTGACCGCCTGCGTCTGAGCGGCGTGTACGATAGCGGACAAATCCTCTATGGACTGTTTCAGCTCCGCTTGCTCTTGTTCGTAGCCCTCGGACAGCTTGGCAAAGCGTTCCTCACTCAGCTTGCCTACAACATGATCTTCATAAAGCCTTTGAATGATGGCATCCAGCTCGTTATAGCGCCGTTCCTGCTTTTCCAGCTTACGCTTGGCCTTTTCCTGTTCGGTGCGCTGTAATGCCATCTTGTTTTCCATGATGCGCCGCACAAACTCGTCCTCGTCCTCCTGGGCGTAGGCTACCACCCGTTGCAGATTTTGGAGTACAAGCTGTTCCAGCACCACCGCCCGGATGTAATGGGCGCTACAACCTTTTTTACCGCGATAGGTGGCGCAGGTGTAGCACTCCTGTTCATGCGTCCAGGAAGTAGTCCGGCAGTGATACAGTCTCGCTCCGCAGTCGGCGCAGTAGGCCAGCCCGGAGAACATTCCCATTTCTCCCATTTTGGTGGGGCGGCGGCGCTGCTCCCTCGCCTTTTGCACAATCTCCCAGGTTTCCGGGTCGATGATTGCTTTATGGGTATCTTCAAATACCACCCACTTGTCCGGCGTATTCTCAATGGTTTTTTTGCTCTTGTAGGACAGCTTGGTGGTCTTGAAGTTGGTAGTGCGGCCCAGATAGGCGTCCTGCTCCAAAATATTGACAATACTGCTTTCATTCCAACCACACGGATTGTCCGGGTGATAGTTGCGCGTCCGGCCTGTGCGCTGGAACTCAATCGTACCCGGTGTGGGGATGCTCCGCTCTTTCAGCATACGGGCGATTTTGCCGGGGCCGTTGCCCTCCGCGCAAAGCTGAAAAATCAGCTCTACCACTGGGGACGTTTCCTCGTCTACCAACAGATGACCGTCCTCCCCCCTTATATATCCGTAGGGGGCATTGGTGGACAGTCGCTGGCCGGACATTCCCTTGTTGCGGAAAACCGCCCGTATCTTCTTCGAGGTGTCCTTGGCGTACCACTCGTTTATGATATTGCGGAACGGGGTAAAGTCGTTGCCCATCTGATCGTCACTGTCCACTCCGTCATTGACGGCGATAAAACGGACGCCCATCTCTGGAAAGCGAATTTCCGTATATAGCCCTACCTCCAGATAATTTCGCCCAAACCGGGACATATCCTTAACTACCACCATACCGACCAGCCCCGCCTCAATGTCAGTCATCATTTCCTGGAAGCCGGGGCGCTTGAAGCTGGTGCCGGAATAACCGTCATCTTTGTATACCTTATAGTTGGTTATCCCATGGTCTTTGGCATACTTGGTGAGGATTTCAATTTGATGGGCGATGCTGTTGCTGTCCCCCTCGTTTTCGTCATCGCGGGAAAGCCGGACATAAAGGGCCGTCCACCGTTCAACTGAATTGTCTGACTGCCTAATCATCATAGCCTCCTATCCGGCAGTCACCGTTTCATTCCTTGTGACAAGTATATTATATCAAATGTCAAGGGAAAGTGCAAATTTTGTCACTTTTAGGCATTGATACTTTTAGTTTCCTTGTCAAGTAATTTTCTGATTTTTTCAGAAACGGTGACGCCCTCGGAGGCAAAATACCCTCCCACTATGTAGGTCGTATTGCCGATCTTGATCTCTGTCTCTATTCTCGGCTGTTCCGCTCGGATGGTATCAGCCATTTGTCAAGCACACTCCTTTGTAAAAATGTGTCCCACCGTGAGACGTATTTCCAATGAAAAAATGCGTCTCACGGTGAGACGCATTATCGACAAATTTCGCACCGTTGGGCGGTGCTGTATTCGGTTGTTCACGATAGAAAACAAAGGCAGCTTCAGACGGCGGCTGGCAAAG
>JAETQY010000041.1 GCA_021770445.1 Bacillota bacterium | reverse complement strand
TCTCAGGCCGAAAAATTTAGAAGGAGGAAACACTCTATGAGAAACCTGAAGCGGGCTCTCAGCCTGGCTCTGGCCTCCGTCATGCTCCTGGGTATGATGGTCGTCGGCACCAGTGCCGCGAGCTACCCCGACGTTGACGAGAACGACAACGTCGAGGCCATTGAGGTCCTGAACGCCGTCAAGGTCATGATCGGCGATCGGGGCAATTTCCGGCCCGACGCTCCCGTGAACCGTCACGAGATGGCCACCATCATGGCCAAGTTGGTGCTGGGCAATGAGACTGCCGACAACTACGTCGGCACCCATCCCTTCACCGACGTCTTCCCCTGGGCCGACAAGTACGTGGCCGCCTGCTATGAGAACGGCCTTGTCTCCGGCACCAGCGCCACCACCTTCAGCGGCAACCAGCCTCTGACCGCGGTGCAGGCCGCGGCTATGATGCTGCGTGCTCTGGGCTACAAGGACCTGTCCAAGGGCGCCACCGACTGGCGCGCCCCTGTGACTGCCATGGCCAACCAGATTCGTCTGTTCTCTGGCGTGGCGTCCAACCCCAGCGAGCAGCTGGACCGTAACCAGGTGGCTCAGCTGGCGCTGAACACCCTGAAGTCCCCCGTGGTGGACCTGAAGGACAACACCTTCGACGTCTCCAGCGGCGACGGCGCCATCGTTATTACCGGCGGCTCCCGTGAGTACATCGTGCGTTCCAGCAGCGAGTCCTACGCTCGCGCCATCAACCGCACCGAGTATCAGGGTACTTCCGCCTCCAGCGTCGGCGGCTACACCATCGAGCTGGGCGAGCACCTGTACAACGGCAAGCTGCGCCTGGAGGACACTACCGACGTCTTCGGCCGTCCCGCCCGTCAGTGGGAGTACGACGGCAAGGCCATCGGCGCTTACGCCAAGGACGAGCTGCTCCGCCGTGAGTACACCACCAAGGTGACCGGCCGTGACCTGTACGACCTGCTAGGCAAGACCACCATCGACGAGTATGATTTTTACATCACCATCGACGGCGAGACCGAGGCCGACACCCTGAAGAAGGGCGACAATTCCTACTTCACTGAGGGCAACCTGGTGCGCACCAACACCAACGCCATCGGCGCTACCGACAAGGGCGTGCTGACTCAGGTGTTTGTGGACTCCAACGAGAAGGACGTCTACATCGCCATCATCAACACCTACCTGGCCAAGGCCTCCAAGGACTATGACACCAAGAAGGAAGAGGCCACCTTCACCGTCTACGGCGTGGACGACGTTGACACCAATAATCCCATCGTCCTGGTGAAGGACACCCGCGACAGCGACTCCGTCAAGAGTGGTAAGCAGCCCTACACCGAGAGCCTGAAGGTCCGCAACGAGGACATCGTCGTTGAGGACGTGAAGGAGGACGACTTCTTCCTGGTCAACGTGGCTGAGGGCGAGATCAAGACTATGGTCAAGCCCGAGGTCCTGTCCGAGGAGACCATCAACGCCTTCAAGCAGGGCTCCTGGGTCAACAACGGCAGCCAGATCGACTACGCCGACACCGCCCTGTATGACCCCGAGGTCCTGGAGATGTACGACGACACCAACATGAAGGAAGTCACCTTCAACATCTTCCTGGACAAGTACGGCTACATGATCGGCCTGGAGCAGAACTCCGATCCCGACCAGTACGTCTTCATCACCGGCATGGATGGCAGCAACACCAACCTGAGCAACCGCAACTATGATGTGAACGCCATCTTTATGGACGGCACCATGGATACCATCACCGTCAATGGCCGGGACAGCGTGTGGACCACTGACACCACCGAGGGCACCGGCATTATGAACACCTGGTGCAAGTACTCCGTGAACAGCAGCGATGTGTACACCCTGACCGAGGTGGGCGTGAGCATCCAGAACGCCAAGGCCGCTCAGACCGCGCTCAACGTGAATCCCGCTCCTTACAGCGGCACTCGTGACATCAACCGGAAGAATCTGTCTGTGGCGACTACGTACACCGCCGGTACCACCGGTGAGTTCAGCACCGTCTACGGCAACGACGATACCGTCTTCCTCACCGTCAGCCTGGATGTCATTAAGGGTGAATATAAGTACGAGGCCTCGGATTCGGCTACGACCCAAACCCGCAATGCAGAAAACCGCTGGAACAATGGCAACACGGCCAACTTGCAGGATGTCGCCATCATCGACGATGTGGACTCCGTGGCCGTAGGTGTTGAGAACGTCAGCATCGAGGTCAAAGATGTTGTCGCCACCGACTACAAGATTGGCAATGTCGGTGGAACTGCCACTACCCTGGTCGTTCCCAAGCACGAGGTCTACGCCCTGTATAACGACGACGGCTACATCATCGCTTCCGTGGTGATCGGCGACGACGCCGGCAGCAGCAAGAGCTACGTCTACATCACCAGCGGAAACGTGAACCGCGAGGCCTATACCTCCGCCGACGACGAGTGGACCTGGACCCGCGAGGCCGTGATCGACGGCGAGATCGGCGAGCTGACCTATGTGGGCTCCAGCCTGCGCTACATCGGCGCCGGTGCCACCAACGGCAACATGAAGTCCGGCGAGTGGTACGAGGTCCGCTATGACGCCGACGGCAACGTCCGCCGCGCCGACAAGCTCACCTTCGCCAATTACTCCGCCAGCAACACCAAGTACATCGACCGCGTCGAGGACGTGGAGTCCGCCATCAACAATGGCGATACCGTGATCCTCCAGGTGCTGCTGAACACCACCAATGACAAGCTGACCCTCGACGGCGGCACCCTGTACACCGACGCGCAGAAGACCAGCACCAAGGGCTTCTGGGTCGCCCGCGACGTGAAGACCGTGGTCGGCCTGTCCAAGCTGAACACCGTGGGCCAGGAGGGCGTCGATATCAGCCACCTGGACAACGTGACCGACGGCTATGAGGGCCGTGACGGCCTGGAGGACGCTATCGCCGCTCTGGACAAGAACTTCAACGGCTACCTGAACGTCCTGTTCGACGGCACCGGCGCTGTGACCATCATCCTTGACGACCACTGGGGCACCAAGGTCGATGAGGGCACCGATCCTACCCCCACCGGCAAGTACAGCTCTGTGGTTGACGCCACCGCCGCCGCCAAGATCACCGGCGATCCTCTGAATCTTGAGAAGGCCAAGGTGGACGACACCAACACGCTGATCCTGCCCGCCCACTATGGCCAGAACGTCAAGCAGCAGCTGAGAGACGCCCTGACTTACCTGGGCTACAAGGTGACCGGCGAGGAGTATGACAGCACAAACAAGGTTTGGACCTTCACTACCGAGAAGGACGGCGTGACGGGCAAGATCACCTGCAACGTCACCAAGGGCACCGGTAACATCGGCGCAGCCGCCGCTGAGTATGCTCTGATCAATGTGGACGGCACTAAGTCTTATGTGGCTGTTGGCGACCCCGTGACTGTTGCCGCGCCCGCCACTAACCCCGGCACCGGCTACATCGTCAGCACGGACGGCGGCAAGACCTTTGCTTATGGCGATGTCTATGCCACCCCGTACGCCGCCGCGACCGGCACGGACGCCGTGATCAAGAGCGGGTATGTTAAGGTGACTGTAACTGCCACTGCTACCGTGAGCGGCGATGTGACCAAAGCGACTGTTGCAGTCGATCCCGCTGTTGACTATGTTGCGGTCAACGGCGACCTGAAGGGGACTGTTACCATCGACACTGTGACGGCTGGCGGCGTGACTGTAACTGTTACTCCTGCCGCGACCAAGGGCACCGCGTCTGCTGCACAGAGTGACGTAGTCTCTGCGGCTGGGAAAGTCGTTTCCTTCACTGTTACCGGGGTGGATGACGATACCACTGTTTCTGTCACCATTGCCGATACCTAATTTCCTGCACAAAGACCCGCCCCTTCGGGGGCGGGTCCCCTTTGTCACTTAGGCTCCGTCGTCCTCGGCATAGAAAGCGATCACACGATATTCATAGTTTTTCCCGTTCATCTGCCGCTGTTCGTCCTCACCCCATATCCTGACCTGATTCCCGACCCAGTGCATTTCCCTGCGTGTAAAGCCGAAACTTTGATAACCTCCGCTGGAGTAATGCCCCAGATAGGCGTGCTGTTTCTCGTCCAACCCCGACCCATAGTAAATTGCTCCGCCATACAGTATGAGAAAGAATACCGGCCGGGCTGAAAAATCAAGGATGGTGGGATCGCTTTGGCCGTAAGTGCCGGTTCCGACATAGTCGAAGGCCTCGATGCGGCAGTTGCCCCGAAGAGCCAGCGCCGCGGCGTGGGCGGCCGCCGTCTCCGTCAGCGCCCCCAACGCTTCGTCAATCTTGGCGTTGTCGGCGTTGAAGTCCTCCATTTTGACCTGGTCTGACTTCACCCACTGGCTGAGCTGATAGTTGGTTGTGTGATTCATAGTTGTACCTCCTTAAAAATAGATTCCAACCATACAAAGAAAACGCCCCAATGTGGGACGTTTTCATACATTTATTGGAAATGAGGGCGCACTGCGCCCTTTTTTATTTTTCCGGTATTTTTGTTGAAATCATCGGCGCAAAATGGTAAAGTAGTGTAAAATGGCGCAGCTCAGGCGGCGTACAGAGACGAGAAAGGATGATTATTATGAAGCGATCCGAAATCAACCGGGCCCTGAAAGAGCTGGAGGCCATGTGCGCCAAATACACCTTTGCCCTGCCTCCCTTCTGCCACTTCACCCCCGAGCAGTGGCAGGGACTGGGACATGAATACGACGAGGTCCGGGACTGCATGCTGGGCTGGGACATCACTGACTACGGCAAGGGGGACTTTGAACATTTTGGGTTTTCGCTCATCACCATCCGCAACGGCAACCGGGCCATGGTGGACAAGTACCCCAAGGTGTATGCCGAGAAGCTGCTGTATCTGAAAGAGGGGCAGTACGCCCCCAACCACTTCCACTGGTACAAGACGGAGGACATCATCAACCGGGGCGGCGGCAATGTGCTGATCCGGGTGTATAACTCCCTGCCCGACGAGGAGATGGACTATGTCTCCGACGTCACCGTCCACACCGATGGCCGTACCTATACTGTCCCCGCCGGCACCCAGATCCGGCTGACCCCCGGAGAGAGCATTCATATCCAGCAGCGGCTGTATCACGACTTTTCCGTGGAGGCAGGGACCGGCCCTGTCCTGCTGGGCGAGGTGAGCCAGTGCAACGACGACAATACCGACAACCGGTTCAATCCTCCTGTGGGCCGATTTCCCTCCATCGAGGAGGATGAGCCCCCCTACCGTCTGCTGTGCAACGAGTACCCGCCGGCGAAATGAGCAGCTGTCCTGTGGATAATGGGTTAGAAGGGAGGCGGCCATTGTGATGATTTCTACAAAGGGCAGGTATGCCCTGCGGTTCCTGGTGGACGTCGCGGAGCACCAGGGCGACGGCTTTGTGCCCCTGAAAGACGTGGCCGCACGCCAGGAGATCTCGGAAAAATATCTGGAGATCGTGGTAAAGGAGCTGGTAAAGGGCGGCCTGCTCACGGCCGTGCGGGGGAAGGGCGGCGGCTACCGCCTAAATAGGCCCCCGGAGGAGTACAGCATAAGCTCCGTCATCGAACTGATGGAAGGGCCACTCGCGCCAGTCGCATGCTTGGAGCCAGGGCAAAGGGCCTGTTCCCGGAAGCAGAACTGCAAGACGCTCCCGCTGTGGCAGGGGCTGGATCAAGTAGTTACTGACTATTTGGCACAGTTCTCTCTGTCAGACCTGATACAGAAACAGGTCCATGAGGAAACTGATGCAACTCCACATGGTTGACGCATCCACTTTTATTGAACTGCGGTTGGAATGACCAACCCTTATACTGCCCACGTCTACCAAATGTCTACCAAAAAAGCCTCCAATCCCCTGTGCCGCAGGGGATCGGAGGATTCCCATATTTTAGGGCGTCTACCAGATGCCTACCAATTTCACTTTTTTACATCGAATAGAGGCGTTTCCTTTCGGGTCTACCAGGCAGAGACAGTTTCAGTGTTTTACCCAAAAATTCAGAAGGAGGAAACACTCTATGAGAAACCTGAAGCGGGCTCTCAGCCTGGCTCTGGCCTCCGTCATGCTCCTGGGTATGATGGTCGTCGGTACCAGTGCCGCGAGCTACCCCGACGTTGACGAAAACGACAACGTCGAGGCCATCGAGGTCCTGAACGCCGTCAACGTCATGATCGGCGACCGGGGCAACTTCCGGCCTGACGCCGCCGTGAACCGCCACGAGATGGCAGTCATCATGGCCAAGCTGGTGCTGGGCAACGAAGTTGCTGACAACTATGTCGGCTCCCACCCCTTCACCGACACCTTCCCCTGGGCCGACAAGTACGTTGCCGCCTGCTATGAGAACGGCATCGTGACCGGCACCAGCAAAACCACCTTCAGCGGCAACCAGCCTCTGACCGCGGTGCAGGCCGCTGCCATGATGCTGAACGCCCTGGGCTACAAGGACCTGAACAAGGGCGCCGACGATTGGCGGGCTCCTCTGGTGTCCATGGCCAACCAGCTGCGCCTGTTCAACGGCGTAACCTCCAAGCCCAACGAGCAGCTGAACCGCAACCAGGTAGCTCAGCTGGTGCTGAACACCCTCAAGTCCCCCGTCGTGGACCTGAAGGACGGCACCTTCAACATCTCTGACGGCAACGGCCAGATTATCGTGACCGGCGGCAACCGGGAGTACATCGTGCGCTCCAGCCGCGAGTCCTACGCCTATGCCATCAACAGCACTGAGAGCGCCGGCAATTCCGCCTCCGGCGTCCAGGGCGCTACCATCGAGCTGGGCGAGCACCTGTACAACGGCAAGCTGCGTCTGGAGGACGCCGCTGACGACTTCGACCGTCCCGCCCGTCAGTGGGAGTATGATGGCAAGCTGGTCGGCACCTACGTCAAGGACGAGCTGCTGCGCCGCGAGTACACCACCGGTGTCACTGGCAAGGACCTGTACGACCTGCTGAGCGCCTCCACCATCAAGGATTACGAAGTGTCCTACTATGTGGACGGCGTTGTGGACGACACCATCAAGGCCAGCAACATGATCCGCACCAACGACCGCACCTATGACACCACCGGCAAGGGCGTGCTCACTCAGGTGTTTGTGGATCACAACAGGAAGGAAATCACCATTGCCTCCATCAACACCTATCTGGCCAAGGCCACTGCCGACTTCAACGACAAGAAGGACACCCTGTCTGTGGAGGTCTACAATGCTGCCGGCACTACCTCCAAGACCATCGAGGCTGAGGAAGTCCCCGGCATCGAGGGCTACAAGAAGGACGACTACCTCCTGGTCAACTGGGCCGAGATCGGCTCCACCGGAAACAAGATGGAGATCGTTGCTGTCTCCGACCCCGAGACCCAGAGCGACGTGACCGTGAGCCAGTACAGCGAGGAGAGCTACGTCATCACCGGCGGTACCCAGTATGACTACGGCAAGCGCGGTATCTACAAGAACGAGCTGGGCGACTACGCCACCGGCTCCCTGAAGGACCACAGCTATATCCTGTACTTCGACAAGTACGGCTACATCGCCGGCGTGCGCGAGCTGGAGGGCACCAAGAACTACCTGTTCCTGGCCGCCTATGACGGCACCGGCAGCCACATGAGCGTCCGGACCTTCCCCGGCGCCGCCGTGTTCCTGGACGGCACCATGTCCGAAATCCAGATCGACGTCACCGAGACCAATAAGAACCTGACCAAGAACGGCGACGGTAACCCTGATACTGGTGGGTCCGACGCCAACGTGATTGACAAAGCCAACTATCCTCTGCTGAAGGATGGCGCTAACCAGTATAACCGCTGGTTCACCTACACCACCACCAAGAACGGCAGTCCCGTTTACACTCTGAAACCCGCTGTGGAGTGGGTCAACGGCGCGGCTGTCAACCACTGGGCTGAGCAGACCGCTCATGCCACCAACGAAGAGAAGATTAACAGCGGCAGTGTCCGTGTGGTCGCCGCTACTTCCAAACCCGCCACAGGCATCCGCGCCTACGGCAATGACGACTCCGTGTATCTCACCATGGAGATCGGCAACGTTTCTGACGATAAGAACACAGCGTCCGGCGCTCAGATCGGTCTGACCAAGGTCACCGGCACCTACACCGGCGTGCAGGATGTTGACCTGAAGGTCTGGGATAAGACTAAGAACACTCTGAAAAATGATTCCGCCATTATTGCCGTGTTTGACGACGATCTGTATATCATCGGCGCTGTGGTAGTTGGCGAGGACAACAGCAACACCGACAGCTACATCTACGTTCTGGACGGCGCCAAGAACGAGCGCTATGACAGAGAAGAGGACGTCACCTATTGGGAGATGGACGCTGTTGTGGACGGCGAGATCAAGACCGTCACCGTCAAGGATAAGTACAGCACCATCAAGACCACTGTCAGCGCCATCACCGGCACTGCCCACCCTGGCGAGGACTGCCTGCTGAAGGCCACCTATGACAAGGACGGCTATATCACCGCCGTTGCCACCGCTCCCGCGGATGCCAACGATGACGACCGTTACTCTGCCCTCGACTACACCAAGGATATTGAGGCCGGCTACGGTGTGTCTAACTCCGACTTCAAGACCTACTCTGTGGAGTACGCGTCTCATGCTGATTCCGACGACAAGCCCCAGACCGGCGACTTCTACCGTGTGGGCCGCACCCTGTACAATGGCACCAAGACCTCGAGCAACAAGTATGACGCCGGTATCACCCTGGGCAAGGACGGCAAGGTCATCGTTGTTCAGAACGACCGGACCGTCGTAGGCCAGAAGGCCAAGCGCGTCTGGGAGGAGTACAGCGACCTCCAGAGCGCCATCGACTGGCTGGCTGACGCCGACACCTTCGAGGGCTATGTCTCCGCCGTGCTGAACGACAACGGTTCTGCCAAGTACATCGTCTTTAACGGCGTCGCCGAGCTGGGCACCGTGGACGACGACGGCTCCGGCAAGACCGGCGTGGTTGTCAACGAGTTCCCGCGGGGCATCCTGAACGTGACCAGCACCGATTGGCTGAACGCCAAGGACGTGGCTGACGCCATCCGCGCCTACCTGAAGGACAGCCGGATCGTGAGCGTTGAGTACGACGTCAAGACCGAGCAGGCCACTGTTACCTACAACGACGACAGCGTCGTGACCTATGATGTGGTCGTGGCCGACGGTGCTACTTCTGCGGAGCTGAAGGGCGCTGAGGTGGTCGGCGAGGTCCTGAAGGCCATCGCTCCCAAGGGGGTTGCCGGCAGCGGCCTGCCCATCGAGGTCGAGGGCAACACCATGATCACCAAGCCCGCCGATGCCACCGAGAGCACGAACTATGTGAAGCCGGGTGGCGGTGTTGGCGCTGTAGCCAAGTCCACTGAGGACTTGGTCAGACTCCTGGTTGCCCTGCACAACAACGGCGCCAAGGAGATCGTGTACGGCACAGACATCTTCACCTTCACCGGCAAGATCCAGAACCAGAGTGGCACGGGTCTAATCCAGTCCCAGTGGGTCAAGACGCCGAACTCCACCAACTCGGCTGACAGCCTTGTGACTGCGATTGCGACCAGCTTTGCAACGCAGATCGGCGCCGCTACGAGTGGTACGAACCGAATCTCCGGCACCATCGTGGTGGATGGGGCTGAGATGGTCATTGCAATTGACTACATCAAGTCCTAAGCATTCTATCCGGCTGAGAACAGCCGTACCCCCGGGCGAAAGCCCGGGGGCCCTTTTTTAGGCGTCCTCCGCGAAGAAAAGGATGGCAACAAAGGTCACGTCTTTCGAATTCATCTGCGCCAGGGCGTTGTCAGGGTAATAGCCTGACGGGGAGCTTGCGGTGTTGGAGTAGATGGAGAGCTGTGTGTCAGTCCAGGTACTGTAATGGGTATAAGGATTCTGCTTTTCGTCGTTGGCGAGGAAGATGAAGCGGGGCAGCATTGGGCTGTCCATGACACACTGGTTGCTCCCGGCGATGATTACAAACAGCGGCTTGCGGGTGAACGTGATCACCGTGGGGTAGTCCGGGCCATACTGGCCCGTTCCCACATAACTGCGGTACTCGATCCGGCAGTTGCCCTTTCTGGCCAGGGCGGAGGTGTGGCCCTCCACCGTCTGGGCCAGCGCGGCCACCGCGGACTGCTCCACCTTCTGGCCCAGCGCGGCGTCAATTTTGGCGTTGTCGGCGTTGAAGTCCTCCATTTTGACCTGGTCGGACTTCACCCACTGGCTGAGCTGGTAGTTGGTGGTTTGATTGGTAGACATGGTTGGTTCCTCCTTTTTAACTCCCTCAGTCAGCCTGCGGCTGACAGCTCCCTCAGAGAGGGAGCCTTTGAGGTGCATAAAATAGCCTCCCTCCTTGA
>JAETQY010000040.1 GCA_021770445.1 Bacillota bacterium | reverse complement strand
AATATTTTTGCATACTTCTCCGCCTTGGCCCTTGCCGCCAGATTGGACGGCTGGTCCCGGCAGATATCCATGTAGCGGTTGATGAGCGTGAGGAGGTTGTACCCGTCTGACCTGGTGGGATTGCGCAGGTCGATCACCGCTACCTTGTAGCCGTAGTGCTGTAAGGCCACGGCGCCGTAGTTCCGGGCGAGATCCCCCTTTGTATCTAAGGCCAGGAAGCTCATCCCGCTGGCGCAGGCGTACTCCATATTGGGGTACAGAAAGAACGCCGTTTTGCCCACCCCGGACGCGCCGATCATCAGACAGTGGATGTCGTCCGTGTCCACCAGGGCGGTGACGGCGTTCTTCTTTCCCACGCACCCCAGCACCAGACCCTGTTTCCTGGGCAGGTTCTTTCCGGAGCGCCACTCGGCCACATGGAAGGGGATGTGCTGATAGGTCTGCTGGATCTCTTTCTTGTTGGCCCACCGCGCCGTTCCATGCTGGCCGTCGCCAACGGTCTTGGATTTGATGTTGTCCAGATTTCCACTTCCGGAGAAGTGTGTGGCGGCGGCGATGAGCAGAAGCATCCCGCCCGCCAGTAAAATCAACATGATTGTCTGCGGCGTCATAAAATCACCCCATTTCTTGCTGCAGTGCCGCTTGTTCCTGTTTCTGCTGCTGTTTCAAAACGTCCGCCTCATACTTGACGGACACCTTGGCGCAGGACAAAGCCAGCTCCAGCCAGCTCTCCGCCAGATCCCGTTTTTCCGACTCACTGCGGATGCCGGGTGTGGAGGCCCTTTCCAAAACATTCTGAGCGTGTTCTACCAATTCGTTGATGCGGTTCTTCAGACTGCTTCGGTTCTGGTGGGGGTGGATACGGCTACGCAGTTCCTCCACCAGTTCCTCCCTGGAGCGCGGCTCCCCCAGTTGGCGCAGCTCCCGCCCATAGGCGTACAGAGCCAGCGCGGAGGCCAGCTCGATACAGGTCACAGCCCCCTCCGGATAGTTTCTGCGGGTATTCATCTCATACCCGCGGAGCGCGTCAGCCAGTTCTCGGCCCACCCGGTCTGGAATGACGCACTCCTCCATGCAGACGCTGATCCTGCCGCAGACCTCTGGAGCGATGATGAGCTGAGGATGCTCCTCCGCCTCCTGAGCGGGAAGACCACGCCGGGCCTTGAGATCCTCGTTCCAGTCTTTGTACTCGGGCTGGAGTATCCCCACATCGTCATATCCGTGTTCATGGAGGATCTCCGCCAGCCGTCCGCTGGCCTCGATGCCCGCCTCGTCATGATCCAGGCAGAGGCAGACAGAACGAATGCCGGGGTTCTGCTCCAGCATCCAGAGCATGGCGTGTTCCGAGATCCCACACAGGGCCACGAAGCTGTGTTCCTGCCAGCCTCGGGGGTAGCGGGAGAGGAAGGACATCAGGTCGATGGGCGCCTCGAAGACATAGAGCCGGTCACTGGTTCCGGTGTAGTGGAAGCTGCACTTGGGATCGCTGCTCTCCACATTGATGCGGAAGGTCTTGCCGAGATTGTTGAGGCTGCGCTTGTGGGCATGACAGGCAACGCCGTTCTCATCCTTTCCGACGAACACAGCGTTGTGGTACTCCCTGGTCATGTCCTTGGATTTCTCACAGCTCTCGTACAGCAGGCCCGCCCGGACAAAGGTGTTAATCACATCCCGGTTCAGCAGACGGTGCTTGAGGAGATAGGCATACATCCGGCGCATATCCCGGTTCGCCGGCGGCAGGGCAAACTCCGCTTTAGGTTCCTCCTCCTGTTTGGGAGCGGAGGCATAGACAACGCCCCGCTCCCCGCCCAGCAGACAGGTGACGGCCTCGGGGTAGGAGAGGTTGTAGAACTGCTGGACGAAGGAGATGGGCCCGCCGCCCTCTTTTGCGGCGTGGTCGTACCACCCGTTGCCCCGGACGGTGACGCTGTGGTCGCGGCCCAGGCGATACTCCGGCCCGGAGCGGATCAGCTTCTCTCCCTGATGGCGGAGGAACTCCACCAGATCCACCTCGCTGGCTCGGAGCTTCTGCTCCTCGGTAAAATGGATATAGGGCACTTGCTTCACCTCCAGATAAAAGCAAGGGCCAGAGCGCCGCAGACACGGCGCTCTGGCTCTGATTGGTTTTGATATTATTATGATGGGGAGACCGAATCATCCTCCAGCCGAGGGAACGTAGGGAAGACATCGCTGGCCTGGGATGCCTGACGCAGTTTCTCCCAGATGGATTCACGGTAGATTTCCGCGCCCTTGATGGCGGTTTCTGACAGGTCGAAACGGTAATATTTCGCTGTGTGATCCTCCGTCCAGTACGGGTAGGTAAAAAGATAGAACCGCTCCGCCTGCTCATGACCTGCGAGGTAGAGCAGCAGTTGGGGCAGGTTGAGGTTGCCGCAGTGGGCAAAGGCCCGGCCCTCCCGCCAGCAAATAAACTCTCCATCGTAGAACGGCTTTCCCTCCTGCCGCATCTGGCGGAGGGCGTTGATGCGTATCCTCTCGATCTCCGTATGCGAGAGCCGTTTCCAGTGGGTTTCCCGCGCCAGTTCTGAGTAGACCTCCATCATCTCACTGTCGCCTTGGATGTCCTGGTCGTAGGGATAGACGTGTTCTGTGACAATGATCCTCCCATGCTCCAGCAGGACGAGCGTCGCCGCCAGGGAGTGTTCGTCCGTCAGGATCGAACCGCGATCTCGTCCGGAATAGGAGTTCATGATCTCATCCAACCGCTTGGCGGAATCAAGATCATTTGAAAACTTCAGCTCCATGGGGTGGCCTCCTGTCAGAATTTCTTTTGATCATTATACATGGGAGAGCCCTTTTGCACAAGAGGCCGCGCCCCTATGCGAACCTTTTGGAGCCCTTTTGGAGAGGCTGTTATCGGAGCTGCTGAACCGGCTCCTCATGATCATCCGGTTTGTGGCCCATGGCGATTTTCTTCTCTCTGATCTTCCTTCTCAGCTTACTGTCCACGAAGGAGATCCCATCGGACGGCGGCGGGGCTTGCTCTTGGAAGACGCGGCCCATGTGGTGGAGGAGCCGTGTGGCGCTGTCGAAGAGGGAGGGCGAGTCGTCCATGTGGTCGAGGAAAAACTGAGCGTATTCATTGCCCTGCTCCGCCGCCAGTGTGAACCAGCGGACGGCGGATTCCCTGTCCTGCGGGACATCCTTCCCCAGAAGATACAGCTTGCCGAGGGCATACTGCGCGTACTGGTTTCCCTGCTCCGCAGACTCCGTCAGCCAACGGAACGCGCCTGCTGTATCCTTTGCCACGCCGTCGCCGCTCAGCAGCAGCTTGCCCATTTGGTACTGTGCGAACTGGTTTCCCAGATCGGCGGACTGTCGGAACCAGCGCAGGGCGGCGGCGGGATCGTCTGCCTCCAGACGCAGCTTGCCCAGGGCGTACATGGCGTACTGATTGCCCTGCTCCGCTGCCTGGGAGAACCAGATCACCGCCTGAGTCATATCTTGTCTCACCGGCCCGCCGTCACGGTACAGCTTGCCGAGGGCGTACTGAGCGTAGTCCAGCCCGGACTCTGCCGCATGGGTCAACCAGCCTATCGCCTGGTTGATCCGCTCAGGCGTGGCGGCGGAATCTGCCAGGATGTGCTTTGCCAGCAGATACTCCGCATGGGGATTTTTCAGTTCAGCGGATTTCTCCAGCCACCCCAGCGCGGCGCTCTCATCCTTTTCTGTCCCGACACCATGCAGGAGCATCCAGCCGATGCGGTACTGGAGACGGTCATCCGGGCGTTGATCCGCCAGCATCCGGAATCCGTGATAGGCCATGGAGAAGTACCGATCAGCCTGCCGCTCATCTGAGATGCAGCCGGTTCCGTCTCGATATCGCTTGCCCAGTTCCCATGCGGCATAGGGAAAGCCCTGCGCCGCGGCAAGGGTGTACAGCTCCAGCGCCTTCGCATCATCCTGCGGCACACCCTTGCCCCGGCTGTAGAGTCCGGCGAGGGAGTACTGGGCGTACTGGTAACCTTGCTCTGCCGCCTGGGAGAACCACTTCGCCGCAGCAGCGTCATTCTGCTCTGTCCCAAGACCGCCAGCGTACATTTTGCCGATGCGGTACTCCACATAGCGGTTGGGGCGCTGCCGCTCCACAGTCTGGAAGGCGGAGAGAGCCTTGGCGTACCATATCTGAGCCTGGTCTGCGTCAGCGTCTACGCCGATGCCGTCCATGAACATCCTGCCCAGGTCGTGCATGGCGAGGGCGTTGCCGCTTACTGCCTCCTCCATGAAGAGCTTGTAAGCGGCTTTGTGATCCTGGGGTGTATCGTCATCACCATACAGAAACGTCCGGGCTTGCTTGTATCTCGCACTCCACACCACAGCGGGCGGCGCTTCACCAAATACCTCCAGTGTATCCACTGGTTCTGCCTCCGGCTCGGGGTCAGCATTCTCTCCGGCCTGAGACAATTCTTGAGTATCCGCCGGCGTGAACACCTCGGTGTGCTCACCCAGCCGCACTGCTTCCTCCACTACCAGATTCTTGATCCGTCTGAACTCCGTCTGCCGGGAGAGGGGGAGTCGCTCTGGCAGGTCATCCCGGTATGTCCGCAGCACTTCATCCCTCAGCTGATACCACAGGTCATAGGCGGAGGCCACACGGGAGTCCTTTGCCAGCTCGTCCACGATCTCATCCACTACCGCTTTCAGCGGCGCTTTGAGATAGCCATACTGCTTTCTGCCGGAGGTACTTTTCAGCCGCTGGGCCAGCTCACCCACGAGCTGTTCAATGCGCGGGTTCTCCAATGTACCGGAGAGCATCTGACGGATCAGCTCCTTCAGCACCTCGCCGGACTGCTGTACCAGCTCATCCCTGTGCTGGGTCTGCTGTCGGTAGACCTCCATCAGCTCCTGGCGGAAAATATCCTTTGCCAGCCCGGATTTGATTTTGGCGATGCCGTCCTTATCCAAAAAGCCGGAGCGTCCATCGGCGCTGTAGCAGACCATGTGGACGTGGGGATGTGTCCCCTCGTCATGGTAGGAGGCGTACCAGCGGAACTGCTCCCACGGGATCTTCATGGCGTCCGCGATCTGCGGGGCGCAGGTAGAGAGGAGGGCCTGCCACTGCCTGGCGTTGTCGTAGCCAAGGCGGGTGGCGTCCTCCCGGCGCAGGGAGATGATGGGCAGCTCTGGTGATAAACTCAGAAGCGGCGGCGCGGGTGGGGGAGGACTGGTAGTCTTCGTACTCAAACATCCCGCGGCACATAGGGAAGTCCCGGAGGAGCCGCTCCACCATAGCCCGCTGCTTTTTCGTAGCAGGCAGAGCAGCCTTGTCCGGCGTAAGCTTTTCCACGCCATCACGGGTGGCGACATAGCGGACATAGTTGTTCAGGTGCGCGGCGGCTTTCGCTGTCCCCGGCTTGATGTAGGGACACTTGAATATGATCCGTGGCATGGAGCGTCACCGCCTCTCCGCCATATCAGGACATACCAGGCGCGTCCATACCGGACTCCGGTTCCTCATACTGCCACTCATGAAATACACGGTCGAATTCGGCTTCGAGATCCATGTCCTGTTCCACCATCCAGTGGCTGCGCACTGCCTCCAGCGGTTTCTCATATTGCAGGAGCCACTCCACACCCGTAGTCGGGTAGTCGTGGAGGTGTCCTACCAGCTGGTTGTAGCAGAAGCCCATAGAAGCGATCTCATCCGCTTTGCCGAAGACAGTGTAACCAGGGAGATCCCACATACTGCGGGCGTACTCATCCATCTCCTGGTTTACTTTCTTGAGTAGTTTCTCATGGGCGGTGCTCCATGCCATATCACACGCCGCCCCTCTGATACTCCACCGCCTTGTCCAGTGTGACGCTGCCGCTGGTCTTCTTCACGTTCTGAACGCACCGGCCCCGGAGACTGTGGAGCGCGTCATCGCTGATCTCCATCCCCGCCGCCAGCACGTTCATCACCATGTCCAGCTCCACCGCCAGCTTGAAGAGCAGACGGCAGATCCGGTTCTCCGTATCTTGCACAGTGCCGCGCAGGACGGAGGCCAAGGCGGGCGGCAGATAGGCGGTGGCATCCTGACCGGAGACGTACCCGGCGTAGAACAGCGCGGCCTTCTCCAGATACTCACTGCGACTCTTGCACCCGGCAGTCTCCGCCGCCCGATCCATCACCTCCAGCGTGGAGGGGTACAGCCAGACGGGGATGCGCGTTTTGACCTCAGCGGGGCCGCCCGGCCCCACTGAAACTGCCTGTTTTCTTCTCATAATCGAATTCCTCCATTTTTCGTAAAAACCACCCTGCACAGCCACCTTGTGAAAGGCTGAAACCGGGCGGTTTTTCCTCTGTTATTTTCATTTCCGACCACCCACCACAGCCAACAGGGGGCCAAACCAACCACCTCGTCCCTGTCCCCGACCCGCGTTGCGGGGCGGGGTGAACGGCGGGTGGGCGCGAAAGCGACCACCCGCTTTTATCCTGCACTTTTTTCGACCCCCCGGTTCACCTGCACATTTGGGAGAGGCCGAATTGCCCACCGTCGCCACACGTCTGCACAGGGCGGGCGCGTCAGTTGGGTGGGGCAGGGAGCCGCTCTGTCGGGCTGAGCGGCACACGGGGCGTTTCTGTGGCGCACAGTGGGGGAATAAAAGCGAGGGCCGCTCCGCATTGGGAACGACCCTTGACGTACTCCGCTACACCGTCAGCTGCATCTCACCCTGTCCGGGTTTCTGCTGCTGATGCAGTTCCAGCCACAGCGGGTTGTACTCCACCATCGTCTGACTGCGGCCGGCATCAAAGGTGAGGCGCGCGGCCACCGCTGGGCAGCGGAGGAAGACAGCGGACAGCGCCTGGGTCATAGCAGGATCGTTGCTTACCAGGATATTCCTGGCGCCGCCGTTGGAGTTCAGCGCCATGTCTGTGGTGAGCGAGAGCAGAGCGTCCGTTACGGAGAGCTGCCAGTCGTGAGCGTACTGCTGTGCCAGCCGCAGAGCGGTGTCAGGATCGAACGCACCGAAGTGCAGGGTATAGAAGGAGCGGCTCTGTCCACACTCTGTCACCACGCAGAGCGCCAGCGGACTGAGTTCCTCCACACCCTGCGGCCAGTGGAAGCACATGAGCGATCCTGCATCCGCCATCTCTGCGACGGCCTGGGGTGTGCTGCCGTTCTCCAGATACACAGCCGCCGCCACCATCTCATCGGGCAGAGCCGCGGAGCCGTGTTGGATGATCTCGTAGACGCCCTGCGCCGTCGCAGCGGAGAAGTGCCGGGAGACAAAACTCAGGCTGTTGAGCAGGCCCCGCACTCCGTCATAGTTATCTTCCTGACCCAATTCCTGCCCGAACGAAAACAGGGCGGCAGTAATCTCCGGGTCAGGCTGAGGTACCAATGCGCTGATCTGCTGTTCAAAATTTCGCTTATCCATATTCCCTCCTACATCTGCGGCGCTTGCGGCGTCATGTCCTCTGCCATCAGCTGGGCGCTGTAGTCCGCCAGCGTCTGTCCGGTCTGCTCCTGGCAGTAGGCATCCATCTTGCGCAGCAGAGTTGCCTTCTCCACAGCGTTGAGCCGGTACTCCACCGACTCCTCACGTCCATCTGCCCGGTGCAGGTCCACCTCCAGCTCATCGCAGACCTGTCCGGCTGCCATGTCGTAGTTGGCATACACGTTCAGGGTGTCGTCGTTCTCGCCGGTGCAGACGTGTGTGCCGAACACTGCGTCTACGTCGAAGCTGGTATCCATGTAAAAATCCAGCAGGCTGTCGATCTCGGTGATCTCCTCCGCGAAGGAGATATCCCGCGCGGAGAGGTGGCCCGGCGAGGTGAGCTCCTTGCCCTCCAGCTTCTCCAGGAACCGGGACATATACTGCTCCGGCCTGAGACGGCTTTTCCGGTACGCCTGGAAGACGGCGGTGGAGACGTCCTGCATGGACCACGTCTTCCACCCATCGCCGGCATCCACGGTGGAGACCTCCCGCCTGTCGAAGTCCAGATCGAACATGCCGGTGACTTTGCCGGGAGACTCCATCCGCAGTGCCAGCAGCTGGTCATACCGCTCGGCGGTGACCGGCTCCATTCTGGCGAAGGCGCTTGTCCGGAGCGCGGCGGTACCCTGGCCCTGATTCTCACGCAGATACCTGCGCAGGAACTTGGCGACCTCCAGAATACTTTCCGACCTGTCCAGCTGGAAAAACGACTGTGTCCCATTCTCCCGCACACAGAATGCGGTGTACTTCCGGGCTGCCTCCGCCTCCGCCTGTGCCGCGGCATACTCCGCATCTATACGGGTGCGGATCTCCTGCTGTACCTCATAAGGCACCAACTCCGCATACAGGTCGATCAGCATCTCCTGCATTCGCTTCTCCACAGTGGTGCCCTGCTCCTCCAGCACAGAGGAGAGGGCGTCCATTTTATATTCACTGAGCCAAAGCTCCAGTTGTACATCGCCGCTCATACGGCATCCTCCTTTCCCTGATCTGCGGGGGCGGGCGTCTGCCTGGGTGCGGCCGGCTTGGGCTGGCTGGGACGGGGCGGGCGCCTGGGGCGAGCGGGAGCGGACTTGGCGTCCAGGTACTCCCGCAGAGGCTCCGGTACCGTCTGCTCGTAGAGCAGCCGCAGCGCCTCGTCCATCTTTTTCTGTACTGTGGTGTTCTCCTTTTTCAGATAGAACACCAGCGCCTCCATCTTCTCGCTGTTGAAGGACAGCTTGATCTCGTTATTTTCCATTCCATCATCCTCCTCACATGGTGTGTCCCATTTGGAACGGAGCAGGCACATCCAGACTCTCAGCAGGGGCGGCGGCTATGGTCATCTGATAGGGACCCCCCAGCCAGCGGACGCCGCGCTCATCAAGAAACCTGTCCCCGGTCCGGTTTATGATCTCCAGGTCGAAGTCGGAGGCGTCCGCTGTCCCCAGAGCAGTGGGCAGATTTCGGCCCGCATAGACGGTGCAGAGAGCGGGCCAGCTTGTGATCTCCGGGTAGTCCCGAAGCGCATCCTGATATACGGCGGTCTGCCTGACAGCCTCAGCGTCTCTGACACAGCCGGAGACAAAGCCGCTGGCCCAATGGGGCCCGGCGTCTCCGCCCAGAGCGATGCGGGTGAATCGGATGGGCATCTGTGCGGTCATGCGTACCAGCGCCCGGTCCGCCTCATCGCGGGCGAGGTCGAGGCCGTTGTCCTTTCCATTCCACCAGTGGGGGTGGAGGGACATATCCTCCAGCAGTTCTCGCACCACGTTGACCTGACGGCGGCGGTCATCGCCGGCAGCCTCCAGCGCAGCGGCGAAGCGCCGCATTTCCCGGATGGTATCCTTCTGCATTTGACGGGTGGCCGGTGTGAAGAAATAACACCCTTGGGCCTGTCTCAGTTCAAGATCGTACTGCTCCATCAGCCTGGGATCGGGGGTCAGTCCATCCAGCCTTGCCATGCCCTGGAGGATGGCATCCGTCCAGAGCCGGCGCTGTTCCTGCCAGGGAGGAGACCCCTCCGGCTGGTGGCGTTCATAACCATTCTGCCGCTCGACTGCATAGGCGGTGAGGCCCATGGCGACGCGGCGAATATCAAATCGGTCCATAGCGTCCTCCTATCCCATGGTGGGTCCCATGGCCTGCTCCGCCTCCATAAAAGCGTCGTGGGCTTCGTTGAACCTCACCAGCTCTTCCGGGTCCACGCCGGTGAGTACGATCTCTGTCCCTTCCGGAGTGTCGCAGATCTCAGACACACGGGCATTGAGCAGAGCGGCGTGATCCTCCTGCCCGGCGTCAGTCAGCTCACACAGGTTTTCCACCAGCACTGACTGCTCCGCTTCCTTATGACACAGGAACATCAGCCCGCCTCCTTTCAGAAGGGGAAGCAGATCCTTCAGGAGAAGTTCAGGCGTTTCATTCTCCTTGAACTGCCGGCAGTATTCCGGATGGTACTCCATTTCAATGCATCCATCGTGCATATCCACCGCCGACACTTCGGGGCGCTGCTTCAGGGCAGCTCTGAGCATAGAGTCAAAGCCGCTGCCCTCCCGGACCGTCAGGCCCAGCTGTTTCTCCAATTCCTTGAGGTAGACACACCAGCAGGCACTCATAGACTTTTCGGTGCCATCCCGAATGATAAGCTCCGCCGCCCGGTCCATCTCGGCGTTGATGATGTCCCGCATTCCGGGGACGTAGGCCGCGAGACGGGCGTAGTCATATTTCTCCGCGTCGATGAGCACCCCGTCATTGCTGCCCTGGCCCAGTGCCAACAGGCAGTGGATCACACCGTCCTTGTGGAACATACAGTCCTTGTTCTCAGTAAGGAATGGCTGATTTGCCAGGGGGGTGATCTTCAGCCGGCAGAAATCCTCATGGGACAGCTCCACCACCTTTTCGATCCGGCAGTCGTCCATCTGAAAATTTCCCGGCTTCTCCACAAAATTTGCTTTGAATTTCATAGTGCGTTTCCTCCTCTGCGTTTATGGCAAGTAGCTGCGGGGGTTGGTCCGCTCCCCGTTGACCCTCACCTCGAAGTGGAGGTGAGGTCCGGTAGACCGTCCGGTGGAACCGGAGAGAGCGATCACATCCCCGGCCTCCACCGTCTGGCCCACCCGCGCCAGCAGCTGGGAGCAGTGGCCGTACAGGGTGGCGAGTCCTCCACCGTGGTCGATCATCACATAGTAGCCGTAGCCGCCCCGGTTATAGGTAGACACGGTCACGGTTCCCGGCAGGGCGGCGCGGATGGAGGTTCCGGTGGGTACCGCCAGATCTATCCCCGTGTGGCCCCGCCGCTCGCCGGTGAAGGGGTCGCTGCGGTAGCCAAACTCCGAGGTGACCACGTTCCGCCAGCTCTCTCCGATAGGTGAGCAGAAGCCGTCCGCCCCGATGAAGGGCACATCCGAACCGGCGAAGCCGCTGCCGCCTCCCGCCGCGCCGTATCGAATCAGGTTGTAGATACTGTCCGCGTTGGCCTGCTGCTCGGCGGTGGGCGTCACACCCATGGCGGCGATGTTCTGCCAGACGGTTCCCAGATCCTCAATGGAGATGGCCACCCTGTAGAGCTCCTCCGTCTCCGCGGGAGGGTCGCTGCCCTCCACGGGGACGGTGCGGGTGCGCTCCTCGTAGATGACGAAGCAGTCCGCAAAGGTCTGTGCGTCTCCGTGAGATTCGGCGCCGAAGTACAGAGCATAAAAAATCGCCTTGACGCGGATGTCGTCAAGACGGTTTCCTTCTTCTGTATTCCCGTTGATGGCGGCGATGACAGTGTCCAGCTGACTGAAACTGGCGCGCATGGCCTCAATGCAGACCCGGTACTCCTCCGGAGTATCCGCTGGGATGGCGATGGTATCGTAGAAGCACAGCTCTACGGCGGTGATGTTGTGCTCCGTGGCGCCGGAGCCCAGAGAGCATAAAAAGGCGATGAGCAGGATGATGGGGGAGAGGATCGCCACCAGCAGCCAGCCGACTGCTTTTCGGGTTTTCTCATCGGTCAGGACGATGGCCGCGGCCTTTGCGATCAGGGCGGGATTAGCCAAGGGTCATTCCTCCCATCGCCGGACCTTGCTGGGGTTCGGCGGGGGCCCCAGTCTGTTCCGCCTGCATCTCAGACCAGTGCTCCGCCAAAGCCTGGAGCGTCTCCTCATGGCCGGCGCAGGGCCGTGTCTGTGCCCACTGGCGGTACTGGTCGAAGTC
>JAETQY010000002.1 GCA_021770445.1 Bacillota bacterium | reverse complement strand
AGGGTAGAAAGGAATGAAACGTCAATGCAGAGGAAAACCAAGATCGTCACCGTAAGGATGACGCCGAAAGTGAAAGAACAGCTCCGACAGCGTGCTCAGGACGCCAACATGACCCTCACCGACTACCTGTGTATCTGCGGTCTGGGCAAGGAAATCATCCGGGTGGACGGTCTGGGTGAAGTCCTCTCCGAGCTGAAAGCTCAAGGCCGCAACATTAATCAGCTCACCACCCTGGCCAACATGGGTAAGCTGAAAATCCTCCGTGGAGATGATCTGGTGAATGGATACGCCAAGCTCTGCGGGCAGGTCAGCCACCTGACAAAAGAGGTGAGATAGTGTCCACGTTTACGGCAATCAAGAACAAGGCTCAGGGCGGTGGCATTTGTCTCAAGTGACGCTGCCCCGACCCAGACCGGCGTGGCTCTGGGTCGTCCCGATCTCGCTGGGGTTGTGGGTGATGTGGTACAGTGGGGCCGCCATATGGAACAATCTGCTGAAGCCCCTCGCCCAGCTGCTCCGGTAAGCGGGCACACCGACCGCAAAGCTCTTTCCAAAGAGCGGGAGAAGAAAATTGCCCTGGGTCACAAACCGGATGACCATGAGAAGCAGCAGGACATGACCCTGTCCATGTGAATAAACCCGGGGAAAACAGCGGAAAATATTGGCAGGGAGAAAGGAGCGTGACACGGCGTTGGAGATCCATGTCAGGGACGGCAGCAAGCTGGTGGAGGTCTGGCTCACCAATTCCGAAAAGCGGGACGAGAATCTGCGAGAACGGCTCAAGCCGCTGTACCGGGAGTACAAGGAGAAGGACTACCTGGTGGCGGTGTTTGAGTCAGGAACACAGGATCTGACGGAGCTGACCAGCGGCTTGCTCTGCGACCACCGCCGGTGCAGCGCCCAGCGGGAAGTGGAGCTGGAGCGGCAGGCCGGGATGGTCATGGGGCTTTGACCCCGGCTGACAACTGACAACTAGCGCGGGCCGACCAAGCTGATGGCCGCAGCCCCCTCGCCCGCGTTTTGGAGATCGGGATATTTTCTGTCCCGGTCTCCTTTTTACTGTTGCTTTACGGTAAAAGCTGTGATACAATATTATCTAAACAAAGAAGAACGCCAGAAACAAGAAATTGACAGGAGGGAATTCCGTGGGAAATGAGCTGCTGCCCAGCGGGGAGATCCTGCTCTACAACAACGGCGGCGAGAAGGAATTTGTCAGCGTGGTGTTTCAGGATGAGACCTTTTGGCTGTCGCAAAAGGGAATGGCAGAATTGTTTGAAACCTCAAAGCAAAACATCAGTCTGCATCTGAAAAACTGCTTCGATGAGGAAGAACTGGACAAAGAATCAGTTGTCAAGGATTTCTTGACAACTGCCGCAGATGGGAAAAACTATAAGACGCAACACTACAATCTGGACGCCATTATCGCTGTGGGCTACCGGGTGAACTCTAAAAAGGCCACCCGGTTCCGCCAGTGGGCCACGAAAACCCTGAAGGAGTACATCACTAAAGGCTTCGTTCTCAACGATGAGCTGATGAAAAATGGCCGGCCCTTCGGACGGGACTACTTTGACGAGCTGCTGGAGCGCATCCGGGAGATCCGAGCCAGCGAGCGCCGGGCCTACCAAAAAATTGCGGACATTTTCGAACAGTGCAGCTACGACTACGACAAGAACAGCGACACCACCCGCGCTTTTTACTCCTTTGTCCAGAACAAGCTCCACTTTGCTGTGACCGGCAAGACGGCGGCGGAGCTGATCGCGGAGCGAGCCACTCTGGACAGCCCCACTATGGGTCTGACCACCTGGAAGGGTGCGCCGGACGGAAAAATTCTCAAGAGTGATACACTGATTGCCAAGAACTACCTCAATGAAAAGGAAATTGCCCGCCTCAACCGCCTGGTCACCATGTTCATCGACTACGCCGAGCTGATGGCGGAGGATGAGGTCCCCATGTCCATGAAGGACTGGCTGGCCGAGACAGACCGCTTCCTCACCAACAACCGCCGCAAGGTGCTGGAGGGCAAGGGCAGGATCTCCCGTGAAGCCGCGGAAAAGAAGGTCAGCGATATCTATACGGAGTTCCGCAAGAAGCAGGACGCCGACTACATCTCGGAGTTTGACCGCCAGACGGCGAAATATCTGAAGGGTGAGACCGATGATTGAAAAATTCGATATTGCCGGCTACTGCCGCATCTCGGTGGACGAGGAGCTGGACCGGGACAACACCTCCATCGAGAACCAGAAGGCCATCATTGAGGACTTCGTGAGGCACAAATTCCCGGACAGCACCCTGACCTTCTACGAGGATCGGGACAAATCGGGCTACACCTTCGACCAGCGGCCCGGCTACCAGGAAATGCGCCGGGAGCTGATAGACCACCGAAAGGACATCCTCATTATCAAGGACTTCTCCCGCTTCTCCCGCCGCAACAGCAGGGGGCTGGTGGAGCTGGAGGACCTGCGGGACGCGGGCGTCCGCATCATCTCCATCGGGGACAACATCGACTTCCCCAACGACGACGACTGGCTGAAAATTCAGTTTCAGTTCCTCATCAACGAGATGCCGGTCACCGACACCAGCAAAAAGGTGAAGTCGGTGATCAAGCGCCGCCAGCAGGACGGCAAATGGCTCTGCGCCGCCCCCTACGGCTACATCCTCAACCCCCGGCAGGAGTTCGAGATTGTCCCCACCGAGGCGGAGGTCGTCTGGGAGATCTTCCGGCTCTACATCGATGGCTGGGGGTATAAAAAAATCGCCAACCACCTCACCGACCAGGGGGTCCCCACCCCGCGGATGACCGAGCGGGAGCGGAAGGAGGCGGCGGGCAAGGAGTACAGGCGGGGCGTCCGGCCGGAGTGGGCCATTGTGACGGTCCAGGGCATCATCGACAACGACTTCTACATCGGCACCCTCCGCCAGGGGAAATACGCCCGCAAAAAGATCAACGGCAAGGACGTGCGCCGGGACGAGCTGGATCACATCGTCATTGAGCACCACCACCAGCCCATCCTCGACTACCGCACCTTCGCCACGGCCAGGGCCCTGCGGGAGAGCCGTTCTACCGCCCACTACCGGGGGCAGAAGAAGTATGACAACACCTACTCCGGCTTTCTGGAGTGCGGCGACTGCGGCTCCCCCATGTTCGCCATGAGCCGCCGAGACATCAAGGACGCCTACCGCTGCGGAACCTACCACCGCCGGGGTCTGAAAGGGTGTACCAGCCACCACATCCGGGTGGACAAGCTGGACGAGCTGGTGAAGCTCTATGTGCAAAAGGTGAAGGACAACTCCGCCGCCATGCTGGACCGGCTCAACGCCGACCTGGCCAAGGAGCAGGAGGACGTAGCGGAGACCCAGCGGGCGGCGGAAAATCTGGAGGCCACCCTCCTGGACCTCCAGGAGGAGTTGAAAGCCACCAAGCGCCAGCGCATCCGGGACGTGATGAAGCACCCGGAGCAGGAGGCCACTTTGGAGGAGACCTACGACGAGCTGGAGAGCGACCTGGTGCGGCGGATGGAGGGCGTCCAGCACCAGATCGACCTGGCCCAGGACAAGAAAAACACCATCATCCGGGTGAATCGAGTTGCCAAAACGGCTATGGAGGTCTTTGACGACATCCTAAACAAGCCCAAGCTGGACCGGAACGACCTCCAGCTCATCATTGAGAAGATCAAGGTCTATGAGGACCATGTGGAGGTCCACCTCAAGGCGGATGTGGACAGCATCCTGCAAAGCGGCACGCTCCCGGAGGAGAGGCCGGAGGCCGTGGCGGCTATGGCCCCGATCAGCACTCATCCCTATGAAATTCAGATCATCCAGGAGAGCGACAAGCACAACGATAAGGTTTTCACTGTCAAGGTTATCAGTGACGGCGACCCCCTGGAGATCTACACCGACAAGGACGGCGGCGTAATTTTTAAAAAGTATTCCCTGATGGGCGGGCTGGTGGACTTTGCCGGCCAGCTGTGTGACACATTGAACCGCACTACCGGGCAGGTGACCGTCATCACCGACCGGGACAGCTGCATCGCGGTGGCGGGCATCCCTCGCCGGGAGCTGGCGGACAAGGCTGTCTCCCCCCAGATGGAGCGGCTGATGGAGGCTCGGCAGGTCTACCAGTACAAGCCCGGGGAGGAGACCATTCCTCTGTGCGCCGACAGCGACAAATACTCCCTGAGCACTGCTGCCCCCATCCTGTCCGAGGGCGACGTGCTGGGCTGCGTCCTCTTCGCCGGCATCGGGAAGGACCGGCCGGCCGGAGGCGAGGTGGAGTACAAGCTGGCCCAGTCCATCGCGGCCTTTCTCGGCCGACACATGGAGAGCTAAGGCAAAAGAGCGCCGTCCCATCGGGGGCGGCGCTCTCCTACATATCGAAGCTGTAAACAATTTTTGAATTCTCTCAAAACTGCTTGACATTTTCTTCTGGCCGGGTAAACTAATCAACGTGTTAATCATTAACCGGTTAATAAATCTTTGAAAGGAGGTTTTCTCGTGGAAGCATCGTTTCACGAGATGGATCTGCTGTCCCGGCAGCTGCATCAGGCCCATCGGGCGGCGGTTCAGTCTGAGCTGAACGTCTCGGGTCTGGAAAAGGTGGGCCACCCCATGCTGGTGTCCATCCTCCAGTCCGCCGGGGAGGACCCGGAGGGCCAGTGCCAGGCCCAGCGGGAGCTGGCCGACCTGCTCCACGTCTCCCCCGCCGCCGTGGCCAACTCGCTGAAGTGCCTGGAGCGGGACGGCTACATCCGCCGGGAGCCCTGGCAGAAGGACGCCCGGCGCAACCGAGTGCTTCTCACCCCCAAGGGGGACTCCGCCGTAGAGGGCTGCCGGGATGTGTTCCGCCGGGTATCCGCCCGGATGCTGGCCGGCTTCTCCTCTGAGGAGCTGGCCCTGCTGGCCCAGTTTCAGCGGCGAATGCTAAATAACCTTACCGCCCCCGATTCCCACGAAAAGGAGTGATCTTACCTTGCTTTCCCTGTTCCTGACCCACTTGGAGGGTTACAAAAAGGACGCCGTCAAATCCCCCATCCTGATTATTTTAGAGGTCATCTGCGAGCTGCTTCTCCCCCTGGTAATGGCGGAGATCGTAGACGTGGCCATCCCCTCGGGGGACACGGGCTACATCTTTACCCTGGGGGCCGCCATGCTTCTTCTGGCCGCGATTTCCATGGCCTGCGGCGTGCTGGCCGCCAAGTACGCCGCCTTCGCCAGCCAGGGCTTCGGCGGCAACCTGCGCCAGTGCCTCTTCGATAAGGTGCAGGAGTTCTCCTTCGCCGACATCGACCGCTTCTCCTCCGCCTCCCTCATCACCCGCATGACCAACGACGTCAACGCCATGACCATGATGCTGGCCATGGGGCTGCGGATGCTGGTCCGGGCCCCGGTGATGCTCATCGTCGCCCTGGGTGTCAGCCTGTACCTCAACGCCCGGCTGGCCATTGTGCTGCTGGTGATTATCCCCCTGATGGTGCTGGCCATCGCCGTGCTGATGAAGGTGTGCACCAGGCTCTTTGAGCTGATGCAGAAGAAGATCGACGGCCTGAACAACGTGCTCCAAGAGAACCTGGTGGCCATTCGGGTGGTAAAAGCCTTTGTCCGGGAGGGGCATGAGCGGAAGAAGTTCAACCGCGCCAGCGACGAGCTGATGGACGCCGGCCTCACCGTAGGGATGCGGGTCATCGCCATCATGCCCATCATGATGCTGTGCATGAACGGGGCCACCCTGGCCGTACTCTACTTCGGCGGAAAGATGGTCATGGGGGCCACCTTCGAGCTGGGCGACCTGAACGCCTTCCTCAGCTACATCATGCAGGTGCTCATGAGCGTAATGATGGTAGCCATGTCCCTGCTCCAGCTCTCCCGGGCCCAGGCCTGCGCCCGGCGCATTAACGAGGTCCTGGACGCCGTCCCCTCTGTTCAGAACAAGGAGAAGACCGCCTCCCTTCCCGCCCCCAGGGGCAAGGTGGAGTTCCGGGACGTGTCCTTCAAGTACGCCGCTTCCGGCACCGGGGACGACGTGCTGTCCCGCATCAGCTTCTCTGTGGAGCCGGGGCAGTTTGTGGCCATTGTGGGGGGCACCGGCACCGGCAAGTCCTCCCTGGTCAACCTGATCCCCCGGTTCTATGACGTCACCGGCGGGTCGGTCCTGGTGGACGGGGTGGATGTACGTGACTACCCTCTGGAGGACCTGCGCTCCCGCATCGGCATGGTGCTCCAGACCAACATCCTCTTCACCGGCACCGTCCGGGAAAACCTGCTGTGGGGCCGCCCCGACGCCACCGAGGAGGAGATCATCCAGGCGGCCAAGGACGCCCAGGCTTACGACTTTATCATGTCCCTGCCCGACGGCTTCGACACGGAGCTGACCCAGGGGGGCACCAACGTGTCCGGCGGGCAGAAGCAGCGGCTGTGCATCGCCCGGGCCATGCTGAGAAAGCCGGCCGTCCTCATCCTGGACGACAGTACCTCCGCCGTGGACTCGGCCACCGAGGCGGCCATCCGGGAGTCCTTCCACAAGAATCTCAAGGACACCACCGTGATTATCATCGCCCAGCGCATCTCCTCTGTGCAGTACGCCGACGAAATTCTCATTCTGGACGATGACCACATCGCCGGCAGGGGCACTCACGAGGCGCTGCTGGCCAGCAACAAAATCTATCAGGAGATCTACCAATCTCAGCAAGAGGGGGTGGGCGGATAATGCCAGGACCGCATCAGGCCTTCAAGGCCGGGCCGGTAAAGCCCAAAAATCTGAAAAAAACCATAGGCCGGCTGCTCGGCTATCTCACCAAGAGCAAGCTGCCCTTACTGTTTGTCCTGCTGTGCCTGCTGGTGTCGGTGGGCACCAATCTGGGCGGATCCTATATGCTCCGGCCCATCATCAACAACTTTATCTGGTCGGGCTGCACCGATTTCGCCGGGCTGGGCCGGGCCATTCTGGGGCTGGCAGCCGTCTACCTGCTGGGCTGCCTGGCCACCTACGGCCAGTCCGCCGCCATGGTCCGGCTGGCGGAGAAGGGGGTCAACCGCCTGCGCAAGGACCTGTTCGACAGCCTGCAGAAGCTCCCCCTGTCCTACTTCGACCAGCACCCCCACGGGGAGCTGATGAGCCGCTTCACCAACGACGCGGACAACGTGCAGATGGCCCTCCAGCAGAGCATGGTGTCCCTGTTCTCCAGCTGTCTCATGTTCGTGGGGCTGGTGACCCTCATGCTGGTCATCAACTGGAAGCTGTTTCTGGTCACCGCTCTGGTGCTGGCCCTCACCATGTTCCTGTTCAAGCAGCTGGGGGGCCGCAGCCGCCGGTTTTACCAGAAGCAGCAGGCCGCCCTGGGCAAGGTGAACGGCGAGATTCAGGAGACCATCGAGGGGCTTAAAGTCGTCAAAGCCTTTACCCACGAGGAGGAGGCCAAGGCCAAGTTCAAGGAGCTGAACGACACCTACCGGGACGCCGCCCAGAAGGCCAACTTCTACTCCACCATGATTATGCCGGTGGCGGGCAACCTGATGAACATCAGCTACGCCCTCACCGCCGCCTTCGGCGGGCTGCTGTCCGTCCTCCAGGGCTTCGACCTGGGCGGACTGGCCATCTATCTCAACTACTCCAAGCAGGTGGGTCAGCCCTTGAACCAGATCTCCCAGCAGATGACCACCCTGCTGTCCGCCATGGCGGGCGCCGAGCGCATCTTCGAGGTGATGGACACCGCCGCCGAGGTGGATGAGGGCTCCGTCACCCTGATTCCCGCCGAGAAGGACGCCAACGGCACCCTCTCCCCCTTCGCCGGCCCTGGCCGGCCCCGGACCTGGGCCTGGAAGACCCCCCGGGGCAACGGCATGGCTCTGGTCCCCGTGCTGGTGGGTGAGGGCGACGCCCTCACCGAGCTGGGCCAGGCGGTACGGGAGGCGGTGGGCGGCTTGAAGCTGCTGCCCCCCAATGTGGACTCCCCGGAGGGCATCTGGGTCATGGTGGCCCCGGACGGCTCTCTCGCCCAGGTGGCCGACCTGTCCGTTCTTGCGGGTCACGGCTGGGCCTGGAAGTACCCCGGCCCCGACGGGACACCCTCTCTCCACCTGATCCGGGGCACTGTGCGCAACGTCCCCGGGGAGGACTACTGCCTCACCGAGCTGAAGGGCGCGGTGCGCTTCCGGAACGTGGACTTCTCCTACGTCCCCGGCAAGCGGATTTTGAAGGATGTGTCGGTCTACGCCGACCCGGGCCAGAAAATCGCCTTTGTGGGCTCCACCGGCGCGGGCAAGACCACCATCACCAACCTGATCAACCGCTTCTATGAGATCGAGGGCGGCATGATCACCTACGACGGCATCAACGTCACCGCCATCCGCAAGGACGACCTGCGCCGGTCCCTGGGGGCGGTGCTCCAGGACACCCACCTGTTCACCGGCACCATCATGGACAACATCCGCTATGGCCGGCTGGACGCCACCGACGAGGAGTGCGTCACCGCCGCCAAGAGCGCCAACGCCCACTCCTTCATCCGCCGCCTGCCTGAGGGCTACCAGACTATGGTCACCGGCGACGGAGCCAACCTGTCCCAGGGCCAGCGGCAGCTGCTGGCCATCGCCCGGGCCGCCGTGGCCGACCCGCCGGTGATGATCCTGGACGAGGCCACCTCCTCCATCGACACCCGCACCGAGGCCCTGATTCAGCAGGGCATGGACGCCCTCATGGAGGGCCGGACGGTGTTCGTCATCGCTCACCGCCTGTCCACCGTGCGCAACTCCAACTGCATTGTGGTCATCGAGCACGGCGAGATTGAGGAGAAGGGCAGCCACGAGGAGCTGCTTCAAGAGCAGGGCCGGTACTACCGGCTGTACACCGGACAGTTCCAGCTGTCCTGAACGCAAAGGGGCCCCGCCAACCGGCGGGGCCCCTCGTCTACTTCTTCCACAGTTCCCGGATACATTTCACCACAATAAAGATAAACGCCGTAAAAAAGAAGATACCGCATGGGACCAGTACGGCCCACATAATAACCGAAGCGCAGAAGTCATAAACCGCCTGTTCAACAATGCTCCCCATCGCTTCTCTCCTTTTTTGGCACCGCCCGGCGGTACATCCACCCCAGTACATTGCCCGCCAGGGCGGGGACGGCCGCCAGGAAGCAGTGGAACAGCTCGGCGGTGGACACCATTGACAGCATGGGCAGATAGCACACAAAGCAGGCCAGCGGGTACATGGGGCACACCCCCTGCCGCTTGCCCAGGGACACCCCGGCAAAGAAGCTCCCCACAGGCAGCAGCACATAGGGCAGGAACAGCGCGGACAGGATAGGGAGCTCAAGAATGCTGCCCCTCTGTATTGCATGCTCCGCCCACCGCAGGAACAGGGGCAGACCGTCGCACAGCAGCAGCACAAAGGGCAGATAAGGTAACGTCTCCCGCCATTTCAGGGGGGACGGCCCGGCGTCCAGCCCCAGCAGGGCGCGAAGCTGCCTCACCTCCCCATACCAGCCGATCCACCGCCCTAGCCAGATCAAGGCGTACAGCAGGGCCAGCACTCCTTCCAGCAGCAGCAGTCCCTCCCACCAACAGCCATAGAAGAGGCGGGACATCAACAGCAGAAACAGGACCGAGGTCACCGCGAAATGGGCTGCCGAGCGCAGCAGCAGAGATTTGCCGTCGTCGGCGAAGGGCAGGGTAGCCACCCCCGCCGCCCCGCCCAGTCCGACGCACAGCAGGCACACCACGGGGTCTACAAGCCGGGAATCCATCAAATACGGGATGAGGATCAGCGCAGCCAGCAGTCCCACCGTTCCTCCGGCCAAAACTCGGACCAGCCAGGCCCGTCTACCCTCTCTCATTGCGTCTCCTCCTCCCTAAATTCAGGGTCTCTTTGATCTTTTTCACATATCGCCGGGACACGTAGGCCTTTACCGTCCCGTCCAGGGTCATGCAGATGGTGCCCGACAGGGACAGGTCCACGGCGGTGACCCGATCCAGGTTGACAATCTCCCCGTTGGAGATGCGGACAAACCGAGTGGCATCCAGCCGCTCCTCCAGCTCATAGAGCCGCAGCGGCACAGAGCATATCTCCGACCCTGTCTGACCGGACACCCCCTTGCCGTCGGCGTAGAAGCGGAGGAAATCCCCTTGAGGCAGGAGCAGCCTCTCCTCCCCCCGGCTGGCCGGAATGGGTTCCACCGCCAGAGCCGCCAGCCTGTCCGCCAGGCGGCGTAGCTCCTCGCTCTCCTCTCCGGCCAGGATGATCACCTTGGGCTCCTGACGGCCGGGCTCGGTCCTGATTTCCACCTCCACGGGCTCCCCTCCTCTCTGGTTTTCAGTATAGCGGCTTCGCCCCTTTTTGTCTACCGGCTCGGGACAGTCGGTCATTTTTCCGGGATAGTCGGTCGTTTTATCGTTGACAGACGGGGCAAGTTAGGCTAAAATAGCAAAGACACCAATAAGCCCGCGTAGCTCAGATGGATAGAGCGACCGCCTCCTAAGCGGTAGGCCAGAGGTTCGAATCCTCCCGCGGGTGCCATTAGTAGCACAAAATCTTCGGAGGAACCGAAGATTTTGTGCTTTTTGTAAAACAGAGGCGCGGAGAGTTTTCTCCGCGCCTCTGTTTTAATTGTGTTCCTCAGCAGCCGCAGCCGTTGTTGCAGCCGCAGTTGTTGTTGTTGCAGCAGCAGTTATTGCCGCCCCAGCCGCCGCAGCCGAACAGGATGATGATGAGGATGATGATCCACAGGCAGCTACTGCCGCCCCAGTTGTTATTGCAGCACCCCATTATGAGTACCTCCTGATATGAAAGTCTTAAGAGGGCTGTTTGCCGCTCTCGATACCATCATATGGCCTCAGGGGGAAATGGGTGCCTTTCACGCTAAAATTTTCTCGCAGAAGGCCCGCAGCATGGTGGCCATCTCGGCCCGGGTGGCGCTGCGTCCGGGTTCCAGTGTAAGGGAGCTGCCGTTCCTCACCCCGCTGATGATTCCGTTCTCCACCGCCCAGCCCATGGCCGTTCTGGCCCAACTGCTCACCCGGCTCTGGTCCGGGAAGCGGGACAGGTCCGCCCCTGCTCCAAACTCCATGCCCATGTATTTGACGGCGTAGTTGTACATCATCACAACCGCCTGCTCTCGGGTGATCTTTCCTCCCGGGTTAAAGGTGCCTGCCCCTGCTCCGGCGGTAATGCCCTGAGCAGCTCCCCAGCGGACCGCCTCGGTGTACCACCGGCCGTCCGGCACATCGGTAAATGTGGGGCCGTCTGTGACCCCTGGGGCCCCCGCCAGCCGGTGAAGCACCGACATAAGCATGGCCCGGTTCATGGTTAGGCCCGGGGAGAACTGATGGGTGCTCATGCCGGAAAACAGTCCCCGTTCATAGACGTAGCCCACCGGCTCATAGTACCAGTCCACCTGCCGCACGTCGTAAAACGGGGTGTGCTTGTCCTTCCCCGGCGTCAGGGTGTAGCCCCCCTGCACACCCAGGGTCGCCTCCCCGGAGCGGACCGTCACTGCGGCGTCGGTGCTCTCCCCCACCAGATAGCGGTGGTTTTGGACCAGGGTGGCACCGGAGGACACCTCCTCCCCAGCGGTGACATCCACCACCGCACCGGTGTGGACTACGGTAGCAGAGCCCTCCAGCATCAGGAAGCCGGCACCGGTTTTCAGGGTGATGATCTGTCCGTCGGTCCAGCTCCGGCTCTGGAGGGTGTCGCTGTAGCTGCCCGTCTCACCGGAGCCGGCGGCGTCCAGGCTGGCCTTCGCCTTGTCATAGGTATCCTGGAGCAGCTCGTTCCCCGCCTTCTCCCCCGCCTGGACGGCCTGGGGGAAAAAGGTCTTTTGCAGATAGCTCAGCGAAATCAGGCTGTCTCCGGACGCGGCGGCGTACCCGGCCGCGGCCAGCAGCAGACAGGTCAGGACCAGCACCAGAGGGCGCAGATATCGTCTCATAGGTTATCCTCCTCGTCTCCCTCTCGCTGGGAGATCATATAGCTCAGGGCCAGCAGGCTGTCGGAAAAGTGGACCGACTCCACAATCACATCCTGACTGGCAAAGGCCAGCTCGTAGTTGGTAAAATTCCAGATGCCCTTCACTCCGGCCTCCACCAGCCGGTCCCCCATCCGCTGGGCGGCAGCAATGGGCACGGTCAGCAGCCCCACGTCCACCCGGTTGGTAGCGATGAACTTCTCCAGCTCATCGGCGTGGCGGACGGGCACCCCGGCGATCCGGGTCCCTACCACCGCCGGGTCCACGTCAAAAGCAGCCAAAAGCTGGAAGCCATTTGCGGAAAAGCGGAAATTCTGAATGATGGCCCGGCCTAGGTTGCCCGTACCCAGCACGATCAGGGTGTGGCCCTGACTGATGCCCAAGATCTCGCCAATCTCCTCTTTCAGGCTGTCCACCTTATAGCCGTACCCCTGCTGGCCGAAGCCGCCAAAACAGAACAGATCCTGGCGGATCTGAGAGGCAGTTAGGCCCATAGACTTGCCCAGAGCACTGGAGGAGATACGCACCACGCCCCCCTCCTGGAGCTCGGATAGCTGCCGGTAGTACCGGGGCAGCCGGCGGATCACCGCGGTGGAGACCTTCGTATTTCGTTTCATCCCACCGTCCCCTTCTCAAAGCAGACATAATTTCCTGTGTACATTATACCATCCAATTCCCTGGCGGTCAATCGAAAGTGACCGGTAAAAAAAGACGGCCCCAATCGGGGCCTGTTCTTACATCATCTTCACGATCTCCTTCTTCAACCTGGCAATGATCCGCTTCTCCAGCCGAGAGATGTAGGACTGGGAGATGCCCAGTTGGTCGGCCACCTCCTTCTGGGTGCACTCCCGCCGGCCGTCCAGACCAAAGCGGAGGGTGATGATGTGCCTCTCCCGGTCGCCCAGCCGCTCCATGGCCTGGCGGAGCAGCTGCCGGTCCACGTCGGCCTCCAGGGGCTGGACCACCAGGTCCTCGTCGGTACCCAGCACATCGGACAGCAGCAGCTCGTTTCCGTCCCAGTCGGTGTTCAGCGGCTCGTCGAAGGACAGCTCGGTCTTCTGGTTGGCGGTCTTGCGCAGATACATGAGAATTTCGTTCTCAATGCACCGGCTGGCGTAGGTGGCCAGCTTGATGGCCTTCTCTGGCTGATAGGTGCCCACCGCCTTAATCAGTCCAATGGTCCCAATGGAGATCAGATCCTCAATGTGAATGCCCGTATTTTCAAACCGCCGGGCGATGTAGGCCACCAGCCGCAGGTTGTGCTCGATGAGCAGGTTCCGAGCGGCTGTGTCCCCCTCCCCCAGCCGGGCGATAAGTGCGGCCTCTTCCTCCCGTTTCAGGGGGGCGGGGAGGGTGTCGCTGCCCCCGATATACATGACCTTGCCGGGCAGCACAAGCCCCAGTCGGGTCAGAATCCCGGAGAGCTCCTCTTTTAGTTTTATGTAAACTGTTTTCAAGAAAATCACCTCTTCATCACGATATCGCCCCGATCAGCGCTTGATACCCGCCTCCGTCGGACACGGGGGTGGGTGACAGGGCCACCAGGGCCGGTCCTCTCCCCCGTCCATCCAGCTCCAGGGTGTCCAGCCGGACACACAGCAGCAGCCCCCGTTCCACCCCCACACTGCGGTAGGGCAGCAGCCGGAACCGCCCCCGCCACTCCCCCGTCCCCAGCCGGGCCAGGGCGGCGGCCGGGTCGGTCAGATCACCGGGGCTGGGGCGGTGCTCCCTGGGAAACAGCGGGCCGGCCCGCTCCCCCTCCGCCACCATCACCGGGCGGCCGGATACCGGGTCGGTAAGGGTGTTTCCCGTGTCCACCAGAGCAGTGAGGGCCACCGTCCGCTCCCCCAGCCGCAGCTTGACGGGCACCAGTTCCCCGTTGGCGCCGCTGTGCCGGGCCAGCCGCTGAAATACCAAGGTGAGCACCCCATAGCATACCGCCGCCGATAGTAGCACGATCTTCAGGTCCAGGGCGGAGTAGAACACCCCGTTGCCCAAAGACAACCCCGTCCCACCCAGCAGGCCGATGGCCACCACCCCGCCCCCGAAGGCACAGGTCAGGGCCACGAAGAGCACCCCCTGTCGAAGCAGGCGGCAGCTCCCCCCATAGGCGGCTACCAGCATGAGGGCGGCGGAGGCGACGCGGCACAGGGGATGGGCCAGAAAGCCCAGCCCGGGCAGGAAGATGGCCACCGCGTACAGCCCCCCCAGGGCCGCCCCCAGGGCAAAGCGCCAACGGCGCAGGGGCTCTCCCGCCAGTCGGGCCGCTGCCAGCAGGAGCAGATAGTCCACCAGAGCGTTAAGCAGGAACAGCGTATCTATATAGATAACAGTCAACTGTCTTCCCCCCTCTCGTCGTCGCAAGCTGCATATCGCTCGTTTCTGTCCAAGGCCAAAAACTCGCTTACTGCGCTGCTCCTCCTCTCCGGTCACGACCCGCTGCGCTGGGCTCGTGGCCGGGGCGGCCTGCGGCCGCCTTGAAGTATGTCCTATTATAGGAGCTTGACCGGGAGAAAGCGGTCAGAATTTTGGTGGGGATTTTGGGAGAATCCCGCCTGTCTCCTATTGACAGCTTTTCAATATCCTGATATAATATCGTCAGACGATATTACAAGGCGATACACGAAAGGAGGCCGGTTTATGGCAGGACGGGAAAAGGGACCCCTCACCGAGCCCATGTACTACGTGCTCATGTCCTTCCTGGGCCGGGAGATGTGCGGCACGGAGATCACCGAGTTCGTGGAGCGCCGGACGGCGGGGCGGGTCAAGCTGGGTCCGGGGACGCTGTACACCCTGCTGGCCAAGTTCCAGGACGAGGGCCTCATCGCCGAGACCTCGGTGGACGGCCGCAAGCGGACCTATCGGATCACGGAAAAGGGCCGGGACGCCTTCCGGGAGGAACTGGAGCGGCTGCGGTCCTGTGTGGACGACGGCCTGGAGGTCCTTGATAAGGAGGCGACGCCATGAAGCGCGTCCGTAAATTCACCCCCGTATCCATGTACGACGCCCAGGGCCTGGAGAGCTGGCTGGAGGACATGGCGAAACAGGGGCTGTTTCTGAAAAAATTTGGCACCGTCTGGTGCGTCTTTGAGCGGGGCCCCGCCCGGCCGCTGCGGTACCGGGTGGAACCGGTGCGGGAGCAGGATGGCGACGATCTTCTGGGCCGGTCGCCCATGAAGGAGCTGTATCAGGACTTCGGCTGGAGCTATGTGACCAGCATCGGCAATTCCATGTTCATCTTCTCCACCGAGGACGAGAACGCCCCGGAGCTCCACACCGACCCGGAGCTGCAGAGCGGGCTGTGGAAGAAGCTGTACCGGCGGGCCCGGCGGAGCTTCTGGTTTGAGATCATCCTGCTGGCCATCGTCATCGCCGCCCTGTGCGCCCAGCTCTGGAACGGCGGGTTTATCCTCTCCCTCATCACCTCCACCACCCCCATCATGCTGCTCTGCCTTCCTCTGCTCCTGTTTCAGCTCCCCGGCGACTGGGCGGAGCTGCAAAAGCTGGCCCTGATGGTGGAGCAGCTGGAGGCAGGCGTCCCCCTTGACCACCGGACCTTTTACCCCAGGCGAAACCGGAAAGAGGTGGTTTCCCTCGTTCTTGCGGTCGTTTTGCTGCTGGGGATGTTCACCGTGCAGTATGTCCTGCCCTTCACCGGGGGCGGCATCCGGCCCTTGTCAGACCAGACCGCCTTCCCCGCCCTGACCCTGGCGCAGTTGGAGGGGCAGGAGCTGGAGGATCGGGGCTACACCGGAGAGAAGATTGTAGACGGGGAGACCATCACCGTCAACTACAGCAACTTCTCTGAGCGGAACCACTACCTGCTGTGCTGGAACCAGTGGGACGTGGTCCAGACCGGCACCATCCGGCCGGACGACTGGCACAGGCTGGAGATCCAGTGGTACGACCTGCCGCTGACCTTCCTGTCCGCCCCTCTGGCCCAGGAACTACTGTCCGACGCTATGGGACTGAAAAGCAACGTCTGGTGGACCTCCCCCGAGGAGGGCGGGGTGGTCTGGACGGTGGACTACTTCACCCACTTCGACGACCGCTTTCTGGCCGTCGCCCGGGAGGACCGGGGCTTTCAGATCGCCGCCGTCTCCCGGGGAGGCAAGGCGGCCATCGTCAAGTACACCGGAAACGGCGACCTGACCGACCATCTGGACGAGATCATGGCGATGGTAAAATAAAAAAGGCTCCCTCTCTGAGGGAGCTGTCGCCGCCGAAGGCGGTGACTGAGGGAGTAAAACAGCAAAAATTTATAATTCTGTGCAAAAACTCCCTCCGTCACGGCTTCGCCGTGCCACCTCCCTCAAGGAGGGAGGCTATTTCTTCCCGGCTGTAACAGCTGTTGAGGACAGCCAGCAGGGCGTTGGCGGACATGTGCTCAGGCAGCTCCAGCCGCCTGAGAAGGGCCTGGCGCTTTTCGGCACTTCCCGATCCCCCGGACAGGCCGGCAGTGAACAGGTCAGCCTTGGTGAGTTGGGGTCTCTCCCGCGACCGAGCATGTTCTTCCAGAAAGGTGGCCCCTGCACGGCGCAGGACCTCCTCCAGCACCTGGGGCGGCATCCCCTCCACCCCCAGCTTGCCCTCCTTCCCCGGCTGGCGCTTCCGGCGCTCCTTGCCGTACACGTCGGGGATATAAGCGTGCTTGAGAAATTGAGCAGGGATGGTCCCCTTGATGCGGTTTCGGATGACGAAGCCCGCCCCGTCGGAGTCGGTGAGGACGATCAGCCCCCGCCGCCGGGCCGCCCGCTCCAGGAGGGCCATTTGCTCCGGGTCCTTGAAGATTTGAAAGCCCCCTGTCTCCAGGATGAAGGTGTCCACCACCTGGGACAGGGTATTTTTGTCGTACCGTCCCTCCACCACGATGGCCTCGCGAATGTGCAGCATAGCTTCCTCCCTCACGCCGTATTGGCCAGCTCCAGCAGCAGAGTGGTCATTAGCTCCCTGGCGTCCTGGCCGGTGGACTTCATAGCCAGGTCGGTCTGGGCGCAGCGGATGACGGCGTTCCGGCACCAGGACAGGGAGAACCGCCGGGCGCTGACCATCAGGCGGTCCGCCGGGTAGCGCATCCCCCACAGCTGGGACACCCAGGCGGCATTCTTCCGACCGTCCAGGGCCAGCCGGGCGGAGTAGAGCTGCCGCATCTGCTTGCCGAAAGCCCCCATAATCTCATAGGGGGTCTTTTGCATCTGGTACAGCTCCCCCAGGGTGGCGGCCGCCTTGTCAAAGTTCTTCTCCCCGATGGCGTCGGCGATGCGGAAGACCACCGCGCTCAGCTGAGGGGTGGCCACCGCCTCGATGTCCGCCCGGGTGATCTTGTCCCCTTTGGCGTAGGCGGCGATCTTGTTCACCTCCTGCTGGAGGCTGTGCATCAGGTCGCCGCACAGGAAAATCAGCTCCTCGCACAGCCGGGGGTCGATCTCCTTGCCCTGGGCCTTGAAGTGGCGGCGCACCCAGTCGGCCAGCTCCCGGGGGCTCTGCCGGGCGAAGTTCACCGCTGTCCCGTGGGCCTTCACCGTCTGGGCCAGCTTGGTACGGGCGTCCGGCTTGTACTCCAGTGTGTCGTAGAGGAACACCAGGCAGCAGTAGTCGGGCAGGTTGGACAGGATGCGGACGTACTCCTCCCGGTCCTTCTCCCCCGCCTTGAACAGGTCGAAATCGGCGACCTCCACCAGGGTCCGCTCCGCCATCATGGGCAGGCAGTCCACCGCCTCCTCCAGGGCGTGGGGGGACATGTCCTTGGCGCTCAGGTCATGGCGGTTGAACTCCCCCAGCCCCCCAGTGAGGATGGCCTCCCGCAGACGGCCCAGGTAGTGGTCCCGCAGGTAGGTCTCCTCCCCGTGGAAGATGTATAGCTGCCCTGGGCTTCTCGCGGACAGGTCCTTTTTCAGCTTGTCCAGCCCGGAGGTATCCGGTTTGTTCTTTGGCGGCATAGTTTCTCCTCTCTTCTTCTTTTTCTTGAAAGAAAAAGAAGCAAAAAGAACTTTGGAAAAAACTGCGTTTTTTCTCTGTTTAGCCTTTCAACTGTACTTCTATCGTGCCGTAGAGATCGGTGCGGTAGATTTTTGCTCCGATTTCGTCCAGACGGACCAGAGCGTCATAGGACGGGTGGCCGTATTTGTTGTTCAGGCCCACCGAAATGAGGGCCAGGTCTGGGGTGGTGGCCTCCAGCAGCGCTTGGGTGTTGGAGGTCTCCGAGCCGTGGTGGCCCGCCACCAGCACCTCGATATCCGGGAGGTCAACGGCCTCCACCAGCCGCAGCTCCCCCTCCTCCTCCATGTCGCCGGTGATGAGCACGTCCGTCTGTCCCACCGTGGCCAGCACCGTGAGCCCCAGCTCGTTGGTGCTCCCGGTACCGGACATGGGCGGGAACACAGTGACAGAGCCGAAATCGGTCCGTTCCCGGAGGAAGTGCACCGGGATACCCTTTTCCTCCGCCGCGGCCAGGATCGCTCCCCGGAGGGGGTCGTCCTCCTCCACGTCGGGCAGGACGAGCTCTCCTACCGCCACCCGGTTGAGCAGCTGAGGGATGCCGTTGGCGTGGTCGGCGTGATAGTGGGACACCACCAGCAGGTCGATCTCGCTGCGGCCCAAGGCCTGGAGGTAGTTGGCGGCCACGTCGCCGGGATCATCCCGGCTGTCCCCGCCGCAGTCCACCAGGGTAAGGAGATCACCTGTCCGGAGCAGCACACTCTGCCCCTGGCCCACGTCCAAAAGGGTGACAGACAGGTCTCCCTGATAGAAGGAGGCCCGGGTAAGGGCCACAGCCAGCACCAGCCCCGCCGTCCCGGCGGCCAGAGGCATCCACACCGGCCGCCGGCCCTTTGTCCGGATGAAGGCCAGCACCAGGGCATACACCAGCACCAGCCAGGCCCGGTAGTACACCGATTCCAGGGGCAGCGCCGCCAGGGCAGGTTTGGACAGGGCCTCCACCACCCACTGGAGGTAGCGGGCCAGAGCTGTAAAGGGGACGGCCAGCACGGCGGCCGGCCCGGGCAGGACAACGGCCAGCGTGCCCACCCCCAGCCCGCCCAAGAACAGAAAGCCGATGGCCCACAGGGTGAGCAAATTGGACAGAGGCGCGATGAGAGAGACGATATTGAAATGGAGAGCCACCAGGGGCACGGTAAGAATAGACGCCCCCAGGGTGGCGGACAGGGTGGAAACAACGAACCAGGGCACCGCCCGGAGATATCTGACGATCCGGTTTTTGGGCTTCTTCCACTCGTCCATGCCCATCCGCCGGAGCAGCCAGTCTTGGACCCGGTCGGACACCAGCAGGATGCCCGCCACCGCTGCGAAGGACAGCTGTAAGCCGATGTGGGCGGCGGAGAAGGGGTTGGTCCACAGCAGGAGGAACAGGGCCACCGCCAGGGAGGTGGGGCCGTCCCTCTCCCGGTCCAGCAGGGGGGCCAGCTGGAGCATGAGGATCATCACCGCCGCCCGGAGCACTGAGGGGGTATTGCCCGCGATACCGCAGAACAGCACCACCCAGAGGATGGTAAGCACGGCGGTGGTCCGCTTTCCCCGACCCAGCAGAGTGGTGAGCACACCGGCCAGGAAAGCCAGGTGCATCCCCGACACCGCAACCGTGTGGCTCAGTCCCGCCCGCTCCAGGGAGGTGGTGAACTCGTCGGTGAGGTTGTCCCGGTTGCCTGTCACCAGGGCTCGGACAAAGCCGGCCACGTCCTCCGGGAAGGCGGCGTCGATGCCGGCCTTCAGGGCTTTGGAAACCCAGGCGGCGAAGTATTGGGGGTGGACATGGGCCGGGCGCTCAATGTCCAGGCGGCCGTAGGCCGTGGCCCGGAGGAAGATACCCTTGGCGGTGTAGTAGGTGATCTTCTCCCCGGCGAAGGTGCGGTCCCCCAGGGTGCAGTGGGCCACGGTCTCGATCCGGTCGCCGGGGCGCAGCCCCGCCCCCTGCTCATCCGTGTACAGGATGGCGGACACCTTCACCCAACTGTCTGTCTCCGCCCGGACCAGCACCGTATAGCCGCCGTAGCTCCCCTCCTGGGGCCAGTCGGCCACCGTGGCGGACAGCCGGACGGTGCAATCGTCCAGGTCCCGGGCAGGCTGGAAGAACACCGCCGTATACAGGGCCGTCCACAGAAAGCCGCAGGCCAGACCGGACAGCATCAGCAGGGCGCGGGTCCGTCCCCGGCCCTTTCGCCTGACCGCAAGTCCCAGGATGGCCGCCGTCAGGACCAGCGCCCCGCCCAGAGGGAGCAGGAGGGCGTCCAGCCCGCCGTAGACGGTGAGGAACACAGCGGCGGCAAAGGAGAAGGCGAAGATGGCCAGTACGCGCATATCCTCTCCCCCTCCCCCGCTTTTGTCCCAGATTATCACGTTTGGGGGAAATTTGCAAGAGGAACGGGCCAACCAGGGCGGCGGCCCCTACTTGCTATCTCCCCGCAAATGTGGTAAAATCATCCCAATTTCTGAAAGGAGCCCCACCCTATGACCGACTACTTTCATTTAAATATTGACCGCGCCGCTCTGCTCTCCCTGTCCACCCTGGGGCTGGCCCATCTGGGGGACGGGGTGTACGAGGTGATGGTCCGCTCCTGGCTGGTGCTCCACGGCAGGGCCAAGGCCAAGGACCTGCACCGGGCCACCGTCCGGTACGTGGCCGCCCCTGCCCAGGCGGAGCGGTTTGAAAAAATTCAGCCCCTCCTCACCGAGGAGGAGGCGGACGTCTTCCGCCGGGGCCGGAACACCGACCCCCACTCTGTCCCCAAGGCGGCCAGCCGGGCCCAGTACCAGACCGCCACCGGCCTGGAGGCTCTCTTCGGCTGGCTGTACCTCCAGGGAAAGACGGAGCGGCTGAACGAACTGTTTGCAACGATGATGGAGGAATGATCCATGCCCTTAGACGCACTGTGCCTGTCAGGCGTTATCCATGAGCTGAATACTACCCTGGCCGGGGCCCGGGTGGACAAAATTTACCAGCCCGGCCGGGACGAGGTGGTGCTTGCCCTGCGGACCCAGAGCGCAGGTAACGTGCGGCTGCTGCTGTCGGCCAATCCGGCCCACCCCCGGCTCCACCTCACCACCCTCCCTTTGGAGAACCCGGAGAAGCCCCCCATGTTCTGTATGCTGCTGCGCAAGCACATGTCTGGGGCCCGGCTGCTGGAGCTCATCCAGACCCCCCTGGAGCGGGTGGCAACTCTGCGCTTTGAGGCCCTGAACGAGCTGGGGGACCGGGTGGAGCGCAAGCTGGTGCTGGAGGCCATCAGCCACAGGACCAACCTCCTCCTGCTGGACGGGGAGGACCGCATCCTGGACTGCATCCGCCACACTGGGGGGGACGTCACCGCCGTCCGCCTGCTCCAGCCGGGGATGTTCTACCGCCTGCCCCCCAGTGTTGATAAGGAAAATCCCCTGACCGCCGACCGGGAGCGGCTGGAGGCCCTGCTGTCCGCCGCCCCCGAGGAGGCCCAGGCGGACAGGTGGCTGCTGGACACCTTCGGCGGGCTATCCCCTCTGATCTGCCGGGAGCTGGCCTTCCGGGCCAGCGGGGCCACCGACGTGCGTCTGAACATGCTGGGCCCGCAGGGTCGGGCAAAGCTGCTGGACGGGATCGAGAGCCTGCGGGAGACAGTCATGGCGAGGCGGTATGTCCCCACCATGCTCTCCATGGATGGCCGGCCCAAGGATTTTACCTTCCTGCCGGTGGAGCAGTACGAGGGGGCTGCCCAGGTGGAGGGCTGGCCCGCCTTCTCCCCTCTGCTGGACGCCTTCTTCGAGCAGCGGGAGCGCCAGGACCGGATCAAACAGCGGGGCCAGGACCTGATCAAGTCGGTGACCAATGCCCGGGACCGGACGGCCCGAAAGATCGCCAATCAGGAAAAGGAGCTGGCCGCCACCAAGGATCGGGACCGGCTGCGGCAATTGGGAGACATCATCACCAGCAATTTCTACCAGATGGAGAAGGGAATGGCCCGGCTCCGGGCGGCGGATTTCTACGACCCGGATGGGAAAGAGATCGACATTAAGCTGGACCCCCTCCTCACCCCCCAGCAGAACGCCGCCAGGTACTACAAGGACTACAACCGGGCCAAAAAGGCGGAGGAGATGCTCACCATCCAGCTAGAGAAGGGCCGGCACGAGCTGGACTACCTAAACAGCGTGCTGGAAAACATCTCCCTGGCCGAGGGGGAGCGGGACCTGGCGGAAATTCGTCAGGAGCTGACCGATACCGGCTATCTCCGCCGTCCGGGCAAGGCCAAGGACCGGGGCAGGCGGGTCACGTCCAAGCCCATGGAATTTATGTCAACCTCCGGCCTGCGCATCTCGGTGGGCAAGAACAACAGCCAGAACGACCTGCTCACCTGCAAGCTGGCGGGGAAGTCGGACATCTGGTTTCATACCCAGAAGATCCACGGCTCCCACGTTATCCTGTGGACCGAGGGGGGCCAGCCCGACCTCCAGAGCCTGAACGAGGCCGCGATCTTAGCCGCCTGGTTCTCCCAGGCCCGGGACAGCAGCAAGGTGCCGGTGGACTACACCCCTGTCCGATGCGTGAAGAAGCCGGGGGGCGCCCGGCCCGGTATGGTGATCTACACCACCTACGAGACCGCCCAGGTCACCCCCGACGGGGAGCTGGCCAAGCGGCTGCGGGTCAAATAACAGCAAAAGGGCGGCGCTTCTCTCGAAGCGCCGCCCTTTTATCATTGGGAATTACTCCGCCTCAGAGGGAGCCTCCTCCTCGGCAGCGGAAGCCTCCTCCTCATAGGAGGGCTCCAGCAGAGCGCGGATGGACAGGGAAATCTTCTTGTTCTCCATATCCACGTCGGTGATCTTCACGTCCACCTTGTCGCCCTCGGCCACCACATCGCCGGGCTTCTCCACCCGGTGATCGGCCAGCTGGGAGATGTGGATCAGGCCGTCCACACCGGGGACCACCTCGGCGAAGGCGCCGAAGGTCATCAGCTTGACAATGCGCACATTGGCGGTGTCGCCCACCTGGTAGGTGCTGGTGAACACGGTCCAGGGGTCCTGGCTGTGATCCTTCATGCCCAGGGAAATCTTCTTCTTCTCCTTGTCGGCGGAGATGACATACACCTCTACGGTGTCGCCCACCTTGACCACCTCGGAGGGGTGCTTAATGCGGCTCCAGGACAGCTCGGAGATGTGGACCATGCCGTCCACGCCGCCGATATCCACGAAAGCGCCGTAAGAGGTGAGGGACTTCACAGTGCCGGTGTAGCGCTTGCCGTCCTCGATCTCGGCCCAGACCTTCTCAGCGGCAGCGGCCCGCTCGGCACGGGTGACCCGGCTGATGGAACCCACCACACGGCGGCGGGCCCGGTTGACCTCGGTGATGACCAGGCGGACCTTCTGCTTGAGCAGCTCGCTCATGGGAGTCTCCCGGGGCAGGCCAGTCTGGGAGGCGGGGACGAACACCCGCACGCCCTTGACGGAGACCACCACGCCGCCCTTGTTGTCCTCGGTGACGAAGCCCTCCATGACGGTCTCGTTCTCCCGGGCGGCCTCGATCTCCTCCCAGCCCTTGTTGATGTCCAGGCGGCGCTTGGACAGCTTGACCAGGCAGTCCCGGTCGCTGACCTGCATAACGATGGACTCGATCTCGTCGCCCACCTTCACAATGTCCTCCACTTTGACGGTGGGGTCGTCGCTCAGCTCGGTCAGGGCAATGTAGCCGGGGTACTTGATGCCCAGCTCCACCTGGACTTCGGTGGGCGTGATGGCCACAACGGTGCCGGTAACCTTATCTCCATTATTCAAAATTTTGAACGACTCCTCCAGCATCTCCTGGAAAGATTTGTCCATCTCTAAGATTTCTTCGCTCATTTTGTCAATGACCTCCTTTATTATCCACGCGGGCGTGGACGCGCCCGCCGTGATGCCGACCATATCCACTTGAGGCAGCTGGCCCAATTCCTCCGCCTGCTCCACAAGCAGGACGTTGGAACAGGATTCCCGGCAGATCTCCCCAAGCCGCCTAGTATTGGAGCTCTGCCTGTCGCCCACTACCACCATCAGGCCACATTGGGCGGCAAGCTGGCGGGCCTCCTCCTGGCGTTTGGACGTCGCTCCACATATTGTATCAAAAAATTCTGCGTTTGTACATAGTTTTTTTGCTTTTTTCACGCAATCATCCCAAATTTTCTGGGTAGAGGTGGTTTGGGAAACAAAGGTAAGGGGAAGTTCCGTGCGTTTTTCGTCCTCTTTCAGCCATTTTTCCAGATTTTCTGCCCCGGAAAGTACCGCCGGGGCCTCACACCACCCGGCGATGGCCAGCACCTCCGGATGGTCTGGCGTGCCCACAATCACGGGCTGACGGCCCCGTTTTTCCGCCTCCGCCACGATTTTGTGGATGCGAGTGACGTTGGGACAGGTGGCGTCGAAGACCTCCACACCCCGCTGGGCAAAGGCCCTGTGGACGGCTCGGCTCTCTCCGTGGGAGCGGATAATGACGGCACAGCCGTCGGGCACCTCCTCCGGGCTGCTCACCACCCGGAGCCCCTGAGCGGCCAGGCGGCCAGTCACGTCCTTGTTGTGGATGAGCGGGCCCAGCATGACACAGGGGACGCCCTGTTCGGCCTTTTCCTGGGCCAGCTCCACCGCCCGGCGGACCCCGTAGCAGAAGCCGGCGGACTTGGCCAGCACGATCTTCATCCCACGCCCTCCCCCAGAGCCTTTACACGGCCCATCAGGTCCCGGGCCATGGCGTGCAGCTCCTCATTGGAGGGCTTGCGGCCCTCGTACTCCGGATAATAGGGTTTCCCAATTACCACGGTATTACGCCGGAACCGCTTTTTTTTCCGCTGTATGTATACCGGCAGCAGGGGCACGCCCGTCCGGGTGGCAAACAGCGCCGCCCCCACCTTGGCCTCCACGTCCTCGTCCCCCCGCACCCGAGTGCCCTCGGGGAACATGAGCAGCTTGTCGCCCTCCTTGAGGAACTTCATGGCGGTGCGCACCGCCTTCACGTCGGTGGCACCCCGGTCCACGCCGAATACCCCCGCCTTGGATAAAATCCAGCCGACGAAGGGGACGCGCATGATCTCTACCTTGGCCATAGCCCGCATGGGCCATTTGTAACCGAAGGCGAACACCACATAGAAGGGGTCGCCAGCGGTGGAGTGGTTGGGGCAGATCACCGCCGGGCCATCGGGGATGTTCTCTCGGCCCACGGCGTGGACCGGATGGATCAGCTTAAAATAGGGGCAGATGATGATATAGAGAAAGTGGAAAAACCAGTTCATCCGCTTTTTTCGCTGCTCCGGCGTCTCCTTCGCTTTCTTCTCCGTCTTGACGACTGCTTCCTCGCTCACTCAAACTTCTCCTTTACCAGGGACAACAGGGCCTCCAAGCTCTGCTCCAGATTCAAATTCGTGGTGTCCAGCAGGGCGGCGTCCGCCGCCCGCTTTAGCGGGGCGATGGGCCGGTGCTCATCCTTGTAATCCCGGTCCTTGATGTCCCGGAGGACGGTCTCATAATCCGCGCTCTGTCCCCGCTGCTCCAGCTCCAGCAGCCGGCGGCGGGCCCGGGCCTCCGGGGCGGCGGTGAGAAAAATCTTCACGTCGGCCTGGGGCAGCACCACGGTCCCAATGTCCCGGCCGTCCATGACCACATTACCCTCCCGGGCCAGCTTGCGCTGGACGTCCAGCAGAAAGGCCCGCACCGCCGGGATGGCGGACACCCTGGAGGCAAAGCCGGACACCCGGTGCTCCCGGATGGCGGTAGATACGTCCTCCCCGGCCAGGTACATCCGCTGGACGCCGTCCCCGCCGTAGGCCATTTTCAGGTCCAGCCCGCCCAGCAGCGCGCTTACTCCCGCCTCATCAGCTGGGTCAATCCCCGCCCGCAGGACCGCCAGGGCCACCGTGCGGTAGATGGCCCCGGTGTCCACATATAAAAAGCCCAGCTTTTCCGCCAGCTTCCGGGCCAGGGTGCTCTTCCCCGCCCCAGCGGGGCCGTCGATGGCAACGCTTTTGTAGCTCATAATCTTTCTTCCCTTCCCAGGAGGTAATCCGCTGTCACGCCGAAGAAATCGGCGAAGAAGTTCAACGTCGTAGCGGGGACATTTACCATTCCATATTCATAACTCTGATATTGACGGTTTGTAATCCCCATAATTTCAGCCATTTCAGTCTGCTTGAGGCCCTTTTCTCGCCGTAAGACTTTCAGGCGCTTTCCAAATTCCACCAGCAAAGTTTTTTCCACAATATCACCTCAAGCCCCTTGACACTAAGAATTTCTTCGTGTATAATACTAATAAATTCTTCGTGTAGGAGGAATACTCATGAACGACCTGATGCGCTGGATGTACCACCATTATATCAAACCCAACATCGAAAGCCAACCCAAGGATGACGCGGAGGACATGTGGCTCTCTTTTCTGGACTTCGAGCTGAATGAGGATCAAAAACGGGCGCTTCAGTCCTCACTGGCCTACTATGCCGTCCAGGGCTTTCGGCTGGGGCTGCGCACAGGGGTCACTCTGCACGCTGATTTATGAACTCCACCGCACCTTCTCCCGCCGCCCGGCCGGTAGCCCAGGCGATTTGCAGGTTAAAGCCGCCGGTGTAGGCGTCCACATCCAGCAGCTCCCCGGCGAAAAACAGGCCGGGGACTTTCTTTGACTGCATGGTTTTCGGGTCCACCTCAGAGACCTTCACCCCTCCGGAGGTAATGATGGCCTCCTCCACCGGCCGGGGGCCGGACACCGCCACGGTAAAGTTTTTGAACAGCTCCAGCAGCCGGCGGCGCTCCCCTCTGGTCAGGTCGTGGGCCTTCTTATTTCCCGGGATATCCGCCCGCTCCAGCAGGACGGGCACCAGCAGCCGGGGGGCCAGCGCGCCCATGAGATTGTCCATGTCCTTGTTGGCCCCGGCACTTAGCTCACGGACTAAACGGGCATCCAGGGTAGGCTCGTCCAGGGCGGGCTTTAGGTCGATGGCGCAGGTGTACTGCTCCCTGTCGAAGTCCCGCATGTGGGCGCTGGCCGACAGCACCAGCGGCCCGGACAGGCCGAAGTGGGTGAACAGCAGCTCCCCCTGCTCCTGAAAAACCGTCTTTTTCTTCTGATTTTTGACGGTCAGCACCACATTTTTCAAGGATAACCCCTGCATCTGTCCGCAGAAGGGGTCCGGGGACTCCAGCGGCACCAGGGAGGGCCTGGGGTCCACGATGGTGTGGCCCAGCTCCGACCCCATGCGGTGGCCGTCGCCAGTGGAGCCGGTGGCTGGGTAGGACAGCCCGCCGGTGGCCAGCACCACCGCCTTGCAGGGGAGGCTGTCTCCCCTCTCCAGCTCAACGGTTTGGCCGTCGATCCTGACCGCCCGTCCCTGGATGACGGACACCTTGAGACGCTTCAGCTCAAAAAACAGGGCGTCGATGATATCTGCGGCCTTGTCGGAGGCGGGAAAGACCCGGTTCCCCCGCTCCACCTTCAGGGGCACGCCCAGGGACTCAAAAAACTCCTCCACCCAGGCGGGGGGCGTGTGCTCCAGGGCGCTGTACAGGAATTTCCCGTTCCGGGGAATGGCGGCCCGCACCTCCTCCGGAGAGCAGTGGTTGGTCACGTTGCACCGGCCCTTGCCGGTGATATACAGCTTGCGGCCCACCTTCTGGTTGCGCTCCACCAAAATCACCGAGGCCCCCAGCCGGGCGGCGGCAATGGCCGCCATCATGCCGGCGGCTCCGCCGCCTACAACTACTAAATCACAATTCAAATTCAAACAATCCTATCGTTAGAACAAACATAAAAGTTCTTTTTCGGTTCCTTTTTCTTTCAAGAAAAAGGAACGCCCCGCCCGGCGAGGGCGCTACTCGGGCACCTTCTCGTAGACGTTGTACTCCTCCCAGATGCCCTCCAGGGTGTGGAAGGTGTTGGACAGGTCCTCGTTTTTCCGCTGGCTCACCGCCACCAGCAGGGCGTTCACCAGGGACAGCGGGGCCACCAGGGAGTCCACAAAGGAGGCCATGTCGCTGCGGGCCATGAGGGTGTACCGGGAGATGGGGACCAGGGGCGAGGTCTCGCTGTCGGTGATGGCGATGGTGGTGGCCCCCCGGTCCCGGGCAAAGCTCATGGCCTGGACCGTACGGCTGGAGTACCGGGGAAAGCTGATGCCAATCACCGCATCCCCCTCCCCCACCCGGAGCAGGCTCTCAAATATCTCGCTGGCGGTGTTGGCGGACACCAGCACCACGTTATCGAAGATCAGATTGAAGTAGAAGTGCAGGAAGGACGCGATGGACGCGGAGGAGCGCACGCCGATGATGTAAATTTTTCGAGCCGACACGATGGCGTCCACCGCGCTGTAAAAGCTGTCCCGGTCCAGCTCCTCCAGGGTCTGCCGGATCTTCTCGATATCCGACTGGAGCACCATAGACAGCAGGTCCTGATCCCCCAGCCGGTCGTTGGTCACCTCGATGCGCTGGACGGTGGTCAGCCGGTTGCGGATCATCTTCTGGAGAGACCGCTGCATATCCGGGTAGCCGTCATAGCCCAGCTCAAAGGCGAAGCGGACCACGGTGGATTCGCTCACCCCCACCCGCTGGCCCAGCCGGCTGGCCGTCATAAAGGCGGCCTTGTCGTAGGACTCCAGGATAAAATTGGCAATCTTCCGCTGTCCCTTGGAAAAGGTGTGCATACTGTCCTGGATCGCGGTCAAGATATCTCGGCTCATAAGCTCCATCCTCCCAGTCAAATCACGGAACTAATCATACTCGATTTCTGGAGAAAACGCAAGAGATTTTTGCAGGAGCTTCGTGTTTTTCCCGCAAAAATCTCTCAAGTATCACTTAACGGCCCTGTCAGCTCCAATAGCTCCCTGTCGGTGAGAGTTCGCCACTGTCCCGCTTTCAGAGAGCGGTCCAGGGACAGCGCCCCCTCCCGCACCCGTTTGAGCCGCAGCACCACCAGCCCAGCCTGGGCGCACATCCGCCGCACCTGCCGGTTTTTCCCTTGGTGGATGGTGATGGACAGCTGGTGAACTCCACCGCTGTCCCTCCCCCGGCGCACCTGGGCGGGGGAGAGCTGTTCCCCGTCCAGCGTCATGGGGGCGGACAGGATAGGCAGGGCCCTGTTCACGTTCCCCGTCACCCACACCAGGTACTCTTTCTCCACCTCATGGCTGGGGTGGAGCAGCTGGTGGGTGAGAGCGCCGTCGTCGGTGAGGATGAGCAGCCCCTCCGAGTCCATGTCCAACCGCCCTACCGGCCACACCCGGGCCCCGCAGCCGCCCACCAGATCGACCACCGTCTTCCGCCCCTTCTCGTCGGACAAGGTGGTCACATACCCCCGGGGCTTGTTCAGCATGAGGTAGGTCCGCCCGCCCCCGGGGGTGAGGGGCTTCCCGTCCACCAGGACGGCGTCCCGGTCCAGGTCCGCCCGGTCCCCCAGGCGGGCCTTTTCGCCGTTGACCGTCACCCGTCCGGCGATGATCCACTCCTCCGCCGCCCGTCGAGAGGCCAGCCCGCAGGCGGATATCAGTTTTTGAATACGTTCCTCCACAACCAGCCCCCTCCCTTCGGCGCTGAACAATCAGGAATACCTCGGCCAGTGACCAGCGGCACTCTGGCCAGCTCCTCCGAGTTGACATAATACACGATCTCGCCCACCTGGGTCCCCTGGGCCACCGGGGCGGTGAGCACCGTTTCAGACAGCTCCCAGGTGCGCTCCACCTTCTCGCCAGAGGCCAGGGCGGCGGTGAGGTCGGCCGCCGTCTCGACGGGGCAGACGGGGCACAGTCCCCCGGAGACGGGCAGGTGGCCTACTTGCTCCCCCGCTTTGGACAGGGGGCGGGCCTCATAATTGGCAAAGCCCCAGTCCAGAAGGGCCGTGTGGTCCGCCCAGTCGCTGGGGGCGTTGAGGGTGACGCAGATCAGGGTCATGCCATCCCGTTTCGCCGCGCTCACCAGGGTGCGGCCCGCCGCCTTGGTAAAGCCCGTCTTCAAACCCACGCAGCCCTCATACCGCCACAGCAGCTTGTTGTGGTTGGTGAAGGCGCGGGTGCCCAGGGTAATAGATTTGGTGGCGGCGATCTTGGCCAGAGCCTCGTTCTCCAGGCAGGCCTGGGCTAAGAGGGCCATATCGTAGGCGCTGGAGCGGTGCCCCTCTGCATCCAGACCATTGGGGTTGGAGAAGGAGGTATCTTTCATTCCCAGCTCCTCGGCCTTCCGGTTCATTTGGGAGACGAAGCTGTCCACTGTCCCCCCGCAGTGGCCGGCGATGGCCAGGGCGGCGTCGTTGCCCGAACGGAGGAGCAGGCCGTAGAGCAGGGTCTCCAGGGTGACCTCCTCCCCCGGGCGCAGGTAGATGGAGGAGCCCTCCACCCCCGCCCACTCAGGGAGAATGGTGACGGTCTCCTCCAGATCGTGTCCCGACTCCAGGGCCACCAGGGCGGTCATCAGCTTGGTGGTGCTGGCGATCAGCCGGGGCGTATGACTGTCTCGCTCCCAGAGCACCCGGCCCGTGTCCCCGTCCATCAGCACCGCGCTGGCGGCGGAGATTTTCAGGTTCTCCTCCGCCCGAACCGCAGGCAGGGCGCACCAAAACAGCGCTCCGGTCAGGAGCACAGAAAAAAGTCGCTTCAACATTTGCCACCTTCTTTTTTGCGGATAGCAATAGTATGGAGCGGCTTTTCTCCTTTATTTCCAGGAAATTTTTTATTCGGCGAAGTCCCCCTCGGCCTCCCTCTGAGCCTTCTTCTCCTGCTGCTTCTCAATGAAGCCGGTCACCTTGTCCACCACCTCGGGCACTGTCTCGATGACCCGGTCCACGGTGGTGGCGGGAGGCGGGGCCACGGGGAGCAGCTTCACGCTGCCGTCCTCCCGGACCACCAGGAAGGCCACTGGCTCCAGCTTGGCGCTGGCGGCAGAGCCGCCGCCGAAGCCCTCCTTGGGCGCTCCGGCCTTGGTGGAAAACTCGGTGCCGCCGCCTCCCATGCCGAAGGACATCCGGGACACGGGAATGAGGGTGACCCCCTCCGCGTGGATGGGGGTGCCAATGATGGTGTTGGCGTCCGCCATCGTCTTGATATGCTCCATGGTGATCTTCATCAGCTCGCCCAGAGAGTTCTTCTGTTCCATAGGTCATGCCGCCTTTCTCTGCTGTCGTTTTATTTTCAGCCGCTTTCGCGCGGCAAGCGCTCCAATCAGGGCCTTCACCCCCGCCCGCAGACCAATCCAAGTCACCGTCCCGATCTTGATGGACAGGGCGGCCTGACCGTACACCGTTGTGCCCGGGGCGTCGAAGTCCAGGCGTACCCGGGCGGTGCCGTCCTTCACATGGAAGGCCTTTGTTAAGGGGTGCCACAGTGCCCCCAGGGCGGCGTTGGCCTGGCCGTAGAGCATGGCCGCGTCCGCCGGATCGCTCCCCCCGGCGGTGAGCTCCAGCTCCAGCCTATCCACCCGCAGGCCGTGCCACATCCCCTTGGCCGCTTCCAGCCCTACGGGCAGCAGAGCCTGGGCATACTCCAGAGCCCCGCCGAGCTTCTCCGGGAGTGGGGTGGGCTCCTTATCTTTTTGGGGCTTCTTGGGCTCCTTCTTGTTCTTCGGTTTTTTTTGTTTTGGGGACTTCTCCTCTTTTGGGGCCATAGGGAGAATTTTGATGTGAAACCGCCCCAGACGGGCCCAGAGGAAAAAGCCGTTCACGTTGAACTCCGCCCGGCCACCCACCCGGACCTGTCCGATAAGGAACAGGACCAGCACGATGGCAGCCAGGATGTAGAGGGCCCTCACGGCTCCTCCGCCGGGGGCTCCGGCGGCTCAGGTTCGCTCTCCTCCAGCACCTCCGCCTCCCGGAGACGCTGGAGGCTGGCCTCCAGCTCCAGGGTCATCTGGCTACCCTCCTGGGACGGTCCCGGTAGCTCGGGCAGTTCCTCCAGGCTGGACAGGCCAAAGGAGCGCAGGAAGTTTTTGGTGGTTCGGAACTGCACCGGTCGGCCGGGGACGGCCAGCCGGCCCGCCTCCTCAATGAGCTCCCGCTCCAGCAGCAGGCCCATGGTGTAGGAGCTGTCCACTCCCCGCACCTGGTCCACATAGGCCCGGGTGACCGGCTGGTAGTAGGCGATAATGGCCAGCACCTCCAGCGCCGGCTGGGACAGCCGGGCCGGCTTGCGGCTCTCCAGGGTCTTGCGAATGTAGCCAGCAAACTCCGGCGCGGAGCACAGCTGGTAGCTGGTATCCAGCTTGACCAGCCGGATGCCCCGACGGTCGTAGCTGTAGCGGTCCATCAGCCGCTGGGCCACTGCGTCCAGGGTGGGCCGGTCCACCTCCAGACCCAGGCACAGCCGCTCCACAGGGATGGGCTCCCCGGCGGCGAACAGCACCCCCTCCAGGGCGGATTCCAGCTCTTTGACTTCCATGTTGAAGGCGCCTCCTTTCCTCGCCGCTTACCTCATCCGTCATTCGCTTCGCGAATGCCACCTTCCCCTAAAGGGGAAGGCTTTGGGGCATACCACCTTTGGCTTCCCCTTTAGGGGAAGCTGTCAGCCGAAGGCTGACTGATGAGGCCGTCTAATAATTCTCCGACGTAAACTCCACCGCGCCCTCCTCCCGGGTACAGGTGACGGTGCAGTCGGACTCGGTACCTGCCAGGTGCAGGCGGCGGGCCTTGCACAGCTCCAGCACCGCCAGGAAGGTGGCTACAATCTCTGAGCGGCTGCGGCTGCCCTTGAACAGAGCCCGGAACCGGGTGACGCCGAAGGTAATCAGCCGCTTGATAATCTCCCCCGCCTTGTCGGCCACCGGGTAGGGCTCCCGGCCCACGATGCCCTGGAAGGCGGACACCGGCGGGGGCAGCTTGTTGTCCAGCCGGCCCAGTACGTCGGTCATAGCCCTGAGCAGGTCGGTCTTGTCGTGGACATAGCGGTATATCTTGTCGGGCTGGACCGCCTCGGGCGTCTTGGTCAGATAGTCCCGGCCGATCTGATAGCGGCTGTCCAGGGCGGGGACCACCGCTTTGATTTTCAGATAATTCTCGTTGCGCTGGTGGGCCTCCAGGGTGGCGATGAGCTGTTCCATCTCGCTCATGGCCTCCTCGTCGTTGATGGACAGCAGCATCCGGGTCTTGATATACACCAGATGGGAGGCCATGGTCACAAACTCGCTGGCAACCTCCAGGTCCAGCTCACGGCGCTGATTCATCCACTCCATGTACTGGTCCAGGATGAGGGCAATCTGGATATCCTTAATTTCCAGCTTGTTTTTGCTCAGCAGGTGGAGGATCAGGTCCAGAGGGCCCACGAAGTCCTCCATGTTCTCCTCTTTTGCCTTCACCACCCCTTCCAGGTGGTAAATGGGTGCCTCCAAGGGCCCACCTCCCCATTTTAGGTTTATCTTTCCTGTTATTATAACAGTTTGTCCGGAGAATGACAAGGGAAATTCAAAAGAACAAAGGTAAAAAGGGACAACCGCCACCCTGGCCGGTGACGGTTGTTACTTAAAACAATCCTTCGCTTAAAGGGCTGACCGCTTTACTGCGGCACCCTTTTATGCTCATATTGTACCACCCGGCCGCCTCCCTGTCAAGGGCGAGACGGTCATTTTTCTATCCCGGCGAGGATGGCCGACAGCAGCTCCTCCCGGCCGGTGCCCTTCTCGGCGGAGAAGGGGATCAGGACGTCCTCCTCCCCCAGCCCCAGGGTATCCCGGATAAGCTGGAGGTTTGGCTCAATCTCGCTCTTTTTCAGCTTATCCAGCTTGTTGGCCACGATAATCAGGGGGCAGCCCGTGTCCTTGAACCACCGGAACATGGTACAGTCGTCGGCGGTAGGCTTGTGGCGGGAATCCACGATCATCACCCCCAGGGTGAGCAGGTCGGGCCGGGCGAAGTAGTCCTCCATCAGACGGCCCCACCGGTCCCGCTCCGCCTTGGACACCTTGGCATAGCCGTAGCCGGGCAGGTCCACCAGGTAGAAGGCCCCGTCGATGTCGAAGTAGTTCACATGGACGGTCTTGCCCGGGGCCGCCCCCACCCGGGCGAAGTTCTTCCGGCCCAGCAGCCGGTTGATAACCGAGGACTTGCCCACGTTGGACCGCCCGGCGAAGGCCACCTGAGGCCGGCCGTCCTGGATGAAGTTCTTCGGGGAGACGGCAGACAGCACGAACTCCGCCTTCTGTAAATTGACAGCCATTTCTAAACCTCCAATCAGGGAAAATGTTGCGATACCGGGCGATATTCTAAAATAATCAGAAGAGTCCGTAGCGGCATTAAAGTTCTTTTTGGATACTTTTTCTTTCAAGAAAAAGTATCGCTCAGGCGGGAGCTGCCCTCCCCCTTGGGCGCAGGGGGCAGGTCGGGCAGGGCCTCGCTCTTTCTGGGGCGGCCCCGCCGGCGGGGAGCGGGGACAGCCTCCACCGGGCGGTTCAGGGCGTGGGACAGCACCTGGTCCGCCCGCTCCACCAGGATGAACTGGAGGGCCTTGCGCACCGTCTGGTCGATCTCCTCCAGGTCCTTGGCATTGTCGGCGGGGATAATAACGGTTTTGATTCCGTTGCGGAAGGCGGCCATGGTCTTTTCCTTGAGCCCGCCGATAGGCAGCACGCGGCCTCGGAGAGTGACCTCCCCGGTCATGGCGATTCCCCGGCGCACGGACACTCCGGTGAGGGCGGACACCATAGCGGTGGTGATGGCGATGCCGGCGGAGGGTCCGTCCTTGGGCACGGCCCCCTCGGGGAAGTGGACGTGGATGTCCTGCTCCTTGTAGAAGTCGGCAGGGACGTTCAGCTGATCGGCCCGGCTGCGGATAAAGCTCAAAGCGGCGTGGGCCGACTCCTTCATCACGTCCCCCAGGTTGCCGGTGAGCTCCACCTTGCCGGAGCCGGGGACCACGTTGACCTCCACCTCCAGCAGCTCGCCGCCCACGGAGGTCCAGGCCAGGCCGTTGACCACGCCTACCCGCTCCTCCAGGGCCTGACGCTCCGGGTGGTAGCGGGGCACGCCCAGGTACTCCTCCAGGTCCTTTTCTGTCACCTTGACGGCCTTCTCCCCGTCGGACACCACCTTCATAGCCGCCTTGCGGCAGATGGCGGCCAGCCGGCGCTCCAGCACACGGACCCCCGACTCCCGGGTGTAGGCAGCGATGATCTCCCGCAGGGCGCCGTCGGACACCTTCAATTGGGCCTTTGTCAGCCCGTGGCGCTTCAGCTCCTTGGGCAGCAGGTGCTTTTTGGCAATCTGCACCTTCTCCTCGTCGGTGTAGCTGGACAGCTCGATCACCTCCATCCGGTCCAGCAGGGGCCGGGGGATGGTGTCGGTGGTGTTGGCGGTGGTGATGAACATGACCTGGGACAGGTCGAAGGGGATCTCCAAAAAGTTGTCCCGGAAGGTGGAGTTCTGCTCCCCGTCCAACACCTCCAGCAGTGCGGAGGACGGGTCCCCCCGGTGGTCATAGCCCAGCTTGTCGATCTCGTCCAGGAGGATGAGGGGGTTGCAGCTCTGGGCCTGGTTGATGGCGTTGATGATCCGGCCGGGCATGGCTCCCACATAGGTCTTGCGGTGGCCGCGGATTTCCGCCTCGTCGCTGACGCCGCCCAGGGAGATACGGGCCAGCTTCCGGTTCATAGCCCGGGCCATAGACATGGCAATGGAGGTCTTGCCCACCCCCGGCGGGCCCACCAGGCAGATAATCTGCCCCTTCAAGTCCGGGGCCAGCTGGCGGACGGCCACAAACTCCAGCACCCGCCGCTTCACCTTGTCCAGACCGAAGTGGTCCTGGTCCAGCGCCTTTTTCACGGCGGCCACGTTGATTTTTTCCTTCGTAGTCTTGCCCCAGGGCAGCTCCAGACAGATATCCAGGTAGTTGCGCAGGACGGTGCTCTCCGAGGAGCTGTAGGACTGCTTGGCCAGCCGGCTCAGCTCCTTGTTCAGCTTCTCCCGCACCTGGTCGGGGAGTTTCGTCTGGGCGATCCTCTCCCGGTACTCCTCGATCTCGTCGGCCTCCTCCCCCAGCTCGGTCTGGATGGCCTTCAGCTGCTCCCGCAGGTAGTAGTCCCGCTGGTTCTCGTTCATCTGCTCCCGGGCCCGCTCCTGAATCTCCTGGTCCAGGGTGAGAATCTCCACCTCCCGCTCCAACAGGCGGTAGAGCTTCTCCAGCCGCCTGACGGGACGCAGCTCCTCCAGGATGGACTGCTTGTCGCTGTTGCGCATGGGGATGTTCTGGGCGATATAGTCGGCGATGTGGCCCGGGTCCCGGCTGGCCAGCACATGGACCATCAGGTCGGGGGACAGCTTGGTGGACAGCTCGGCGTAGTCCTGGAACAGCTCATAGGTGGAGCGCATCAGGGCCTCGGTCCGGGCGCTCTCCCGGGCGGGGACCTCCTGAATTTCCCGCACCTCCGCCTCCAGGTGGGGCTCGGTGCGCAGCAGCTGGAGCAGGCCGCCCCGGCCCGCCCCCTCCACCATCACCCGCACGTTGTCCCCGGGCATCCGGAGGATCTGCCGGATGTTGGAGATAGTGCCCACCTGGTACAGGTCGTCCGCCCCGGGCTCTTCCACCCCGATGTCCTTCTGGCCCACCAGAAATACCGGACTGCCGGCGGTCATAGCCGCCTCCAGAGCCCGGACGGAGGCCGTGCGGGCCACCTCAAAGTGGATCAGCACATTGGGAAAAACCGTCAGCCCACGCAGGGCGATAACAGGCATGGTGCTGGTGTGGAGAATGTCGTATTCTTTGCTCACGATGCTTCACTTCCTTCTCAAGGGATAGGACAGACGCCCCGCTCTGATGGGGGCGGGGCGTCTGATTTTTGTTATGTCAACCTGCGTGGCCGTAGCGTCCGGCGGAACCGGACTGCTCCACCTGGAGGGAGGCCTTGCCCAGCTTGGGACGCTGGGTGCGCTCCGGGTCCCGGACCAGCTCCGGACCCGTCCCGTCCCGGACGCAGCTCTCGGTGATGATCACCTTGACGATGGTGGGGTCGGAGGGGATATCGTACATGATCTGATTCATGACCTCCTCCAGGATGGCCCGCAGGCCCCGGGCCCCGATCTCCCGCTCCACCGCCCGCTGGGCCACCGCCTCCAGCGCCTCGGGGGCGAACTCCAGCTCCACCTGGTCGTAGTCCAGCAGTACCTTGTACTGCTTGACCAGGGCGTTCTTGGGCTCGGTCAGGATACGGACCATCTGGCTCTTGTCCAGGGACTCCAGGGTGGTCACCACCGGCATACGGCCCACCAGCTCGGGGATGATGCCGTACTTGAGCAGGTCCTGGGGCTGGATCTCCTTCATTAGCTCGCCCACATTGCGCTCCTTGCGGCTCTGGATCTCTGCGCCAAAGCCCAGAGAGCGTCTGTCCAGGCGGTTCTCAATGATCTTGTCGATGCCGTCGAAGGCCCCGCCGCAGATAAAGAGGATGTTGTGGGTGTCGATCTGGATGAACTCCTGGTGGGGGTGCTTCCGCCCACCCTGTGGGGGGACGTTAGCCACGGTGCCCTCCAGAATTTTCAGCAGCGCCTGCTGCACGCCCTCGCCGGACACGTCTCGGGTGATGGAGGTATTTTCGCTCTTCCGGGCGATCTTATCCATCTCGTCGATATAGATGATGCCCCGCTCGGCCAGCTCGATGTCGTAGTCGGCGGCCTGGACCAGGCGCAGCAGGATATTCTCCACGTCGTCGCCCACATAGCCCGCCTCGGTGAGGGTGGTGGCGTCAGCGATGGCAAAGGGCACCTTCAGCACCCGGGCCAGGGTCTGGGCAAAGAGGGTCTTGCCGCAGCCGGTGGGACCTATGAGCAGGATGTTGCTCTTTTGCAGCTCCACATCCTCCGCCCCACCGAAGTAGATGCGCTTGTAGTGGTTGTACACCGCCACCGATAGGGCCACCTTGGCCTTCTCCTGGCCAATGATATACTGGTCCAGAACGGCGTGAATCTCCTTGGGGGTGGGGATGACATCGGGGATCTCCCCGGGGAACTGGGCGCTGTCACCCTCCAGGAAGAGGGCGTCCTCCCCCATGGCTGCCATACACAGGCCCACGCACTCGTCGCAGATATACACGCCGGGGCCGGCGATAATCCGCTTCACCTGGTCCTGGTGCTTGCCGCAGAAGGAACAGCGTATTCTCTTGTCGTCATTTCTTGCCATGGCAGTACCTCAATTTCAATCACTTATCGCTTATCCAGCACCTTATCCACCAGGCCGTACTCCATAGCCTCCTGGGCGGTCATAAAGTTGTCCCGCTCGCAGTCGGCGGTGACCACCTCGATGGGCTTGCCGGTGTTCTCGGACAGGATGCGGTTCATCCGGGACTTGACGATCTCCAGCCGGCGCAGGTGGATGGCCATATCGGTGATCTGGCCCTGGGTGCCGGCGGAGGGCTGATGGATCATAATTTCGGCGTTGGGCAGGGCCAGACGCTTGCCCTTAGTCCCGGAGGACAGCAGGAAAGCCCCCATGGAGGCCGCCATGCCGATGCAGATGGTGGACACGTCGCATTTGATATACTGCATGGTGTCATAGATGGCCATGCCGTCGGTAACGGAGCCGCCGGGGCTGTTGATATAGAATTGAATATCCTTGTCCGGGTCCTGGGCCTCCAGGTACAGCAGCTGGGCCACCACCAGGGAGGCGGTGGTGGCGTTGACCTCCTCGGACAGCATGACAATACGGTCGTTGAGCAGCCGGGAGAAGATGTCGTAGGACCGCTCGCCCCGGTTGGTCTGCTCTACTACATAGGGAACTAAACTCATAAAAATACTCCTTTTTTCAGTGGGATACCAGAGTATACCCACACCGCCGGAAATTCATTCCTTGTGATATTCTTACGCCCGGGGCGGCACGGGCCGCCCCGGGACGTGTGTCTGTGTTACTCAGCCGCTTCCTCTTTGGGCTCCTCGGTCTTCTTGGCCCGGCTGCGCTTGGGCTTCTCTTCCTTCTTGGGCTTCTCGCCCTCCTTGGCGCTGGAGATGACCAGATCGTTGGCCTTGCGCAGGGTCAGGTCCTTCCTCAGGCTGTCTGTGGCAACGATAGCCTTCACCTGGTCCAGCTCCATCTTATACTGCTCGGCCAGCTTGGCCGCCTCTTCCTCGCACTCCTCGTCGGAGACCTCGATCCCCTCCGCCTTGGCCACGGCGGTGAGGGCCAGCTCCACCTGCACCTGCTTCAGGGCGGCGGGCTTGGCGGAGGCGCGCATCATCTCGGGGGTCATGCCCATCATGGACATGTACTGGTCCATGGGGATGCCCTGGCTCTGGAGGCGCATGGCGTAGTCGTCCATCAGCCGGTCGGTCTGGGCTTCCACCATGCCGTCGGGGATCTCGCACTCCATATTCTCCACCAGCTGCTCCAGAACGGCGTTCTCAAAGTCGCTCTTGGCCTGGGCCTCCTTGCGCTCCTTGAGCTTCTCCCCCAGGTCCTTGCGGAAGTCGGCCAGGGTCTCGAACTCAGACACATCCTTGGCGAACTCGTCGTCCACCTCGGGGGCCTGGGACTCCTTCACCTCGTTGCACTTCACGTGGAAGACCACGGCCTTGCCGGCCAGGTCGGCGTGGTAGTCCTCGGGGAAGGTGATGTCGATGTCCTTCTCCTCGCCGGCCTTCATGCCCACGACCTGCTCCTCAAAACCGGGGACGAACATGCCCGCGCCCAGCTTCAAATCGTAGTTCTCGCCCTTACCGCCCTCGAAGGGGGTACCGTTGTCGAAGCCCTCGAAGTCGATGACGGCGGTGTCGCCCTTCTTGGCCTTGCGCTTCACGCTGACCAGACGGGTGGCCCGGTCGATGTAGGGCTTGAGCTCCCCGTCGATGTCCTCCTCGGTGACCTCAACCGCCTCCTTGGGGGCAGTCAGACCCTTGTACTCACCCAGCTTGGCCTCGGGGCGGACGGAGACCAGCGCCTTAAAGGTGAAGCCCTCCTTGCCCGCCTCCACGATCTCCATCTTGGGGTAGCCCACGTCGTCCAGGCCCTGCTCCTTCACGGCCTCCTCATAGGCGGCGGGATAGACCTCATTGATGGCGTCCTCGTAGAACACGCCGGAGCCGTACATGCCCTCGATGATCTTCCGGGGGGCCTTGCCCTTCCGGAAACCGGGGACGTTGATGCGTCCGCGAGTTTTCAGATAGACCTTCTGGATGGCCGCCTCAAAGGCCTCGGCCTCCACCTGGATGGTGAGCTCTACGGTACTTTTCTCTTTCTTCTCAACACTGGTGACCTTCATTTGTCAATTTCCTCCTGTTGGTCCCGCCTCCGGAATGGCCGGGGGAGGGGCCCTTTTACTTTCGCCACGATATTCTATCAGATACGCGGCCATTTGAACAGTCTTTTTTGAAAATTTTCCAGATTATTTCCTTTTGCAGGGACTTCGGGCCTTTAATCCAGCAATTTGACGGGCGTAAAGCCCACATAATCGGCGGCGATGAGGCGGTACTCCACACCTCCCTGCCGTCCGGTGATGGCCAGGCGGTGACTTCCCCCGTGGAGGTGGCCGTAGCAGCACAGCGTTACCCCGTACCGCTCCAGCAGGTCGATGATCTCCTGGCAGCGGTAGCCCTGGTACAGGGGCGGGTAGTGGAGAAAGCACAGCTTCTCCCGCTCCCCCGCCGCTTTTAAGGACGCCTCCAGCCGAATCAGCTCCCGGTTGAAAATCTTGGTGGAGTGCTCCCCCCGGTCCTCCTCGTAGAACCAGCCCCGGGTGCCACACAGGGCGGTCTCCCCGTAAAAATGGCAGTTGTTGTGGAGGATATCCAGGGTGGAAAAGCCGTTCTCCTCAAAGAACGTTTTCATTTTGGAGGCGGTGGTCCACCAGTAGTCGTGGTTGCCCTTGAGCAGCAGCTTGCGCGCCCCGGGCAGGGCGTCCAGAAAGGCGAAGTCCGCCCTGGCCTCCTCCAGGCTCATGCCCCAGGACACGTCTCCGCAGACCACCACGGTGTCCTCCTGGGACACCGTGGCCTGAAATCCCTCCCGCAGCTTGTCCATATAGCCGTCCCACTTGCCGCCGAACACGTCCATGGGCTTGTCGGAGGCCAGGGACAGGTGGGTATCTCCAATGGCGTACAGGGCCATAGGCTCACTCCAGCAGGGACCGCACCGCGTCCAGCATGTGGTCCTTCTCCACCGTCTGGGTGAACCGGACCCGCTTGCTCCGCAGCCCGGCCAAGGGGGCGGGGGCGGGCTGGCCCGTCCGGGCAGAGAGCTGATCCAGGGCGTCCAGGCCAGAGGCGGGAGCGGCCTCCCCCAGGGCCTCCAGCACGCTGGCGCAGAATTTGAAGGGGCTGGCGGTGGAGGCCACGATGGCGGGGGTGTCATCCCCGGTCTCCTGCCGGTACTGGCCCAGGGCGGAGAAGGCCACGGCGGTGTGGGTGTCGATGAGGTAGCCGTACCGGTCGAACATGGCGCGGATCATCCGCTGGGTCTCCCGGTCGTCGCAGAAATAGCCCTTGAACCGCTTTTGCAGCTTGGTCTTTATCTTGTCGCTCACCTGATACCGGCCTGTCTCGGCCAGCTGGGCCATGTAGCCCCTCACCTCCGCCGTGTCCTGGGTGAGGGAGTAGAGCAGCCGCTCCAGGTTGGAGGAGATCAGGATGTCCATGGAGGGGGAGATGGTGTTGTAGAAGGTGCGGTTCCGGTCATAGACCCCCTCCCGGATAAAGTCGGTGAGGACGTTGTTGCTGTTGGAGGCGCAGATGAGCTGGTCGATGGGCAGGCCCATTTCCCGGGCATAGTAGGCGGCCAGGATGTTGCCGAAGTTGCCGGTGGGGACGCAGATATTCACCGTCTGGCCGGGCTGGATCTTCTCATCCCGGAGCAGGTCGCAGTAGGCGGAGATGTAGTAGACGATCTGGGGCAGCACCCGGCCCCAGTTGATGGAGTTGGCGGAGGAGAAGAAATACCCCTTCTCAGCCAGCTCCCGGCGGACCTCCTCGTTGGAAAACAGCCGTTTCACCCCGGTCTGGGCGTCGTCGAAGTTGCCGTACACAGCGGCCACCCCCACGTTGTCCCCCTCCTGGGTAATCATTTGCAGCTCCTGGACCTCAGACACCCCGTCCTTGGGGTAGAACACCAGGATCTTGGTCCGGGGCACGTCCTTAAAGCCCTCCAGGGCCCCCTTGCCCGTGTCGCCCGAGGTGGCCACCAGGATACAGGCTGTCTTTTCCTCCTCCGTCTTAATCAGGGAGGCGGTGAGCAGGTGGGGCAGCATCTGCAGGGCCATGTCCTTAAAGGCGCAGGTGGGGCCGTGCCACAGCTCCAGGCAGTGGGTAGCGCCGTCCACCGTATGGACGGGGGCTACCGCCGGGGTGTCGAACTTGTCCGGGCCATAGGCGGCATTGACGAAGTTGGTGAGCTCCTTCACGGAGAACTCCTCCAGAAACTGCTTCATCACATACACCGCCCGCTGCTGATAGGCCATATCCCGCATGTCCTCCAGCGCCTTGCCGGGCAGCTTGGGGATGAAGAAGGGGGTCAGCAGCCCGCCGTCTCTGGCCAGCCCCTGGGTAATGGCCTGAGCGGCGGAGTATTGAATGGTATTGTCCCGTGTGCTGATATACCGCATAGTGATCCTTCCTTATCATTGTTATGATGGCTCTCATTATGACAGTTTTTCTCCGCCGGGTCAAGAGATTTCGGGGTTAAAAGGCATTTTCCAGGTGAAAAATCTCCGGTTTCCCGGTCTGCATCCCCTGAGGGGCGTAGATCTCCACCACATCGAACCGGGGCTGGAGGTCGGTGGGGTGCCCAACCAGATAGAGCTCCGCCGCCGCCCGCAGCCTGCTCTGCTTGCGCCGGTCCACAAATTCGGCCGCCGAGCCATAGGCGCCGTTCTTCCGCAGCTTGACCTCCACAAAGCAGAGGTAGGTCCCGTCCTCGGCCACCAGGTCCAACTCTCCGAAGCGGCAGCGCCAGTTGGCCGCTCGGATGGCAAACCCCTTGCGGCGCAGGTACTCTGCCGCCCGGTCCTCTCCCCACCGGCCCAGCAGCCGGCTGTCCTGGCCACTCACTGCTCCTCCGCCTTCTTGAGGAAAGTCTTGCGGTGGATAGGGCTGGGGCCGTGCTGGGCCAGCAGCGCATAGTGGAGCTTAGTGCCGTAGCCCTTGTGCTTGTCGAAGCGGTACTCCGGATACTTTTCCGCCATCTCCATCATAAAACGGTCCCGGCTCACCTTGGCTAAAATGGAGGAGGCCGCAATGGAGGCAGACAGGCTGTCCCCCTTCACCAGGCAGCGGTGGGGGATGATAATGGCTGCGCTCCTGCCCCGGTCCCGGTTGCCGTCGATCAGGGCAAAGTCCGGCCGCTGACTCAGAGCGTCGATGGCCAGCTGCATCGCCTTCATCCGGGCGCTGAGGATATCCGTTTTGTCGATCTCCGCCGCGTCCACCCAGGCCACCGACCAGGCCAGGGCCCGCTCCTGAATCACCGGGAACAGCGCCTCCCGCTTCTTCTCGGTCAGCTTCTTGGAGTCGTCCAGGCCAGGGATATCCTCCCCAAAGGGCAGGATCACCGCCGCGGCGTACACCGGGCCGGCCAGAGGGCCCGCCCCCGCCTCGTCACAGCCGCAGACGGCGGCATAGCCCTGATCTATCGCTTCTTTCTCATACTGCCAAAAATCCATCGTTCTCGCTCCCTTCGTCCCGCCCGCAGGCGGAAAAGCCTCCCCTTGCGAAGGGGGCCTTTTTGCGCTCCTAGGGCACCTCCAGGGTAAACCGCCCCAGCCTGCTCCCCCGGTACTCATCGAGGAGGACCCGGGCCATGCGCTCGGTGTCCAGCTCTCCGCCGGAGATACGCATCCCCCGCTTGGCGGCGGCGGCCTGGAGAAGCCGGTAGCCCCAGGCCACGTCGTTCTCCTCCTCTCCCCGGGCGGGCACCTCAGTCAGCTTGTAGCCGTCCGCCAACGCCTGGGGGTAGCGCTCCCCGAGGAAGGCCATGAAGTGACAGCCCAGGGTCTCCACGTCCATGATCTCATCCTTTACCGCCCCGGTGAAGGCCAGATTCATGCCGGTGGTCTCGTCCTCAAACTTGGGCCACAGGATGCCCGGGGTGTCCAGCAGGTCCAGCCCCCGGTCCACATGGACCCACTGCTTGCCCCGGGTGACGCCGGGGCGGTCGCCGGCCTTGGCGGACTTCTTCTTGGCAACCTTGTTGATGAAGGTGGACTTGCCCACATTGGGCACCCCCACCACCATGGCCCGCACCGGGCGGCCCACCTGGCCCTTCTCCCGCCATCTGGCGATCTGGTCTTTCAGCACCCCCTGGACCACGTCGGAGAACTGGTTAATCCCCCGGCCGGACCGGGCGTCGGTCTCCAGGACGGAGTAGCCCCGGCTCCGAAAATATGCCCCCCAGGCTTTGTTCTGGGCGGGGTCGGCCTGATCCGCCCGGTTGAGGACAATCAGCCGGGGCTTTCCGGCACAGATGGCGTCGATGTCCGGGTTGCGGCTGGAGGCCGGGATACGGGCGTCGATGATCTCCACCACAATGTCCACCAGCTTCAGGTCGGCCTCAATCTGCCGCCGGGTTTTGGTCATGTGGCCGGGGTACCATTGGATGTTCATGGGGTGTCCTCCTGAAAGTTCAGAGATTTGTAAGAGACTTATCCGCTTTTTTGTAAGAATTATCTGGTATCCTCCCGGTATCTCAAACAGAAAGGAACCTGATCGCCTATGAGTTTTTTCGCGTTAAAAACCGTCGCCCTGCTGTCCATGCTGTGGGACCACCTTACCTACGTCTGGCCGCTGGCCATGACGGTGGAAACCCTCTTCTTCCCTGACGCCGCTGAGACCGTCCCCGCCCTGATGGTCCTCCAGCGGGCCACCGACTACATCGGGCGCATCGCCGCCCCTATCTTCCTGTTTTCCATTGCCAACGGCTACCGGCACACCCGAAATTTCAAAAAGTATGCCCTGCGGCTGCTGGTCTTTGCCTGTCTGGCGGAATACCCCTACTATCTCCTGTTCGGCTTCCACAGCAACATCATGTTCACCCTGCTGCTGGGCCTGCTCACCCTGCGGCTGATGGACTGGGGCAACGGGAAGCGGACGGGGCTGGGGTATGTTCTGGCCACCGGGGTAGTGATTGCCGCAGAATATTTGGCGCTTACCGAGGGCGGAGGGCGCTATATCCTGTTTATCCTGGTCTTTTACCTCGCCGAACACTGGCCGGTCCGGAAAAAGGCCCTGCTGTGGCTGTTTCTGATGCCCCTGTCCCGGTACAGGCTGATCTGGATGATCTTCTCTGAACAGCTGTTTACCTACCGGTGGTTCCATATGCTGTGCATCAACGCCCTGGGGCCCCTGCTGGGGGTTGCGTTCACCTTTTTCTACAACGGAAAGAAGGGGCGCTCCTTCCCCGGGGACAAGTACCTGTGGTACGTCTTCTACCCCGCCCACCTGCTCTTACTGGGGCTGGCACAGCAGGCTCTGCTGGGTGTCTGATCAAATTGATCTATATTGATTTTCTTACTTAACATTTCTTGATATTATCAATTAATTATGGTATATTATGAAAAGAATGATCCGTGCTAACCATACAAGGAGGAAAGGATATGACCGCTATGACAGACAAGCAGATGCAGTTTATCGCCTGGCTTATCACCACCGCCACTGACAAGTGCAAGGACATGGACGAGGTCCGGAAGATGAACGAAGAAATCCGCAAGCACTCCGCCGGACTGAAGGACGAAACGGACAACGAGGCGTAATTCAAGAAAAAGGAGCGGCAAAAGCCGCTCCTTTTTTGATTACAGCGCTTCCTTGACCTTGGCGGCCTTGCCCACGCGGTCGCGCAGGTAGTACAGCTTGGCGCGGCGCACCTTGCCCTTGCGGACGACCTCCACCTTCTCCACAGAGGGAGCATGGAGGGGGAACACCTTCTCCACGCCGATGCCGTAAGAGATGCGGCGGACGGTGAAGCTCTCCTCGATGCCGCCGTGCTTCTTGGCGATGACGGTGCCCTCGAAGATCTGGATACGCTCACGGCTGCCTTCCTTGACCCGCAGGTGGACGCGGACGGTATCGCCGATGTCCATCTTGGGGGGCTCAGCCTTTGTGTACTTCTCGGTAAACGCTTTCTTCAGATCCATGGAAATTTCCTCCTGTTGTATAGGCGTTCATTCCGGCCTTTTGGTCTCTTTAGAGACGCCGCAGAGGACCGCCCGTTATTCAGACTAAGGAAGTATATCACAGGGGTTCGTGGATTGCAAGCAGTTTTTTCGCTTTCACTCCAAAAATTTTCAATCCTCCAGCAGAAAACTCTGCTCCGGGGCCAACTGCTCCGGGCGGCGGATGTAGCCGATACCATTTTCCTCCCAGATGACCCCTAAGAGCACTCCCTGCCGGTCCCGCACCTGGTAGGTGTTCTCCTCCAGCTCCCGCAGCACCGCCGGGGTCAGGCTCTCGCCGTCAAACCAGTACAGCGTCTCAAAGCTGGAGGGGTGGTTGGCCTCCCGGTTCCAGGCCCGGTACAGGGGGTCAGCGGGCAGAGGGGTCACCTTTACCTCCCCTCCCAGGGCGGTGAGCAGACCGGTAAAGGCCCAGTCGCTCTCGGTGCAGCCGTGGATGTGCTCATGGTAGTAGAAATTCTGGTTGGGCAGGTAGGAGGGCTCCAGGTTCAGCACCCCGATCCGCCCGGAGGAGGCGTCCAGCCCCTCCACCTCCGCCGCCTCCAGCACCAGCCCAGCGATGCGCTGATCATTATAATAGGTATCCCGGTAGTCCCGGATCTCGCTGCTCCCCGCCACGCAGAACACAAAGGCCATCGCCGCTGCCAGGACGGACAGGCCGTCCCTCCCTCTAGCCAGCCTGTCCCACAGCCACACCACCAGGGAGTCGGCCAGCAGGGCGATGCCGGGGAAGGAGGTCACCGTCCCCCGCAGGGAGAACCATGTATTGCCCAGCACCAGAAACAGGCTCACCGGGGCGGCCGCCAGCAGCAGGCCGGACAGCAGGGCCAGCGGCAGCGGGGCGTCCCCCCCTGTCCGCTCCTGCGGCTCCCGGTTCCGCAGTGTCAGCCACAGCAGAACGCACAGCGCCGCCGCGCACAGAGCCCACAGCAGCAGCTCCCCGGAGAAGATCATCCGCATACCCCGGACAAAGCCCTTGACGGCGGTGAAGAAGCCGCCGCCCGCAAAGGCCTGGAAAAACTGCCACAGCGTCTTTGGCAGCTCGTGGAGCCAGTAGTACCGGCTGGTGGGGAGCACAAGCTCCGTCCGGCTTCCGTACACCCCGCCGTTGTTCAGCAGCCGGGTAATCAGAAAGTACAGCCCCATGGCGGGCACACCCCACAGAGAGACGGCGCACCGGCCCATGGGCCTCCCCTTTCTGGTCCGCTCTAAAATGGCCGCCCCCACCGTCAGGGTGATGGACAGCAGTCCCGCCTGCTCATAGAAGCCGAAGGGGATGAGCTGAAGGATCAGATAGAGGGGCAGCCAGCCCCGGCCCTTCCCGTCCAACCAGTTCAGAAAGGCCCGGACCGCCAGGGCGGCGAAGAACATCCCCACCACCACCCGGGTGGAGGCCGACATCCAGTAGGTCCCCTCTAGCCCCAGAGGGAGCAGGGCCATCACCACCGGCAGCACGGGGCTAGTCCGGAAATACCGCCCCAGGACATCCCAGATCAGTAGAACGGCGGCCGCATACAGGGCCGAAATCAGCGCCACTCCTAAGATCATGTGGTCAAACATGGGGCTCCAGAAAAAGTAGTCCGCAATCCCCGCCAGCGGACGAGAGGACAAGATGCCCATGAGCTCCTGGAGGGTGGAAAAATCATAGAGCCGCGTATAGTTGTGGTACTGGATATAGTCGTCCAGCTGGGGGTAATACTGCACCCCGAAGGCGCAGTACCGGGCCATCACCAGCAGGAACACAGCCAGCCCGGCCGTCAGCCTCCGGCCGGGCTTTTTCTCCTCAAGCATTGGAATAGACCTCCCTGTGGACCTGGGACACCATCACCTCCGCCTGAGGAAACTCCCTCGCCAGACGTTGGGCCAGAGGGGCGCACACCACATTTTCCGTAGGGAAGTGGCCGGCGTCCAGCAGGTTGAGGCCCAGGGCCCTGGCATCTAAAAACTGGTTGTATTTCAGGTCGGCGGTAACGAAGGTGTCACAGCCCTGGGCGTGGGCGTCCTCCAGCATAGAGCCGCAGGCGCCGCCCCCCACCGCCACCTTCTCCACGGTCCGGCCCCCGTCCACAAAGCGGACGCAGGCGGAGCCCAGCTTCTCCTTCACAAAGGCGGCGTACTGAGCCGCGGACAGCCCCGGCCGGTGGGCCGTCCCCGTCCGGCCGATGCCGTAGGGGCGGCCCCTCTCGTCCACCCCCGCCTGGCGCAGCTGGCCGATCTCCGACAGCTCCAGCGCCCGGGCCAGACAGCCGTTGACCCCGCCGTGAGCGGCGTCCAGGTTGGTGTGGGCGCAGATGGCGGCGATTTTATTCTCTGCCAGCTCCAGAAGCACCCGCCCGGTAAGGGTCTCGTCTGTGACCGACCTCACCGGGTCGAAAATCACCGGGTGGTGGGCCACGATGAGCTCCGCCCCCCAGCGGGCGGCCTCCTCCACCACCTCTCTGGTAATGTCCAGGGCCACCAGCACCTTTTCGACCTCCCGGTCCCCCCGGCCCACCAGGAAGCCGGCGTTGTCGAAGTCCTCCTGGGTGTGAAAGGGGGCGATCCGGTCCAAAAAGCGGTAAATATCTCTCACTTCTGCCACTGTTCCCACTCCTTTTTCATGTCGGCGAGGCCGTCCACGACCTCCTCTAACTCCCGCTTCCGAGCGGAGGTCCCCTCTCCCCTGGCCCGGGACATCCCATCAATCGCCCGGCGGACCCGGGCCAGCCAGCGGTCCAGCCAGTCCCCCCGGAGGGGGTCGGCCGTGTTCTTTCCCGCCCACAGCTCCGCCGGGGTCAAGGGGGACATCTCCCCCGCCCGGACCAGCATGGCGGTGTAAATCGTGTCCCCCTCCCGGGCCAGCCCCTCCTCCTGAATGGAGAAGCCGTTTTTCTGGAGCCACTCCCGCAGGTCGGGGAAGGAGGACATAGGCTGTAAAATCAGGGGCAGGTCCCTCTCCCGGGTCCAGGGGGCGGCGGACAGAATGGCGGCGATGGTCTCCCCGCCCATACCGGCGACGGCCACAGCGTCCACCTCGTCGGGCCGGATGCCCGACAGGCCGTCACAGAGCCGGAAGGCCACCTTCCCGGTGAGGCCGTACTCCCGCACGGTGGCCCGGGCCCGGTCCAGGGGGCCCTGACGCAGGTCGGCGGCGATGGCCCAGGGGATCTTCCCCTCCAGAATCAGGGCGGCGGGCAGGTAGGCGTGGTCGGTGCCCACGTCGGCCAGCCGGGCCCCCGCCGGCACCAGCTCCCCCACCATTTTCAGGCGAGGGGACAGCTCGGGCCCCCTCACAGCTCCGACCCCCGGACAGCCATCCGGATGGCCTGGGCGAAGTCCCGGACGGCCTGCTCCCGCTCCTCATTCAGGAAGGGCTCCGCCCCGCCCCGGTCCCGGCGGCAGAAGATCCCCATGTACTCCAGCCCCCCGTGGCGGCAGAAGCGTCTCAGGCCCTCCTCCCACAGGTCGGCCCCCTTCTCCGGGGGGTAGCCGCAGGTGGCGATGGCGGCCAGCCGCTTCCCCTCCAGCAGCTTGACCCCTTTCACCGCTCCATAGTTCTTCGTCCCGGCGTAGATGGCCCGGTCCAGCAGGGCCTTCATGGGGGCGGTGCAGAAAAAGGCGTAGATGGGGGTGGCCAGGATGATGACATCACTGCCGGCCATAGCCCGGAAAATTTCCTCAAAGCCGTCGTCCTGGAAGCAGCCAGGGCCGTCCGCCACATTCTGGCAGGACGCGCATCCCCAGCAGGGGTTAATCTCCCGGTCATACAGAGAAATGATCTGGGTCTCCACCCCCATAGCCCCGCACTCCTCCAGAAAGGGGGAAAGGAGGGCGGCGGTATTGCCATCTAGCCGGGGACTGCCCATCAGTACACAGAATTTCATCCTGTCACCTCATTATGTCGAACATTTGTACTTATCTTATCACAACATGTTCCGCCTGTAAAGGTCAAAAATAATCGCCCTCCTGGGGAGGGCGGTTGGGGTCTTACTTGCCGATGAGCTTGTTGACCTGGGCCAGCAGCTCGTTTACGTCCACGCCGTGGACGGCGCACGCCTCCTCCACGGTCTCGCCCTGGGAGGCGGGGCAGCCCAGGCAGTGCATGCCGATGCCCATGAAGATGGGGGCAGCCTGGGGCGCGATCTTCAGAATGTCGCCGATTACGGTGTCTTTGGTAATGGTCATAGTGTGATTCCTCCATATATCTTTGGGATGGGGATAGTATACCCTATCGACAGCTTTTTTGCAACGAATTTTTTTCTTTCCTTTTGGAAAGAACAGCGTTATAATCGGTTGAATTGAAAGAAAGGAGCTGACCGTATGGATCATCAAGCCCGCCCCGCCGCCGAGAGGCTGCTTCCGGTGGCCCTGCTCACCCTCTCTGGCGGGCTTCAGGACACCTACACCTACCTCCGCCGGGGCAAGGTGTTTGCCAACGCCCAGACGGGCAACATCGTTCTGCTGGGTCAGAGCCTCTTTAACGGAGACTGGGCCCGGGCCGCCCGCTATCTCCTCCCCGTGCTGGCCTTTGCCCTGGGGGTGGCGGCGGCGGAGTGGCTCAGGGTCCGTCTGCCCCACTGGCAGCGCCGGGTGCTGCTCTGTGAAATTTTCCTGCTGTTCCTGGTGGGCTTCATCCCCCACTCTCTGGACCAGCTGGCCAACGCCCTGGTCTCCTTCTCCTGCGCTATGCAGGTCCAGGCCTTTCGGATGATGGAGGGCTTTCCCTTCGCCAGCACCATGTGCATCGGCAACCTGCGCAGCGGCATGGAGTCCCTGTGTACCTTCCTGCGCACCGGGAACCGGCAGGAGCGCAGAAAGGCCCGGCTGTATTTCCTCGTGATCCTCCTGTTCGCCCTGGGGGCCGAGCTGGGCAGCCTGGCCGTGGAGCTGCTGGACCTGCCCGCCATCTGGCTGTCCTGCGTCCTGCTGGCTCTGGGGTTTGGGCTGCTTCTCAGTGAAACACCTTCTCCAACTCCAGATAACAGCCCTCCAGGCGGTTGACCTTGACCACATCCCGGGCTGTGCCCACATCAGCTACCCGGTACAGACCGTTTTCCAGCACCATAACCTGCACGGTCCGGTCCTCCGGGTTGACGATCCAATACTCCCCCACTCCGGCCCGCTGGTACAGGTTCAGCTTTGTCAGCCGGTCATGGCGCTGGGTAGCAGGGGACAAAATTTCAATTACCAGGTCGGGCGCACCCTTGCAGCCCTGATCGTCCAGCTTGCTGTGGTCACAGACCACAGTGATGTCCGGCTCCACCACGGTGTTCACATCCTCCGGCCTGTCCTCCGCCCCCTCAAACAGGCGGACGCCGAAGGGGGCCGCATAGACCCGGCACTTCTTACCCTCCAAAAAATTGGCAAGCTGGCGGTAGATCTCCCCGCTGATTTCCTGGTGCCTCCGGGATGGCGGCGCCATCATAACCGGTGCGCCGTATATCAGCTCAATCCGCTCATTTTCGTCCCATTCCAGATAATCTGCATAGGTATAACGTTCCTCTTTCGCCAGAGCCATACCGACCCCTCCTGACCGTTTTATCTGCTGTTCAATATTATACCACGGTTTACCGGGAAAACAAAGAAAAAGTCCGCCTCCCGGCGGACTTTTTTCCTGGCTTGTTAATCAGCCCTGCTGCTCGCGCATCTTGGCGAAGCAGTCGCTGCAATAGACAGGACGGTCAGACTTGGGCTCGAAGGGAACCTTAGCCTCGCCGCCGCAGGCGGCGCACACGGCGGTGAAATACTCACGGGGGCCGCGGGCGGCGTTCTTGCGGGCATCACGGCAGGGCTTGCAGCGCTGGGGCTCGTTCTGGAAGCCGCGCTCCGCGTAGAACTCCTGCTCACCAGCGGTAAAGGTGAACTCGTTGCCGCACTCTTTGCATACCAGGATCTTGTCTTCGTACATTGGATTTCCCTCTCTTTGACTTTTGCCCGGCGCTTGGCCTGGGCGTGTGATATTGCGATCAGCTCTCGCTGGATCCGCCGGAAGAAATTTGCAGGGCCGTTTTGCGGCGGATTCGCTGGATGGCGTTGTCCACCGACTTCTGGGAGCGGCCCACCCGCTGGGCGATCTCTCCACAGGAGAGGCCGTTCAGGTAGGGGGGAAGTATCTGCGCTTCAAACTTGGATAACCGGCCCTTGAGCGCCTCCAGGCGCTCTCTCAGTTCCTCTCTGCCGATGACCACGTCCTCCGGGCTCTCGGCACTGGAAAACAAATATGCGTTGGTTCCGTCAAAAAGAGGGGGCTCGTAGGAAACACTGTGATTGAGCGGGGCGTGCTTGCCGCCCTGAGCCGCCCGGACGGCGGTGTGCAGACGGCTTCGTATACAAATCTCCGCAAACGTGCGGAAGGCGGCGTCCCGTTCCGGGTTAAAGCTCCGAATGGCGGTGAGTAGACCCAAGAAGCCCTCCTGGATCAGGTCCTCGCTGTCGCCCCCCGCCAAAAACAGGGGGCGGGCACAGGCCCGGACCAGCCAGCCATACCGGCGCACCAATTCTGTCTCTGCGCTGGGATCGCCCTGGGTCACACCCAGGCACAGCGCCTCATCGGATGGTTCAAACGATTTCTGTCCCATATTATTATCCCGGTTATTCTTCATCATAAACAAAATGTTCAGATTTGTCAAGGGTTTTCCCAAAAAAGTTTGTTGATATTTTCCAGTCCCCCCGGTCATTGCCCATTTTGCTCAAAGGTTGGGGATCAGATCGGCCAGACGCTGGGCAGTTTCCTGAGCCTTTTCCTGGGTTTTGGCCTCCACCATCACCCGCATCAGGGCTTCGGTACCCGAGGGGCGCACCAGCACCCGGCCCTCGTCTCCCAGGGCCTCCTCCTCCCGGGCCACCGCCTGGAACAGCAGGGGGCTGGCCATGGCCGCCTTCTTTACGTCGTTGTCGGCCACAGGGACGTTGATGAGCACCTGAGGATACCGGGGGCAGGCGCTGAACACCTGGCTGGCCTTTTTGCCGCTCTCCTTGAGCAGGGCGAGAATTTGCAGGGCGGTGAGCTGGCCGTCGCCGGTGGTGGCATGCTCTAGGAAGATCATGTGGCCCGACTGCTCGCCTCCCAGGGCGTAGCCCCGCTCCACCATCCGCTCCAGCACGTTGCGGTCGCCTACGTCGGTGCACTCCAGCTTCATCTCGTGCTCCTTGGCGTAGACGTGGAAGCCCAGGTTGGACATGACGGTGGCCACCACCGTGTCCCCGGGCAGCTTGCCCTTGGACTTCATATCCAGGCCGCAGGCGGCCATGATCTGGTCGCCGTCGATGAGATTGCCCAGCTCATCCACCGCCAGACACCGGTCGGCGTCCCCGTCGAAGGCGATGCCCATGTCGTAGTGGCCCGCCTTCACCATGGCGGCCAGGGCGTCCATGTGGGTGGAGCCGCAGTGGTCGTTGATGTTCACCCCGTCCGGGTCTGCGTTGATCACGTCGGTGCGCAGCTTGGAGAAGCGGTCGAACAGCCGGGCGGCGGTGGTGGAGGCGGCGCCGTTGGCGCAGTCCACCAGGATGCGCAGCCCGCCCAGGGTGGAGTCGATGGTGGCCTCCAGGTGGTCGATGTAGTCCTCGCTGGCCTTGGGGGCCACATAGCTCACCTTGCCGATGTCGGCCCCCGTCTTCATGGGCACGTTGTTGGAGCCGAAGAGGACAATGTCCTCGATCTTCTCCTCCAGCTCGTCGGACAGCTTGAAGCCCTTGCCGTTAAAAATTTTGATGCCGTTGTGCTCGAAGGGGTTGTGGCTGGCCGAGATGACAATGCCCGCGTCCGCCTCCTCGTCCACCGTCACCCAGGCCACGCCAGGGGTAGGCAGGGTGCCCAGGTCCAGCACGTCCGCCCCAGCGGTGCACAGCCCGGAGATCAGGGAGCCCTTGAGCAGGTCCCCGGAGATGCGGGTGTCCTTGCCGATGGTCACTAAGGGCTTCTCCCCCGGCTTTTTGTTTTTGGCCAGCACAATGGCCGCTGCCAGCCCTACCTTGTAGGCCAGATCCGCGTCCAGCCCGGCGTTTACCACGCCCCGGATGCCGTCCGTTCCGAATAATTTGCCCATATTAAATGCACCTCAAATCAAAAGTCAGCGTTTCCCGGTTTTGATAAATTCTATCAGCTTCTCCACATCGTCAAAGTCATCATAATCTCCGATAATACCTTCACGATGATATACAATCCCTCTCTCCTCATTCTTCTCTAAGCAGTCAAGAAGTCTGTCCAAGCCATACCTTTTTGCGAACAAAGTAAAGCCGTATGGTTTTATTTTATTTAGCAGCCCTTTTTTGCAGTCCTTTTCACACACATAGCAGTGGGAAATTCCTTTTTCTATTGAGCATGCTTTGTTTTCACATATGGCGCTGTCGGGGCAGTTATCCGAATCGCAGCCGCCGCACTCCGCATTCTCGGCACACAGGCAACAGGCCAACCCACATCTGGCAATTCCCAGTTCTCTTTTCATTCAGCTTTCTCCTTTATTTTATCGCTTTGCTGAGGCGAAATCGTACGCCTCATGGATCCAGGCCATCAACTCGTCGTCGATCTCCTCCGGGTCGCCGATGACCAGGTGGTGGGTCCACCTTCCAGGATATGGCTCGGAGGCCTGGTCTATACGGGGGGAGCCCTCCCGCCGGTTCAGCCCCAGGGTGATGGTGATGTAGGGGTCGGGCCGGTCCTTGGCTTTTCGGGCCGGAAGAAAGGACACCGCCCCGAACACCCGCCGGTTTTTCAGGGTGATCTGGCTCTTCTGGGGCTGGATGACTACCCCCTCCAGCTCCGACAGCAGACGGGCCTCAAAGGCCTCGTACAGGGGGATGGCCTCCGGGTGTTCATTGAAAAAGAATAATGTGTTTTGGTCCATATTCAGCCCTCCCTAACAGTGGGTCGGCCAGGGGGCCGACCCCTACATGGGATGTGTAGGGGCCGCCGCCCTCGGCGGCCCTCTGGCGGCAATACCGCCTTAAAAGCTCAACTGGTCCAGGCCGTCTGCTCCGCCGGGAGCGGGCAGGCCTAAATGCTGGTAGGCTTTAGGGGTGACGCACCGTCCCCGGGGGGTCCGGGTGAGGAAGCCCAGCTGCATGAGGTAGGGCTCATAGACGTCCTCCAGGGTGACGGCCTCCTCGTTGATGGTGGCGGCCAGGGTGTCCAGCCCCACCGGGCCGCCCCGGTAGTTGTCGATGATGGAGCGCAGCATCCGGTGGTCGATAGCGTCCAGACCCAGGTAGTCGATCTCCAGGGCTGTGAGGGCCTCGTCGGCCACTTTTTTGGTGATGACGCCCCCCGCCCGCACCTGGGCGAAGTCCCGCACCCGGCGCAGCATCCGGTTGGCGATACGGGGGGTGCCCCGGGAGCGCTTGGCGATCTCCATGGCGCCGTCAGGCTCGATGGGCACCTCCAGAATGCCGGCGGAGCGGGTGACGATCATGGACAGCTCCTCCGGGGTGTACAGCTCCAGCCGCAGGGTGACCCCGAACCGGTCCCGGAGGGGGGCTGAGAGCTGGCCCGCCCTTGTGGTGGCCCCGATGAGGGTGAACCTGGGCAGGTCCAGGCGGATGGAGTTGGCCGACGGGCCCTTGCCGATGATGATGTCGATGGCGTAGTCCTCCATGGCGGGGTACAGAATCTCCTCCACCGCCCGGTTCAGGCGGTGGATCTCGTCCACAAAGAGGATGTCGTTCTCGTTGAGATTGGTCAGCAGGGCGGCCAGGTCCCCCGCCTTCTCGATGGCCGGGCCGGAGGTGATGCGCACGTTGACCCCCATCTCGTTGGCAATGATGCCGCTGAGGGTGGTCTTGCCCAGGCCGGGGGGGCCGTGGAGCAGCACGTGATCCAGGGGCTCATTGCGCATTTTGGCCGCCTGGATAAAGACCTCCAGGTTGCCCTTGGCCTTCTCCTGTCCGATGTACTCCCGGAGGGTCTTGGGCCGCAGGGAGTACTCCCCCTCGTCCTCCTTCGTCAGCGAGGTGGTCACCAGGGGCTCCAGCTCCTCGGCGTCGAAGCCGCCGCCGGAAAAATCAATACTCAAAGTATCACTTCCTTTGTTGGACGGGCCGCCGAGGGCGGCGGCCCCTACAGATGCGGTTCACCATCGCCCAGCCAGCTCCCGGAGGGTGTCCAAAAAGGCCTCCTCGCCGAAGGTGTTGAATTTAAAGATCATCCCCTGACTGCCCCCGGCGGTGATGCCGGACAGGTAAAGCTTCTCCCCGTCCCCTACCAGGGTGAGGGTCATGGACAGGCGGTTGCCGCCGCTCCAGCTGTAGCGCTCGTAGACCCGGACTGACACCCGAACTCCGGCGCTTTGAAAATAGCTCTCGTCCTCAAAGCTGGCAGACATACTGCCGTTGAGGATGCCGTCGTGGAAGTAGCGCAGGGCCTGATCGAAATCGCCCCGCAGGGTACACTCAAATTTCGCCATATTCTTACCCCTTCACCATCTTTTTTAAGGCCTCTTTTATAATCTGCTCCAGGGTGAGACTGTCCAGGTCGATGCCCTTGAGGGCCAGGTTGATCTCCCCCTGGGAGTAGCCCAGTACCGCCAGGGCGGCGGTGGCCTCGGACAGCTTGTTCTCCGGGATGACCGTCACGCCGGTGCCGCCGTAGCTCTCCCCGGCGGCGTTGATGGTCTGGCCCTTGGCTAGCTTGTCTTTCAGCTCCAAGATCACCCGCTGGGCAATCTTTTTGCCGATCCCCGGGGCGCAGGTGAGGGCCTTCTCGTCTCCGGTGATGATGGACAGCGCCAGGTTGGCCGGGGTGCTGGCCGACAGGATGGACAGGGCCGCCTTGGGCCCTACCCCGGACACGGAGATGAGCTGCTGAAACATCCGCAGCTCCTCCGCCGTGGCAAAGCCGTAGAGCTCCACCGCGTCCTCCCGGACGTTCAGGTAGGTGAACAGCTTACCCCTCTCCCCCTGCTTCAGGGCGGACAGGGTGTATGTGGTGGTGCGACAGGCGTAGCCCACCCCATTGCAGTCGATAACGGCCAGGTAGGGCTCGATGTGGGCTACGGTCCCGTTGAGATAGTAAAACATATGCGTTACCTCGTATCGTATTTCTCCGGGTCAAAGACCCGCTCGGTATTCAAAAGGCTGGTGGCCGACCGGGCATGGCAGATGGCGATGGCCAAGGCGTCGGCGGCGTCGTCGGGCCGGGGGACCTCCTTCATGCTGAGCAGCCGCTGGGTCATGAGCATGACCTGCCGCTTGTCCGCCCCGCCGTAGCCCGCCACCGCCTGCTTCACCTGCATGGGGGTGTACTCGAAGATGGGCACCCCCAGTTTCTCCGCCGAGAGCAGGATCACCCCCCGGCCGTGGGCCACGGCGATGCCGGTGGTGATATTCTTGGTGAAAAACAGCTCCTCCACCGCCATCTCGTCGGGGTGGAATGTGTGGATCAGCTCCTCCATGTCGTTGGAGATTTGCAGCAGACGGTGGGACAGGGGGATGCCCGGCGGGGTGGTGATCACTCCGTAGCGCAGGAGGGTGTTCTTCTGCCGGTCCGCCCGAATGACCCCGAAGCCGATGGTGGCCACCCCCGGGTCGATGCCTAAAACGATCATTGCTGCCCTCCTGCCCACATATGTTACGGCGCGGGGGCCGCCCGGAGGGCGGCCCCCATCCATACTTTGGCATGGTAATTATAGCACAGGTCTGGTAGAATGGGAAGAAAGTTTTTTCGCCTGTGACAATTTGCCCCCCTTCTTTGAGTTATGGGTGAAAGGAGGTCTTGCGTATGGAAGCTCTGCCGCTGCGCGCGGGCGGTGAGATGGATGCGATCATTGACCGCTATCAAAATACGGTGTACGGCCTGGCCCTGGCCCGGACGGGCAATCGGGCCGACGCCGACGACGTATTTCAGGAGGTATTTATTGCCTACTATCAGTCCGGGATGGTATTCCGGAGCGAAGCGCACCGGAAGGCCTGGCTGCTGCGCACCACCATCAACCAGTCCCGGCGGGTGACCTCCTCCAGCTGGAGGCAAAAGACCGTCCCCCTGTCGGAGCGGGAGGACACCCCCGTCCAGTTCCGGGAGCCCGAGGAAAACCGGGTGTGGGAGGCCCTGCAAAGCCTGGCCGAGGACTACCGCCTGCCCATCTATCTGTTTTACTTCCAGGAGCTGTCCACCCAGGAGATCGCTAAAGTGCTGGCGATCCGTCCCGGAGCCGTCCGGATGCGGCTGACAAGGGGACGGGATCAGCTCCGGGAAAAGCTGAAAGGAGAATATTTTGATGAATCAGGAATTGTTTGATTCTATGCAGAAACAGATGACCCCCAGCCCGGAGATCCGGGCGGCCCTCTCCGAAAAGCTGGCCCAACCGGCGAAGAAACGGCCCGTCCCCTGGATGAAGTACGGAGCCGTCGCCGCCTGCGCGGCGCTGGTGATCGGGGGCTTTTCCGTCTACAGTCTGCGCCAGAACCCCCAGGCCTGGATGCTGATTACCCGAAACTTCCACCACGACGCCGAAGTCCAGCACCTGCACAGCTATGTGACGGTTGAAGGACTGACGGGCGGCGTCCGTGAGAACGCCACCGAAACCATGACCGGCAGCGGGGACAGTGAGGGGGGTGACCGGGACATGGGCATGACCCCAGAGGACCTGATCTCCGCCATGCTGGACGTGGGCTATACCCAGGAGGAAATTGACGAGTACCAGTCCATCGGCTACCAGATGACCTGGGCCAAGTGGTGGAAATTTGTTGGTGAACAGCGGAACAGCGAAGGAGATGACCCCTTCAACCTGGACAATCTGAAAACTTTCTCCCAGAAGGAGCTGACCGCCCCCTCCGGCGCTCTCCCCGCCCCCAACGCCGGCGACCTGCCCGGTGGGGCCTATATCGGCGACGTTCCCGTCCAGGCGGGAGCCGAGGACTACCAGAAATTGATGGACCACCTCAACGGCACCCTGCCCGACTGGTACGGCGGGGCCTATCTGGACAGCTCCGGGTGGCTGGTGGTCCAGCTGGTGGAGGACAAGGACCCTGGCGGCAAATCTCTGGAGCTACAAGTGCTGGACTGGACCGGCAGTGATACAGTGATGTTCAGCTCCTGCAAGTACTCCCTGGCCCAGTTGAAAGAGCTGATGAACCGGCTCAACGCCCTCCCGGATGAGGACATGAAATTCCAGGACGTGATGGCAGGCTGGGGGATTGATGAGGAGCACAACCGCATCGACCTTACCCTCACCCAAATCTATGAGCCTCTCCTCTCCGTTCTGGCTGAGCTGGACCCCGACGACGACGCCATCTACGTCCAGGTGGGCCAGCGGGCCAGCGTGGACAGCGCCAAAACCGAGGAGCCAGTCGTCTCTCATGTGATGCCCGGCGGGGCCACCGTCCCGGACGACGAGGATCTGATCGCCGACGAGCCCTACTACTACGAGGGGGTCCGCGACGGTGCCCACTACGATGTGGAGGACCTGCCTCAGCAGAAGCTGCCCGCTTTCGGGGTAGATTCCGTCCCCGAGGAGGACTCCTCCACCGCCTCCTGGTTCCCGGAGGATTGACCCGCAGGGGCCGCCGTCTTCGGCGGGCCGGCCAGGGGGCCGGCCCCTACATATTCCTTACAAAACAGCGGCCGCCCCATCTCGGAGCGGCCGCTGTAACTTTTGGTTCAGCGCCTCTTGTTGCCCAGGAAGCGCAGCAGGTACAAAAACAGGTTGATGAAGTCCAGATAGAGCTGGAGGGCGGAGAAGATGGAGGCCTTGGCCAGCATATCGGGAGAGGCGGAGTAGTAGCTGTAGAAGGCCCTGATCTTCTGGGTGTCGTAGGCGGTGTAGCCCAGGAACACGGCGATGCCCACCAGGCAGACCACCCGGTCGAACATATCCAGGGCGGGGATGAATAAGGATAGCAGACCGAACACGATGAGGAAGATCAGCCCGGAGAACAGGATGGTCCGCAGGCTGGACAGGTCCCGCTTGGTCAGGTAGCCGTAGGCGGCCAGCGCGCCGAAGTAGACGGCGGTGAGCAGGAAGCTGAAGGCCAGAATTTCCAGGCTATAGCGGTAGAAGTAGATGGACATGGTAAAGCCAAACAGGGCGGAGAACACCACAAACAGGGTGATGGCCGTCCCCACCGCCATCTTCTCCAGCCGGTGGACCATGGTGAAGGAGATTATCAGGGTGGCCACCAGCGCCAGCAGCGGGACAATGGGGTACATGATAATGATGTGGCTGGCCATTCCGGTGACCCATCCGCCTACCGCCACCCCGAAGGTGACCAGCAGGCCCAGCACCATCCACAGGAAGGTCTTGGCGGTGTACTGGCCCAGGGTGTCGCCCATGCTAGAGGCGTAGCCTCTGTCAAACTCATAGGGATCAAAGCTCATATTCAGACGCTCCTTTCAGGTCGGACAGCTTCAGTCTGCCCTTTTAGGGTTAATTCTATTATACTGCCCCATTGGGAAAAAATCAACCGATTTTATCCCCCAAACACAATGTCGTAAAAATCGTTCTCCACGATCATGGCGGTGCTGTCCAGCTTATAGCCCACCAGTTTCTTCATGGCGGAGACGTAGCTCTCCTGCTCCTGGTCGGTCATGGACACTCCCTCCGCCGGGGTGAACTCGCCGGTGTAGCGGTTGTAGAAGCCCCGGTCGGACTTCCAGCACCGGGAGGAGAAGATCACTAACCCCTCGCTGTCGGACAGGGCGTCGGCGCCGGCCAACATCCGGGAGTCGTACTCCAGGCCCAGCAGGTTGGACAGGGTAGGCAGGATGTCCACCTGGCCCACCACCTTATCCACGATCACCGGCTCCTCCATGGAGGAGGTCCAGAGAATCAGGGCGCTCTTGTACACGTCGAAGTTGATGCTGCCCTCTTTCAGGTACTCCAGGTCGTCAGAGCTGCCGAACTTCTCCCCTGCCAGCTCCTCCAGGGTGGCCACGTCGAAGTAGGGAATGTGGTCGGGGGCGGCCACGATCAGGGTCTTGTCCAGCTTACCCGCCGCCTCCAGCTTGTCGATCAGGGCCGCCAGCGCCCGGTCCACCTCGATGCAGGTACCCAGGTAGTTTTTGGTGGTGTCGCTGTAAGGCAGAGGGTCCAGAATGTCCCGGTACTGCTGGGGGACCCGGTTGTTGGAATAGGGCATGTGGCCGCTGATGCTTAAGTAGTAGACGTGGAAGGGCTTGTCGCTGTTGATATAGTTGTCCACGCTGGCCTCGATCATGTACTTATCCCGCTGAGGCCAGAGGAGCTTACCGCTGTTTGCCACCTCCAGGCCGTCAAAATTGACCAGGCTGCCCCGCTCACCGATGACCGGCTTATCCACGCCGAACTGGTGCCACTCATAACCCAGATTGGGGTGAGACAGGTCCCGGCCATACATATTGCTGTTGGGGTGGTAGCCCTGGACCAGGTAGCCCTCCCGGCCCAGCTGCTGGGCCAGGGAGAAGTAACAGTTGGTGCCCAGCTCCCCGGTGCGGGACATGGTGACCGGGAAGTTGCCCTTGGGGTATAGACCGAGGAGATTCTGGCACTCGCCGTTGGAGGTGCTGGTGAAGTGGAGGGGGGTGTAGAAGTTGTTGAACACAAAGCCCTCATGGGTTAGCTTGTAGAGGGTGGGGGTCAGCTCCTGGCTGATCCCGTAGCCCGAGAAGCCCTCCAGGGTGAGGAAGATCACGTTGTAGCCCTCAAACATACCGGTGTACTCGTTCTTCTTGGTGGGGGTCACGCTGTTGAAGTAGCTGGCCAGCCACTTGATATCGTCGTTCTTCCCGTTTTCCGCCAGGGCGGCTAAGTCGATGTCCATTACGTTGGGGGAGGTGTCGATCACCGGGCCGGTGTCGGGCTCCGAGGCACTGCCCGACGGCTCCCCGCTGCCGGAGGAGCTGCCGCCGGGGGTCAGGGTGCCGATCCCGCTGAAATCGGCATCCATGTCGTTTTTTGGCGGGAAAATCATGTGCTTCACGTCCAGCCGCAGCATGGTAAACAGGCCCAGCTGCTCCACCTGGTCGTCAATGTCGGTGCTCACCTTGTACAGGCGGCCGGGGGTCAGGTCCCCCTTCCAGGGCAGGTGGATCACCCCCAGGCCCACAATATGGAACACCACACAGGCGATTACCACCAGCCCGGCAAAGCGAACGTCCAGCCGCTCGAAGCCCAGCAGCCGGGTGCCGAAGATGCACAGCAGGATGGAGGGCAGGAGGAACACCAGGATGATGGGCAGCCTGGACAGGACGGTGGAGATGATTACGTCGGCGTAGTCGGTGAGCTTGTTGCCCGCCGCCGTTTTCAGGGAGCTGAGGCCGTAATAGGTCTGGAGGATGGTCCTGGCGATCATTTCCACCACATAGATGACAGAGAGGAGCACCGCCAAAATCTTGCCTACCAGGCTGTTGGGCAGTCTGCGCCAGGGCAAGGCCAGGGCGGACAGAAAAAGGCCTCCCGCCAGGCTGAACACCAGGTACACCGGCACATAGGCCAGGGACATTTTCATATAGATATGGAGCACCAGCTCCAGATAGAGCAGCAGCGCCGGAAACAGCAGCACCCGGGCCATAGTCTGAGCCAGCACAGCGTCCCCGTTTCGGCGAGAACGTCCGCTCATCCTTCTGCCGTTATAAGCCATTGGAATCAGCCTCCCATCAAAGACCCCATTTTTACTTTTCCTACTTTACTCACTTGCCCCCAGACAGTCAAGGGATATTTCTTTAATTTTTCATAAATTCTTGGGACCTATGTTTTACTTGACAACCGCGCGGAAACTATTTACCATGGAGCTATAGAACAAATCCAATCAATAAACCGGAAACGGAGGCCACAATGGAACTTTTAATTAAAATGACCTGGGACCCTGAAGCTCTGGTCTGGATTGCTGAAAGCGACGATGTGCCGGGGTTGACAATGGAATCCGGCTCCTTCGACGCATTGATCGAACGGCTGCGCTTTGCCGTACCGGAACTGCTGGAGCTCAACAGCAGGCCGCGCTCTCCCTTGTATCTGAATTTTGTTTCCTCCCGTCATGAGCAGGTGGCGATCTGATGGCAGAGTATGAAAAACAGGTGCGGAACATCCTGACCTTGAACGGGTGCACCTTCGTCAGGCGAGGCAAGGGAGACCATGATATCTGGTACAGTCCCATTACCAAGCGCCATTTTACGGTTGACAGCAGAATCAAGTCCCGCCACACTGCAAACGCGATCATGAAACAGAGCGGTGTGGCACACCGCTTTCGCTGAAACATTGAGAGGGCAGATGCTTATGCAGGCATCTGCCCTTTTCATCGTATTCGGAGCTTATCCAAACATAGAGAACAGGTCCATCTGACTGGTCTCGGGTAGGTCGCCGAAGGCCCCTGCCTCCTTCAAAAGCTGGATGTGGGTCTTGGACACCTTGGGACAGGCGGCGGACACCTCCTCAATGGAGATAAATTGCTTCCCCTCCCGCTGCTCGGCCAGGGAAATGGCGGCCGTCTCCCCCAGTCCTGCCACCGACACGAAGGGGGGCCGCAGGGTGCCCTTCTCCTCGTCCACGGTGAAGTGGATGGCCTGGGACTGGTACAGGTCCATCCGGTCGAACTGGAAGCCCCGGAGGTAGAACTCGTAGCACACCTCCAGGGTGGTGAGCATGTCCTGCTCCACCGCGGTGGCCTCCTTGTCCTTGGCGATGATCTCCCGCATTTTCTTCTGGCACACGTCCATCCCCCGGCACATGAAGGCCTCGTCAAAGGCCTTGGCCCGGATGGAGAAGTAGGCGGCGTAGAAGGCCAGGGGCCGGTGGACCTTGAACCAGGCGATGCGGAAGGCCATCATCACATAGGCCACGGCGTGGGCCTTGGGGAACAGGTAGGCGATCTTCTTGCAGGAGCCGATGTACCAGTCGGGGACCCCGGCGGCCTTCATCTCCTCCTCCGCCCCGTCGGGCAGGCCCCTGCCCTTCCGGACGGCCTCCATGATCTTGAACGACCGCTTGGGGGGCATCCCCTTGGAGATCAGGAACAGCATAATATCGTCCCGGCAGCCGATGGCCTGGCCCACGGGAATTCCCTGCTGGATAATCAGGTCCCGGGCGTTGCCCAGCCACACGTCGGTGCCGTGGGAGAAACCGGACAGCCGCACCAGAATGTCAAACTGGTTGGGCTGGGTCTCCTCCAGCATCCCCCGGACAAAGGAGGTGCCGAACTCCGGGATGGCGGTGCCCCCGGTGGGGCCCAGAATTTTGTCGTCCTCGTAGCCCAGCGCCTTGGAGGAGGAGAACAGGGACATGGTGTCCCTGTCGTCCAGGGGAATCTCCCGGGCGTTCACCCCGGTCAGGTCCTCCAGCATCCGGATCATGGTGGGGTCATCGTGGCCCAGCATGTCCAGCTTCAGCAGGTTGGACTCCATGGAGTGGTATTCAAAGTGGGTGGTGATGATGTCGCTGTCCGGGTCGTCGGCGGGGTGCTGGACGGGGCAGAAGTCGTAGATTTCCTTGTCCTGGGGGATAACCACCATGCCGCCGGGGTGCTGGCCGGTAGTGCGCTTCACGCCGGTACAGCCGATGGCTAAGCGGTTCTCCTCCGCCTTGGAGGCTGTGACGCCCTTCTCCTCCAGGTACTTCTTCACATAGCCGAAGGCGGTCTTTTCCGCCACTGTGCCGATGGTCCCCGCCCGGAACACGTGGGTCTGTCCGAACAGCTCGAAGGTGTACCGGTGAGCGCTGGCCTGGTACTCGCCGGAGAAGTTCAGGTCGATATCGGGCACCTTGTCGCCCCCGAAGCCCAGGAAGGTCTCAAAGGGGATGTTGAAGCCGTCCTTCACATACTTGGTCCCGCACACCGTGCACACCGCGTCGGGCATGTCCGCCCCGCAGCCGTAGGGGTGGTCCGGGTCCTGGGCGTAGTCGAAGTCGGTGTGCTTGCACTTGGGGCAGCGGTAGTGGGCAGGGAGGGAGTTCACCTCGGTGATCCCCGACATGAAGGCCACCAGGGACGACCCTACCGACCCCCGGGAGCCCACCAGATAGCCGTGCTCCAGGGAGTTCTGCACTAATTTTTGGGCTGACATGTAGATCACGTCGTACTTACACCGGATAATGTCCCCCAGCTCGGCCTCGATGCGGTCCACCACGATCTGAGGCGGGTTCTCCCCGTACAGCTCGTGGGCCTTGCCCCAGACAAGCCGCTTCAGCTCCCCGTCGGAGTCCTCCAGCTTGGGGGCGAAGAGGCCCTGGGGCAGGGGCTCGATGGGGTCGCACCAGTTGGCGATGAGGTTGGTATTGGTCACTACCACCTCTTTTGCCTTCTCCTTGCCTAAGTAGGCGAACTCCCGGAGCATCTCGTCGGTGGTCTTGAAGTAGATGGGCAGGTCCTCGTCCGCGTCCTCAAAGCCCTTGGAGGCCAGGAGGATGTGGCGGTAAATTTCGTCCTCCGGGTCCAGAAAGTGGACGTCTCCGGTGGCGCACACCGGCTTGCCCAGCTCCTCCCCCAGCCGGACAATGTCCCGGTTGAAGTCCCTCAGCTCCTCCTCAGAGCGGACCATCCCCTTGCGGAGCATGAACATGTTGTTGCAGATGGGCTGAATTTCCAAATAGTCGTACCAGGAGGCGATGCGTTTCAGCTCCTCCCAGTCCTTGCCGTCGGCCAGGGCCCGGAACAGCTCCCCCGCCTCGCAGGCGGAGCCGATGATGAGGCCCTCCCGGTTTTCATTGATGAGGGACTTGGGCATGATGGGGTAGCGCTTGAAGTGCTCCAGGTGGGACAGGGAAACCAGCTTGTACAGGTTGCGCAGGCCGGTCTGGTTCTTGGCCAGGACGATCAGGTGCTTGGGCTGGCGCTTGGCCTTGCCCTTCCCACGGAGGGTGGTCATATAGGAGTTGATCTCAGATAGGTTATGTAAACCAACTCCCTCCAGCTTCTTGAAGAAGTGGGGCAGCATGTAGGCCACCGTGGCCGCGTCGTCGCTGGCCCGGTGGTGGTTGAAGGCGGGCAGATGGAGGTGCTCCGCCACGACATCCAGCTTGTACTTGCCCAGCTCAGGGAGCAGGTTCTGAGCCAGAATCAGGCTGTCCACCGAGGGGTTATGGAAGGGAATTTTATATTTCCGGCAGCCGGCGGCGATAAAGCCCATATCGAAGTCGGCGTTGTGGGCGGCCAGGGGCCGGTCCCCCGTGAAGGCCAGGAAGGAGCGCAGGGCCTCCTCCTGGGAGGGAGCCCCCTCCAGCATCTCGTCGGTGATACCGGTGAGGCGGATGATCTCCGGGGATAAGATCCGCCCTGGGGACACGAAGGTGTTGAAGGTATCGGTGATCTCCCCGTTTTTCAGCACCACCGCCCCGATCTCGATGATGACCTCGTACTTCCGGTTCAGGCCGGTGGTCTCGATGTCGAAGCAGACGATCTCCTGGTCAAAGGGTCCCTCCGCCACCCCATGGACAGCCACCCGGTCGTCCACGTCGTTGATGAAGTAGGCCTCCACACCGTAGAGAATTTTAATTTTCTTGGCCGAGTGCCAGGCGTCGGGGAAGGACTGGGCCACCCCGTGGTCAGTGATGGCGATGGCCGGGTGGCCCCAGGCCTCCGCCCGCTTGACTACGTTTCTGTCCGGGCCCAGCTTGGGCCCCACGCTGGTGAGGGCGTCCATGGTGGACATGGTGGTGTGGAGGTGGAGCTCCACCCGCTTTTCCTCGGCGGTGTCCTCCTTCATCTTCTTCTCTGCCGTAGTGACGGCCACCGGCTCCAGCACCATGTCGCCGTAGAACCGGTCCATATTGAGACGGCCCTGGACCTTGATGTGCATCCCCTTTTTGATGCCGTCCACCAGGGGCTTGCCCTCGTCCCCAGGGAAAAACTTGTTCACCCGGATGGAACCGGTGTAGTCGGTCATGTCGAAGGCCACCACCCAGGCCCCCCGCTTTTTCAGCTCCCGGTTGTCGATGGCGAAGACATCCCCCTCCACCACCACCATACCCATGTCCAGCTCCAGCTCACCCATAGGGGTGGGGGCTTTGGTGACGGGCTTGCCGAAAATGGCCTTGCCTTTGGGCTTTTTGTCCCCCTTGACGGGGGCGGCGGGGCGGGCGCTCTTTTGCAGGGCTGCCCGGCGGATGGCTTCGGTGCGCGCAAAAGCATTGTCAACTTTATTTATTTTTGGGTCTACATTCTGTGACCCCTTGTCTTCCAAGGGCTCCGGCCCTTCTGTTTTCTGTTTGTCAACTATATTTTTTTCTTGGTCTACATTCTGACCCTCCACTGCGGGGGCCGGTTTTGCCGCCTCAATCTTCACGCTGTTCAGGCCGTAAGCCCGGCATAGCGCCTCCTCCGCCTGGGCGATCAGGTTGGGGCCGGCTCCGGTGGCCCCCTCCACTGCGATCTTGGCAGAGCGGCTTTGTTTGTCGATGGCGGCGGACAGGATCAGCCAGCTCTCCACTCCGTTGGACAGCTCGGTCCACTGGCGCAGGGCGGCAAACATCTGTAAAAACGGTATCTTTTGGGACATTTAGTCGGTCTCCTTTACAGCCTCTCAATCAGGGCGAACAGCTCGTCCACCAGCCGGTCCTGAGGGACCTTTTTCACGATCTCCCCTTTTTGGAACAGCAGGCCCTCGCCTATTCCTCCGGCAATGCCGCAGTCGGCGGTTCGGGCCTCCCCCGGGCCGTTGACGGCGCAGCCCATGACGGCCACGGTGATGGGCTTGTCCACGGTTTTCAGCCGCTCCTCCACCTCATTGGCCAGGGCGATCAGGTCGATCCTTGTCCGGCCGCAGGTGGGACAGCTCACCAGCTCCGGGCCCTCTCTGCGCACCCCGGCGGCCCTGAGGATTTCCCGGGCGGCGTAGACCTCCTCCACCGGGTGGGCGGACAGGGACACCCGCATGGTGTCGCCGATCCCCAGGGCCAGCAGGCCCCCGATCCCCACGGCGGACTTGAGGGTACCCATGCGCACCGTCCCCGCCTCGGTGACGCCGATATGTAAGGGGTAATTGCTTTCCTGGCTCATGAGCTGATAGGCTTTCATGGTGACCGGTACGCTGGAGGACTTGAGGGAGACGCAGATATCGTCAAAGTCAAATTTATTCAGCAGTTTGATGTGCCCGAAGGCGGACTCCACCATGGCCTCGGGCGTCACCCCGCCGTATTTGGCCAGGATGGGCTTCTCCAGGGAGCCGCCGTTCACCCCGATGCGGATGGGGATGTTATGGTTGCGGCAGGCCTCCGCCACCGCCTTGACCTTGTCCTCCCCACCGATGTTCCCCGGGTTGATACGCACCTTGTCCGCCCCGGCGGCAATGGCCTCCAACGCCAGCTTGTAGTCGAAGTGAATATCCACCACCACGGGGATGGGGCTGTTTTCCTTGATCTTCCCCACCGCTCGGGCGGCCTCCATATCGGGCACCGCCACCCGGACGATTTCGCACCCGGCGGCGGCCAGCTTCCGAATCTGCGCCGCCGTGGCCTCCGCGTCCTGGGTGGGGGTGTTGGTCATGGACTGTATGGTGACGGGGGCGCCCCCGCCCATGAGGACTCCGCCCACGTTGATCTGTTTTGTCATTTTGATCGTTCCTTTTAACGGTTTTCTCCCCCTCTGGGGGAGAAAATCAACTTTATTTTCCAAACAGCTTGCCCACATCACTGAGAGTGACCGCCAGCATCAGGCACATCAGGGCGGCCAGCCCGGCCAGGTGGACGTAGCCCTCGTATCTGGCGTCGATCTTCCTCCGGAACAGGAGGTAGACCACCCCATTCAGCGCCAGGAAGAACACCCGGCCCCCGTCCAGGGCGGGCAGGGGGAGCAGGTTCATCACCGCCAGGTTGACGGCGATGAGGGCGGCAAGATAGCCCAGGTTCCAGGCGGCGTCGAAGAGGGTGGGGGACTGGCTGCCCACCTCGCCCATCATGTTTACGATGCCCACCGGCCCGGACAGGTCCCGCAGACCCACCGCCCCGGTGATTAGATCGCCCAGGCTGACCCACACCACCCGCACAAAGTCGATGCAGGTGTTCCAGGCATAGCCCAGCTTACCGAAGAACGTGGTGGGGTCCGCCGTAGCCGTCATGGTCAGCCCCCGCAGGCGGGTGTAGTTGCCCTCTTCATCGGTGCGCTCCTGGTAGGGCAGGTGGACGCCCTTCAGCTCCACCCGCTGTCCGTCCCGCTCCACCACAAAGTCGATGGTCTCCCCCGCCCGGTCCAGGTAAAAACGGGCGTTGCCGTAGACCAGCACCTTGTGGCCGTCCACCGACAGGAACCGGTCCCCCGCCAGCAGGCCGCAGTCCTCGGTGCCGTAGCCCTCCAGCGGTCCGCCGTAGACCTCCGCCCGGAAGCCGGTGGCCGGGGCGTAGAGGATCGCCATAATAATGACGCCGGTGAGGAAGTTCATAGCAGCCCCAGCACACAGGATGATGATCTTCTTCCACCAGGCCGCCCGGCCGAAGGACCGGGGGTCGGCGGAGTCGTCGTCCTCTCCCTCCATGGCGCAGAAGCCGCCGATGGGCAGAGCCCGCAGGCTGTAGAGGGTCTCTCCCTTCCCCCACTTGAGCAGAGCCGGACCCATGCCCACGGCAAATTCGTTCACCTTCACCCCCAGCAGCTTGGCGGTGGCGAAGTGGCCCAGCTCGTGGGTGGCCACCAGAATACCGAAAATCAGGATCGCAATGATGATATAGAGCATAAAATAGGGACCTCCAAATAGTTTACATAACAGCTTCCCGGGCCGCCCTGTCGGCGTCCAGGATGTCCTGCATGGTGGGGTTCTGCACCACCTTGATCTGGGACAGGGCCTTCTCCACCTTGGCGGGGATATCTAGGAAGCCGATCTTCCCCGCCAAGAACTGGGCCACCGCCCCCTCGTTGGCCCCGTTGAGGATGGCCCCGGCGGTGCCGCCGGTTTTGGCCGCCTCCAGGGCCAGGGCCAGACAGGGGAACGCATCCATATCCGGCGTGCCGAAGGTAAGGGGCCCGCAGCTCCACAGGTCCAGGGGGGTGGACGGTCCCGGGACCCGCTTGGGGTAGGTCAGGGCGTACTGGATGGGCAGGCGCATGTCCGGCGCCCCCAGCTGGGCCAGCATGGCATTATCACAGTATTCCACCAGGGAATGGACTATACTCTCCCGGTGGATGACCACGGAAATTTTTTCCACGGGCATGTGGTACAGGTGCATGGCCTCGATCACTTCCAGGCCCTTATTCATCAGGGTAGCCGAGTCCACAGTAATCTTGGCCCCCATAGACCAGTTGGGATGCTTCAAGGCGTCCTCAACTGTTATGTCAACCAGTTCCTCCCGCTTTTTGCCGTAGAAGGGCCCGCCAGAGCAGGTGAGGATGAGCCGCTTTACTTCTCCCCTGTCCCGGTTGGCCTCCAGGCACTGGAACAGGGCGGAGTGCTCCGAGTCCACGGGGTACAGCTTGGCCCCGTAGTCCTTGGCCTCCTCCAGCACCAGCGGCCCGGCACATACCAGGGTCTCCTTGTTGGCCAGACACACCCGCTTGCCCTCCCGGATGGCGGCCAGGGTGGGCCGCAGCCCTGCCATCCCCACCAGGGCGGCGATGGCCGTGTCTGCTCCGGAAAATGTGGCCGCCTCCAGCACACCCTCCAGTCCGCTGAGGACCCGGACGTTGGTGTCCGCCAGCCGGACACGCAGGTCGGCCGCGGCCTTCTCGTCGGCCAGGGCGGCGATGGACGGCCGGAACTGACGGGCCTGCTCCTCCATCCGCTTGGCGCTGGAGTTGGCCGCCAGAGCTACCGCCTCCATGCCACAGGCGGCAATCACATCCAATGACTGCCGCCCGATAGAGCCGGTAGAACCTAAAACTGCAACTTTTCTGCTCATATTCGTTCTCCTTAAAAGGCTGGCAGAATCTCCACCAGCAGCAGCAGCATGGGGGCGGCGAAGGTGGTGGAGTCGAACCGGTCCAGCATCCCACCGTGGCCGGGCAGAAGGGTGCCGTAGTCCTTCACCCCGTACTGCCGTTTGATGAGGGAGAAGGACAGGTCGCCCAGCTCGGTGACGGTGCTGCCCAGCAAGCCGTAGAGGGCCATAACGGGCAGCTTGACCTGGATACCGCCGAAATACTCCACCAGCCAGCCGTAGAGCAGCATACACAGGCAGCCGGTCACAATGCCGCCGATGTAGCCTTCCAGCGACTTGTTGGGGCTGACCTGGGTGATCCCCCGATGTTTTCCCAGGAAAACTCCAAAGAAGTAGGCGCCGATGTCGGTGGTGAAGGCGCAGATCACGGGGAGCAGGACAAAAAACTGCCCGTTGTCCAACCCTTTGAGCTGCACCAGGGCGGACAGAAACAGGGGGATGCCCACACCGCCGAAGAGGCAGGCTAAAATATGCTCAAATTTGATCTCTCCACTGGTGCCGTACAGCCGCAGGGCCGGGAGAAACAGGGCGGCCATCAGCAGGATGGCCACCGCCCGGGTGGTCCAGCTTCCATAGCCCAGGCCGTGACCCAGGGGGATGGCGGCGGCGGCAATGGCGGTAAAGATGTACATACCGCTGCCGTGGGCCACCCTGGCGGCCCGCAGCAGCTCGAAGGAGGCCACCCCCGCGATGAAGGCCGCCACCACGGCCAGGCCCATGGGCGGCAGGAGGAACAGGGCAGCCAGGAAGGCCGGCCCCAGGGCCAGACCTACGATAATACGAGTTGCCAAATCACACACCTCCAAACCGGCGGTCCCGGCTCTGATAGGCCGCGATGGCCCGGTGGAGCTCCTCCTTGGAGAAATCGGGCCACAGCACGTCAGTAATATAGAATTCGGAGTAGGCCGCCTGCCACAGCAGGAAATTGGACAGCCGTAGCTCCCCACTGGTGCGGATAATCAAATCGGGGTCGGGCACTCCTTTGGAGTAGAGGTAGCCACCAAACTGGTCCGCGCTCAGGTGGTTGGGGTCGGCCCTGCCCTCCACGCAGTCCAGGGCGAAGGCGCGTGCTGCCTGGACAATGTCGTCCCGGCCGCCGTAGTTTAGGCAGATGTTCACCTGACAGCCCTCATAGTGCCGGGAAATTTCCCGGGTCCGCTCGCACAGCTCTCTCAGCTCCGGCGTCAGGGGGGACAGGTCGCCGAAAAACTCCATCTTCACCCTGTCCCGCTCCATCCGGCTGATGGCCTCCAGCAGGTACTTTTTCAAAAGCCCCATAATGGCCCCCACCTCCTCCTCCGGCCGCTTCCAGTTCTCGGAGGAGAAGGCGTAGACGGTGAGGTATTGAAGCCCGATGTCCTTGCAGTAGGTGGCGATGGTGCGGAAGGTCTCCGCCCCGGCGGCGTGGCCCGCCGTCCGGGGCAGGCCGCGCTTTCTGGCCCAGCGGCCGTTGCCGTCCATGATGATGGCGATATGTTCAGGCAGACGGGACAGGTCCGCCGTCTCGGTCTTTTTCGGAAAGAGGGCCATCGCGGTCGCTCCTTTGTGTGTTTTTTCTTCCATTCAAAGGCCCCCTTGGAAAAGGGGGCCTTTCTTTTATTTATCCAGGTTTTCTGTTACGATTCCCAGAGCTTCCAGTTTGGCCTTTGCCGTTTTGATCTGATAGTCAATTTCTTCATCCCGATTTGGAGCCGCCTTGATCCTTTGCAGCTTGGTATATTCTTCGATCAAAGCAGTTGCCTGCTCTTTTTCAGTCATAATCTCATTCATTCCCTTCTACCTCCTGTCCGGAGCAAATTCAAACCGCCATGAGCTCCTTTTCCTTTTTGGCAGTCAAATCGTCGATGTCCTTGCACCGCTTGTCGGTCATGTCCTGGAGCTCCTTCTCCAGCTTCTTCTGGTCGTCCTCGGTGAGCTCGGACTTCTTGGTCTTCTTCTTGATGTCGTCCATGGCGTCCCGGCGGATGTTCCGCAGGGCCACCTTGCCCTCTTCACCGTACTTGCGCACCTGCTTGGTCAGGTCCTTACGGCGCTCCTCGGTAAGCTGGGGGAAGGCCAGACGGATCACCCGGCCGTCGTTCTGGGGGTTAATCCCTAAGTCGGAGGTCTGGATGGCCTTCTCAATGGCCTTGAGCAGGGACATATCGTAGGGCTGAACGGTCAGGGTCCGGGGATCGGGGGAGCCGATGTTGGCCACCTGGTTCAGAGGGGTGGGGGCGCCGTAGTACTCCACCGTGATGCGGTCCAGCACGCCGGCGTTGGCCCGGCCCGCCCGGACAGCGGCGAAATTGGCCTTGACCACCTCAATGGTTTTCTGCATTTTCTCATCATAGCTTACGATCTCAGGGCTCATGGTCATGACTTCCTTTCTGTTATTCTACAATGGTCCCGATCTTCTCCCCCATCACGGCCCGGAAGATATTTTCCGGGTCCTTGAGGGCGAAGAGGAGGACGGGGATCTTGTTGTCCATGGACAGGGAGGTGGCAGTGGTGTCCATCACCTTCAGGTGCTGGGCCAGCACGTCGTCGTAGGTGATGGCGTCGTACTTGACGGCGGTGGGGTCCACCTTGGGATCGGCGGAGTAGACGCCGTCGATGTTCTTGGCCAGCAGGATCACGTCCGCGTCAATCTCGGCGGCCCGGAGGACCGCGGCGGTGTCGGTGGAGAAGAAGGGGTTGCCCGTACCGCAGCCGAAAATCACAACCCGGCCCTTCTCCAGGTGGCGGATGGCCTTGGAGCGGATGTAGGGCTCGGCCATGGCCTGCATGGCGATGGCCGTCTGCACCCGGACCTCCACCCCCTTCTGCTCCAGCACGTCGGCCACGGCTAGGGCGTTGATGCAGGTGGCCAGCATACCCATGTGGTCGGCCCGGACCCGCTCCATAGCGTCGCCGCCGTCCTTGACGCCCCGCCAGAAGTTGCCACCGCCTACCACCACGCCCACCTGGACCCCCATGTCCACGCAGCGCTTGACCACGTCGCACACCTGGCCGATGACGTGGAAGTCCAGCCCTCTGGACGCGTCCCCAGCCAGGGCCTCGCCGCTGATCTTTAACAGTACCCGCTTATACTTTGGCTTCTCCAATGGAACCACTCCCATTCTTTTTCTTGATCCTATTTTAATATATTTTTTACCGTTTGCATAGAGGGTAAGCCAAAGTTTTTCAATTTGTCCACAATTTGCCCAGCGCCTGAAATTGGGGGTTGCATTTTTCCCGGCTGTGTCGTATAATGCTTCCAGACAACTGGATACGATGTCTTCAGGGCGGGGTGAAATTCCCCACTGGCGGTAAAGTCCGCGACCGGGCGCGCAAGCGTCCGCTGACCCGGTGAAACTCCGGGACCAACGGTTACAGTCCGGATGGAAGAAGATGTGTGTAAAACAACACGCGCCGTTTCGGCGCGCTTAGGGCGCACCTCCTTGTTTGTTTTGACACCTGGAAGACATGGTCTTTCAGCGGTCAAATTCAAAAAAGGAGTGTTTTTTATGTCCACACCCACCGTAACCGCGACCCCCGCCCGTCCCAAGATGGATACCAAGACCATTACCAGCATCGCCATGCTCACCGGCGTCTCGGTGATTATCGCTTGGATGTCCAAGCTGATGCCCCCCGTCATGTTCCTGGACTTCGACTTTAAGCATGTGGCCGTCTGCGTCGGCGGCTTTACCTTCGGCCCCATGGCCGCCGCCATTATCGGCATCATCTCCTCCTTCATTGAGATGATCACCTTCAGCCACACCGGCCCCTGGGGCTTTTTGATGAACGCCCTGGCCACCTGCTCCTTCTGCTGCACCGCCTCCTGGGTCTACAAGCGGAACCACACCAAAAAGGGCGCTGTCATCGGCCTGAGCCTGGGTCTGGTCTTCATGGTGGTCGTCATGCTGCTGTGGAACTACCTCATTACCCCCCTGTACATGACCGGCGCCTCCGGGGAGTTGGTCTCCCGGGCCACCGTAGCCGCTATGCTGCCGACCCTGTTTCTCCCCTTCAACCTGGCCAAGGGCGGCATGAATATGGCAGCCACTCTGCTGCTGTACAAGCCGGTGGTCACCGCTCTGCGGGCCTCCGGGCTGGTGCCCCCCTCCCAGAGCACCGAGGGCAAGAAGTTCAATCTGGGCTTCCTGCTGTTCTCTCTGGCTCTGCTGGCCACCTTCGTCACCTTTGCCCTGGTACTGGCCGGGGTGATTTGAGGGAGAATTGCAGTCCTCCCTATACCAAAAGCGGGACAGGTATCGCTACCTGCCCCGCTTTTTTTACGCCTCCACCACGTTCTCCACACCGTCGATCCCGGCCAGCTCCCGGAGGATATCCTCCTTCCCCGCTCCCTGGCGGGAGAGGAGGGCCAGCAGGGCGCAGGAGCGGCCGCTCTCATCGTCCTTTTTCGTGATCTCCACATCCACGATCTTGACGCCCAGGGTGTGGCACCGGGCAATGATGTCCTCCAGGCAGGAGGACCTGGCGTACTCCGTATAGACCGCCACCTCCTTGGTCTCCCGGAGCAGGCGGTACTCCAGCTTGGAGAAAAAGACCTCCGCCACCAGCACCAAAATCGTGGCATAGACCGCCCCCTCGTAAAAGGCGGTGCCGCAGCACAGGCCCACGATGGCCACCACCCACAGCCCGGCGGCGGTGGTCAGCCCCCGCACCCGCCGCCACTTGGTCATCATAATGGCCCCCGCACCGATGAAGCTGACACCGGCGATCACCTGGGCCCCCATACGGCTGACGCTGATGGGATAGTGCATGACGATGTACAGATACTGGCTGGTGGCGGTAGTCATAGCCGCCCCCAGGCAGATCAGGATATGGGTTCGGAAGCCGGCGGGGCGGCGTTTCTCCGTCCGCTCCCACCCGATGGCCCCACCGCACACCAGCGCCAGCAGCACCCGCACGGTCATGCCCAGCATATCGGGCTGCCGCAGAAAATTCAAAGAGCTGAACACCGTTTCCGCCTCCTATATCTCGTCGATAGCCCGCACGTCTGGGCTGTAGGACAGGTCTGTCAGCAGCCGGGTGTGGGACTGGTATTTGGGCAGATGGAGGTAAAATACCACACTGGGACCGCTCTGATCCCGCCCGCTCCCCCGGCGGTCGATCTCCACGTCGTAAATCTGGATGCCCCGATCCCGCATCAGCTGGATAAAGTCCTTCATCCGCTCCAACGCGGTCAGCTCCACATAGAGGTTCATGTTACGAGAGCGGGCCAGCAGGAAGCCCTCCACGTAGGGCAGCACCTTGATGCTGAGGAAGATCGTCAAAAAGCCAAGCAGCATCCCCTCATAGAAGCCCGCCCCGATGGCCAGCCCCATGCAGGCCGAGGCCCACAGTCCCGCCGCCGTGGTCAGGCCCTTCACCTCCCGCTGCTCGGTAATCAGGATGGTGCCCGTGCCCAGGAAGCCGATGCCGTTGATGACCTGGGCGCCGAACCGGGTGACGTCGGTGGTCATGCCCACCTCCAGCTGGGCGCTCCTCCACACCGTGTCAAACATCCGGTACTGGTACTGGCCCAGCACCATGGTCAGCGCCGCCCCCAGGCAAACCATCATATAGGTGCGGAAGCCCGCCGGCCGTCTCTTGTGCTCCCGGTTGATCCCGATCAGGCCCCCGCACAGTACCGCCAGCGTCAGTCGCAGGAACACGGACAGAATATTAAATTCCCGCAGATAGTCCAGCAGTTCCATCACTTCACCACCACGTTTTCCTCCCCCAGCCGCTCCTTCAGGTCGTCTACCAGGGCCGGGTGAATTTCGCACCGGGAGCCCACCCGCTTTTTGCAGTCCTCAAAGTAGAGCACCACCTGATCCTCCCCGGGGAAGAAGGACAGGGCCAGCCGTACCTTCCGCAGGCGGGGGTCCTCCCGGGAGGGCATACGGAGGTACAGAGTTTCTCCGCTTCCGGCGGACACCTCCAGGCCGTTAAGAGGTTGGATTGTGTCCACCATCAGCTGGGGCTCCTTGTCGTCCCGGGCGGAGATCTTGCCCGCGGCCAGGATGGCGGCGTTCTCCCGGATGAAGCTGCCGCTCTCATTCAGCGTCCGGGAGAAGCAGATCAGCTCCATGGAGGCCGTGTCATCCTCCAGCATCACATAGGCCATCAGGGTGTTATTTCGGGTGGTGCGGGTGCGGTAGGTGGAGATTACCCCGGCGATAGACACCCGCTGCTCGTCCCGGTACTCCCGGGGGCCGTCCTCCCGCTGGAAGTCATTTAAAATAGAGCCGATGGTCACCGCCCCGAGCTGCTTTGCCAGCTCTCGGTACTGGTCCATGGGGTGGCCGGACAGGTAGAGGCCGGTCGTCTCCTTCTCCATGGTCATCAGCTCCTGGGGGGTGTATTCGGGCAGGTCGGGCAGGACCAGGTTGGGCAGAGGCGCGTTCTCCTCCTCCCCGCCCCCAAAGCCGAACAGGTCCAGCTGTCCCTCCACGTTCCGCTTCCGGGCGGCGGCGATGCCGTCCAGCACCTGGCCGTAGACCTGCATCAGCTGGGACCGGCGGCAGCCCATGGTGTCGAAGGCCCCACTCTTGATGAGGCTCTCCACCATCCGCCGGTTCATGTCCTGGTCGAAGAGCCGGTCGCAGAAGTCCATAAAATCGGCGAAGGGGCCGTTTTTCTCCCGCTCGGACAGCAGGTTGGCGATGAAGGACCGCCCCACCCCCTTCAGGGCCACCAGGCCGAAGCGGATGCCCTCCTCCACCACGGTGAAGTCCGCCCCGGACTGGTTCACATCGGGGGGCAGCAGTTTGATGCCCATCTCCCGACACTCGGCGATGTACTCGGCCACCTTCTCGGTGGAGTCCAGCACCGAGGTGAGCAGGGCAGCCATGTACTCCCTGGGGTGGTGGCACTTGAACCAGGCCGTCTGGTAGCACACGATGGCGTAGACCAGGGAGTGGGACTTGTTGAAGGCGTACTCGGCGAAGTCGTACATCTCGTCGTAGATGGCCTGAGCCGCCTCCTCGGGCACCCCGTTGGCCACGCAGCCGGGGATGTTCCGGGCGGGGTCGCCGTGGAGGAAGGCCTCCCGCTCCTTCTCGATCTCCTTGACCTTCTTCTTGCTCATGGCCCGGCGCACCATGTCCGCCTGACCCAGGGAGTAGCCCGCCAGGTCCTGGAAGATGCGGATCACTTGCTCCTGATAGACGATACACCCGTAGGTCCCGGACAGGATGGGCACCAGGGAGGGGTCCTTGTAGGTCACCTTGGCCGGGTCCTGGGCGCAGGCCAGGAATTTAGGGATGGAGTCCATGGGTCCGGGCCGGTACAGGGCGATCACCGCGCAGATATCCTCAATATTCTTGGGCTTCAGCCCCACGCACACACCGGTCATACCGGCAGACTCCAGTTGGAACACGCCGGAGGTCTTGCCCTCGGCCAGCATGGCCATGGTGGCCGGGTCGTTTTCCGGGATGGCATCGATGGTAAAGCCGGGCTCCTTCTTCTGCACCATCTTAGCCGCGTCGTCCAGGACGGTGAGGTTGCGCAGGCCCAGAAAGTCCATCTTGAGAAGCCCCAGCTCCTCCAGGGTGGTCATGACGTACTGGGTCACCGGCTGGCCGTCGTTGGCGGCCAGGGGGACGTAGTCCACCACCGGCCGGCGGGTAATCACTACCCCGGCGGCGTGGGTGGAGGTGTTCCGGGGCATCCCCTCGATGGCCATAGCGGTGTCGATCAGCTTTTTGGTGGCGGGGTTCTCGTCGTAGGCATCCTTCAGCTGCTTGGACAGCTTGAGGGACTCCTCCAGGGTAATGTGCAGCGCCCCTGGGCCGCTGGGAATCAGCTTGGCCAGGGCGTCCACCTCCCCGTAGGGCACCCCCATCACCCGCCCCACGTCCCGGACGGAGCCCCGGGCGGCCATGGTGCCGAAGGTGACGATCTGGGCCACGTGGTCCTCGCCATACTTGCGCTTGACGTAGTCGATGACCTCCTGCCGGCGACGGGGGCAGAAGTCGATGTCGATATCAGGCATGGATACCCGCTCCGGGTTGAGGAAGCGCTCGAAGTACAGCCCGTACTCCATGGGGTCCACGTCGGTGATGTTCAGGCAGTAGGCCACCATGGACCCCGCCGCCGAGCCCCGGCCCGGCCCCACCGGGATACCCTGGCCCTTGGCGTAGCCGATGAAGTCGGAGACGATCAAAAAGTAGTCCACAAAGCCCATCTTGCGGATCATGTCCATCTCGTAGTTGAGCTGTTTCAGGTACTCCGGGGGCTGGTCCGGGTAGCGCCAGGCGAAGCCGTCCAGACACAGCTTACGGAAGTATGCCTCCCCGTCGGTCCAGCCCTCGGGAAGCTGGAACAGGGGCAGGTGATACTTACCGAACTCAAATTCCACATTGCACAGCTGGGCAATCTTGGCCGTGTTTTCGATGGCCTCTGGGTGCTCCGGAAACAGGGCGGCCATCTCCGCCTCCGACTTGACAAAAAATTCCCTCGTCTCAAAGCGCATCCGGCCGGGCTCGTCCAGGGTCTTGCCCGTCTGGATGCACATGAGGATATCCTGGGTCTCGGCGTCCTCCCGGCGGAGGTAGTGGGCGTCGTTGGTGGCGATGAGGGGGATGCCCGTTTCCTGGCTCAGGCGAACGATCTGGGCGTTCACCTGCTTCTGGGCGGGGATGCCGTGGTCCTGGAGCTCCAGGTAGTAGCCGTCCTCCCCGAACAGCTCCCGCATCTCCAGGGCCACCGCCTTGGCCTGGTCGTAGTCCCCCGCCAGCAACAGCCGGGAGATCTCCCCGGACATACAGGCGGAACAGGCGATCAGCCCCCCGGTGTGCTCCCGGAGCAGGTCCAGGTCGATCCGGGGCTTGATGTAAAAGCCCTCCAGATAGCCCTTGGACACCATGTAGCTGAGGTTGCGGTAGCCCTCCTCGTTCCGGCACAGCAGGACCAGGTGGTTATAGCGGGAGTCGAACTCGTGGACCTTCTGGAACCGGGTCCGCCCCCGGGGGGCCACGTAGACCTCACAGCCGATGACGGGCTTCACTCCCGCCGCCTTGCAGGCCCGGTAGAAGTCGATCACCCCGTACATGCAGCCGTGGTCGGTGATGGCCACCGCCTCCTGGCCCATCTCCTTCACCCGCTCCACCAGCTTCTTGATGCGGCAGGCGCCGTCCAGCAGAGAAAATTCCGTATGCAGGTGTAAGTGGACAAAGGACATGGTCGGTTCCTCCTCTTTCTCTCTCGTCCCGCCCGCAGGCGGCAAGCCTTCCCCTTCAGGGGAAGGTGGCACGGCGAAGCCGTGACGGATGAGGCCGACAACCGGTACACTCCGCCAAACGACCTCATCCGCCCCAGTTTGCGAACTGGGGCACCTTTCCCTAAAGGGGAAGGCTTTTGGTGCGTCTACTCGGGCTTCGCCGCCTCTTCCAGGGTCTCCCCGGTGAGACGGTACACCGTCCACTCATCCATGGGGACGGCGTGCATCTTCTTGGTGTAGAAGTCGATGGAGGGCTTGTTCCAGTCGAGACACGCCCACTCCAGCCGGCCGCAGCCCCGCTCCACGGCGATGCGGGCCAGCTCCTTGAGCAGCGCCTTTCCGTAGCCCTTTCCCCGCTCCTCGGGCAGGACGAACAGGTCCTCCAGATAGACCCCCGCCCGGCCCAGGAAGGTGGAGAAGTTGTGGAAAAACAGGGCGTAGCCCACAGCTTTCTCCCCGGCCTCGGCAAAGATGACCTCCGCCGTCTTTTTCTCAAAGAGCCACTCCCGCAAAATCTCCGGGGTGGCCACCACCTGGTCGGACATGTGCTCGTAGTCCGCTAGGGCGCGGATAAAGGTCAATATCAATTCCTCGTCGCCGGGGACGGCGGGACGGAAGGTGCAGGTTGACATAATATTACTCCTTTCCCAGCTCCACCAGCTTGCGCAGCCGGTGGTTGAGGGCAGATTTTGTGATGGGCGGGTCGCAGCGCTGGGCCAGCTGGGCCAGGGTGTCCTCGGGGTGGGCCAGGCGCAGGGCGGCGGCCTCCCGGAGCTTGTCCGGCAATGTGATGAGGGTGCCCGCCTTCTCCAGCCTCCGGATGGCCTCCACCTGGGACATGGCGGCCTCCACCGCCTTGTCCAGGTTGGCGGCGTCGCAGTTCACCCGGCGGTTCACCTTCCCCCGCAGGTCCCGCTCCAGCTTGGCGTTCATCACCTCCATGGCGGCGATGGGCGCACCGATGCAGGTGAGGAAGTCCTCGATCTGGTCGCTCTGCTTGAAGTAGAGCACCGTATTGCCCTTGCGCTGGGCGGACCGGGGCTCCTGGTCCAGCTCCCGCATGAGGGCCAGCACCTCCCGGCTGACGCTGTGGTGGGAGGTGGCCAGCTCCAGGTGGTAGCCCTTCCGGGGGTCGGTGACCGACCCTCCGGCTAAGAACACCCCCCGGAGGAAGGCGGCGCGGCAGCAGGCCTCCTCCACCACGGCGAAGTTGAGGTGGAGGGCCAGGGCCCTGGGGTCGGCCCCGAAGGTCTGGCGGATGGCCGCCAGCTTCTCCGGGTCATCTACCGCGAAGACCTGCTTTCCCTCTCCCTGGGGCAGGCGGTCGAAGGTGAGTCGGAAGGCCTTCTTGAACAGGGCGGGCAGCCGCTGGGCAAAGGAGGCGTTCTCGGTGACGATACGGGCCTCAGCCCCGGTGAAGGTGTTGCAGTAGAGCAGCACGCCGTAGGCCTCCGCCTGAGCGCAGCACTTCCGGCTCAGGGGGGCGCGGCACAGCTCGGTTTTCACGTCTCCCGCAAAGGACATAGTTATTCCTCCAAAATATACCGCCGCTCGCCCCGGAAGATGCGCACCGCGCGGCTTCGGTAGATGTCCAGCACCGCCTGAGCCAGCAGGTCCGGGTCGTGGCGGGCATAGCTGCCCGCTGTGGACGCCACCGGCCGCTCCACCAGCTCCAGCCCCAGCCGGGCGATCCGCTCCCGGTCCACCGTCAGGGGGACGGCGTCCTCCTCCCGGTACTTCTCCAGCAGCCCGGGGTGTACCGGGGCGGTGTTGGCCAGGCACAGGTCCAGCAGCCCGGGCGCGCCGTGGACCAGCAGGGCCTCCAGGTGGTCGGCGGCGGTATAGCCCTCGGTCTCACCGTCCTGGGTCATGATGTTGCAGACGTAAATTTTAGGGGCGTCCGCCTGGGCCACCGCCTGGGCCACCCCCTCTACCAGCAGGTTGGGGATGACGCTGGTGTACAGGCTCCCTGGCCCCATCAGGATCAGGTCGGCCTCCCCGATGGCATCAATCGCCGCCGGAGTGGCTTTGGGGTGGTCGGGGATCAGGTTCACGTGGTGGATGCGGCAGTCCTGCTCCTTCTTGAAGGCGGCGATCTGGGACTCCCCCGTCACCCGGGCGCCGTTCTCAAAGACGGCCTCCAGCTGCACATCGGCACTGGTCACCGGGATCACTCTTCCAGTGATGGCCAGCACGTGGCTCATCTCGGTGACCGCCTCCTCAAAGGAGCCGGTCACCCCGTTGAGGGCAGCCAGGATCAGGTTGCCGAAGGACTGCCCTGTCAGGCTGCCCTCGGTAAAGCGGTAGGTGAGCAGCTTTTCCATGATAGGCTCGGTGTTGGCCAGGGCCTCCATGCAGTGGCGGATGTCCCCCGGCGGGGGCATCCCCAGGTCCTGGCGCAACATCCCGGAGCCCCCTCCGTCGTCCGCCACCGTGACGATGGCGGTAAGGTTTTGGGTGTATTTTTTCAGTCCTCGCAGCATGGTGGACAGGCCCGTTCCGCCGCCGATGGCCACGATCTTGGGCCCCCGCTCCCACTGCTGAAGGGTGGGGTATTCCGCCATAGCGATCCCTCCTAATTTCGTCCCAGGTCCCGGTGGCTCTCCGCCACCGGCCAGCCCTGGGCCCTGATCTTCTCCCCCAGGGCGTGGGCAATGGCCACCGAGCGGTGGTGGCCGCCAGTGCAGCCCACGGCGATGACCAGGGAGGTCTTGCCCTCCTCCTCATACCGGGGCAGCAGCCAGCCCACCAAGTCCCACAGGCGGTTTAAAAACTCCTCCGCCTGACCGTTCTGAAACACATAGTCCCGTACTCCATCGTCCAGCCCGGTGAGGGGGCGCAACTCGGTGACATAGAAGGGGTTGGGCAGGAAGCGGGCGTCAAAGACCAGGTCGGCCTCCATGGGCACCCCGTGCTTGAAGCCGAAGGAGGTGACCCGCACCTCCATCCGCCCCTGGTTGGTGCCCGCTCGGCCGAACATCTGCCGCAAGACCCCCTTCAGCTTGGCGGTGGACAGGTTGGTGGTGTCCACGATCTTGTCCGCCCGCTCCCGCAGGGGGGCCAGCATCCGCCGCTCCAGGGCGATGGCCCCCTCCAGGCTGTCGGTCTCCTCCCCCAGAGGGTGGGAGCGGCGGGTCTCCTTGTACCGCTTGATGATGGTCTCGTCGGCGGCGTCCATGAACAGGATGCGGTAGGAGCACTTCATTCGCCCCAGGTCCTCCAGGGCGTGGAACAGCCCGTCGAAGTTGGTGCCCGCCCGCACGTCGGTGACCAGGGCCACCCGGTCGTACTCCCCGGAGCCCGCCATGCCCAGCTCCGCGAACTTGGGAATCAGCGGCGCGGGCAGATTGTCCACGCAGAAGTAGTCCATGTCCTCCATGAAGGAGGCCGCCTTGCTCTTCCCCGCTCCGGACAGGCCGGAGATTATCACGAATTCCATCGAAATCACTCTCTCTATCGTAAAACCTTGACTTCCATCTCCAGCTCCACGCCGGTCTGCCGGAGGACTTTCTCCTTCACCCGGTCCACCAGCTCCAGCACATCCGCGCAGGTGGCCCCGCCCCGGTTGACCACGAAGCCGGCGTGCTTGGCCGACACCTGGGCCCCGCCCACGGTGAAGCCCTTCAGCCCGCACTGGTCGATGAGGGCGGCGGCAAAGTGTCCCTCCGGGCGCTTGAACATGGACCCGGCGCTGGGGTACTCCAGGGGCTGCTTTTCCTTCCGCTTGGCGGCCAGTTCCTCCATGCGGGCCTTGATGACGGCTGGGTCCCCCTGCTCCAGAGTAAAGCTCGCTCGAAGGATAAACTCCTGCCGCTCCTGATAGATACTGTGCCGGTAGGAGAATTGAAAATCCCGCTCCCGGATCAGTTCCTCCGACGGGAGGGACACAGAGGTCACACTGCTGAGCACCTGGGCAATCTCCCCGCCGTAAGCGCCAGCGTTCATGGTGATCGCCCCGCCCACCGTGCCCGGGATGCCCTGGGCGAACTCCAGCCCCGTCAGGCCGTGCTCCATGGCAAAATTGGCCAGCTGGGACAGCAGCACCCCGCTGCCGGCCACGATTGTGCGGCGGCCGGGCCACTCACCCTCCTTCGCCAGCTCCAGACGGTTCAATCCGTGGAACGCCTTGACCACAAACAGGTCTGCCCCCTCGTCGGCCACCAGAAGATTTGTGCCGTTCCCCATAAAAAAGGGGGTGACGCCCGCCTCCAAAGCCGCCGCGGACAGGATCTCCTGTACCTCCTCCTCACTGCGGGGCAGGGCCATCAGGGGTACCGGCCCGCCAATCCGGAAGGAGGTGTGCCTGGACATAGGCTCGTCTCTCCGCAGCTCCAGCTCCGGGCAGCGCTCTCTCAGCAGTTTTTCCAGTCGTTCCATAGGCCCTCCAAAGCGGTGAAGTCTTTATCATCTGATTATAGCAAACTTTTGGGCAAAATAGAATAGGCTTTCAAAAAAAACACCGCGGCACAAAGCCGCGGCGTCTCATTCTCTTTTACCGGCCTTCCGCCGGTCACAGACGGCCTTCACCGGTCGCTGTCTGCGTCGTCCTCACTGGTGTGACAGGCGTCGTAATTGAAGATCAGATCATCAATGTCCCGGTCCTCCCGGACCTTGGACCAGATACTGTTCACTTCCCGTTTCGGCATCGTCATCGCTGCCATCTCCTTTCTGTAGTCGCTGAAAAATGGGTATAAAAATACCACCGTCTGCGCCGCAAACGATGGAGAAAAATCCGTGACCCGGCCTGTCAATTTGAACAGCCTCACACAATATGCTCCAGTCGCTTGCAGGCAAAGAGTCCCCCCTGGGTAACATAACGCTGTTGCATCTTTACCCACCTCTTTCCTGAAAAATCTCTGCCGACCGGAGAAGCTAAACGCCACCTCCGTTTCGGTTTCTGTTATTGTAAACCGGCAGCAGGCATTTGTCAAGTGGATTTTGCAATTTTCTAAAATTTCCCCTTCAATTTGACCCCTCCTATGTAGGTTTTCCCAAATATATCCCGCAGGATGTGCCGTGTCCGTCCGTTGCACGCGGTCATATGTCTTTCTTGCCTTCTTTGCTCCAGCTTGTTTCTGCACTTATTGCACAAATTCATTTTCCGATTTTTGTTCCAAATCCACAATTCATTCCTTGACGCAGCCCCTCCGCCCTGCTACAATACGGACACCCGCCAGAGAGGCGGCGCGGCGGCGGCCTGTCCCGCAGCCGGTATCCGATCCTGTGCAAGGAGGTCTTTGCAATGACAAGAGAAATTGATATCAAGAGCGAGGCCCAGGTGGAAAAAATCAACCGTCTGGCCTGTGACGCTCCCTATGAGGTCTGGCTTTTCACCGACAACATGATGCTGGACGCCCGGTCTCTGCTAGGCCTGTTCGCCCTGGTGGGCCAAAGGGCCCGTGTGGTGGTGGAGGACGATGTCCCGCCCCGCTCCCTGGACCGTCTGGTCGCCAAAATGGCCTGAATAACGGCCGCCCGATTTTTCGGGCGGCCGTTTTCTCATGTTCTATGCCAGGTGGAGGGAGAGAACAGAACCAAAATGGGGTAGATCTCCAGCCGGCCAATAATCATGCACAGGGACATGACCCCCTTGGACAGCCCGGAGAAGGCGGCAAAGTTGCCGCTGGGGCCGATGGCCTCCAGGCCGGGGCCCACGTTGCTGACGCAGGTGAGGGCAGCACTGAAGGAGACGGCGAAGGACTGCCCGTCCAGCGAGATAATGAGGGCGGCCCCAAAGACAGTCATCACATAGGCCCCCAGGAACACCAGCAGGGAGTGGAGGGTGGCCTCGCTCACCAGCTTGCCGTCCAACTTGACCACCTCTACACTGCGGGGGTGGGTGATTCGGTGGATCTCCCGGCGGACGGCCCGGAGAAGCAGCAGAATGCGGGAGCACTTCATTCCGCCGCCGGTGGAGCCGGCGCTGGCCCCGCAGAACATAATCAAAACGATAATGAGCTGGGAGAACTGGGGCCACAGTACAAAGTCGGCGGTGCCGAAGCCGGTGGTGGAGATGATGGAGGCCACCTGAAAGACGGTGTAGCGCAGGCTCTCCCACACACCGGAGTATACCCCCAGATTGGCTATGGTGAGGATCGCCGTAGCGCCGAACACCACCGACAGGAAGAAGCGCAGCTCGTCGCTTTGCAGGGCCTCCCGCCACTTTTTGGTGAGCAGCAGGAAGTAGACGGCGAAGTTGATGGAGAACAGCAGCATAAATACCGTAATGATGATGTCGACGGCTACGCTGTCGTAGGCCCCCACGCTGGCGTTCCGGTTGGAGAAGCCTCCGGTGCCCGCGGTGGAGAAGGAGTGGATCAAGGCGTCGTAGAGGGGCATCCCGGCGATTTTCAGGCAGACGGCCTCCAGAGCGGTGAGAGCGAAGTACATGGTGTACAGAATCTTGGAGGTCTGGGACTGCTTGGGCACCAGCTTGGAGAACACCGGCCCCGGGGTCTCCGCCTGGGTCAGGTAGTGGGAGCGGATGCCCAGCTTGGGCACGATGGCGGTGGCCAGCACCAGCACTCCCATGCCCCCCAGCCAGTGGGTGAAGGACCGCCAGAACAGAATGCCCTTGGGCAGGGCCTCGATGTCGGTGAGGATGGTGGAGCCGGTGGTGGTAAAGCCGGAGCAGGACTCGAAGATGGCGTCCATGGGGGTGGCGAAGTAGCCCGAGAAGATAAAGGGCAGCGCCCCCGCCAGCCCGGTAAAGATCCAGATCAGGCCTACGGCCACAAAGCCCTCCCGGGCGAAGAACTGCTGCCTCGCGGGCAGGGCGGACAGGGCCAGGCCGCAGGCCCCCATAATGGCCATGGTGAGCAGAAAGGGGAGGGGGCTCTCCCGGTAGATCAAGGCTGCCGCCAGAGGGACGACCAGTGCGGCCGCCTCAATCATCAGCACACGCCCCACCAGTTTCAGGACCAGCTTGATGTTCATGTCCCACTCCCCCCCGGGGCGGCGGGCTCGGCGGCGTAGATGGCGTTCAGGTCCAGGATGCCGCTCTCCCGGGCAATGATGATGACCTGGTCCCCCTCCTGTAGACAGGAGGAGCCCTCCGGGATGATAATATCCTTTCCCCGAACAATGACAGCCAGTAGCACGCCTGGACGCAGCTTTAAGTCCTTCAGAGGGATGCCCAGGTGCTTGGTGCCCGGCCCCACGGTAAACTCCATGGCCTCCGCCTCGCCGCCGGCAATGCGGTGAAGGGAGTTCATCACATTGCCGTGGGTATTCTGCATCCCCCGCACCACATGAAGGATGTGAGAGGCGGTGACAAACTTGGGGGAGATGACGCTGTCCAGACCTAAGGAGCGGACAATGCCGGCGTAATTCTGCCGGTTGCACTTGGTGATGACCTTGGGCAGGCCCTGCTGCATGGCGTATAGTGAAATAATAAGGTTGTCCTCGTCCCGGTCGGTGAGGGCCACAAAGGCGTCGCTGGCAGTGAGATTCTCCGACTCCAAGAGCTCTGAGTCGGTGCCGTCGCCGCAGATGACGGTGACCCGGGGGAAGCGCTCGCTGATGAGGCGGCAGCGCTCCTCGCTGCGCTCCACGATTTTCAGCCGGATACCCATATGGTCCAGGATATTGGCCAGGTACATGGACACCTTTCCGCCTCCCAGCAGGAACACCTGCTTTACCTTGGGGGCGTAGCGGCCCAGCTGGCGGAAGAACTGGTCCAGGCTGTCCGGCCGGCCGATCATATACAGCTTGTCCCCCGCCCGGGGCACGAAGGAGCCGTTGGGGATGGACACCTCTCCGTTCCGGTCCACGGCGCAAAACAGCAGCGACAGCCGCTTGATTTGCCCGGGCAGATTGTACAGAGGCTTGCCCACCAGGAAGTCCCCCTCCTGAAGGCGGAAGCCCATGAGCTCCACGCGCCCACGGCAGAAGGTCTCGATGTCGGCGGCGGAGGGGAAACGGAGCAGCCGGGAAATTTCGATGGCGGTGGTGTTCTCCGGGTTGATGACCATGTCGATCTTCAGGTCCCGGCGCAGCTCGGCCACGCTGGCGGTGTACTCCTGATTGCGGATGCGGGCGATGGTGTACTTGGTCCCCAGGCCCTTGGCGGTGAGGGAGCACACCATATTCACCTCGTCGGAGTTGGTGGCGGCCACCAGCAGGTCGGCCCCCTCTGCGCCCGCCTCCCGCAGGGTGGCGGTGGACACGCCGTTGCCCCGCACCGTCATGATATCCAGCTGATCTCCAGCCCGGCGCAGGGCCTCCTCGTCGCTGTCCACAATGGTGACGTCGTGCTCCTCCTTCACCAGCTGCTCGGCCAGGGTAAAGCCCACTTTCCCGCTGCCTACGATCACAATATTCATAGCTTGAAAGGTCCTTTCTAATTGAAACAGGCGGCACAGCCGCCTGTTTTATTATATCGTCCACTCTCCGTGGACAATGCCCACCAGATACCAGTGCTCCGCCTCCGGCTGGAACACCAGCTTGAGGGAGGACCAGTCCAGCCCGTCGTTCACCGGGTCGGCGCTGGGGAAGCAGAAGTCCACAAACCGGCAGCCTAGATACGCCTCAGACAGATTTTCCAGGGCATTCCCGCCGGTAATGATCCGGTCTATGCCGATCTCTGTGGCCTGGGTGTAGTCCCGGTCGTAGACGTACCGCTCAAAATACTGGGTGAGGGTCATCTGAATGGGGTCGCCCCGGCCGTCCTCAAAGCCCCAGGTATAGATGTTCTGGTCCTGGGCCAGGTTTTTGATCTGGTCGGCGGTAAAGGTGAGGTCGGTCTCCGGCTCCACGGTGGAGTATGGGGTGAAGGTGACCCCCCGCTCCGGGTGAACATAGGCGGCCAGCGTGGTCCAGTCCTGACGCTGGAGGCAGCGGTTGACCAGACAGGCAGAGCCCAGCAGGGGGAAATTTTCCGCCGGGTCCAGGGTGACCGGGGCGGCCGCTGAGGAGGATGTGCCGCTGCCCTCGGGCTGGGAGGCGCCGGGGGGCGGCGTAAAGCCGTTGCTGCCGGTGAGATTGGCGGCGGGCTTGTCTTCCTCCTGAAAATTGATTGGCAGAAGAACCCCCACCAGCAGCCCGATCACCAGGCACAGCACACAGGGAAAATAAAGAAATCGTTTCAAGTTCAAGGCCTCCTTCAGAGCAGGAACGGACATGAGGCAACCTTTGTTTCGTTGATATTATAGGGCATAACAGGCAAAAGGTCAAGTCATAAACAAAAGGAACCTTGAAAGAGGGCCGCCTTTATGGTAAAATAGCACATAAATTTCAGTATTGGAGGTCATCCTCATGAATGAACAGACACGGGAGAGGCAGTTCCATATCCAGTGTGCGGCCGGGGAGGTAGGTGGCTACTGCATCCTGCCCGGCGATCCGGGCCGGTGCCAGGCCATCGCCCGGCACTTTGACGACCCTGTCCATGTGCAGACCAACCGGGAGTATGTCACCTACACCGGGACGCTGCTGGGAGAGAAGGTGAGCGTGGTATCCACTGGCATCGGGGGGCCCTCCGCCGCCATCGCCATGGAGGAGCTGGCCAATCTGGGCGCCCACACCTTTATCCGGGTGGGCACCTGCGGGGGGATCGACCTGGACATCCAGAGTGGCGACGTAGTGGTAGCCACCGGAGCCGTCCGTATGGAGGGCACCAGCCGGGAGTACGCCCCCATCGAGTGGCCCGCCGTCCCGGACTTCGCCGTCTCCACCGCCTTGGTAGATGCCTGTAAACGCCTGGGCTGCTCCTGGCACGCCGGAGTAGTCCAGAGCAAGGACTCCTTCTACGGCCAGCACTCCCCCGCCCGGATGCCCGTGTCCTACCAGCTGGAGCAGAAGTGGGAGGCCTGGAAGCGGCTGGGTGTCCTGGCCTCCGAGATGGAGTCCGCCGCTCTCTTTACTGTAGCCGCCAGCCGACGGGTGCGGTGCGGCGCCGTGTTCCACGTCATCTGGAACCAGGAACGGGAGAAGGCCGGCCTAGACCAAGAGGAGAGCCTCAACACTGAGATTGCCGTGTCGGTGGGTGTAGAGGCCATGAAGCTGCTGATCGAGCAGGACCGGAAGCAGTCATGAAAAACGACATGACCCAGGGGAGCATCGCCGGGGCGCTGACCGCCTTTACCGTGCCTCTGATCCTCAGCGGGGTGTTCCAGCAGCTGTTCAACTGGGTGGACGCCTTTATCGTGGGCAACGTGGAGGGGGAGCTGGCCCTGGGAGGCATCGGCGCGGTCACCTCCACCTACTCCATGTTCGTCATGGTCATCGTGGGCTTCACCTCCGGACTGTCCGTGCTGGCCGCCCAGCGGTTCGGCATGGGACGAACGGAGGAGATTAAATATATCCTGTCCTCCTTTAGTCTGGTGCTGGGCGGGCTCTTCCTGGTGGTCTGCTCCCTGGGCGCAGTATTTGTGGAGCAGATCCTGGTTTTACTGGACACCCCGGAGAACATCTTTCAAAATGCGGAGAACTACCTGCGCATCATGTTTATCGGCATCCCCTTCCTGGCCCTGTACAACACCTGCTGCGCCGTCCTCCGGGGGCTGGGGGACAGCAAAGCCCCCTTTGCCTCCGTTATGGTATGCTGTGTCATCAACGTGCTTCTGGACCTGATCTTTATCGCCGGTCTGCGCATGGGTACGGCGGGGGCGGCCATCGCCACCGTCCTGTCTCAGATCGCCATGACAGTTTATATCCTGTGGTACGCCGGGGAAAAGTACCCCTTTCTCCGGCCCCGGCGGGGCATGTTCCGCCGGAGCACCGCCGGCGAGGGGACCCGCTTCGGTGTCCCGCCGGCCATCCAGTCCGGGACCACCTCCTTTGGGAATATCCTCCTCCAGCGGTTTATGAACGGCTTCGGCGACCAGACCGTGGCCGCCATCACTACCGCCTATCGGGTGGACACGGTCCTTCTGCTGCCCATCGTCAACTTCGGCTCCGGCGTGGCCACCATGGTGGCCCAGAACATCGGGGCGGGCCACCCGGAACGGGCGAAGAAGGCGCTGAAAACCGGGGCGGCCATGATCGCGGGGGTGTCCCTGCTGCTGACCCTGCTGATCCTGCTGGCCGGCGGGCCCCTCATCGCCATGTTCGGACTGACCCCGGAGTCGGTGGAAATCGGCAGGCAGTTCTTTATCCGCCTGGCTACCTTCTATGTGGTCTACGGCCTGGCCATGGCGGTACGGGGCTACCTGGAGGGTCTGGGGGACATGACCTTCTCCGGAGCGGCGGGCATCGCCGCCCTGGCGGTGCGCATCGTGTCCTCTTACGCCTTCGCCGGGGTGTTCGGCAGAATGGTCATCGCCTACGCCGAGGCATTTTCCTGGCTGGTGCTGCTGGGACTGTACCTGCTGCGGTACGCCTGGAAGAGCCGGTCCCGGACGGAGTAAAACCGGGTGCGGCGGACCTTTTGCCGCCGCGCCGTCTCCGGGCAGGAAATCCGTCAAAATTTTCGGGAAAAATCATTGACAATTAGGGTATAACCCGCTATCATGTATCTCGCTATCCGTGAAAGCCGGTCACCGCACCGCCGTCCCCCCAGGACGGTCTGGCCGCCCGGTGAATAAATCGAGGGAGCTGACAAGGTAAAACAAAGAGAAATGGGGGAGGATACATGTCCAAGGAGTTGATCCGCCTGGCCGACTGCACCATGGCGTTCGACGACGAGGTTGTACTCGACAAGATCAATTTAAGCATCAAGGATAAAGAATTCCTCACACTGCTCGGACCCAGCGGGTGCGGCAAGACCACCACGCTTAGAATCATCGGTGGTTTCCAGACGCCCACCTCTGGAGATGTTTTGTTCGACGGGGTGAGGATCAATTCTGTTCCACCACATAAGAGGACTATCAACACGGTGTTTCAGAAGTACGCCCTGTTTCCCCACCTAAACGTGTACGAGAATATCGCCTTTGGCCTGCGTATCCCCAAGGTGGAAGCCAAGGGAGTCAAGGTGAAGCTGCCCGAGGAGGAGATCGACCGGCGGGTGACGGAGATGCTGGAGGTGGTCAACCTGCGGGGCTTTGAGAAGCGCCGGACCACCCAGCTGTCCGGCGGACAGCAGCAGCGGGTGGCCATCGCCCGGGCGCTGGTGAACCGGCCCAAGGTGCTGCTGCTGGACGAGCCCCTGGGCGCCCTGGACCTGAAGCTGCGCAAGGACATGCAGAACGAGCTCAAGCGCATCCAGAAGGCCATGGAGATTACCTTCGTCTACGTCACCCACGACCAGGAGGAGGCCCTGGCCATGTCCGACACGGTGGTGGTGATGGACAGCGGCCGCATTCAGCAGATCGGCTCCCCCGAGGACATCTACAACGAGCCAAAAAACGCCTTTGTGGCCGACTTTATCGGCGAGTCCAATATCATTGACGGCATCATGCGCTCCGACGGGGTGGTGGAGATCTTCAATCGCCGCTTCCAGTGTCTGGACGGCGGGTTTGAGCAGGACGAGGCGGTGGACGTGGTCATCCGCCCCGAGGACGTGGACATCGTCCCCGAGGATCAGGGCCAGCTCAAGGGCACCGTCACCTCCGTCACTTTCAAGGGGATGCAGTACGACATCATCGTGGACTTCTACGGCTTCAAGTGGCTCATCCAGACCACCGATCTGTCCCCCGTGGGCAGCCGCATCGGCATCAAGATCGACCCTGACGGCATCCATGTGATGAAGAAGAGCGAGTACTCCGGCATGTTCGGCGACTATTCCTCCTACTCCGAGGAGTACGAGGAGATCAGCGACGCCAGCTATGACCCGGAGGAGGAGGACAGCGGGGATGAAGAATAAGCTGTCCTGGTTCGCCGTCCCCTATGTGGGCTGGATGGCACTGATGGTGGTCATCCCCATTCTCATCATGGTGGTCTACGCCTTTACCACCGCGGAATTTCAGGGCACTCTGGAGAATTTCGCCGAGATGGGCACCTACGCCTCGGTATTTCTCCGCTCCTTCCGGCTGGCCATCATCGCTACCCTGGTCTGCCTGCTCATCGGCTACCCGGTGTCCTACTGGATGGCCCACGAGGGCCCGGGCTTTCAGCGCCTGGCCATGGCCCTGATCATGCTGCCCATGTGGATGAACTTCCTGCTGCGGACCTACTCCTGGATGTCCATTCTGGAGAACAACGGCCTGCTCAACCAGTTTTTCAAGACCATCGGCCTGCTGGATGCCCTGGGGGTGGAGTACATCCCCATGATCGGCACCCCCGGAGCGGTGGTGCTGGGCATGGTGTACAACTACCTACCCTTTATGATCCTGCCCATCTACTCGGTCATTGTCAAGCTGGACGGCAGTCTGCTGGAGGCCGCCCGGGACCTGGGGGCGGACAGCCGCCGGGTGTTCCGGAAGGTGATTCTGCCCCTGTCCCTGCCCGGGGTGCTGTCCGGGGTGACCATGGTGTTTGTCCCCTCGGTGTCCACCTTTGCCATCTCCCGCCTGCTGGGCGGGGGCACCCAGATCATGCTGGGCGACCTCATTGAGCAACAGTTTTTGGGCGGGGCCTATGACCCCCACCTGGGAGCGGCCATCTCCATGGTGATGATGGTCATTGTGGTGCTGTGCATGGTGGTGATGAATCACTTCGGTGAGGGTGAGGAACAGGCGGTGATGTTGTGAAAAAGCAGAATCGTCTGGGAAGCCGCCTGGTCATCGGCCTGATGTTCCTCTTCCTGTACGCCCCCATTATCCTGCTGATCATCTTCTCCTTCAACGCCGGGGACTCCAGCGCCGTTTGGAAGGGCTTCTCCCTCCACTGGTACGGTAAGCTGTTTCAGAACCGGCTGATTATGGAGAGCGTCTACACCACCCTGCTGGTCTCTCTGCTGGCCACGGTGATCGCCACAGTGGCCGGCACCTTCGCCGCCATTGGGCTGTACAGCCTGGGCCGGCGCCGCCGGGAGGCCCTGCTCACGGTGAACAACATCCCCATGATGAACGCCGATATCGTCACCGGCGTATCCCTGTGTCTGTTTTTTGTAGCCTTCTTCCAGGGCTGGGGGACCTTCGCCCGGTGGTTCAACTCCATCCAGAGCGCGGTGGAGCTGCCCGACCGGCTGGTGCTGGGCTTTACCACCCTGCTGCTGGCCCACATCGCCTTTGACATCCCCTATGTGATCCTGAATGTGGCCCCCAAGCTGCGGCAGATGGACCGGAATCTTATGGACGCCGCCCAGGACCTGGGCTGCACCTGGATGCAGGCCTTCGGGAAGGTGATGCTCCCGGAGATCAAGCCGGGCATCGTCTCTGGGGCGCTCATCGCCTTCACCATGTCCATCGATGACTTCATCATCTCCTACTTCACCGCCGGCTCCGCCAGCTCCACTCTGGCCATGACCATCTACGGCATGACCAAGAAGCGGGTCACCCCGGAGGTAAACGCGGTGTCCACCCTGCTGTTTCTTTCGGTGCTGGTGCTGCTGGTGCTGTCCAATTTGAAGGAGGTACGGCAGGAGGCTCGGGAGCGGCTGGGGACGACCCGGAAATCTTCCGCCCTGGACCGGGCCCGTCAGAAATTTGCCGAACCCCGTTACCTGTGGCTCCGCCGGTGGGCGGCCGGGGTGCTGGCCTGCGCCTTTGTGGCCTCGGTGGGCTTCCTCAGTTACGCCACCAGCTCCCGGCCGGTGGTCAACGTGTGCTCCTGGGGGGAGTATATCGACGAGGACCTTATCACCCAGTTTGAGGAACAGACCGGCATCCGGGTGAACTACCAGACCGCCGAGAGCAACGAGGCCCTGTACTCCCTGTTAAAGAGCGGCGGGGCGGACTACGACGTGGTGGTCCCCTCCGACTATATGATCGGCCGCCTCATCGCCGAGGACATGCTGGAGCCCCTGGATTACAGCAAGATTCCCAATTTCTCCCTCATTGATGACCGCTTTAAGGGCCTGTCCTACGATCCGGACAACGAGTATACCGTCCCCTACACCTGGGGCACCTTGGGCATTATTTACAACAGGGCTGTGGTGGACGAGGAGATCACAAGCTGGAGCGCCCTGTACGACGACAAGTACGCCGGCAACGTGCTGCTCATCAACAACTCCCGAGACGCCATCGGGGAGGCGCTGCTCTACCTGGGCTACTCGGTGAACACCACCGACGAGGCGGAGATCAGGCAGGCCTACGAGCTGGTGGCCGACGCCAACCGCCGGGGGGTATTCCAGGGCCGGGTGATGGACGAGGTGTTCCAGAAGATGGAGGGGGGCAACGCCGCCATCGCCACCTACTACGCCGGGGACTACCTGTCCATGGTGGACAACCAGGCCGACGGGGTAGACCTGGCCTTCGTCATCCCGGAGGAGGGCTCCAACTGGTTCGTGGACGCCATGTGTATGCTGAAGGACGCCCCCCATCAGGAGGAGGCCCACAAGTGGATCAACTTCATCGCCTCCACGGAGGCGAACCTGGCCAATATGGACTATATCTGGTACGCCTCTCCCAACCGGGAGGCCCTGGAACGCTACCCCGCCTACTACGAGAAGCGCTACGGCGAGGAGCTGGACCCCGAAATTTACGAGATCATGGCCGCCCCTCCCGAGACGCTGGAGCGGTGCGAGGCCTATCAGAATCTGCCCGGCGAGACCCTCAGCCTGTATAAGAAGCTCTGGACCCAGCTGGGAGTGGATTGATGCTCCTTTCCCTGTGCCTTTGACAAAAAGCCGGCCCCGCCTGTCCATCACAGGCGGGGCCGGTATGTTCCGTGGGAGGAAGAATGCGCTTAGAATTCCAGGTTTTTACCGTCCTTAGCAAAGACGTGGCAGACGTTGCCGCTGAAGGTGAGGTTGAGCTTATCCCCGGCGTGGAAGGAGTCGATGCGCTCGCCGTTGGCATCCATGGTGGGCACGATGATGACCACGTCCTTGCCGTCGGCGTTGGCGTGGAAGTGGACCTCGCTGCCCATCAGCTCGGACACGTCGATGATGGCGGCCAGGGTGTTCTCCGGGGTCTTGGACAGGACCATGTGGCTGGGACGGACGCCCAGGGTGATGTCCTGCGCCGCCACGCTGTGGGAGGCCAGATTCTTCTGCTTCTCGTCAGACAGCTCCACCTTGCAGCCGCCCACGCTGACGAAATACTTCCCGCCCTCGTTGAGGAGCTTGGCGTTGAAGAAGTTCATCTGAGGCATGCCGATAAAGCCGGCCACGAACAGGTTGGCGGGGTGGTCAAAGACCTCCTGAGGGGTGCCGATCTGCTGGATGTAGCCGTCCTTCATGATGACGATGCGGTCGCCCAGGGTCATAGCCTCGGTCTGGTCGTGGGTGACGTAGATGAAGGTGGTGTTGATCTTCTGGCGCAGCTTGATGATCTCGGCGCGCATCTGGTTACGGAGCTTGGCGTCCAGGTTGGACAGAGGCTCGTCCATCAGCAGCACCTTGGGCTCGCGGACGATGGCGCGGCCGATGGCCACGCGCTGCCGCTGACCGCCGGACAGAGCCTTGGGCTTCCGGTCCAGATACTGGGTGATGTCCAGGATCTCGGCCGCCTCCTTGACCCGGCGGTCGATCTCGTCCTTGTCCATCTTGCGCAGCTTCAGGGGGAAGGCCATGTTCTCGTACACCGTCATGTGGGGGTACAGAGCGTAGCTCTGGAACACCATGGCGATGTCCCGGTTCTTGGGCTCCACGTCGTTCATCAGCTTGCCGTCGATGTAGAGCTCGCCGCCGCTGATCTCCTCCAGGCCGGCCACCATCCGCAGGGTGGTGGACTTGCCGCAGCCGGAGGGGCCGACCAGCACGATGAACTCCTTGTCGGCGATGTCCAGGTTGAACTGCTGGACGGCGATGACGCCCTGGTCGGTTACCTGAAGGTTGTTCTTCTTCTCAGGCTCGCCCTTTTTCTTCTTCGCCTTCTTCTGGTCTCCGCTGTGGGGATAGATCTTGGTGATGCCCTTCAGATTCAGAGTTGCCATTTGCGTTCGGCTTTGATGAAACGGCCTCCGCCATTCCACCTCGCCCTGGAGCAGCGTAGTCCCCAGGGGCTTTACGACAGGTCTCCACACTGCCGTACCGCAAGCCGCAGCGGGTTTTTCCTCCTTTTTGTTTGGTGCCGGGCGCTATAGTGATGGAGTAGCAGCCCGACCCGTGGATTATATTTGGAAAGGCGGGCGGACCCGCCCACTCCAACGGGGGTTTTGTTCCTTTTTCTTGAAAGAAAAAGGAACCGAAAAAGAACTTCCCCTGTTTACCGTGGGGGCTATACCACCTGTCCCTTAAAGACGATGGCCTTGATGGACAGGTCCTTCTCGTCCAGCAGCACGATGCTGGCCTCCTTGCCCTCGTCCAGGGTGCCGGTGCGGTCGTCAATGCCGATGGACCTGGCGGGGTTGTAGGTGCAGGCCCGCACGGCGTCGGCCACGGGGATGCCGAAGGACACCGCCTGGCGCAGGCAGCCCATCAGGCTGGTGACGGAGCCGGCCAGGGTCTCCGGGTGGCCCAGGATGGTGGCCCGGTTGCCGTGGACCTCGATCATCTGGCCGCCGAAGGGGTACTCCCCGTCGGGCATACCGGTGGCCCGGAGGGAGTCGGAAATGATAATCATCCGCTCCTTGCCGAATAGGCCGAAGGTGAGGCGCACCACGGCCGGGTGGATGTGGATGCCGTCGCAGATCAGCTCGGGCATGACGGAGGGATCCTCCCAGGCCGCGCCGATGACCCCGGGGTCCCGGTGGGCCAGGGGGGGCATAGCGTTGTACAGGTGGGTGGCGTGGTCCGCCCCCGCCTCAAAGGCGGCCTTGGCCGTCTCGTAATCGGCCACCGTGTGACCCACCGAGACGTGGATGCCCATCTTCGCCGCCGCTTTGATAAATTCCACCGAGTTGGGCTGCTCCGGGGCCAGAGTGACCAGCTTAACGCAGCCCTCCGCCGCCTTTTGGAGGCGTTCCAGCATGGCCCCGTCCGGGTCGTGGAGGTAGTCCCCGTTCTGGGCGCCCTTCTTGGCCATGCACAGGAAGGGTCCCTCCAGGTGGGCTCCCACCACCTCGGCGCCGCCGGCGTTGTGCTTCCGGTGGGCGGCGGTGTTCTTGCAGATGGCGGTGAGCTGGTCCTCGGGGAGGGTCATGCCGGCGGGGCAGATGTAGGTGACACCCTGGGACAGCTCAAAGTCGGCGATCTTTTGCAGGCCATCGGGGGTGGCGTCGGAAAAGTCCTCCCCCACGCAGCCGTGGAAGTGGACGTCCACCAGGCCGGGGATGACGTAGCAGCCCGCGGCGTCCAGGACGTCCCCGTCCCCGCTGGTTTTGGCGATCAGGGCGCCGTCGGTACACAGGTCCCGGCGGATGAAGCCCTCTTTCAGGTCAAAGACCTGACCGTTTGTAATCCTCATGCCTGGAACCCGGCGGCGGCCAGCTTGCTGAAGGCGGCCTCGTCAACCACGACGACCACGTTGGGGTGGAGCTGGAGGATGGAGCCGGGGCACTTGGGGGAGATGGCCCCCAGGACGGAGCCGCAGATGGCGTCCGCCTTCTCCTCACCGCTGGCGCACAGCAGCACCTTCTTGGCCCCCATGATGGCGCCCATGCCCATGCTGATGGCCTGCTTGGGCACGTCGTCCCGGCTGGCGAAGAAGCGGGCGTTGGCGTCGATAGTGCTCTCGGCCAGGTCCACCACGTGGGTCTCCTTCACGAAGCAGTCCCCCGGCTCATTGAAGCCGATGTGGCCGTTACGGCCGATGCCCAGCAGCTGTAGGTCCACATAGCCCTGGGCGCGGATATAGGCGTCGTACTCGTCGCAGAAGGCCTTGGCGTCCTTGGTCAGGCCGTCGGGCACCCGGGTGTGCTCAGGGGCGATGTCCACATGGTCGAACAGATTGCTCTGCATGAAGTAGCGGTAGCTCTGATCGTGGTCGGGGGCCAGGCCCACATACTCGTCCAGGTTGACAGAGCGCACGTCCTTAAAGCTGAGGCAGCCCTTTTTATACCAGTCCACCAGATAGCGGTAGGCCCCCTCGGGGGTGGAGCCGGTGGCCAGGCCCAGCAGGCAGGCGGGGTTGTGGGTGATCTCCGCGGCGATGATCTGAGCGGCTCGGCAGCTCATAGCCTCGTAGTCTTTTTCACGATAGATTCTCATGACACATTACTCCTTCCAAAAATATTGGGTCAACTGCGTTTCAAAAAATAATGGATTAACGACCTTGCGCCTTTGGTATCATCATACCACGCCGGAGAAAACAAGTCCAGTTAAATCTGCAAAAAAATCGGAGATTTTCATTGTGTTTTTGTCCACTTTATAGTATAATCATTCGTGCTGAAAGCGCACTGTGTCCGGAGGAAACGCGCCGGACAAAATCAAGGAGAGAGAATATGAGTACAGACAACAAAAAACACCGGTTTTCCAGCGGCTGGGGCTTCGTCCTCTCCGCGGTGGGCTCCGCCGTGGGCATGGCCAACGTGTGGGGTTTTCCCGCCAAGATGGGGAGCAACGGGGGCGGTGCCTTTTTACTGGCCTATCTGTTTTTCATCGCCCTGTTCGGCACGGTTGGCCTGTCGGCGGAGTACGCTGTGGGCCGCCGGGCCCACACCGGCACCCTGGGCTCCTACGAGATGGCCTGGGCCAGCCGGAAGAAGGGCCTGGGCAAGACGGGCGGTCTGCTGGGCTGGCTGCCCCTGGCCGGGTCCATGTGCATCGCCCTGGGCTACGCCGTTATCATCGCCTATGTGCTCAAGGCCTTTTCCGCCTCGGTGGGCGGCTCGCTGATGACAGTGGACCCCCAGCCCTGGTTTGAGGGCTTCTCCCTGAACAATTACTCAGTGGTCCCCTTCCACGTAATCGTGGTCGTGGGTACCCTGCTCACCCTCCTGCTGGGGGCCAGGAGCATTGAGCGGACCAACAAGGTGATGATGCCCCTGTTCTTCATCATCTTCCTCATCCTGGCTGTTCGGGTGGCCTTCCTGCCCGGAGCCGCCGAGGGCTATAAGTATATGTTTACCCCCCGGTGGAAAGACCTTCTGAATCCCATGGTGTGGATCTGGGCTATGGGCCAGGCCTTCTTCTCCCTGTCCATCACGGGCAGCGGCATGATCGTCTACGGGGCCTACCTGTCCCCAGAGGAGGACGTGGTCTCCCTGGCACGCCAGACCGCCCTCTTTGACACCATCGCCGCCCTGGTGGCCGCCCTGGTGATCATCCCCGCCTGCTTCGCCTACGGGCTGGACGTGGGGGCCGGGCCCTCCCTCCTCTTCGTCACCCTGCCCCGTATCCTACAGGACATCCCCCTGGGCCGGCTGTTCGCCGTCATCCTGTACACCGCCATGGTGTTTGCCGGGGTGAGCTCCCTCCAGAACATGTTTGAGGCGGTGGGCGAGTCCCTCCTCCACCGCTTCCCCAGGCTGAACCGGAAGGCCATGCTGGCCATCCTGTGCGTCATCTGCTTAGGCATCGGCCTGAACATGGAGCCCATCTTCAAGTGGGGCCCCTGGATGGACATCGTGTCCATCTATATCATCCCTATCGGAGCCACCCTGGGGGCTGTGTCCTGGTTCTGGATCATGAGGCGGGAGGAGCTGATGGAGGAAATCAGCCGGGGGGCCAGAAAGCCCGCCGGGCAGCTCTGGTACAGCGTGGGCCGGTACTTCTATGTCCCCTGTGCCATCATTCTGTGCTGTGTAGCTCTGTTCCTGAAAGTAGCGTTCTAAGATAGGAGGCAAGCTATGATAATTGAGCTGAAAAAGGGAAATCTGCGGGCCGTGGCCCGGAGCCTGGGCGGGGAGCTGGTCTCCCTGAAGGACGAGAAGGGTCAGGAGTATGTCTGGGAGGGGGACCCGGCCTTCTGGGCGGGACAGAACCCTATCCTGTTTCCCATCGTGGGCTCCCTGAAGGACGGAAAGGTGGACATCGGCGGCAAGATCTACGAGATGGGCCGCCACGGCTTTGCCCGGGGGATGGAGTTTACCCCCGTGGATCAGGGGGAGGACTTTGTCACTCTGGAGCTGCGGGAAAATGAGGAGACCTTAAAATGCTACCCCTTCCCCTTCTCTCTGAAGGTGACCCACCGGCTGCTGGAGGACGGCTTTGCCACCACCTTTGCCGTGACCAACACCGGCTCCGCTCCCATGCCCTTCTGCGTGGGCGGCCACACCGCCATCCGCATTCCGGAGGGGGAGCGGTTTGAGGACTACGACCTGGTCTTCGATATGCTGGAGCAGGCCGACAGCCATCTGCTCAACGCCCAGGGTATCATCCGCCACGACGGCCGAAAGCCCATGCTGGACGGAAACCGAATCGCCCTGAATTATGATGACTTCGCTCAGATGGATACCATCATTTTCAGTATGCTCCGCTCCGGGAACGTATCCCTGCTCCACCGGGGTACTGGCCGGGGGGTGCGGTTGGACTTCCACGAGTTCCCCATGGTGGCCTTCTGGACCAAGCCGGGGGCGCCCTTCCTGTGTCTGGAGCCCTGGCAGGGCTGCGCCGCCTGGGACAACGAGAGCGGAAAATTTGAGGACAAGCCCTTCTGCACCGTCCTCCAGCCGGGGAGCGAGAAGCGCCTAACCTACACCTTATATGTCCAGTGAGTTGAAAGCCCTCCCCCAGGGGAGGGCTTTCCTCTTGCAAAACCGACCTTTTCGGCGTATAATGGGGGAAACTCAGCGGGATGACCACCGCCGGAAGGAGCGCGCTATGGTTTTCATTTCCTGGAACGTCAACGGCCTGCGGGCCTGCATGAAAAAGGGGTTCATCGACTTCTATCAGGGCACGGCCCCCGACTTTCTCTGCCTCCAGGAGACCAAGATGGAGCGAGGCCAGGCCGACGTCCCTCTAGGGGAGGGAATCCACGAGTTTTGGAACTCAGCGGAGAAAAAGGGCTACTCGGGAACGGCCGTCTTTACCCCCCACGCCCCTATTGACGCCGCTTACGGTATGGACATGGACGTCCACGACCACGAGGGCCGGCTCATCACCCTGGAGTACGAGAAGTTTTACCTGGTGTGCTGCTACACCCCCAACGCCCAGGATGGCTTGAAGCGGATCGACTACCGGATGGAGTGGGAGGACGACCTGCGGGACTACCTCATGTCCCTGGACAAAACAAAGCCGGTGATCTACTGCGGTGACCTGAACGTGGCCCATGAGGAGATCGACCTGAAAAACCCCAAGACCAACCGGGGAAACGCCGGGTTCTCCGACCAGGAGCGGGAGAAGCTGACCGCCCTGCTCGCCTCCGGCTTCACTGACACCTTCCGGTATCTCTACCCGGACAAGGAGGGGGCCTACTCCTGGTGGTCCTACCGCTTCAACGCCCGGAAGAACAACGCGGGGTGGCGCATCGACTACTTCATCGTCTCCGACCGCTTGAAGGACAAGATCCTTCGGGCTGAAATACTGTCCAACATTGAAGGAAGCGACCACTGCCCAGTGCTGCTGGAGCTGGATATATAAAAAACCACACACGAGCCCAGCGAAGCGGGTCGTGTGTGGAGAGGAGGAGCAAGGGAGCGAAATGAGGAATACCCGACAGGGTGTTCCGAATGGAGCGGACTTTGCGACGACGAAGCGATCACTGTCCTGTCCTGTTGGAGCTGGATATTTAACAGAAAGAAGCGATTATCATGAAACTGTGCGAACTGTTCGGCAAGGGAAAAACGGTCTTTTCCTGCGAGGTCTTCCCCCCCAAGAAAAACGACCCCATCGACAGCATCTACCAGACGCTGGACGGTCTGAAGGATATCCGGCCCGACTTTATCAGCGTCACCTTCGGGGCGGGGGGCTCCCAGGTGAACCGAACCACCCGGGATATTGCGGCCCTGATCCATAATCAATACCACATCCCCGCCATGGCCCACCTCACCTGCGTGGCCGCCGGGAAGGAGGACGTGGACCGCCTGCTGGCCGATTTGAAGGCCGATGGGGTGGAGAATGTGCTGGCCCTGCGGGGGGACGTCAACCCGGACTACCCCCCCAAGACTGACTTCAAGTATGCCAGCGAGCTGGTGAGCTATATCCGGGCCCGGGGGGACTTCGGCGTGTCCGCCGCCTGCTACCCGGAGGGCCACCTGGAGAGCCCCGACCTGGTCAGCGACATCCGCCACCTGAAGGAAAAGGTGGACGCCGGGGCCCAGCACCTGGTCAGCCAGCTGTTCTTCGACAACGAGGACTTCTTCCGCTTCCTGGAGCGGGCCCGCATCGCCGGGATCAACGTGCCGATAGAGGCGGGCATTATGCCGGTGCTCAGCGCCAAGTCCATCCAGCGGATGGTGTCCATGTGCGGGGCATCCATGCCCGGCAAGCTCACCCGCATTCTGGCCAAGTACGGCGACCACCCCGACGCCCTGCGGGAGGCGGGCATCGCCTACGCCATCGACCAGATCGCCGACCTCATTGCCGGCGGGGTGGAGGGCATCCACCTGTACACCATGAACAACCCCGACGTGGCCAAGCAGATCGCCGGGAGCATTTCCTCGATTCGGAAGGTATAACGTCCATAAAATCACCAGGAGCGGCAAGGCTTTTCGCCTTACCGCTCCTGCTTTTCTTTTACAAAAACCGCCCTCCAGGGGTGGGCGGTCAGGCCTTGGTTTGATAGTCCGGTATGATGCTGGACCAAATGGACCAGACGAAGGAGAGAGCGGCCACGATCCCGATAAATATGTCTGAGCCAGACAGGGCTCCGCCGTTTCCGCGGGCACTAATCGGAGCCCAGGAAAAAAAGCAGAACGCCGCCCCGATGGTTGCCATCCAGATAAAACCTCGGTTGTTATAGCTTTCCAGCCATAGTTTATAGTACCAGGAGGAACAATAGCCGGTCATCCGCTCAATCTCCGAATCAATGGCCTCCAGCAAGGGCCGGCGTTCCGCCCGTAGTTGAGAAATATGATCTGAAACACGATTGGCAGTCAGGATGGTTTCTCTCTGGGCAGCCCGTCCAATGGACTCTAAAATCTCCGCCTGCTCCTGATTGCGCAGGTGGTACAGACTGTCCAGATATTCGTGAGGCAGCATGGATATCCCCCCTTTTTGTCTTATTATATGCGAATTTTCCCATTAGGTCAACAGCGAGGTGAAGCCTATGCCGGGAGAATCCATCGCCCTCTCCGCTCCCACGGGGGCACCTGTCCAAGGGGAGAGGCAAAGGGCTGGAGCGGATATAAACAAGCCTCCCTAAAAGGGCGACAAAACAACAAATAATATTCAGAGAAACAAAGCGATATCTCCCATAACTAAAAACGCCTGTCCTAAAAACCGCTGTGTAGGATCGTCAGAAAGGAGCCTCCGAAAAAGGTAATAAAACATCTGAATTACCTCCAAATAAATAGAGATATGAACAGAGTATATCATCTACTTAAGAATAAGTCAAGGAGATAAGAACCATGCCAGAAACGTCTATTGTTATCAAGTTGGAGGACAGTTATTCAACGGCCTTAAAGTAAATGTTCCAGGGGAGCACCTTTGTTCACAGCTTCTTCACGAAATTTTAAGGAGTTTTTTGTCGTATTCCCGCCGCCGCTGTGCTACAATACCTCCTGAGAACGGAGGCAGTTTTATGAAAAACAGACAGAAGCTCCTGATCCTGGCCGCCGTCCTCCTGCTGCTGGCGGGGGGCGGATGGTTTTTATACAGCAGCGGTTTTTTCCAGGCGGCCCGGTCTCTGGACGGGCTGCGGGCCTATATTGCCCACTTCGCGCCCTACTCTCACCTGGCCTTTTTCCTGGTACAGCTCCTGTCCGTCGTCCTGGCCCCCATCCCCAGCAACATCACCGCCGCCGCCGGGGGCGTCCTGTTCGGCACCTGGCCCGCCTTCCTGCTCACCTTCGGGGCGGTGGTGGCCGGGTCGCTGCTGGTGTTCTGGCTGGCTCGGGCACTGGGCCGGGACTTCGCCGACCGGCTGGTCAGCCGGAAGCTATCGGAGAAGTATCAGGACGTCCTGCGGACCAAGGCCCCGGTCTTTCTGGTGCTGGCCTTCCTGTTCCCCTTCTTCCCCGACGACATGCTGTGCATCCTGGCCGGGCTGACTAAGCTGTCCTTCCGCCGCTTTGCCGTCATCGTCCTGCTCACCCGGCCCTGGGGCCTGCTCTTTGCCAGCGCCCTGGGCGGGTCCACATTGGGCCTGTCCCCCTGGGCAATGGTCCCCATCGGCCTGGCCGGGCTGGCTCTGTTCCTGCTGGGGATGAAATACGGCGACAAGGTAGAGGAATCCGTCCTCAGCCGTTTGAAAGGGCAGAAACATGGCAACACTGAATAGGCGCAGAAAATTTAGGACCCGGTTCCAATTTTTGCTGTTTTTCTCTTTACAAATCCCCCCGGTTGTGATATGATACCGGCATAACAAGAATAAGTATTGTTAAGGAGGGCGGCCCATGGAGCGCACTGTTCGCTACAGTAAGAAGCGTGAGGCTATCCTGGCCACCATCCAGGGGACAAGCTGTCATCCCTCCGCTGAATGGGTATACCAGCAGCTGCGGCCGCTCCACCCGGACCTGAGCCTGGGGACGGTCTACCGCAATCTGACCTTCTTTCGGGAGCGCGGCCTGGTCCAAAGCGTGGGAGTGGTCCAGGGCCAGGAGCGATTCGACGCCATCACCACTCCCCACAGCCACTTTGTTTGCAACTGCTGCGGCACGGTCCTGGACCTTCCGGATATCTGTCCGGAGGGTGGTCTGGAACGGACTGTCAGCACGCAATACGGGTTCGCGGTGGAACGCTGCGAGCTCACTTTCTACGGTCTGTGCCCCAACTGTACAGACCAACAAAATTTGAAGGAGGAAACACTATCATGAAAAAGTTTGTCTGTTCCGTCTGCGGTTATGTCCACGAGGGCGACGCCGCCCCCGCCGAGTGCCCCATCTGCCACGCCCCCGCCGAGAAGTTCGTAGAGCAGAAGGGCGAGATGTCCTGGGCCGCCGAGCACATCGTGGGCGTCGCTCAGGGCGTCGATCCTCAGATCATCGAGGGCCTGCGCGCCAACTTCCAGGGCGAGTGCACTGAGGTCGGTATGTACCTGGCTATGGCCCGTGTGGCCCACCGTGAGGGCTACCCCGAGATCGGCCTGTACTGGGAGAAGGCCGCCTGGGAGGAGGCCGAGCACGCCGCCAAGTTCGCTGAGCTGCTGGGCGAGGTGGTCACCGATTCCACCAAGAAGAACCTGGAGATGCGGGTCGAGGCCGAGAACGGCGCCACCGCCGGCAAGGTCGCCCTGGCCAAGATGGCCAAGGAGCAGAACCTGGACGCCATCCATGACACCGTCCACGAGATGGCCCGGGACGAGGCCCGCCACGGCAAGGCGTTCCAGGGCCTGCTGGAGCGGTACTTCAAGTAATTTTCAACTTCGGAGGTCTGACCGATGGACAAATATGTGTGCCCTTGCGGCTATGAGTATGACCCCGCGGTAGGCGACCCCGACCACGGCGTCGCCCCCGGCACCCCCTGGGAAGAGGTTCCCGAGAGCTGGGAGTGCCCCATCTGCGGTATGGGCAAGGACGTCTTTGAGAAGGCATAACTGCCTGCGAAAACCTGAAAAAAGAGGGAAACGGGTCTCCCCGTTTCCCTCTTTTTGCCTATTAGCCGGCCATTTCCTCATAGACCTGGGAGAAATTAGAAGCCTCCAGGGAGAACAGATAAGAGGTGGTGGTCCGGTCGGACTCTACGATGTGGAAGCTGATCGTGCCCCCGTCCTTCATAGCGGCCAACACCGTATCCATATCCTTACCCTCGATCATAAGCCGGTCGCCGCCGCAGTAGACGGTGCCCGACAGCGAGTGGTCGGTCCCATCTGCCGTCCGCATGGTGATGTCGTACTCATCCACATAATTGCTGGAGGGATTTTTCACCTGGGAGCGCCCGTACTCATACAGGAAGAACGCGACATCTTCCGCGTCCACAGCGACCTGGACAGCCAGCTTGGAATTGGTTGTGGCGCTGTTGCTGAAGGTACCGGAGAAGCTGGTGTTCGCGGTAATGTACCATTCGTCTGTGGGCTGCTGGAAGTCGTCCACATAGTAGTTGACCGACCAGATGCCGGGAGCTGCTTCCGACCCTCCCCCTGCCTGGGCCGCCTCGCCTCCGCCGGAGCCCTGGACAAACTCATATTTATGGTCGTAGCCATCCATATTCTTTTCGTAATTGGCCGCCTCCCAGTTATAGTCCGCGAAGCCGTCGTTATAGGCGAATTGGACTTTTACGGTTTGATAGCGGTCCAGCATAGCGGGGGGTACGTCGGCCCAGAACAGAACTTCACTTTCCGCAAACGGGCCCATGTCGTCCCGGATATTCAAACTGCCCTCATAGGTATAATCATCATCAAAGATGATATTTACCATGCAGTCCACGCTCCAGGAGGAGATGGTCTCCTTTCCGACATTGGTCATGGTTCCCAAAAGCCAGAAATACTTGTTGCTGTCGCTATGGGTAGATACCGAGATGTTGCCGCCTAATTTTTCGGCGTCGGACTGGAACTCACTGGTTGTCAACTCAATGTCGACGCCTGCGAGCGTAACCGTTTCACCGACTGTGGCAGTGGTAAATTCTTTTTCCGGCTCCTGGCTGGGCTCCTGTGAGGAATCCTGGGACGAACCCGCGGAGCTGCCAGAGCTGCCAGGGTTACTGGAACCGCCGGAGCTGCTGGAGCTGCTGCCGCCGGCCGCCGGCCCGTTGTCTCCGCCGCAAGCCGCCAGAGACAGGGTCATGGCGGCCGCAAGCATAAATGCGAGAAGTTTTTTCATTTTTTTGCCTCCTTAATATGTAGTGGAAGTATCTATATCCTCGTTTATCGTAGCACAATCAGAACTGCAATACAATTAACTGGCTGCATAGTGTTTCAATTAAATTAGCCCTGTTTTGGGAGGGGGCAGGCGCATATTTTGGGGTATAATCCCAAAATTTTTTTACTTCCCTCTTGACAGCAGAGCTTTGGCGTAGTATCATAAAGTCAACACATGAACAAGTGCTCATATATAGTAAAGGAGGCTCCTATGAAACTGAAAACGGTTCCCTGCTGCCAGGAGGCTCTGGTCCACAGCGAGGCGGTGGACCATGTACGGGGGCAGCTCCCCCCCGACGAACAGCTCTACGACCTGGCTGAGCTGTTCAAAATCTTCGGGGACAGCACCCGGGTCAAGATTCTCTATGCCCTGCTGGAGGCGGAGCTGTGCGTGTGCGACATCGCCAAGCTGATGGAGGTCACCCAGTCTGCCGTGTCCCACCAGCTGCGGGTTCTGAAAAACAGCAAGCTGGTCAAATTCCGCCGGGAGGGCAAGACGGTGTACTACTCCCTGGCCGACGACCACGTGATCCACATTCTGGCCCAGGGGATGGAACATATTTTAGAGTAACGGAGAAAGGATGTATCACTATGAAAAAGACCTTTAAGCTCATCGACCTGGACTGCGCCAACTGCGCCGCCAAGATGGAGACCGCTATTAAAAAGATCGATGGGGTTTCGGACGCCTCGGTGTCTTTCATGGCCCAGAAGATGACTGTAGAGGCGGATGACGCCCGGTTCGAGGATATTATGAAGCAGATCGTGAAAGCCTGTAAAAAGGTGGAGCCCGACTGCCAAATTGTCTTGAAGTAAGGAGCGATCTCCATGACCCGGAAACAAAAAAAGATGCTCTGGCGCATCCTCATTGCCTTCATATTGTTTGTGATCTCCCTCCTTCTGCCTGTGGAAGGCCTGTTCCGGCTGGCTGTCTTTTTGGTCCCCTATGCCGTCATTGGCTGGGACGTGCTCTGGAAGGCAGTCCGGAACATCCTCAACGGCCAGGTCTTTGACGAGAACTTCCTCATGTGTGTGGCCACCGTCGGGGCCCTCATCATCGGCGAGTACCCCGAGGCGGTGGCGGTGATGCTCTTCTACCAGGTGGGTGAGTTGTTCCAGAACGTGGCCGTCTCCCGGTCCCGGCAGTCTATCTCTGCTTTGATGGACATCCGCCCCGACTACGCCAACGTAGAGCGGGACGGCCACCTCCTCCAGGTGGACCCGGAGGAGGTGGCGGTGGGGGATGTGATTGTCATCAAGGCCGGGGAGCGGGTGCCCCTGGACGGGGTAGTCCTGGAGGGGACCTCCGCCCTGGATACCGCCGCCCTCACCGGCGAGTCCCTCCCCCGGGACGTGGCCGTGGGGGACGAGGTGATCTCCGGCTGCGTCAACCTGTCCGGCCTGCTTCATGTGAAAGTCAGCAAGCCCTTTGGACAGTCCACCGTGGCCCGGATTCTGGATCTGGTGGAGAATTCCAGCGAGAAAAAGGCCCAGGCGGAGCACTTTATCACCAAATTCGCCCGGTACTACACACCTATCGTGGTCTTTGCCGCCCTGGCCCTGGCGGTGATTCCCTCCCTAGTAGATGGCCAGTGGGGCACCTGGGTGCCCCGGGCACTAAACTTTCTGGTGGTGTCCTGCCCCTGCGCCCTGGTGATCTCCATCCCCCTCAGCTTCTTCGGCGGCATCGGCGGGGCCTCCAAGCAGGGCATTCTGGTGAAGGGCAGCAATTACCTGGAGGCCCTGGCCCAGGCAGGGGTGGTGGTCTTTGACAAGACGGGCACTCTCACTCAGGGGCAGTTCTCTGTTACCGCCATCCACCCCAAGGGCATGTCTGAGGGGGAGCTGCTGGAGCTGGCCGCCCTGGCCGAGCAGTTCTCCACCCACCCCATCTCAAGGTCCATTGTGGCCGCCTGGGGGGGTGTCCCCGACCAGGAGCGGGTCTCTCAGGTGGAGGAGGTGGCTGGCCACGGCGTGCGAGCGGCCATTGACGGCCGGACTGTCCTGGCGGGCAACGGCCAGTTGATGGACCGGGAAAACATCCCGGTCAACACCGGCCACGACCACCCGGGCACCGTCATCCATGTGGCGGTGGACGGCAAATATGCCGGCCACCTGGTTATCGCCGACCAGCCGAAAGCGACCTCCGCCCAGGCACTGAAAGAGCTGAAGGCGGCGGGAGTACGGCAGACCGTCATGCTCACTGGCGACGCCCAGGGGGCCGCCCAGGCGGTGGCGTCCACTTTGGGGCTGGACCAGTTCTACGCCCAGCTCCTCCCGTCGGACAAGGTGGAACGGGTGGAAAAACTGCTGGAGGAGAAGGCCCCCCGGGAGAAGCTGGTCTTTGTGGGAGACGGCATCAACGACGCCCCCGTCCTGTCCCGGGCGGACATCGGGGTGGCCATGGGGGCCCTGGGCTCCGACGCGGCCATCGAGGCGGCGGACATCGTCCTTATGGACGACGACCTGCTCAAGCTCCCGGCGGCGGTGCGCATCGCCCGAAAAACCTTGTCCATCGTGCGGCAGAATGTGGTCTTCGCCCTGGGGGTCAAGCTGCTGGTGCTGATCTTGTCCGCCTTTGGATATGCCAACATGTGGGCCGCCGTCTTTGCCGACGTGGGGGTGTCCGTGCTGGCTATTCTCAATGCCAGCCGGATGCTCAACGTGAAATAACGAAAAGACCGCCGCCCAGCCGGGCGGCGGTCAGCTTTATTCTTTCTCCGCGGAGGCCGCCGGGGTGTCCAGCCGCATGAGGTCGATATTCTCAGTGATGCTCTCGATGATGCCCGAGTTGGCGAAGTCCCGGGCCTGGCGGATAGCATTCTGGATGGCGTAGGCGTCGGAGGAGCCGTGGGCCTTGATGACGGGCTTAGAGATACCCACCAGGGCGGTGCCCCCCACCTCGCTGGAGTCCATCAGCTTCTTGAAGTCCTTCAGGCCGCCGGACACCATCACAGCGGCCAGCTTGGTGACGGCGCTCTTTTTGAACATCTTCTTAATCTCCCGGGCCAGGAAGAGCCCGGTGCCCTCCATGGTTTTCAGGAAGATGTTTCCTGAGTAGCCGTCGGCCACGATGACGTCCACCGCGCCCTCCACCGCCTCCCGGGCCTCCACGTTGCCCGCAAAGTTGATGCGGCCGGCCTCCCCCGCCGCCTCCAGCATAGGGTAGACGGTAGTTTGCAGGCTGGTTCCCTTGGAGGGCTCGGCGCCGATGTTCAGCAGCCCCACCTTGGGATTTTCCCTGCCCAGCACCTTTTCGGCGTAGTAGGAGCCCATATAGGCGAACTGGAGCAGATACTCCGGGGGACACTCGGCGTTGGCCCCGCAGTCGATGAGCACTGCCCCACCGCCGCCTGTGGGCACCACAGGGGCCAGGGCGGCTCGGCGAATGCCCTTGATCCGCTTGGTCACCAGGGTGGCCCCGGACAGCAGGGCCCCGGTGGAGCCGGCGGACACGAAGGCGTCCCCCGCTCCCTCCTTGAGCAGATTCAGCCCCACCGTGAGGGAGGAGTCCTTCTTCTTCCGGAAGGCGGTGGCCGGGTCGTCGCACATCTCCACCACCTCGCTGGCGTGACTCACCGCCACCCCGGAGGGCAGGTCGCTGATGCCATTGTCGGCCAGTACCTTGAGGATATCCTCCCCCCTGCCCACCAGGACGATGTTCACCCCGTACTCCCTGTTGGCCTGGATGGCCCCCATCACCGGGGCCTGGGGCGCGTTGTCCCCGCCCATGGCGTCTACGATGATCTTCATCAAATTCCCTCTTTCTTCAGCGGCCTCGGCTCGTCGATGAGACCTAGCAGATAGTCGGCAGATACGTTGTAGTGCTGGCAGATGATCGTCAACTTTTCAAAGGTTGTGGTTTTACGCCCATTTTCCATCTCAACAATCTGATTCGGCTTTACTCCCAGCAGTTCCGCAAGGTCGGCCTGTTTCTCCCCCGCCTGATTGCGCAGCTTTTTCAGCCGGAGACCATATAAATCTTTATGAAACATAGCTAACCCCCTTAACAACACCACTAAAAGGATGTATATTAAATATATCCTTTTAGTGTGGTGATGATAAATGGACAAACAGCTACAGGAATTTTTCTACGACGAACAGGATCGGGGCCGGCTGAACTTTGAAAGTTTCCCGGAGTATGTCGATCTGCTCGGCCGGAGCGTCGCCCTCTTCCCCGGCGGTGACCTTCCCGACCCGATTTTCGATCTAATGGAGACCGCCAACTTCATCTCCTTCGCCCACGGGCTGAAATTGGGGCTGAGGCTAAAGCGGTGGGCAAACTCCCTCAGTCAGCCTTCGGCTGACAGCTCCCTCAAAGAGGGAGCCTATTAGCCCCCCTCTCAGAGGGGGGTGCCCCGAAGGGGCGGGGGGAGTTCACATCAGATCCAGCTTGTCCAGGGCCTCCAGGGCCCGCTGGGAGATAGCGGCGTTTTTGTTCCGCTTGCCCTTCACCCGGTAGCCCAGCTGAGGGATCAGGCCGAAGTTGATATTCATCGGTTGAAAGTTTACCACACTTTGGTCACTGATGTAAAGAGCCAGTGCGCCCATGGCGGTCTCCTGGGGGAAATTGGCAGGCGGTTTGCCCTCCAGCCGCCGGGCCAGCTCCAGGGCGGCCAGGCACCCGGAGGCGGTGGACTCCACGTAGCCCTCCACCCCGGTGATCTGTCCGGCAAACATGAGCCGCTCCTTCCCCCGCACCCGGTAGTACCGGTCCAGCAGCCGGGGGGAGTCCAGGAAGGTGTTTCGGTGCATGACGCCGTACCGGACGTACTCCGCGTTTTTCAGGGCGGGAATCATGGAGAACACCCGCTTCTGTTCCGGGAAGCGCAGGTGGGTCTGAAAGCCCACCATGTTATAGATGGACCCCTGGGCGTTGTCCTTCCGCAGCTGGACCACGGCGAAGGGCTCCTTCCCTGTCTTGGGGTCTTTCAAGCCGACAGGTTTCAGCGGCCCGTAGCACAGGGTGTCCCGCCCCCGGCGGGCCATCACCTCCACCGGCATACAGCCCTCGAACACCCCCGCGTCCTCGAACCCGTGGACCTCCGCCTCCTGGGCGGTGGTCAGCTCGGTCCAGAAGGCGTCGTACTCCGCCTGGGTCAGGGGGCAGTTGATATAGTCGGGCGTCCCCCGGTCGTACCGGGAGGCAAACCAGGCACTGTCCATGTCGATGCTGTCGAAGGTCACCAGAGGGGCGGCGGCGTCAAAGAAGTTGAGATACTTGCTGTCGGGGAACAGCGCCCCGATTTTCTCCGACAGGGCCTCGCTGGTCAGCGGCCCGGTGGCGATAATCACATGCCCCTCGGTGGGAATCTCAGTGACCTCCCCCTCCACTACAGTGATGTTGGGGTGGTTTTTTATTTTCTCCGTGATAGCGGCAGCAAAGGCATGGCGGTCCACCGCCAGAGCGCCCCCCGCCTCCACCCGGTGCTCGTCGGCACAGGCCATGATGAGGGAATTGCACCGGCGCAGCTCCTCCTTGAGCAGCCCCACCGCGTTCTCCAGCTGGTCGGAGCGCAGGGAATTGGAACACACCAGCTCCCCGAAATACTCCGTGTGGTGGGCGGGGGACATCTTTTCGGGCTTCATCTCCCGCAGCTCCACGGGAATGCCCCGCCAGGCCAGCTGCCAGGCCGCCTCGCTCCCCGCCAGGCCAGCACCGATGACGATGACAGGTTCCATGTCGTTCTCCTTGTAGGGGCCGCCGCCCTCGGCGGCCCGTTTCTTAATTGCTTACGGGGCGGCGAAGGCGCCGCCTCCTACATTATTTCTCTTTCGCCGCGGCTTTCTTAGTAGTCGTTTTCTTTGCGGCCGGCTTTTTCGCGGCCGGCTTTTTTGACGTGGTCTTCTTTGCTGTGGCCTTTTTCGCGGCGGCGGATTTTTTCTCCTCCGTTTCGGCGGGGGCGGCTCCTCCCTCAGTGGAGGCGGCGGGCTTCTTCTGCCAGCCACCCCGCTTGTCCTCGGGGGTAAAGTTGGAGCACTTCTCATTGATGCAGAAGGGCTTCTTGGCCCCCCGGCCCGACTTTTTGAACATGGTCTGGCCGCAGACGGGGCAGTTGTCCTTCACAGGCACGTCGAAGGTGACAAACTCGCACCGATGGGCCTCGTCCTTGCTGCTCCGGTGCTCACAGCAGTAGTAGGTGTACTGCTTGCCCGTCTTTTTGGACTTGCCGGTGCGCTTGAACAGCCGGCCGCCGCACAGGGGGCACTTGCCGGGCATCTCCACCACCAGGGGCATGGTGAAGTCGCACTCCGGCCAGCCGGGGCAGGCCAGGAAGCGGCCAAACCGCCCCGATTTGATGACCAGATTCCGCCCGCACTGGGGACAGACCTCCTCCGACACCTCGTCAGGCACCTTGATGCGCTCCCCGTCCAGGTCGTGCTCCGCCTGCTTCAGCTCGGCGTCGAAGTTCTTATAGAAATCGTCCAGAAGGGCCTTCCAGTCGGCCGCTCCCTCCTCCACCTTGTCCAGCCGCTGCTCCATCTGGGCGGTGAAGTCGTAGTCCACGATGTCGTGGAATTTGTCCTTCATCAGGCCGGTGACCACCTCACCCAGGGGGGTGGGCCGCAGAGCCTTGCTCCCCTCCTTCACCACATACTCCCGGTTCAGGATGGTGGAGATGGTGGGGGCGTAGGTGGAGGGCCGGCCGATGCCCTGCTCCTCCAGGGCCCGGATGAGGGTGGCCTCGGAGTACCGGGCGGGGGGCTGGGTGAAGTGCTGGTCCTTACTGAGCTTCTTGTGGGTGAGGGCCTCCCCCTCCTTCAGGTCGGGCAGGGGGGAGGTCTTTTCCTCCTCCTCGTCGTCCTTTCCCTCCTCATACACGGCGGTGAAGCCGGAGAATTTCAGGGAGGAGTGGCTGGCCCGGAAGATATAGCCGGAGTTGGCCACGTCGATAGACAGGCTGTCGTAGATGGCGTTGTCCATCTGACAGGCCAGGAACCGGGACCAGATCAGCTTGTACAGCCGGAACTGCTCGGCGGTCAGGTCCTTTTTGATGTCCTCGGGGACCAGGGTGACGTCGGAGGGGCGGATAGCCTCGTGGGCGTCCTGGGCGTTGCCCTTCGTCTTGTAGTGCCGGGGCTGGGCGGGACAGTAGCTCCCGCCGTACCGCTGGCTGATAAAGCCTCGGGCGGCGGTCACCGCCTCGTCGGACAGGCGCAGGGAGTCGGTACGCATATAGGTGATGAGGCCCACAGCCCCCTGGCCGGCGATTTCTACCCCCTCGTAGAGCTGCTGAGCCACCGCCATGGTGCGGGCGGGGGACATGTTCAGCTTGCGGCTGGCCTCCTGCTGCAAGGTGGAGGTGGTAAAGGGGGGCGCGGGCTGACGGTTCTTCTCCTGCCGCTTCACCTTGGAGACAGACCAGGCCCCCTTGGACACCGCGGCGATTACCTCCTCCGCCTCTTCCCGGCTGCTCAGCTCCATCTTCTTGTCCTTCCCGTGGAACTGGGCTTTAAAGGAGCCAATATGGGGGCTCACCCGCTCCAAGTCGGCCTCGATAGACCAGTACTCCTGGGGAACGAAGGCCCGGATCTCCTCCTCCCGCTCCACCACAAGCCGGGTGGCTACCGACTGCACCCGGCCGGCGGACAGCCCCTGGCGGATCTTCTTCCACAGCAGGGGGGAGAGCTGGTAGCCCACGATCCGGTCCAGGATGCGCCTGGCCTGCTGGGCGTCCACCAGGTTCTGGTCGATGGCCCGGGGGGCGGCGATGGACTGGTTGACCACGTTCTTGGTGATCTCGTTGAAGGTCACCCGGTAGGTCTTGTCGTCGGGGATATTGAGAAGCTCCTTCAGGTGCCAGGAGATGGCCTCCCCTTCCCGGTCAGGGTCGGTGGCCAGATAGACCTTATCGCTGCGCTTGGCCGCCTTCTTCAGGTCGCTGATCACGTCCTCCTTGCCCTTGATGGGCTGATAGTCGGGGATAAAGCCGTGCTCGATGTCCACGCTCAGCTTGCTCTTAGGCAGGTCCCGGACATGGCCCATGGATGCCTTTACCTCATAGCCCGGCCCCAGGTACTTGCCGATGGTCTTAGCCTTGGACGGGGACTCCACGATCACTAAGTCAGTTTTATTTGCCACTTTGGATATACCTCCAGAGATTGATTACGAATTTAGAAGCTCCACCAGAGCATAGAATCTACGGCCCGGCCGCTCCTCCACCGCCCCCTGGACCTGGAGCATGGTGAGGGCGGACAGCACCCGCTTGGCGGGAATCTGAGTCTTCTCCACCAGCTCATCGGCGGTGAGGGCGGTCTTTTCGGCGGCGGCTAAGATGGCCAGCTCGTCGTCGGTGAAGCGGGACTTCTGCTGCTCCCGGGGGATGATCTCCCGAGTAGGCGGGGCGGGCTCCGCCTTTTCCCGGACCTCCGGGGCGGGCTTGTCCTCCACCGGTGTGGACAGCCGCGCCTCGGCCACCGACCGGGACAGCGGGGCCAGCCCAGCCAGCTTGGCCGGGAACAGCTCCACAAAGTCCTCCAGAATGTCCTCTGCCTTCTCTACCAGCTTGGCTCTGCCCTCCTTGATCAGCCAGTTGGTCCCCCGGGCGCACTCCTCGTCCAGGCCCACGGGGATGGCGTACACCTCCCGCCCCTGATCCAGGGCGTGGTTGACGGTGAGCATGGTGCCGCCGCTGGGCTTGCACTCCACGGCCAGCACCCCCAGGCACAGGCCGCTCAAAATGCGGTTGCGGGGATTGAAGTGGCTGCCCTTGTGGGGGGTGCCCGGCGGGTACTCCGAGATGAGCGCCCCGGCGGCGGCCACATCCTCAAACAGGAAGCGGTTCTCCCAGGGGAAGGGTACGTCCACGCCCCCGGCCAGCAGGGAGACCACCGGCCCGCCCCCCTTGAGGGCGCCCCGGACGGCGCTGCAGTCGATGCCCTCGGCGATGCCGGACACCACCAGCGCCCCGTTGGCGGCCAGCTCCATGCCAAACCGCTCCGCCCGGACCTGGCTCACCTGAGAGCACTTGCGCATCCCCACCACGGCGATGGCCGGCTCCTCGTCAAAGCGGAAGGTCCTTCCCCGGATATACAGCACCACCGGCGGCACCTCGATCTGCCGCAGGCGCTGGGGGTAGCCGGCGTCCTGGAAGGTCATGATGCGCACTCCCAGCCGGTCGCAGTCTCCCAAAATCCTGTTGGCCTCGTCCATGCTCTTGTCCAGCAGCGACTGCCGGACAGGGGGAGGCAGAGGCAGGGCGTCGTAGTCCTCCCGCTCCCCATAGTAGGCCCGCTCCGGGGTAATAAAATGATCAATCACCGTCAGCGCGCCCGCCGGACCAAGGCCCTTCCGGGTGGTCAGCCACAGCCAGTATTCCAGCTCTGCCATTGGTCGTCTCCCCCTCTCCGCAAAATGCTCTTTACAAATTCCCCATTCCAAGGTATGGTTATTCCATTAGGAAGTGATTTTTATGTCCAACCGTCCTCACTACGCCTGGCTGGTCTGCCTGGGCGGTGCGCTGGCCCTGTTCGCGGTGATGGGCCTGGGGGTCAACGTCTTCTCGGTCTACCAGCCGGAGATTATCCGCCTCAATGGCTTCACCGACGCCCAGGGCTCCTGGATTACCACCACCCGCAGCCTGTTCATCCTTGGGGCCCTGCTGTGCGTCAACCAGCTGTGCGCCCGGTTCGGCCTGCGCCGGATCATGACCGCCGGAGTCCTGCTGGTGGGGCTGTCCTGCCTCTGCTTCGCCTACGCCGGCAGCTTTCCCATGTACTGCGCCGCCGCCGCCCTCACCGGGGTGGGCTACTGCTGGGCAGGGATGGTGCCCATCTCCCTGGCCATCGCCCGGTGGTTTCAGGACCGGCGGGGGCTGGCCTTGGGACTGGCCTCAGCGGGCAGCGGGGTGTCCACGGTGATCGCTCCGGTGCTCCTCACCCGGACCATGGCCCACTGGGGGATGCGGACCTCCTTCCTGTGTGAGGGGGCCGTCGTCTTCCTGTGCGCCCTTCTGGTGTGGCTGCTGGTGCGGGACACTCCCGGTGACATGGGCCTGACCTCCTACAGCCTGTCCGGCGCTCAGCAGCCGGAGCGGGCCGCCCTTCAAAAGAGCGACCGTGGCCTGTCCTCAGGGCAGTGGGCTCTCCTGCTGCTGGCCGCCCTACTGGTGGGTGCCACCGGCGGCCCTGGCTTCTCCCACCTGACCATGCTCTATACATCCTCCGGCTACGACAGCCTCTTTGTGGCCGGGCTGCTGTCCTACCTGGGGGCTATGATAAGCCTTGGAAAAATCCTCTGCGGCCAGGTCTACGACCGGCTGGGCGGCCGGGGCGGCAACCGCTTTGCCTTCGGGACATTGCTGCTCTCCCTGGCCCTGTGCTGCCTGGCCCCGGTGGGAGGCGTCCTCCTTCCCATCCTGGCCATCACGGCCTTCGGGCTGGGAATGTCCATTACCGCCATCTCCCCGGCCCGGTGGGCCGCCGACCTGTGCGCCGACTACGAGAGCGCGGTGCGCACCATCACCCTGGCCTTCACCGCCGGGATGCTGGTCTTTGGCCCGCTGCCCGGCCTGCTGGCCGGCTGGCTGGGGGGCTATGTCCCCGCCTACGCGGCCTTTCTTGTACTTATGCTTGCCGCCTTCCTGATCGTGCAGGGGCTCTACCGGAGGAGGCGCTAAAGCCTCCCCCGCCCCATCTCCCACAGCACAATGGCGGCGGCCACGGCTGCGTTCAGCGACTCGCACCGCTCCCGCATGGGGATCTTAACGGTCCTTTCACTCAGGCGGAGCAGCTCCGGGGATACCCCCCGCCCCTCGCTCCCGATCACCACGGCGCAGCGGTCAAGCTGCGCCCTTTTTATGTCCACGGTGTCCTCCCGCAGGGCGGTGGCGTACAGGGGCAGGCCGGACCGCTCCAGCAGCCCCGGCAGGGCATCCGCCTCAACCTCGTAGACGGGCAGGCGGAAGCAGGCCCCCATGGTGGCCCGCACGGTCTTGGGGGAGAAGGGGTCGGCGCAGGAGTTTACCAAAATCAGGCCGTCCGCCCCCAGGGCGTCGGCGGCGCGCCAAATGGTGCCCACGTTGCCCGGGTCCTGGAGGCCGTCCAGCACCAGCCAGCGGTCCCCCTCCAGCCGCTCCGGGGGGGCGGTGTCCGGCATTTGGGCCAGGAACAGCACCCCCTGGGGGGTCTGGGTGTCGCAGAGGCTTTTCAGCAGGTCAGGCGGGACCTCCACCTGACGGGCTCCCTCCGGACAGGGAACCTCCGTCCCCCTGGCGGCAATCACGGTCCGGATATGGACGCCGGCCCTCAGGGCCTCGTCCAGCAGCTTGGGGCCCTCGGCGGGGAACAGCCCCGCCTCCCGGCGGGCGGACCGGGAGCTGTTCAGCTTTCTGATCTGAGCCGCCAGAGGATTCTGCCGGCTGGTGATAATTTCCAGGGGAGTTCGCCTCCTTTTGGACACGATTCTTATATAATAAAGGTATCCCCCCCGGTTGTCAAGGAAAGTTTTTTGTCGATTATGGGAGTTCCCCCTCAAACACCCTCCGGGCCGGGCCGGTCATGAAGATATGCTCCCCCCGTTTTTCCTGGGTGAGGGTCCCGCCGGGGAGGGTGACCTCCACCCTTGTGCCACAGCGATTTTCCCCCAGTGCGGCGGCGAAGGAGGCACAGGCCCCGGTGCCGCAGGCCAGGGTGATGCCGCTTCCTCGCTCCCACACCCGCAGGAGGATGTGCTCCCGGTCGGGACAGGAGACAAACTCGATGTTCCGCCGCTCCCCCAGGGCGGGATGGTGCTCCAAGAGAGGGCCCAGCCGCTCCAGCTCCACGGTCGCCGGGTCGGGACAGAAGATCACCCCGTGGGGGTTGCCCACATCCACGGGGACAACGGCAAAGGTCTCCCCCGCCGCCTCGGCCCGGACAGGAGTGTCCACCCGGGCCGGGCCCATATCCACCGTCACCGCGTCTACCTTGCCCCCCAGGACGTGGAGCTCCAGCTGCCGGGGACCGGCCCCGGTGTCGATGGTGAGGCAGGTCTTACGGGTCAGCCCCTTGTCGTAGACGTACTTGCCCACGCAGCGGATGCCGTTGCCGCACATGGTCCCCCGGGAGCCGTCGGCGTTGTACATCTCCATGGTGAAGTCGCCCCCCTGTCCCGGCCTGATACAGATCAGCCCGTCCGCCCCCACGCCGAAGTGGCGGTCGGACAGCCGGACGGCCAGCCCGGGCAGGTCCTCCGGGACCCCTTCCAGACAGTTGAGATAGATATAGTCGTTGCCCAGGCCCTCCATTTTTGTAAAGCGCATATCATCGCCCCTTTCCGCTTCCAGCCTATGCGCCTCTCCCCATAGAAAGACCGGGGACGGACAGAGCCGTCCCCGGTTGGGGATCAATAGATGACCAGGTACTTCTCCAGCTCCCAGCTGGATACACGGGTCTGGTACTCATTCCACTCCTTCATCTTGCCCTTGATGAAGTGCTCGGCCACATGCTGGCCCAGTACGTCCAGGATGAGGGCGTCCTTCTCCAGCTCCTCCAGGGCGTCCTTCAGGGTATCGGGCAGGGTGTAGACCCCGTTGGCCTCCCGGGTGGCCTCGTCCATGGCGTAGATGTCGCCGGTGATCTCCGGCGGGGGCGTGAGCCCTCGGGCGATGCCGTCCAGGCCGGCGGCCAGGCAGACGGCCACCGCCAGATAGGGGTTGCAGGAGGGGTCGGGGGAGCGCAGCTCCACCCGGGTGGCCTGCCCCCGGGCGGCGGGGATGCGGATGAGGGCGGACCGGTTGGAGGCGGACCAGGCCCGGTAGCGGGGGGCCTCATGGCCGGCGCCCAGGCGCTTGTAGGAGTTGACCAGCGGATTTGTGATGGCGGTAAAGCCCTGGACATGGTCCAGTAGGCCCGCAATGAAGGCGTAGGCCGTCTTAGACAGCCCCCGCGCGCCGTTGGGATCGTAAAACACGTTCTTCCCGTCCTTGAACAGGGACATGTTCAGGTGCATACCGCTGCCCGCGATGTCGTAGATGGGTTTGGGCATAAAGGTGGCGTGGAGGCCGTTCTTCTGGGCCACGCTCTTGGCCATCAGGCGGAAGGTCATGATCTTATCCGCCCCATCCAGGGCGTCGTTGTACTTGAAGTCGATCTCGTGCTGGCCCACGGCGCACTCGTGGTGGCTGGCCTCGATCTCAAAGCCCAGCTTTTCCAGGTTGAGGCAGATCTCCCGCCGGGTGGCCTCCCCGTGGTCCAGAGGGCCCAGGTCGAAATAGGCGGCCTCGTCCTTGGTATTGGTGGTGGCGTGGCCGTCCTCGTCCAACTCAAAGAGGAAAAATTCCAGCTCAGGCCCCACGTTGAACACGTCGAAGCCCATGGACTTGGCCCGGCGGAGCACCCGGCGCAGCACCCCCCGGGGGTCGCCCACAAAGGGGGTGCCGTCGGTGTTGTACACGTCGCAGAACATCCGGGCCACTCGGCCGCCGGCGGCCTCGGGGGGCAGAATGGCGAAGCTGTTCAGGTCGGGATAGAGGCACTGGTCGGACTCGTGGATGCGGGTGAAGCCCTCAATGGAGGAGCCGTCAAACATGATCTGGTTGCTGACCGCTTTCTCCACCTGGGAGGCAGTGATGGCCACGTTTTTCATCTGGCCGAAAATATCGGTGAACTGCATCCGGATAAACTCGATCTTCTCCTCCCGGACGATGCGGATAATGTCCTCTTTGGTGTAGGCCATAAGCGAAATCCCTCACTTTTTTCAATATCGGTCTTTAGTATCGCATTGACAGGGCGGTATTGTCAAGGAATTTTATTGACAAATCGACGCAAATTAGATAGACTGTCTGTTGCCTTATATACAGAAAAGGAGCGACCAGCCCTATGAAAAAGCCTTTTGTCACCCTGGAGCAGCTCCAGGAGATCGTGAAGGACTACCCCACCCCCTTCCACCTCTACGACGAGCGGGGCATCCGGGAAAACGCCCGGGCGCTGTATAAAGCCTTCTCCTGGAACCCGGGCTTCAAGGAGCATTTCGCTGTGAAGGCCACCCCCAACCCCCAGATTTTGAAGCTCCTCCGGGAGGAGGGCTGCGGGGTGGACTGCTCCTCCCTCACCGAGCTGATGATGTCCCACCGCTGCGGCTTTGCCGGCGGGGAGATCATGTTCTCCTCCAACGACACCCCGGCGGAGGAGTTTGTCCTGGCGGACAAGCTGGGGGCCACCATCAACCTGGACGACATCACCCACATCGACTTTTTGCAGAGGACCATCGGCCATATCCCCAAAAAGATCTCCTGCCGCTTCAACCCGGGGGGAACCTTCACCCTGGGGGAGAGCGAGGAGGGCTTCCAGGTGATGGACAACCCGGGCGACGCCAAGTACGGCCTCACCCGGCCCCAGATGACGGAAGCCTTCCGCCGCCTGAAGGAGCTGGGGGCCGAGGAGTTCGGCATCCACGCCTTCCTGGCCTCCAACACCCTGTCCAACGACTACTACCCCGCCCTGGCCGCTATCCTCTTCCGCACCGCGGTGGAGCTGAAAGAGGAGACGGGAGCCCACATCACCTTTATCAACCTGTCCGGGGGCGTGGGGGTGCCCTACCGCCCGGATCAGCCCGCCAACGACATCGCGGTCATCGGCGAGGGGGTGCGGAAGGCCTATGAGGAGATTCTAGTCCCCGCCGGGATGGGGGACGTGTCCATCTGCACCGAGCTGGGCCGGTTCATGCTGGCCCCCTACGGCCATCTGGTGACCCGGGTACTTCACCAGAAGCACATCCACAAGGAGTACGTGGGGGTGGACGCCTGCGCTGCCAATCTTATGCGCCCGGCCATCTACGGGGCCTACCACCACATCACCGTCATGGGCAAAGAGGACGCTCCCCGGGACCACAAGTACGACGTCACCGGCTCCCTGTGCGAGAACTCGGACAAGTTCGCCGTGGACCGGATGCTGCCCGAAATTCAGATCGGCGACCTGCTGGTCATCCACGACACCGGGGCCCACGGCCACGCCATGGGCTACCAGTACAACGGCCGGCTGCGCTCCGCCGAGGTGCTCCTCTGTCAGGACGGCTCTACCCGCCTCATCCGCCGGGCCGAGACCCCGGAGGACTACTTCGCCACGGCGATTTGGGACTAACCCCCTGTCCCCCGCAGGACCAAGCCTTCCCCTTTAGGGGAAGGTGGCATTTGCGGAGCTCGCGGAGCAAATGACGGATGAGGCGTTCCGCGGGAAATTCCGGTAAGGGCCTCATCCGCCCCAGTGTGCGCACTGGGGCACCTTCCCCTAAAGGGGAAGGCTTTACGCCCGCACGAGGGCGTTCAGCTCTTGAATTAGCGCCAGCGCCGCCTGAAACTGGTGCTCCCTTTCGATGCACCCCTGCTCCTGGATGTTGTCCATCAGGCGGTCGAGCTGGTCCTGCTGGTCCTCGCTCAGGTGGGATTTGAGCTGTTCCTCCAACGATACCACGGCGGACAGACACGCTTTATACTCCGCGTTCTCCCACAGGCTCCCCATGCGGCGGTCCAGCAAAAATTCGTACAGGCATTGGGTCAGGTCATCCATTGTGACACCTCCGTTCTGTCCCATTTGGGCCAGTTCTTTATATATTATAACTGTCCCGTTTGGTCCTGTCAAGAGGAGAATTATAAAATGACAAAACTTCCTGAAATTCTTTTGCTCTTACGAAATGAAAAGAGGCTCACTCAAGAGCAAGCTGCTGAGGGCCAAGGCATCACATATCGCTCTTACCGCCGCTATGAGTCCGGCGAACGCGAGCCCACCGCCTCTGTGCTGGTGCAGATGGCGGACTTTTACAACGTTACGCTGGACTATCTGGTGGGCCGCAGCGACGAGAGGTGAATCCATTGAACATTATGTCGGAGCTGACCATCATCTTTGGTCTGTGCCTGATCTCCGAGGGTATCTCCGCCCTCATCCCTGTGGCCTTCCCGGCCAGCGTCATCGCGCTGCTCCTCCTGGCCCTGCTGCTTTTCTCTGGGGCCCTCAAGCCGGAGCACATCCAGCGCGCCAGCGGCTTTTTGGTGGCCAACATGGCCTTCTTCTTCCTCCCCTCCTGCGTGGAGGTGATGGAGCACGCCCCGGCCATTCTGGGCCAGCTGGCCCCCTTCCTGCTGGTCAGCTTCCTCACCGTGCCGCTGATCTACTGCGTCACCGCCTGGGTGGTCCAGCTTCTCATCCGCCTGATGGGGAAAGGGGGCCGCTCCCATGCTTGACGCCATGCTCTCCTCCCCCCTGTTCGGGCTGACCCTCTCCGCCGCCGCCTGGTGGGCGGGGTGCCAGGTGCAGAAAAAAATCGGGCCGCTGCCCCCTCTGCTCACCGCTGCCGCCCTGGTTATCGCGGCGCTGTCCCTCTTTCATATCCCCTATGCCAGCTACGCCGCCGGTGGCGACTTTATCAAGCTGATGCTGGGTCCCGTTACCGCCGTGCTGGCCCTGAACATATACAACCAGCGCGCCATTTTGAAGGAGCACTTCCTCCCCGTCCTGGCCGGCTGTCTGGCCGGCAGCCTCACCAGCGTGGGCAGTGTTCTGGTGCTGTGCAGGGTGTTTCATGTGGATGACGCCCTGGCCGCCTCCCTCCTGCCCAAGAGCGTCACCACCGCCATCGCCATCGGCATCGCTGAGAGCCGGGGCGGGATCGGCGGCATCGCCGCGGCGGCGGTGATGGTGGCCGGCCTCACCGGGGCGGTGTTCGCCCCTCTCTTCGCCAAGCTGTTCCGCATCACCGACCCTGTGGCGGAGGGGCTGGCCATCGGGGCCTGCTCCCACGCCCTGGGCACCACCCGGGCCATGGAGATCGGCCCGGTCCAGGGGGCCATGAGCTCCATCGCCATCTGCGTCTGCGGCATTTTGACCTCCATCCTAGTGCTCTTTCTATGAAACGGCCGCCCTGCCATCAGCAGGACGGTCCAGTCAAAAAACAAAACAGTTCCCCGCCGGCAGGCGGGGAACTGTCTATCTCTTCCGGTTGAAAATGCGCTCCAGCATATCCCAGTCGTCGTCGGCCACGGCGGGCTTGGGAGGCTCGGGGACAGGCTCCGGCTCGGGTTCCGGCTCAGGCTCGGGCTCCGGTTCCGGGGCGGGCGTCTCCGCCTCGGCCGGCGCGGCCACAGGCTGCTGGTAGACGGGCTGCTCCTGCATATAGGGGAAGGGGACGGACTGGTCCTCCTCAAAGCCGGTGGCGATCACGGTGACCCGGATCTCGTCCTCCAGGGTCTCGTCGAAGGCGGCGCCGAAGATGATGTTGGCGTCGGGGTAGGCGGCCTCCTGGACCAGATTGGCGGCGGTCTCCACCTCCTCCAGACCGATGTCCATGGAGCCGGTGACGTTGATGAGCACCCCCCGGGCGCCGTTGATGGAGGTCTCCAGCAGGGGGCTGGAGATGGCCATTCTGGCCGCCTCCTCCGCCTTGTTCTTGCCGGCGGCCCGGCCCACGCCCATGTGGGCCCGGCCGGCGTCCTTCATGACGGCAGACACGTCGGCGAAGTCCTGGTTGATGAAGCCGGTGTTCTTAATCAAGTCGGAGATGGACTGGACGGCCTGCTGGAGCACGTCGTCGGCGATCTCAAAGGCGTTGAGCATAGTGATCTTCTGGTCGCTGGCCAGCTTGAGCCGCTCGTTGGGGATAATCACAAGGGAGTCCACCTTGGAGCGCAGCTCGGCGATACCCGCCTCGGCCTGGCGCATCCGACGGGGGCCCTCAAACCGGAAGGGCTTGGTCACCACGCCTACCGTGAGGATACCCTGCTCCTTGGCGATGTCGGCCACAATGGGGGCCGCCCCCGTGCCGGTGCCGCCGCCCATGCCGGCGGTGATGAACACCATGTCGGTGTTCTCCAGGGCCTCCGCCACCTGCTTGCGGCTCTCCTCGGCGGACTTGCGGCCCACCTCCGGGTCGGCGCCAGCACCCTGTCCGTTGGTCAGCTTCTCACCGATCTGAATTTTATTGGTAGCGCTGGAGGCCTCCAGCGCCTGCTTATCCGTGTTGACGGCGATAAACTCCACGCCCTTGGTCCCCGTGCGGACCATGCGGTTGACTACGTTGTTGCCGCCGCCGCCCACGCCGATCACCTTGATGTTGACCACGCTGTCAGGGCCCATATCCAATCCAAACGCCATTGCCTTTCCTCCTATGTACATCGGGAGCCGCCTCAAGGTCTTGTGGCCCTCTCCCGGCTTTCATCAAGATTTTGTTACATTGTACCGCAGTTTTTTCTATTGGTCAAGAGGAAATCGCACATCCGACCAAAGTTTCCACATTTTTCATACCGATCAGCCCTCCGGCTTCGCTGGCGAGTAAGCTGCCTCATGCTTTTCCCGGGTCAGATCGATGGTCCCGGCGGTCTCCGGACCGTACTTCTCCTCCATCTGCTCCCGGACGGCCTGCATCAGCCGGATATTGTAGTTGAAGTCGGCGTTCAGCCTCATTTTCACGTCGAAGCGGTCCGCGTACCGCACCGTCAGCCGGGTGGCCTCCAGCTGAATCCGGGATACCTCATGGAACAGGTCCGCGTTCTCGATCGCCCCCAGCAGGGACGTGAGGGCCTCCAGCCGGGTGGTCTCCCCCTCCGGCACCTTCAGCAGCTCCCCCGCCTGGGGGGCGATGGCGGTCAGCCCGGTCACCACAATGGCCGTGCTGTCCTCCGGGGCCTGCTCCAGCAGCTTGCCCTTCACGCTGATGAGCCAGGGCTCCTGGGCCAGCGCCGCCGGCTCCGCCGACTTGTCACCCCCAGCCAGCTCCTCCTGGGCGGCGGCCGCCTGCTCCGCAGAGGGCACATCCACCTGGGCCACCGCCTCCCACTCGGTCACGTCGATCCGGATGGTGCTGGGCAGAGAGCGGTTGATGGACAGCTCCCCCACATAGGGCAGCTGGGTGCGAATCTTCCGGTCGATGCTCACCTTGTTCAGGGCGTACAGGTTGTCGCCCATCTGAATGCCCGAGGCCGCGATGATCTCCTCCTGGGTGTAGCGCTGGTTGCCGGTGACCGCCACCGTCTCCACCCGAAAGAACACCGTGGCCCCTCCTGTCAGCGCCACCACTACCCCCAGCACGCACAGCAGCTTGAACAGCGGCCCGAATCGGCCTCTGTTTCTTCTGTGTGTTCTGCTGCGGCTGCTGCGTCGTGACATGGCGTTCTCCTTACGGTATCTCTCTGATCTCCGCCCCCAGGGCACAGAGATTTTTGTCCAGCGCCTGATATCCTCTCCTGATGTGGCGCAGCTCGGACACCTGGCTGGTTCCCTCCGCCCCCAGGGCGGCCACCACCAGGGCGGCCCCGCCCCGCAGGTCGGGACTGCGCAGGCTGGCCCCGTGGAGCCTCCCCACTCCCGACACCATGGCGGCCCGCCCGGCGATCTGGATATCCGCGCCCATACGGCGCAGCTCATCCACGTGGCGGTAGCGGCTGTCGAAGATGTTTTCCACAAAGAGGGTGGCCCCCTCCCCGCCCGCCAGGGCGGCCATGAGGACGGCCTGGGCGTCGGTGGGGAAGCCGGGGTAGGGCGCGGTGCGCACCGGGCGGATGCCTCTCAACGGCCCAGTGCTGTTCAGGACGATCCGGTCCTGGCCGGTATGTAGGGTACAGCCCGTCTCCTCCAGGCAGGAGAGCACGGCGGTCAGGGTGTCCGGCGCCACGCCGGTGAGCTCTACCTCCCCCCCGGCGGCGGCCGCGCCGCACAGGTAGGTGGCCGCGGCGATGCGGTCGCCCATCACCCGGTACTCCGCCGGATGGAGGGGCGCGCCTCCCCGGATAACAACAGCCGGGGTGCCTGCGCCGTCGACTTCCGCTCCCATCGCCCGGAGGAAATTCTGTAAATCGACGATCTCCGGCTCCCGGGCCGCCCCCACGATGGTGGTGACCCCCGGACAACCGCAGGCGGCCAGCATAATGTTCTCGGTGGCCCCCACGCTGGGGATGGACAGGCAAATCTCCCGGCCGCTCAGCCCCTCCCGGCCACGGCGGCAGGCCAGTGTCCCCTGCTCCTCCAAAATCTCCGCCCCCAGGGTCCGCAGGGCGGACAGGTGCAGGTCGATGGGCCGGGGGCCCAGCTCACAGCCCCCGGGGTAGGACAGCTCCGCCGTCCCCAACCGGGCCAGCAGCGCCCCCAGGAAGATCACCGAGGAGCGCATCTCCCGCATGAGGTGCTCCGGAATATCGCTGCGGCCCAGGGCGGAGGCGTCAATGACGACAGTGTCCCCCTCCCGGTCCGCTTTGCAGCCCAGCAGGCGCAGAATGTCCAGGGTAGCGGACACGTCGGACAGGTCGGGGCAGTTATGGATCACGCTCTGCCCGGGGGCGAGCAGACAGGCGGCCAGAATAGGCAGGACGCTGTTCTTGGCCCCGTGGATGGCCAGAGAGCCGGACAGGGGCCGTCCGCCCTGAATTTCGTAATAGCTCATGGGATAGCCCTCCAAATCGTTGGAATCTGGGCTATCCTATGCGGAACGGAGGAAATTGGTTTATTCCCTCATCCGCCCCCTTCGGGGGCACCTTCCCCTAAAGGGGAAGGCTTTAGGGGTGCGTCTCTTATGCCTTCCCCTTTAGGGGAAGGTGGCATTTGCGAAGCAAATGACGGATGAGGTCTTATTTCATAATCTCCCGCAGGGTCTCGTAGATCTTCTCCCCGGCGTTGGGGACGGCCATTGCTTTCAGGGCCATCACCATCTTCTCCCGACGCTCCCGCTCCCGGAGGAGGAGGGCGGCCTCGTCGTAGAGGGTGTTCTCCACACAGTCGGCTTCCCGCAGGAGGACGGCCGCTCCCTGGTCGGAGAGTACCCGGGCGTTCTTCTCCTGGTGGTTGGCGGTGACGTTGGGAGAGGGCACCAGCACGGCGGGCTTGGTGATGGCGGTGAGCTCCGAGATGGTGGAGGCCCCCGCCCGGCACAGGACCAGGTCGGCGGCGGCCATCACCAGGGGCATGTCGTAGATATACTCCCGGACCTCCACCCCGTTGTCCCCCAGCTTCAGGCCCCGGCGGAGCAGCTCCTCCTGCATCCAGGGGAAGTCCCGGCCCGCGCCGTGGATGTGCCGCCAGGGGGCGCCCTCGTAGCACTCCTTGGCGATGAAGTCCACCATCTTCTGGTTCATGACCTCCGCCCCCAGGGAGCCCCAGTAGGACAGCAGCAGGGGCCGGTCATCGGCAAAGCCCAGCTTGGCCCGGGCCTCCTGGCGGGTGTACTTGAAGAAGTCTCCCCGCACCGGCGTGCCGGTGACCACCACCTTTTCCGGGTGCTCATAGTGCTCTCGGCTCTCCTCAAAGCCCACCATCACCCGGTCCACCACCTTGGACAGGGCCTTGGTGGTCAGGCCGGGGACGGCGTTGGACTCGTGGACGGCGGTGGGAATTTTCCTGCGGGCGGCCTCGTTGACCACCGGGAAGGAGGCGTAGCCCCCGGTGCCCACCACCAGGTCGGGCTGGAACTCGTCCAGGATGGCCTGGGCCTGCTTTTTGGACTTGCCCAGGTTGACCAGAGTGCCCAGGTTGTGGGCAATCTCTGCGGGGGCGAAGGAGCGGTGAAAGTTGGTGATGGTCACCGTCCTGATCTGATAGCCCTCCTTGGGCACCAGCTTGTTCTCCATGCCCCCGTCCGCCCCCACGAAGAGGACGCGGCAGCCGGGGTGTCTCTCCTGAAAGATGCGGGCCAGGGCCACCGCCGGGTTCACGTGTCCGGCGGTACCGCCGCAGGTAAACAGTACGTTCATAAAAACACCTCGTCAATCCTTTCTGGGCGCCGGTATCTGTCGTGAAATACTCAATATCATGCCCATCTCGGCCAGTTGTATCATCAGGGCGGTGCCGCCGTAGCTGAAGAAGGGCAGGGAGATGCCGGTGTTGGGGATCAGCCCAGTGACCACGCCGACGTTGAAAAACACCTGGGCGGCCAGCAGGGTGATGATGCCCACGGTGGTGAGCATGCCGAATTTGTCCCGGGCGTGGAGGGCGATCCAATAGCCCCGGAGGATGAGCAGAGCGAACAGAAGCAGAACAAGGAAGGCCCCCACCAGACCCAGCTCCTCCACCACGATGGAGAAGATCATGTCGTTCTCCGGCTCGGGGACGAAGCCGTACTTCTGGTTGCTCTCCCCCAGCCCCCGGCCCAGCAGACCGCCCGAGGCGATGGAGTACATGCCCTGGCGGAACTGAAAGCCCTCGTTCTGGGGGTCCGCCGACCAGGGGTCCAGCCAGAGGGCAAACTTTCTCTGCACATAGCCCGTTGTCGCATACATAAGGGCCACTAGGGCCGCCCCCGCGCCCCCCAGGCCGATGAACCACCACAGACTGATGCCGGACACCAGCAGCACCGCGGCGGCGCCCACCGCCACCAGAAGGGCTCCGGAGACATGGCGCTCAAAGGCCACCAGCCCCAGCACCGTCACCAGCACCAGGCCGTAGGGCACCAGCTCCAGAAAACCGATCTTCTCCAGCCAGTTCAGCGTCCGCCCGGTGGCGGTGCGCTTGGTAAAACGCTTTTTGTGCTCCGTGTCCCGCTTGCACAATCGAGCGGCGAAGAAGAGCACCACCGCCACCTTGGCAATCTCCGAGGGCTGGTAGGTAGGCCCGGCCACCAGCAACAGCTTCAGCCAGCGCCGCTGGCCGTTGATGGGGGCGTTCAGGCCGGGGATGTAACAGATAATCAGCAGAACGATGGCCACCCCCAGCATCAGGGGAGCCATCCAGCGGAAGTGCTGGTAGTTGATGCGGGACACCACATACATGGCCGCCACCCCTGCCGCGGCGTAGAGGGCCTGACGGGTGATGTAGAAGTAGGGATTGTTACTCACCGGGGGCTTGGAGTCCCGGAAGGCGGTGTAGTAGGAGGCGGAGAAGAGCATCACCAGCCCGATGCCCAGCAGTATCAGCACCAGCATGAGAAAGGGCAGGTCCAGCGGGCCCCGGGCCAGCTGTTCCTCCATGGTCAGATCGCGTTTCGCTTTGCGGGCCAAGGGGCCTCACCTCCTGTCATAAACCTCATCCGTCACGGCCTTCGGCCGAGCCACCTTCCCCTAAAGGGGAAGGCTTTTAGTTCGCGCCCCCGAAAGCCCTCCCCTTTAGGGGAGGGTGCCCCCGAAGGGGGCGGGTGAGGCCCCTTTAGGGGAAGCTGTCGAGCGAAGCGAGACTGATGAGGTCAAATATTTACATAGGGTACCGGTACATGACCCCCAAAAAGCCCAGGCAGCACAAGGCCAGGGTGACGCCGGAGAAGACGCAGAACAGCTTGGTCTCGCTCCAGCCCCCCATCTCGAAGTGGTGATGGAGGGGAGCCATGCGGAAAAACCGCTTTCCGTGGGTCTTTTTGAAATAGACCACCTGGATGATGTCGGACAGCACCTCCACCACGTAGACTAGGCCGACGATGGGGATCACCAGGGGAATATCCAGGGCGAAGGCTAGGCCGCACACCATCCCCCCCAGAAATAGGGAGCCGGTGTCACCCATAAAGACCTTGGCCGGGTGGAAGTTGTAGATGAGGAAGGCGGCCAGCCCCCCTGCCAGGGCGGCGGAGAGGATGGCCAGGTCGTTCCGGCCGAACCAGGCGGAGGCCGCCATGTAGAACAGGGCCACGGGGATGGTGACGCCGGTGGCCAGGCCGTCGATGCCGTCGGTGAGGTTGACGGCGTTCACCGTGCCCACCATGACAAAGGCGGCAAAGATCATATACACCACCCAGGGCAGGGGGAAGGTCACGTTGAAGAAGGGGACGAACAGGTTGGGGGTAAGATAGCCCTGCCCCCGCATGAGCACCGTGAAGGCGATGGCCGCCGCCAGCTGGAGGAGAAACTTTTGGGCGGCGGTGAGGCCCTCGTTGGCGTGGTGGCGCAGCTTCTGGAAGTCGTCAATCATGCCGATGACGCCGAACACCAGGGCGAAGAGGAAGACATACAGGTGGTTAAAGTTCCCCGCGACGATCTCCTCCCAGCCAGCCACCACACAGGCCGCGCCGATGGCCAGGATGAACATGATCCCGCCCATAGTGGGGGTGCCCTGCTTGGACATGTGCCAGGTGGGGCCGTCGGCCCGGATGGACTGGCCAGCCTTCAGCCGGCGCAGCAAGGGTATGAGAAGCTGCCCCACAATGGCGGCCACGCCAAAGGCCACAATAAAGCTGAGGATATATGTCATGGTAACCCCTCCCGGTTTCTCTCTTTTGAATCACACAAGGCAAGCGATTATATCATATCTGCCGGAACTTTTCCAGTCATTTTTTGTCCCTCATCCGTCCGTTTGAACCAGTCCGCCACAATTTCCCGCTCATCCATGTGGTGCTGGACGCCGTCGATCTCCTGGTAGGTCTCGTGGCCCTTGCCCGCCAGCACGATCACGTCCCCCGGCCTGCCCTGGCCCAGGGCCCAGGCGATGGCCGCCCGGCGGTCGGGCTCCACGTGGAGGGCGGCGTCCGCCCCCACTACCCCGGCCAGGATGTCGTCGATGATGGCCCGGGGATCCTCGGTGCGGGGGTTATCGGAGGTAACCACCGCCACGTCCGCCAGCTCCCCGGCGATGGCCCCCATAATGGGCCGCTTGGTCCTGTCCCGGTCGCCGCCACAGCCAAAGAGGCAAATCAGCCGTCCCGCGGTGAAATCCCGGGCGGTGGTGAGGATGTTCTCCAGGGCGTTGGGGGTGTGGGCGTAGTCGATGATGACGGTGTAGGCCCGGGGGACGGGCACCACCTCCACCCTGCCCTTCACCCCCCGGACAGAGGGCATCACCCGGGCCATGTCCTCCAGCTCCAGTCCCAGACACAGGCCGGCGGCCAGGGCGGCCAGGGCGTTGTAGATGGAGAACCCCCCGGGGATGGGCAGGTACACCCGGCTGAGCTTCCCCAGGGTCAGGGCCTCAAACTCCACATGGCTGGGAAACAGGCGGATATTTGCGGCGGAGAGATCGGCCTCGCCCTTGTTCTCTGAGTAGGTGAAGACCGGACAGCTCACCCGCTCCCGATACCACCGCCCCGCCTGGTCGTCCAGGTTGAGAACGGCTGTCTTGCACTGCCGGAAAAGCCGTCCCTTGGCGTCCCGGTACTCCTCCATGGTGTGGTGGTAGTCCAGGTGGTCCTGGGTCAAGTTGGTGAATACGGCGGCGTCAAAGGTGAGCCCCGCCGTCCGGCGCTGGGCCAGGGCGTGGGAGGAGGCCTCCATCACCACATGGGTACACCCCTCGTCGGCCATTCGGCGCAGGAGGGATTGGAGCTCGTAGCTCTCCGGGGTAGTGCGGTGGGCAGGCAGCTCCGTCCCCCCGATCATATTCCGGTTGGTGCCGATGAGGCCCACCTTGGCCCCCATCGTCCGCTCCAGCAGCTCCTTTAGCAGGCTGGTGGTGGTGGTCTTGCCGTTGGTGCCGGTGACGGCCACCAGGGTCATACTGTCCCCGGGACGGCCAAACCAGTTGGCCGAGACCAGGGCCAGGGCCAGGCGGCTATCCTCCGTCACCAGCCAGGGGCCGGGCCCCTCCGGGGCCCGCTCACACAGTACGGCGGCCGCCCCCCTGTCGATGGCGGTTTGGATGTACCGATGGCCGTCCGTCTTGTCGCCGGACAGGGCCACGAAGAGCGCCCCCGGCTCAAGGGTCCGGGTGTCGTAGGATATGGAATAAATTTCCATATCCAGGCCGTTGCCCTCCCCTGTGAGGGGGACGCCGGCCAAAAGGTCGCGCAGGATCATGGTGTCACCCCTCAAAGGGCGGAGTTTTATTCTCTATAAGCTGCGCTTTCAGGCATCCCTATCCTACATACCCGTCCTCCACTACGTTGAAGAACCGGACGTCCACCACGGTACCGATGGCGGCCACATCGCCGCCCGCCACGCTCTGGCGCTCGGCGGTGGTGGTGTTGCCGTAGTAGGTGGACACACCGGAGGCCCGCATGAAGAAGCCCGCCTTCTCCAGGGCGTTCTTAGCCCCCTCGTAGGTCATGCCGGTAACGTCGGGAACGGCGGCGCTCTCCTCCGGGGCGGCGTCGCCCAGGTACAGGATCACGGTGGAGCCGCCGGGGATGCTGGTGCTGGCGGAGGGAACCTGCCGTGCGACAGCGTCGCCCTGGCCAATGGTGCGGAATTTCAGATTCTTCTTTTTCAGGGCGCTCTCTGCGTCAGACAGGGACATGCCGGTCACCTTGGGCATGGACACGTCCACCGCGGCCGACTCGTCGGCGCTGTATACCTTCTCAATGCCCATATAGTCCAAAATCTGGGCGATGAGGGGGCCGGCCTTCTTGGCGGCCATGTTGCCGCCGCTGATGTAGACGCCGTTGGCAGTCTCGTTGCAGTTTGCGCCCAGCACTTTAGGCAGGGGCCGGTCGTAGGCGATAAGGACAATCACCTGGGGGTCATCGGCGGGGGCGTAGCCCATAAAGGAGACGATGGTGTGGTCCTCCTCCTGCTTGACCTCGGAGGAGCCGGTCTTACCGCCGATGCGGTAACCCGCCACATAGGCGTTCTTACCGGTGCCCTGGGACACCACCCTTTCCAGGATGTCGGCGGCCCGCTGGCTGGTCTCGGCGCTGATCACCTGGCGGACCACCTCGGTCTGGGTGTTCTGGATGACGGTGCCGTCCTGAGCGGTGACGGTCTGGACCACATAGGGCTTCACCAGATTGCCCCCGTTGATGACGGCGGAGAAAGCGCAGATCAGCTGCAGAGGGGTGACCTCAAAGCGCTGGCCGAAGGAGGCGGTGGCCAGCTCCACCTCTCCCATCTTGTCCTTGGTCCAGATGGCGTTCTTCAGGCTGGCCTCGCCGGGCAGGTCGATGCCGGTGTTGTCCATCAGGCCGAAGGCCTCGTAATACTGGTAAAACCGGTCCTTGCCCAGCCGCCTGCCGATCTCCATGAAGGCGGGGTTGCAGGAGTTGCCCACCGCCTCGGCCAGGGTCTGGTGGCCGTGGCCCGGCCGCCTGGAGCAGTGGATGGTCCGGTCGGCCACCTGGACATGGCCGGAGCAGTAGAAGGTGTCGTTTTCGCTGACCAGCCCCTCCTCCAGGGCGGCGGCCAGCACCATGGCCTTGAAGGTGGAGCCCGGCTCGTACCGGGAGTCGATGGCCCGGCTGCGCCACTGGGTATTCACCGCGTTGGAGTAGGCCTGGGCCTCCGCCCTGCTCATCAGCTCGCTGTCGCTAAGATTTTCGGTGTTGGCTGCCTTTAGCTTCTCGTAGATCTCGTTCTTGTCCGCCTCCATCTGGCTGAGGAGCAGCTCGTCAGTGACCTTGGAGTAGTCGTTGGGGTCAAACTCCGGGGAGCTGGCAATGCCTAAGATCGCCCCTGTCTTGGGGTTCATGGCGATGGCGAAGGCCCCGTCCTGGACGTCGAAGTCCACGATCCCCTCCTCCAGGGTCTTTTCCAAGTAGGACTGGATGGTGGTGTCGATGGTGAGGGTCAGGTCGTAGCCGTCCACCGCGTCCACATAGCTGGCATAGGTATTGAAGCGCTCAGTGCCTCCGGCGGTGCGGGTGGTGTACACCCGGCCGGCAGTGCCCTCCAGCAGCTCGTTGTACACCGCCTCAATGCCGTAGGCCCCCCCGTTGTCGTTGACAAAGCCCAAGGCCTGGGAGGCCAGTCCGGCATAGGGGTAGTAACGCTTGGTGCTGTTGATCAGATAGAGATAGGAGGACGTCTTGTTCTCGGCGATGTAGGCGCGCAGGGTCTCGGCCTCCTCCTCCTCGATGTTGGTCCTGATCTCCCAGTAGGCCGATTTGGTGTTGTGGACCTGTTTGACCACCCGCTCCCGGTCCAGTGTGGGCACCAGGGCCATCAGCTCCTCCACCATCTGGTCCTGGCGGGCGGCCACTCTGGCGTTGTAAACCTCCTCGTCCAGGGTCTTGCCGTTCTCGTCCTTGTTGGGCACACTCTTCACCAGGTCCAGAGGGGACAGGATCAGCTTATACACCGTGGCTGACATGGCCATCATATTGCCGTTCCGGTCATAGATGTTGCCCCGCCGGGCGGAGATGGTATAGTCTTTCGTCTGCTGCTGGGCGGCCATCTTCTGGTACTCGTCGTGGTGGACGATGGCAATGTCCCACAGCTTCCAGGCCAGCGGGACGAACATCAGCACCCCGCACACCCCCATCAGGAAGATGGTGCGCCGGAAAATCGCCCGCTTGGAGTGGGTGCCCCGGGTGGCGCCTGTGGGGGCGCCCGCCCAGCTGAGGCCCTGCTCGTATTTCCTTCTGGTTCTCATGGAGATTCCCTCCTTTTGCGGAAAAGGGCGCAAGAAACCATTTCTTGCGCCCGAAATTCTCTATTTACCGGTGAGCTTGCGCGCCTGCCCAACCGCCCGTATCAACTGTATGTACGGGTCAGCGGAAATATTCTGTAATGCTGCTGAAAATGCTTCCGACCCCGTCTACAATGGTCTGGAGCCCGGAAACGCCCTTTTCCTCCTCGAAAACGATGACGGTGTCCGGCTCAGACAGGTCGATATAGACGATCTGATCCCCCGTGGGACGCACCATGGTGTCCCCCACCGCCGCCTCCACAGTGGCCAGATCAAAGACCTTCTCGTACTGGGCGGACAGGGTCACATTCTCCTCTTTCAGCTGAGACAGCTCCTGGCGCAGGGATACCATCTCGTCGTTGGCCACCGTCAGCTGGGCATAGCTGGTAATCAGCATGACGGCAAACACGGCCACAGCCAGGAAGCCCACCACCGCGAAGGGGGCGATCTGTCCCGCCTGCCGCACCTCCACCCGGGCCCGCTCGTGGCGGCGTACCTGTTCCCGCCGCTTGGGCTGGGGTACGGGGATATACTCCTCCTCCCGGCGTGGGACCCGGGCGGCGTTTCCGTCGTAGAGGGGGGAATAGGCCGCGCTGCCGTATGTGCTGTATGCAGTTGTGGTACGGCGTCGGTTGGCGGCCATAACGGTGTTCTCCTCTACAGTTTCTCCGCCACCCGCAGCTTGGCGCTGCGGGCGCGCGGGTTCTCCTCGATCTCCTGCTCACTGGGCAGGATGGGTTTTTTGTTGACTAATTTGATATCCGGCTTCCTCCCGCACACACAGACGGGGAAGTCCGGGGGGCAGGTGCAGCCTCTGGCAAATTCGGCCAGGCCAGTCTTGACGATGCGGTCCTCCAGGGAGTGGAAGGTGATCACCGCCAGCCGCCCGCCCTTGTCCAGCCGGGGGACCGCCCGCTGGAGCATCCGCTCCACGCAGGCCAGCTCGTCGTTGACAGCAATCCGGATGGCCTGGAAGGTACGCTTGGCGGGGTGCTGCTTCTCCCGCAGAGCCTTGGCCGGCATGGCGCCCCTGATGATCTCCACCAGCTCCAGGGTGGTGGAGACAGGCTTGTCCTCCCGGCGGCGGACAATGGCCCCGGCAATCTGGGAGGCGTAGCGCTCCTCGCCGTACTGTGATATGATCCTCCGCAGCTCCTCCTGGGGCCAGCCGTTGACAATGTCGGCGGCTGTGACCCCCTCCTCCTGATCCATACGCATGTCCAGGGGGGCGTCGGCCATATAGGAGAACCCCCGACTACCGTCGTCCAGCTGGGGGGAGGACACCCCCAGGTCGAAAAGCATCCCGTCTATCCCGGGCAGGGACAGCTCGTCCAATATCTCGTCCACCCGGTCGAAGTTGCTGTGAACTAGCGTGGTCCGGTCCATCCAGGGGGCCAGTCGCTCCCGGGCGGCGTCCAGCGCCGCCTGGTCCCGGTCCACGCAGATCAGCCGCCCGGTGGTCAACCGCTTTGCGATTTCCCGGCTGTGGCCCGCCCGGCCCAGGGTACCGTCCAGATAGACCCCCTCGGGGCGGATGTTCAGCGCCTCAATGCACTCGTCCAGCAGCACCGGGTTGTGGGTATATTTATTCATGGCACCCGTTCCCCGTTCATTCGTTTCTCCGTTTCCCGCCTCCGGCGGGAAACCAGGGAAGTTCTTTTTGATTCTTTTTCTTTCAAGAAAAAGAATTCAGAACCCCAGCTCGGCCATACAGGCGGCCATCTTCTCGGGGGTCATCTCTTCCTCCTCCTGAGCTCTCCACTCCTCCGCGGACCAGATCTCCGCCCGGTCGTGAACGCCGATAATGACGGCGTCCTTCTCCAGCCCGGCGTACTTGCGCAGCTTCTGGGGGATGACAATGCGGCCCTGGCTGTCCGGCTCGCACTTGGCGGCGTTGGCAAACAGGGGGCGCATGGCCTTGGATTGACTCATGGGCAAAGAGGCGAATTTCTCGGTGAAGCGGTCCCAGGAGGCCTGGGGATAGATGGCCAGACAGGCGTCCACGCCCATGGCCAGGTAGAAGGTGACGCCCAACTCCTCCCGGAGCTTGGCGGGGATGAACAGCCGGCCCTTAGCGTCAATGCTGTGCTCGTATGTGCCGGTCACTGCCCCTCACCTCTCCCCACTTTGGCGCTACATTTAGGGATTTTACCCCACTTCGCTCCACTTTGCTTTTTCAGTATAAATCCTGTTGACATAAAAATCAAGTATTTTTTTCTGTGGTAATTGTTTCAAAATCCGCATTTTCCTAAAAAAACTTGCAATTTTCGTGGAAAAACATATGTTCTACTTTGTTCATAATTTCTCTTTTCCCCCTTTTTCACACAAGATATGCGCTATGCCGCCCGCATCCCCTTCAACATCTTGTGCCTCCCCAAAAAGCTGCCACCCGGCCTCTTAAGTTAAAGTAGGGAAAAAAGTTCAAAATAAAATTTTTTGACGAATTTTTCACCAAAAGGTCTTTGCCGGTGGATGAAGCTATGGTATACTGAAGCCGTCTAAGTTCAAGAAGGAGGAAGCGATATGCTCTATAACGACTGGGCCGCACTGGAACAGGCCTGTCTTGCCTGCCAGAAGTGTGCCCTGGCTGACACCCGACACAACGTGGTTTTCGGTACCGGGCCCCGGGACGCCGAGGTCATGTGCATCGGTGAGGGCCCCGGCGAGAACGAGGACCTCCAAGGCCAGCCCTTTGTGGGCCGGGGGGGCAAGCTCCTCGATGACATGCTGGAGCTGGTGGACCTAAGTCGGGAGAAGAACGTGTACATCGCCAACATGGTCAAGTGCCGTCCGCCCCAGAACCGTGACCCTCTGAACACCGAGCAGGAGGCCTGCATCGACTACCTGCGCAGTCAGGTGGCCCTCATTCGGCCCAAGATTATCGTCTGCCTGGGGCGCATCGCCGCCTGCCGGCTCATTAAAGAGGACTTTAAAATCACCAAGGAGCACGGCCAGTGGTTTGAAAAAAACGGCGTGTGGATGACCGCTCTGTTCCACCCCGCCGCCATCCTCCGGGACCCCCGCCGCCGCCCGGAGACCTTTGAGGACCTAAAGGCCATCCAGGCCAAAATCCTGGAGATCTGCAATCACACTTATTAAGGTATGATTTCCGGACTTTGGGGCATACTGGCTCCGAGGTGATCATATGGACTTGAATATGAACGCGGCGGTGACCTTCGGGGAGCTGCTGCAAAAGAATCCCCAGGCCGCCGCCTACTACGACCGCTGCACCCCGGAGCAGCGCAATGCCATCCTGCTCCAGCTGGGGCAGATGAGCACTCAGTCCCAGCTGCGGGCCTTTGTGGACAATCTGCCCAGCGCATCCTGTTAAAAAAATTTCCCGCCTTGTCAGGCGGGAAATTTTTTACCCCCAGCCGCCGGTAAATTCCGGGACGCAGTCGGTGTCCTGGACCACGAAAATCTCATAGAGATGGGACAGGGCATCCCAGGTGGCGGTGTCCAGGCAGCCCGTCTCGGGTAGACTGGCCGCCCGCTGGAGCCAACGAATATTGTCCGCCGTGGCGGGGCCGTTGCAGCCGTCCGCGTCACAGAGGATGATACCCTCAAAGTGCCCGGCCAGGATGTTGAACATGGTCTGGGGCACAATCAGATACTCCTTGGTCTCCCCCTCATGGACTGTGATGCCCTCGGAGGGAAAGATCCGGGTGGCCCGGGAGTAGCCGGTTTTGGACTGCTGGGCCATCCAGGCGTCCCGGATGGCGTTCCAGGTGGCCCGATCCACCGTCCCGGTGACGGGCAGGCCAGCCTCTTTCTGGAAGCGCATCACCGCCTCCAGGGTCCGCTCGCCGAACACCCCGTCCACCGCCAGCTCCGGCAGGAATTTATAGGTGGATGACAGCTGTCGGAGCATATATTGCAGACTGCTCACCGGTCTGGACAGCAGTTCCCGCTCCATCAGCTCCCGCTGCGCTGTGGTGTCCCTCATACCATCACTCCTCTCTGTCCGTTCTGTCCGTCCCGCTGGCCCCGTTCCAGAGGATGGCCCTGGTACTGGCCCAACCTGGGGGTGTCGTCCCACCGGCCTGCCCCCTCCTCCGGCAGGCCGCCGGCCATCACCGGCACGGCGTCCTCCCGCAGGGACTGGGCCCGCACCGTGTCCCGGCGGAGATAGTAGTTGGCCAGGGCGAAGTTGCTGTAGATGGAATTCCAGGTGGTCTCGTCCACATAGCCGTTGGGGGTGAGGCCCACCAGCTGCTGGTAGGTGCGCACCGCCTGGGTGGTGGCGGGGCCAAACTCGCCGTCCACCGCCATGGGGGACAGGGAGTTGTCAAACTGGGCCAGCAGGGCCAGCATATACTGAAGGATGCCCACCTCGGGGCCGCTGTCCCCCTCTGTCAGCGGGCCGGCGTACTGGAATTGGACGGTGACGAAGTTCTGCCCCTGGCTTACCAGCTCGGTCAGCTGGAGAATGCCCGTATAGAGATAGACCATTTTATACCAGGTGGCCTTGCCCACCACCCCGTCGGGCACCAGATTGAAGATACGTTGGAAGGTGATGACCGCGTCCCGGGTGTCCTCCTCAAACACTCCGGTAGCCGGGGATATCTTGGGGATGGCCGGGTAGTTCTGGGAGATGCGGTTGAGCATGGCCTGGACCACCACCACGTCCTCCCCCACTGAGCCCAGGCGCAGGGGCGTCTGGGGATAGGTGGGGGAGATGTCCTGAATGGGGGCGTCCACCACCAGCTCGATGTTGTCTCCGTAGTAGCGGCGCAGGATCTCCATGGAGTTCAGGCCGTCCTGGGCCAGCGCCTGGCTGCCCCACTGGGACAGGCCGGCGCAGGTGGAGGTGGTGCCGTTGCAGAATTTGGCGGCCAGAGGCTCCACATAGCCCTGGCGACGGATATAGTCGTTGAAGATCTCATCCACCACCTGGCTGATGTTTTCGAAGATGTTCCGGTCCCGGATGAACTTCTGGTCATACTGGGTGGTGGAGGTAATCTGGAAGTTGTAGCCCCGGCTGGGGTAGAACTCGGTGTACACCCGGTTCAGGGCGAAGGAGATGATGGCCAGCACGTTGGCCCGGATGGCGGCGGGCTCCCAGGTGGGGTAGATCTCGCTGGAGGCCACGTTCTTTACATAGTCGGGGAAGGAGACGGTGACGTTCTCCGCCCACTGGTCGGGCAGCCCCAGATGGACCGTGATGGTCCGGGGCACATATGGAATAATCACGGGCATAGAGGCACCTCACAGGCTCTGAGCCGGGATGTCCCGCTCGTCCCGCTGCTGGAGGCTACACAGCCCCTGGGGCAGAGGGATCAGCTCCATGTTCTGCACCGTCTCCATCCCGGGGAAGATCTGCACGTTCTCCACCTGGAGCATGGCGTACCCTGGCTGCTCCGCCCACACATTGCACTGGGCAAAGGGGGCGCCGGGCCCCGGTAGGCCCCCCGGGGAGGTGCTCTCCCCCAGGGCGGGGGCGTCAATGGTAATTGTCCTGGTTTTTCCGCTGCTGTCGGTGTTCTGTATGGAGAGCAGCTTGTACTTACCCTCCTCCCCGGCGGTGGCCACCACCACAGTGGCCCCCTCCAGGGGAATCTGCGCCTGGGAGGTAAACACCCGGACGGATAGTGTTCCTGTTGCTTGCATAAAAGTACCTCCTAAACGGCGGACAGGCGCCGCCGCCTATCCCATCCTATGCGCTGGAAGCTTTCCCCGTCCCCTCTTGCAATGCTTCCCTATTTATAGTACAATGAAATGATTTCTCCCAGTTCTCTTTCGTGTTCCCGCCCCCGCAGGGGGCGGGAATCACAAGAAAATTTTCAGCTTTATGAACAGGAAAAAGGAGGAGGGCGTCCATGAGCATGACGGCCGTGAAATCGGTGGACCCCCGCAGCCCCGCTCACCGAGCCGGGGTCCGGGTGGGAGATACCCTCACCCATATCAACGGCCACCCCATCGTGGACGTGCTGGACTACAAGTTCTACGGCTACGACCCCCGGCTGGAGCTGACTCTGAAGGCCCCGGACGGGACGGCCCGCACCCTGCGGGTGCGCAAGTCCGAGGGGGAGGACCTGGGCCTGGAGTTTGAGACCTATCTCATGGACCGGGCCCGGTCCTGCGCCAACCACTGCATCTTCTGCTTTGTGGACCAGATGCCCCCGGGAATGCGGCCCTCCCTCTACTTCAAGGACGACGACGCCCGGCTGTCCTTTCTGCTGGGCAACTACCTCACCCTGACCAATCTCTCCCCCCGGGAGGTGCAGCGAATCATCGACCTGCGCATCTCCCCCATCAACATCTCCGTCCACACCACCGACCGGGAACTGCGGTGTGAGATGCTGAAAAATCCCCGAGCCGGCGAGGGCATCGACATCATGGAGCGGCTGGCCCGGGAAAAAATCACCATGAACTGCCAGATCGTCTCCTGCCCCGGCATCAACGACGGCCCCGCGCTAGACAAAACCCTGTCCGACCTGGCGGCCATGTTCCCGGCGGTAAACAGCATCTCGGTGGTGCCGGTGGGGGTGACCAAATATCGGGAGGGGCTCCACCCCCTGAAAACCTACACCCAGGACACCGCCGCCGCCCTCATCGGCCAGGTGGAGGCCTTCGCCGCCCGCCACCTGGAGGAGCACGGGACCAGGCTGGTGTGGTGCTCCGACGAGCTCTACCTGCTGGCCGGGCGGGAGCTGCCCCCGGAGGACTACTTTGAGGACTTCACCCAGCTGGACAACGGCGTGGGGATGCTCACCCTGTTGACAAAGGAGTTCGGCCGGGCCCTGGACCTGATGGAGCCCGAAGAGCTGGAGGGCGCCGCCCCCTTCTCCATCGCCACCGGGGTGTCCGCTGCCCCCTTTTTGGCAAAATTAGTGGCCCAGGCCCGGGAAAAATGTGGTACAATAGAGGGGCAGGTCTACCCCATCGTCAACCGCTTCTTCGGGGAGACCATCACCGTGGCCGGACTGGTCACTGGGGGCGACCTCATCGACCAGCTCCGGGGGAAGGAGCTGGGACAGCGCCTGCTCATCCCCGCCAACATGCTCCGCTCCGGGGAGAACGTCTTTCTGGACGACGTGACCACGGTTGACGTGGAGCGGGAGTTGGGGGTGCCTGTGGTGCCCGTTCCCCAGGACGGCTACGAGCTGCTGGACGCCATCTGCGGGGTAGTGCTCACCCCCGAGACCCAGCGTCTCGCCTGGGAAAACGAGGAATTTTACCGATATAATCCGTAGAGGAAGTGATACCTATGAAACCCTTAGTCGCTATTGTGGGACGGCCCAACGTGGGCAAGTCCATGCTGTTCAATAAGCTGTGCGGACAGCGGCTGTCCATCGTGGAGGACACCCCCGGCGTGACCCGGGACCGGCTGTACGCCCAGTGTGAGTGGAGAAACCGGGTCTTTGACATCGTGGACACCGGCGGCATTGAGCCGGGCACCGACGACCAGATCCTGTCCTTCATGCGGGAGCAGGCGGAGATCGCCATCTCCACCGCCACGGTAATCGTCTTTGTGTGCGACATCAAGACCGGCATGACCGCCTCCGACCAGGAGGTGGCCAACATGCTGCTGCGCTCCGGCAAGCCGGTGGTGCTGGCGGTAAACAAGGCCGACCAGACCGGCCGGGAGAACCCGGATATCTACGAGTTCTACAACCTGGGTCTGGGCGACCCCATCGCCGTCTCCGCCGTCCACGGACACGGCACCGGCGACCTGCTGGACGCCTGTTTCCAGCACTTCCCCCCCGAGGAGGAGGAAGAGGAGGAGGACGACGTGGTCAAGGTGGCGGTCATCGGCAAGCCCAACGTGGGCAAGTCCTCCCTCATCAACAAGATTCTGGGGGAGGAGCGGGTCATCGTCTCCAACGTGGCCGGCACCACCCGGGACGCGGTGGACAGCTTCTTTGAGAACGACAAGGGCAAGTTCCTGTTCATCGACACCGCCGGGATGCGGAAAAAATCGAAAGTGGACGACCGGATCGAGAAATTTTCCGTCCTCCGGGCCACCATGGCCATCGAGCGCAGCGACGTGTGCCTCATTATGATCGACGCCCAGGAGGGGGTCACCGAGCAGGACACCAAGGTGGCCGGTCTGGCCCATGAGGCGGGCAAGGCGTGTATCATCGTGGTCAACAAGTGGGACGCCATCGAGAAGGACGGCAAGACCATGGACAAGATGCGTCAGGACGTGATGCGGGATTTATCCTATATGACCTACGCCCCCATCGTGTTCATCTCCGCCCTGACGGGCCAGCGGGTGGATCGGCTCTTTGAGCTCATCAACTACGTGAACAATCAGGCGGCCATGCGCATTACAACGGGTATGCTCAACTCCCTGCTGGCCGACGCCACTGCAAGAGTCCAGCCCCCCACCGACAAAGGCCGGCGGCTCAAGGTCTACTATATGACCCAGGTGGGCATCAAGCCCCCCCACTTCGTCTGCTTCTGCAACGACGCCCGTCTGTTCCACTTCTCCTACCAGCGCTATCTGGAAAATCAAATTCGCTCCACCTTCGGTCTGGAGGGCACACCGGTGCGCCTCACCGTCCGGGAGCGGAGCGAGAAGGAGGGGTAAGGGATGCTGACAGGTATTTTATACGACGTCATGACGGACCTGATTTACAGCTCTGTCATCATCGCCGCTGTCGCTTACCTCTGCGGCTGCTTTAACGGGGCCGTCATCGTATCCAAGTATATTCTCCACGACGACATCCGTACCCACGGCAGTGGCAACGCCGGGCTGACCAACTTCTACCGTACCTTCGGCGGACCCCTCACTCTGGGGGTTATCTCCTGCGACGTGCTGAAGGCCATTGTGTCCATCCTGTTCGGCGTGTGGATATTCTCCTGCTTTGGCTTCACTGGCTTTGACCTAATATATGCCAAATACTGGGCAGGTCTGTGGTGTCTGCTGGGCCACATGTTCCCCTGCATGTTCCACTTCAAGGGGGGCAAGGGCATCCTGTCCGGGGGAACCATCGCCATCATGATCGACTGGCGCATCGCCCTGGTGGTCTGGGGCGGGTTCCTGGTGCTGGCGGTGCTGACCAAATACGTCTCCCTGGGTTCCTGCTGGGCCGGAGCCTCCTTCCCCTTCGCCACCTGGTTCGTCTATCACGACGCGGTCCTGCTCATTTTGTCCATCATCATCGGCGGGCTGATCCTGTACATGCACCGGGCCAATATCCACCGATTACTCACCGGCACAGAAAACAAATTCAGCCTGCACCACAAGAAAGAGTAAAAAGCCTCCCTCTTTGAGGGAGGTGGCACCGCCGAAGGCGGTGACGGAGGGAGTTCAACAACGGAAACTCCCTCCGTCAGCCCTGCGGGCTGACAGCTCCCTCAAAGAGGGAGCCAATGAAAACTGGGAGGTAATACGTATGAAAATCACAGTCCTTGGCAGCGGCGCCTGGGGGACGGCCCTGGCCCTGCTGCTGCTGGAGAACGGCAACGACGTGACCCTGTGGTCCTACACCGAGGAGGAGTCCGCCGTCCTCCGGGAGACCCACGAGAACCCCATGCTGAAGGGCGTTCCCCTGCCCGAGAGCCTGAAATTCACCACCGACATGGCCGCCGTGAAGGGCTGCGGGCTGGTGGTGGTGGCCACCCCCTCCTTCGCCGTGCGGTCCACGGCAAAGCAGCTCAAGGAGCTGGCCGACCCGGGCACCATCCTGGTGTCGGTGTCCAAGGGCATCGAGAAGAACAGCTCTCTGCGCCTGAGCCAGGTCATCGAGGAGGAGGTCCAGGGCAAGTGCCCGGTGGTGGTCCTCTCCGGGCCCTCCCACGCTGAGGAGGTGGGCCGGAACATCCCCACGGGGGTGGTGGTGGCCTCCGACGACCTGGAACTGGCCGGGAAAGTCCAGGACCTGTTCATGAACCACCGCTTCCGGGTATACACCAGCGACGACAAGATCGGCACCGAAATCTGCGCCGCCCTGAAAAACATTATCGCCCTGTGCGCCGGCTGCTGCGACGGCATGGGCTATGGCGACAACACCAAGGCCCTGCTCATGACCCGTGGCCTGGCCGAGATGGCCCGGCTGGGGGTGGCCCTGGGAGGCCGGAAGGACAGCTTCACCGGCCTGGCCGGGGTGGGCGACCTGATCGTCACCTGCTGCTCCATGCACTCCCGCAACCGCCGGTGCGGCATCCTCATCGGCCAGGGCGTGCCGGTGGACGAGGCCAGAAAGCAGATCGGCGCGGTGGTGGAGGGCTACTACGCCGCCGCCAACGCCCGGGCCCTGGCCCAGAAGACAGGGGTGGAGATGCCCATTGCCCAGGCGGCCTACGAGGTGCTCTACGAGGGCCGGGACGTCCACACCGTCATCACCAACCTGATGCAGCGGGCCAAGCGGTCTGAGATGGACGAGAGCTACCTATGACAGAAAAGCTATACGAACAGGACGCCTTTTTGACCCAATTTGAGGCCAAGGTTCTCTCCTGCGTCCAGGGGAAAAAAGGCTTTGGCATCGTACTGGACCGCACCGCCTTCTACCCCGAGGGGGGCGGTCAGCCCTGGGACATCGGGACGCTGGGGGACGTGAAGGTGCTGGAGGTCCACGGCCACGACGGGGAAATCGTCCACACCTGCGACCGCCCCCTGAAACCGGGAATAACCGTCGCCGGGGCCATCGACTGGGATCGGCGCTTTGACCTGATGCAGCAGCACTCCGGGGAGCACATCGTCTCCGGCCTGGCCCACGCCCTGTGGGGCTGCGAGAACGTGGGCTTCCATATGGGGGCGGAGGTGGTCACCATTGACCTGTCCCTCCCCCTCGACCAGGACCAGCTCGCCCAACTGGAGGCGGAGGCCAACCGGTACGTGTATGAGGATGTCCCGGTGGAAATCACCTACCCCTCCCGGGAGGAGCTGGAGCACATCCCCTACCGGAGCAAGAAGGAACTCACCGGGCAGGTGCGCATTGTAGAATTCCCTGGGGCGGACTGCTGTGCCTGCTGCGGCACCCACGTCCGCTCTGCCGGGCAGGTGGGGCTGGTGAAGCTGCTCACCATGCAGAAGTTCCGGGAGGGGGTGCGCATCGAGCTGGTATGCGGCGGCCGGGCCCTCCGCTACCTCAGCCGAGTGCTGAAGCAGAATGCCCAGGTGTCCCACCTGCTGTCCGCCAAGATCTTTGAGACGGGTGCGGCGGCGGAACGGCTGCTGAAGGAAAACGAGGCCCTGAAATCCCGGATCGTTTCTCTGGAGGAGGGGCGCTTTGCCGCTCTGGCCGGGCAGTATGCCGGGGCCGGGGACGTGCTCCTTTTCGAGGACGGCCTGTCCTCCGACGGTCTGCGCCGGCTGTGCGACGCGGTACTCCATTCCTGCGGCGGGCGGTGCGCCTGCTTCTCCGGGGAGGACGGCTCCGGCTACAAATACGCCGTGGGCCAGGCCGGCGGTGACCTCCGGGACCTTGTCAAGGAGCTGAACCAGGCCCTCAGCGGCCGGGGCGGGGGCAAGCCGGACTTTGTCCAGGGGGGCGTACAGGCCAGCCGGGAAGAGATCGAAGGGTTTTTCCAAAATGGGGTGCTTTCGCTTTGAACCGAATTTTTTGTATCGTCGGAAAGAGCTGTTCCGGCAAGGATACCCTCTACACCTGCATTCTGGAACGGTATCCGGAGCTGGTCCCGGTCATCCTCCACACCACCCGCCCCATGCGACCGGGGGAGGCGGAGGGCCAGACCTACCACTTTGTCACCGAGGAGCAGCTGCGCCGGTACGAGGCGGAGGGCCGGGTCCTGGAAAAGCGGGTGTACCACACCACCCAGGGACCCTGGACCTACTTCACCCTCCGCTTTGAGCTGAATGCCGACCGCCTGCTTATCACCACACTGGAGGGGGCTCAGGCCCTGATGGACTGCTACGGCCCCCAACAGGTCCGCATCGTCTACCTCCATGTGGACGACCGCACCCGACTTCTGCGCTATATCGACCGGGAGAGCCGGCAGGCCCGCCCCGATTACGCCGAGGTCTGCCGCCGCTTTCTGGCCGACCAGGAGGACTTTTCCCAGGAGCGGCTGGCCCGGTTCCCCAACCTCTACCCCATCGACACTGGGGCCGGGATTGAGGAGTGCCTGGAGCAGTGGGCCACGCTATACCGTGGGGAGTAACCCCGCCTCTCCCCAGCGCATAGGATACCATGGATTTGATCCAACAGGAGGTGACTTCCATGGTGACTTTGCTTGGCACCGTCGTCCGGGCCTGGGGCTCCCAGGTGCTGGTGACCGACAACAGTAACGGGCAGGAGGTTCTGGTCAATACTAACAACTCCACCAGCAATCTGAACGCCGGAGATCAGGTGCGGATCGTCTTTGACGGCATTATGACCTCCAGCATCCCGCCCCAGATCAGCGCCCAGTCCATCTGCGTTCTGCGTATGCGCTGATACACGCAAGGTACTTGAATATCCCCCGCCCTTCCGGGCGGGCAAAACCCGCCGCGGGCCAAAAGCCCAACGGCGGGTTTTCATCTGTGCAGTAAGGTTTTACAGAATATGTACCGACTCTGGGTCAAAGGCCAGGCAGCACTTCTCCCCCACCTGATAGATGCGCTTGTTTTTGGGGTTGTAGTCGGTGAGCTTCACCAGGGTATTCCCCACCCTTACGTGGTAGTTCTGATAGGAGCCCATGAAGCAGGACAGGATCACCTCACAGGGCAGGCCGCCCTCGTCCCTGAGGGAGGCGGACTCGGGCCGCAGCACCACGGTGTACTCGGTCCCCTGGGTCATCCCCGCCTTGGCAGGTACCCGGGCGGAGCTGCCTTCTACGTTGAGCACCGCGTGGTCACCGTCCAGCTTTTCCAGCTTGCCCTTGAGGAAGTTGGCCTCGCCGATGAAGTCGGCCACGAACTCGCTGTTGGGGTGGTAGTAAATCTCCTGGGGGGAGCCCATCTGGGCCACCACGCCCTTGTTCATGATAATGATGTTGTCGCTGAGGGCCATGGCCTCGCTCTGGTCGTGGGTGACATAGATGGCGGTGATGCCCACCTCCTGCTGGATGCGGCGGATCTCAGTGCGCATGGAGACCCGGAGCTTGGCGTCCAGGTTGGACAGGGGCTCGTCGAAGAGCAGCACGCTGGGCTCGATGACCAGGGCCCGGGCCAGGGCCACCCGCTGCTGCTGTCCGCCGGAGAGCTGGTTGGTCATGCGGCCCTCCATGCCGGTGAGCTCCACCAGGTCCAGGATGCGCATCACACGCTTTTGAATCTCATCCTTGGGCACCTTGCGCAGCTTCAGGCCGTAGGCCACGTTGTCGAACACGTTGTAGTGGGGCAGCAGGGCGTAGCTCTGGAACACCATAGCCGTGTCCCGCTTGTTGGGGGTGAGGGCGTTGATGGCCTCGTTTCCCAGGAAGATTTCTCCCTCGTCGGGGCTCTCGAAGCCGGCGATCATCCGCAGGGTGGTGGTCTTGCCGCAGCCCGAGGGGCCCAGCAGGGTGACGAAGGAGCCCGGCTCGATGGTCAGGGAGGTGTCCTTCACCGCGTAAAAATCCTTGCCCGTCTTGGGGTCCTGATAGATTTTGGAGATGTGGTCCAGACGGACCCCTTTTTTCTCTTTCGACATGGCTTAGCCCTCCTTGACAACTCGGATATCAATCCGTTTGATTTTCGCCTTCTTGACCTTTTCCGGCTTCAGCTTCCTGCTGGTGCCAAAATACTTGATGAACAAGTTCATCAGCAGCACCGAGCCGTAGGTAATGAGGATCAGGATGGTGGCGAAGGCGCAGGCGATGGAGTAGGCGCCCTTCTCGGCAAACTCGTTGATCTGCACGGTGATGAGGTAGACGCTGGGGGTGACCAGCAGGATGATGGCGGAGATGGCGGTGATGGACCGGACGAAGGCCGTCACCAGGCCGCTGAGGAAGGAGTCCTTGATCAGGGGCAGGGTGACTGTCATAAACACCTTGAAGCTGTCCGCGCCCATGTCGTAGGCCGACTCCTCGATGGACTTGTCGATCTGCCGCAGGGCGGAGATGCCGCTCCTCGTGCCGGTGGGCAGAGAGCGCACGATAAAGACGATGATGAGGATAGCTGCGCTGCCGTAGAGGCTTTGCAGGAATCCGGTGTGGAACACGCCGCCGGAGAAGCCCCGGATGTAGCCCACGCCCAGCACCGTGCCGGGCACCGCCATGGCCAGCATGGACACCGCCTCGATAAAGCCCTTGGACCTGAAATTCCGCTTGACCACCAGGTAGGAGATGATCATGGACAGCAGGGCGGTGATGGGGGCGGCGATGAGGGACAGCACGAAGGAGTCTCTAAAGGCTTGCAGGCCGTGGTACCGGCTGAACACCTGGCCGAACCACTTGAAGGTGAGGGGCCGGAACTTGTAGCCCCAGGTGGGGAACAGGGCCCCGATGGGCACGCAGGCGTACATCATAATGACAAAGAGGGTGGCCAGGGAACACAGGATGGTCAGCGGGATGGTGACGCTCCTGTCCTCAATGAGCATCCGCCCCCGGGAGGCCTTGCCCGTCAGGGTGGCGGCCGTCTTGGCCTCCAGGTAGTATTTCTGGACAATGAACATGCCCAGGGTGATGCACAGCAGCACCACGGCCATGGCCGCCGCGCCCTCCTTGTCGTAGGCGCCGGTGATCTGAAGATAGATGGTGGTGGCCAGGGTGTCGTAGGAGCCACCGATGATCATGGGGTTGGCGAAGTCGGCAATGGACTCGATGAAGGTCACCAGGAAGGCGTTGCCCAGGCCAGGGAGGAGCAGCGGGAAGGTGACGGTGGCAAAGACCTTCCACCGGCTGGCCCCCATATCCCGGGCGGCCTCCTCCAGGGAGGGGTCGATGTTCTTGAGCAGGCCCTTGAGCATCATGTAGCACACCGGGAAGAAGGTAAGGGTCTGGACGATAACAATGCCCCAGAACCCGTAGACGCTGTTGTCATAGATTTTCAGCCACTGCCGGGTAATAATGCCAGCCTTGCCGAAGAGCATAATCATGGACAGGGAGAGCACAAAGGGGGGCGACACCACGGGCAGCATGGACACCACCTTGAACAGGCCGCCCACAAAGCGCCACATCTTGACATAGACCTCCACATAGGCGAAGAGCAGGCCCACGATGGTGGACAATATGCCCACCAGGAAGCCCACCTTCAGGGTGTTGCCGATGGCCGTGATAAAGGTGGGCATGGCCATGATGCGCTTAAAGGTGTCCAGCGTAAAGCCGGTTCCGCCGTAGAAGCTGTCTACCAGCAGGATGGCCAAAGGGTAGAGGATAAACAGGGTCAAAAACGCGATGAGGACAATGATGGTGCCCACCATGATGGGATCGGCCATCAGCTTCTTCCGGTCCAGCGCCGCGCTCTGGCTTTTTGCCATGGAGAAGCCCTCCTTTTCTTCAGATTAGAAAAGGGGGACGGCGGTGTGCGCCGTCCCCCGCCTTTGCGGTGTATTACTCTGTCTGGAAACGACCGGTATCGCCGGTGTTGGCGCCGGCGTTAGCCAGAGCGGTCATGACCTCTTCCACATAGGTGCCGATGTTCTTGGTGGCGTCCTCGAAGTCATAGTCCATCACGTTGTTGGGGTCCAGTCCGAAGTCATAAGCGGCCTGGGGCTGCTCGGCGTTGTCCAGGACCAGGAACTGGTAGGAGCCCACCTCGTCGGCCTGGTTCACACAGTCGGGAGACAGGGCGTACTCGATCCACAGCTTGGCGGCGTTGGGGTGCTTGGCGCCCTTGAAGATGGCGGTTGCGCCGATCTCGCAGGAGGTGCCGCTGGAGGGGATAATCAGCTCAATGTTGCCGTAGCCATTGTCCAGGATCTGGGTGATGCCGTCGTGCAGGAAGCCGATGCCGATGGTGCACTCGCCGGTGCCCACGTTCTTGGAGGGGCCAGAGCCGGATTTGGTGTACACCTCAATGTTCTTGTCCAGGTCGACCAGGTACTGGATGCCCTCGTCATGGCCGTACTTCTGGATCATGGTGTTGATGACCAGCTTGGCGGTGCCGGCGGTGTTGTAGTTGGACAGCCAGATCAGGCCCTTATACTCGGGCTTGAGCAGGTCGGGCCAGTCCTGAGGGGCCTCCAGACCCATACGGTCCAGCTCGTCCTTGTTGACCATAAAGCCCAGGATGCCGGTGTAGATGCCGTGCCACATGTTGTCGGCGTGCTTATACACGTCCTTGGTGATGTGGGAGGCGTTGATGGCCTCATAGGGGTCCAGCAGGCCCTCGGCCGCTACCACGTTGTAGGGGTCGGTGGTGCCGCCGAACCAGACGTCGGCGGAGGGGTTGCCGTTCTCTTCCTCAATCTTGGCCTGGACCTCGCCGGTGGACAGGCGCTGGAAGGTGGTCTTGATGCCGTAGAGCTGCTCAAACTTGGCGCAGGCTGCGGACAGGTAATCCTCCTCGCAGGAGCCGTAGACCACCAGCTCGCCCTCGGCCTTGGCGGCGTCGATCAGCTCCTGCATGGGGTCGGCGGGGTGTTGGAGCCGCCCTGCTGAGAGCTGCTCTGGCCACCGGTGCTGGGCTGTCCGCTGGACTGCCCGCCCTGGGGCTTGTCGCCGCCGCCGCAGGCGGCCAGAGACAGCACCATGGCGGAGGCCAGCAGCACGGATAACAGTTTCTTCACGTTTCATTCCTCCATTTCTGATTTTGTCCCGGTATGGGGCGGAATGTTTCCCGCCCTCAGGACTTTCCTATTGTAAAACTTTAGAGGAAAAAAGTCAATATGCCCAAAACAACTTTTTCAATTTTCGTCTAAACCAGTCATTTTGCCTTCTACAGTGGAATAAATTGTCAATCTGCAAACCTGGAAAAGACAAATCTGCCCGATTCACTCAGGTCGGCCTCGTTCCAGGTGCCCTCTGGGGAGGTGCCCGCCCGGAGGGCAGCGGAGGTCTCGTTTTTGTCACACAGGGACCAGTTGGCCCAACTGATGCCCCGCTCCTTCAAAAAGTCCAGCCACTCCCCCGCCTCCTTCAGGAACACGCCGCCGCTTCCGTCGGCCCGGCTGGTCCCCCACTCGGAGACGAACACCGGCAGTCCGGCGGCCAGAGCATCGTCGATCCGCCGGCGCAGATCCGCCCCGTGGGTGCCCGCATAGAAGTGGAGAGTATACATGAGATTTTCTCCCTCCAGCGGGGACTGGGCGGCCAGATGGATGTCCTGGCTCCAGGTGGGGCTGCCCACCAGGATCACCGACCTGGGTGCCCGCTCCCGGATAACTGGGATTACCGCCTGGGCGTAGGGCTTCACATCCCCTGTCCAGGTCACGCTGCCGTTGGGCTCGTTGCAGATCTCGTAGTACCGGCCGTCCAGCTGGTCAAAGTCCCGCATCTTCTGGGACTCCGTGTTGTAGTCCCCCCGAATCTGGGGCAGCAGGGCCCGCATCAGGATCTTAACGGCCAGCTGGCGGGTGATGGGCTGGTCAAACCGCTCCCCGGTGGGCGGGATCTCGTCCCAGTCGTACCAGCCCGCCTGGAGGGCCGCCTGGAGCTGGCCGGCGGCCCAGTGGTTAGTCTGCCCCGGGACCGGGGACAGGCCGGCACACCGGGCGGTCACCGCCACAAATTGGGCCGCCGTGATGGGCGCCCCCGGCCGGAAGGTGCCGTCAGGATAGCCGTGGAGGAGGCCTGCCTCCTCCATCTCGGTCACCGCTTCGGTGTACCACGCCCCGGGCCTCACGTCAGGGAAGGCAGCAGAGGCCGTCCCCGTCAGCAGCAGAACGCACAGGCAGGCGCCGGCCAGCACCTTGAGCGCCCCTCTCACGTTTCTTCCTCCCCTGTTAGGGAGTGGACGATCTGGGCGCAGACCCGGAACTCCTCCTCGTCCGTCCGCCATATCTCATATTCCGACAGGGAGGGCAGGCCCATGGACACCCCCTCCTTGCGGTAGCGCATCCCGCTGTCCACTGCCCCCCGCCGGGCGGAGGTGTGGAAGCTAGTCACGCCGGTATATTCATACAGCATCCGGATATTGGCCTGGTTCACACCGGCCCCCGCCATAATGTCGATCCGCCCCGCCGCCCGGGCGGTCAGTTCCCGCAGCAGCTCCTTTCCCGCCGGGGCGCTCCTGGCCTGGCCCGAGGTGAGGATAGTCGTCACGCCCAGCCGGGCAGCCGCCTCCAGGGCGGTGAAGGGATCCCGGGTCATGTCGAAGGCCCGGTGGAGGGTGACCTCCATCCCGCTGGCCTGCTCCATCAGCCGGGCCAGCCGGGTCGTGTCCAGCTCCCCGTCGGGGGTGAGCACGCCGATTACCACGCCATCGGCCCCCAGCTCTTTAAACCGGGCGATCTCCTCCTCCATCTCCTCCAGCTCCTCTGGGGTATAGAGGAAATCGCCGAACCGGGGACGGATGAGCACGTTGATCCGCGCTCCGCAGTCCCGCCGGACCTGGCGGAACAGGGCGTGGGAGGGGGTCGTCCCCCCGATGGACAGGTTGGCACACAGCTCCAGTCGGTCCGCCCCGCCCCGGGCGGCGGCCATGGCGGAGGCGTAGGAGTCTACGCACCCCTCGATCAGCGGTCGGTTCATCGTCCACGCCTCCTTTACTCCTGCTCCTGCTTGATGGCGTTGATGAGCCGGGGAATCATCTGCTTCTTCCGGCTGACCACTCCAGGCAGAACGGCCATACCGTCCTTCACCTCAACGCCGAAGGTCTTTTCCACCAGCTCCTCCGCTCCCGGGCCCGCCATCAGCAGCTCGGTGCCGGAGTTGCGCACGTCGGTAAACATATAGAAGATGTAGTCCAGCCCCTGCTTGGTCCGGGCCTCGGGCAGGTAGGGGCCTACCAGGGCCTGGGCGGCCTTGCGGTTCTTCTCGGTCATGTAGCTGCCCTGGCCTACGCCGAAGCGCACCTCGCCGCTGGTGAAGATCTTATAGTCCCCGTTGAAAACCTCCGCTGCCGTCTTGCCGGACACGTCGCCGCCGTGGGCAAACATCTCGTCGGCGTATTTTTCCAGCTCCACCCCGGCCAGCTCGGCCAGCTTCCGGGCAGCCTTCTCGTCCACGGGGGTGCAGGTGGGGCTGCGGAACATGAGGGTGTCTGACAGAATGGCGGACAGCATCAGCCCAGCCATAGTGGGGCTGATCTCCACATCGTTCTCCCGGTACATCTGGTAGACAATGGTACAGGTACAGCCCACGGGCACGTTGCGGAAATACACCGGGCCGTCGGTCTCCATGGTGCCGATGCGGTGGTGGTCGATGATCTCCAGCACCTCGGCCTCGTCGATCCCCTCGGCGGCCTGGCTCTTCTCGTTGTGGTCCACCAGAATCAGCTGCTTCTTGTGCAGATTGAGCAGGTTCCGGCGGGAGACCACACCGATATACCTGCCGTCGTCGTCCAGCACGGGAAAGTAGCGGAAGCGGACGGAGGCCATCACCCGGGTGGCTTCCTCCACAGGGGTGTGGAGGGTGAAGGTCAGCAGCTTGCCGGTGGTCATGTAGTGGCGGATGGGGGCCGCCTGGCTGAGCATCTGGCCGGTGACATAGGTGCTGTTCTGGGTGCTGATGACGATGCAGCCCTTCTCCTCGGCCAGCATCTGCATGGTGCGGGACACCTTGCTGCTGGCGCAGACGATGATGCAGCCCGCGTCCATCTCCAGGGCGGCCAGCTGGCTCTCCGCCCGGTTGCTCACCACCACCACGTCCCCCGGGGAGATGGAGGCCTCAATCTGCTCAGCGCTGCCCGAGCCGATGATGATGCGCCCCTCCACCGTCTTGTCCGTCACGTCGCCTACCAACACGGTGCCGTCCAGAATGTCGATCAGGTTCTGGTAGCTGGTCTTGGCGATCTCCAGAGTGTGGGGGTCCATACCGTCCATGTTGGCAGTGGCCACATCCTTGACGGTGATGACCCCCAGAAGGTTCTGCTCCCCGTCCACGATGCACAGGGTGTCCAGCTCCTGGTCCCGCATGGTCATCCAGGCCCGGCGCAGGCTGGTCTCTCCGTCCACCCCCTTGGCGGGCCGGATGTCCACATCCCGGATGTGGGGGCTGACATCGGTGTAGAGCTGGGGCAGGGGCACCTTGAAGTAGTCCAGCACAAACTCCGTCTCCCGGTTGAGCAGACCGGCCCGGCAGGGCTTACAGGGGTGCTCCGGGTCCAGGATATTTTTCAGGTTGCTGTAGGCGATGGCCGAACAGATGGAGTCCGTGTCCGGGTTCCTGTGTCCGATCACCTTGATAGCGCGCAGGGGTCTGGTCTGAATGCTCATAATATTCCTCATTTCTCCCGCCCGACAGGGCCGGAATGATATTTTTTACCATCATACCACGCCCGCCGCCCTTGCGCAAGGATATGTTAAAAGCTGCCTCGGACGAGGTAGAATCAAAATAAGGCCCGGGCTTTCGTCCGGGCCTTACCTCTATTTATACCAGATTGCATAGCAGGGCCGCACCCACTACGCCGGCGTTGTTGCCCAGAGAGGCCCGCTCAATGCGGACCTTGGAGCTCTTGTCAAAGCTGCCCCGCCAGACCAGCTCCCGCAGGGGGTCCAGCAGCAGGTCGTCCTCGGCGTTGCTTACACCGCCGCCCAGGCAGATGATCTCGGGCTGGAGGATGTTCACCAGGTTAATCATACCGATGGACAGCCCCTCCAGGTAGTTGTGCAGCACCCGCTTGGCGGCGGGGTCGCCCATCCGGGCCGCCTGGAAGGGGGTACGGCCGCTGACCTTGTGGCTGTCCCCGTCCACGATGACCCACATCTCGCTGCCCCGGTCCCGCTCCATCTCCAGCTGGGCCAGCTGGATCAGGGCGGTGGCCGAGCCGTACCGCTCCCAGCAGCCCCGGCTGCCGCAGCCGCACAGGGCACCGTTGGGCTTGATGATCATGTGGCCGATCTCCATGCCGGAGTTGGCAAAGCCGGTAAACAGCTTACCCCCCTGGATCATGCCGCCGCCGATGCCGGTGCCCAGGGTGACCATCACTGCCGGGTCGCAGCCCTTGGCCGCACCCGCCCAGTACTCGCCCACGGCGGCGCAGTTGGCGTCGTTGCCCAGGTAGACCGGGATGTCCCACTCCCTATGGAACATCTCCCGCAGAGGGACGTTCTTATCCTTAAAAGGCATGTTGGGGTTTTGGACGAAGAGCCCGGCCTTGTTGTCCACCACGCCAGGCAGCCCAATGCCCACCGACTGGATCTTGGCCGGGTCGATCTCTCCCACCTCGCACAGCCGCCGGGACATACGCACCAGCTCCGCGCCGAACTGCTCCGCCGTCAGGTCCTTGGACACCGGGGTGGTCACCTTGTTGAAGATGTGCCCCAGCTCGTTGACCAGGCCGGCCACCAGGTTGGTGCCGCCCACGTCGATTCCGATATAATACATCAGTTTGCTCCCCCTTCCATCTGCTCCGCAAATAGCTTATCCATCCGGTTTGTCAGCTCCTGGGCTGCGTTGTGGCCCATCTTCCGGTTGCGGTTGTTCATGGCTGCCACCTCCACGATGCTGGCCAGGTTGCGCCCCGGCTTCACCGGAATGGTGGCGGCGGGCACCTTTACGCCCAGAATCTCGGTAAAGTGGGACTCCAGGCCGAAGCGGTCATACACCGCTGAGTCGTCCCAGGGCTCCAGGTTGACCACCATGTCCACCTGCTGGACCAGCTTGATGGCGCCCATGCCCAGCAGACGGCTGATGTCGATGACGCCGATGCCCCGCAGCTCCATATAGCCCCGAATCAGGTTGGGGGCGGTGGCGATCAGGGTGTCGTGGCTGGTGACCTTGATCTCCACCGCATCGTCGGCCACCAGGCGGTGGCCCCGCTTCAGCAGCTCGATGGCTACCTCGCTCTTGCCCACGCCCGACTCCCCCTGAATCAGCACACCCTCGCCGTAGACCTCCAGCATCACGCCGGAGCGGGTAATCTGGGGGGCCAGGTGGTTGAACAGACTGCTGATGAGGGCGCTCATGAACACCGAGGTGCGCTGGGTGGAGCGCAGCACCGTCCGTCCGTGCTTGTCCGCCATCTCCAGGCACTCCGGGTAGGGCTCCAGGCCCCGGGTGAGGATCAGGGCCGGCACCGGATAGGACAGCAGACGGTCGAAGCTCTCCCGCCGCTGCTCGGAGGTCAGGTCGTCCAGGAAAGCGTGCTCTGTCAGTCCGATGAGCAGCAGACGCTCGGTGTCGAAGTGCTCGAAAAAGCCCGTCAGAGGCAGCCCGGGCCGGTTGATGTCCAGAGCCCGGAGGGGTACGTTTTCACAGTCGGGGGCCGCGCGCAGGATCTCCAGATTGAATTCTTGGATGATCTCCCCCAGTTTTACACTCTTTTTCTGCTCGGACATAGATGCAGTCTCCTCCCGTCCGCAGGTTATTCCGTTAGGTTTCATATATTCTCATAGCGAGGAGGTTAGCAACATGGCCAAATGCGAATTCTGCGACAAGGGCGTGACCTTCGGCATCAAGGTTTCCCACTCCCACCGCCGCTCCAACCGCGCCTGGAAGCCCAACGTGAAGCGGGTCAAGGCAATCGTGAATGGAACCCCCACTCACGTCTACGTCTGTACCAGATGCCTCCGTTCCGGTAAGGTCACCCGCGCTGTGTAATGGAACATAAAAAACCTCCCGTGCTTGGCACGGGAGGTTTTTTATTGCTCTTATCGGAACATGTTCGCCACCCGCTCCACGGCAGTTCTGGTGGCCTGGGCGTCGCCGAAGGCGGTGAGGCGGATATAGCCCTCCCCGCTGGGGCCAAAGCCGGCGCCGGGGGTGGTGGCCACATTGGCCCGGTCCAGCACCTGATCGAAGAAGTCCCAGGAGCCCACGCCGTCGGGGGTCTTGAGCCAGATATAGGGGGCGTCCACCCCGCCGAAGCACTCCAACCCCGCGGCGGTGAGGCCCTCCCGGATGACCCGGGCGTTTTCCCGGTAGTAGTCGATGTTGGCCATGATCTGGGCACGGCCCTCGGGGGTGTAAATGGCGGCCGCCCCCCGCTGGACCACATAGGGCACGCCGTTGAACTTGGTACACTGGCGGCGGTTCCACATGGTGTTCAGCTTTGCGCCCCCCCGCTCCAGCTCCATGGGCACCACGGTGTAGGCGCAGCGGTTGCCGGTGAAGCCGGCGGTCTTGGAGAAGGACCGGAACTCGATGGCGCAGGTGCGGGCCCCCTCCACCTCAAAGATGGTGTGGGGCACGTCCCCACTGGTGATGAAGGCCTCGTAGGCCGAGTCATACAGGATGACCGCCCCGTGGGCGTTGGCGTAGTCCACCCAGACCTTCAGCTGGTCCTTCGTCAGCACCGCGCCGGTGGGGTTATTGGGGGAGCACAGGTAGATGATGTCGGGGATCTCCTCGGGGGGCTGGGGGGAGAAGCCGTTTTCCTCCACACAGGGCATGTAAACAAGGCGGTTCCACTTGCCCAGCTCCTCCTGATACTCCCCGGCCCGGCCGGCCATGGCGTTGGTGTCCACATAGACGGGGTACACCGGGTCGCACACCGCCACCACGTTGTCCACCCCGAAGATGTCGCCGATGTTGCCGCAGTCGCTCTTGGCGCCGTCGGAGACAAAAATCTCATTGGGCTGAATGTCCACCCCCCGGGCGGCGTAGTCCCCCTGGGCGATGGCCTCCCGGAGGAACTCATAGCCCTGTTCCGGGCCGTAGCCGTGGAAGCCCTCCGCTGTGCCCATCTCGTCCACGGCGGCGTGCATCGCCGCTACCACCTCGGGCACCAGGGGCCGGGTCACGTCGCCGATGGACAGCTTGATGATCTCCGCCTCCGGGTGGGCCTCCTGATAGACCCGGATGCGCCGGGCCACCTCAGAGAACAGATAGCTGCCGGGCAGCTTTAAAAAGTTTTCGTTTACCTTTACCATGGATAACCAGCTCCTTTGCCGTTTGGGGGATTATATCATATCCGATGACTGGCGTAAAGGGGAAAATCCGTGCTCACAGCGCAACGGGCACAAAGCCCTCCTTGGTGAGGACCATCTGCTCCCGATAGCCGCAGGACCGGGCCAGCTCCACCGCCTGGGGGAAGGCGTGGAGGAGGGCATCCACATTGTGGCTGTCGCCGGTGATGCAGATGGGGATGTTCCGCTCCCGCATGGCCCGCAGGAGGGCGGGGGCGGGATAGGGGGCGCTCCGGTAGCCCCGGGACATGGCCCCGGTGTTGATCTCGCAGATCACACCCTTTCCGGCCAACCGGTCCAGGGCGGACAGGGCGGCGGAGACATACCGGGGATGTTCCGTGTCGAAGAGCTTATCCCCCTCGTTGAACTTGGTGATCAGGTCGAAGTGGCCCACGATCTGACAGCCAGTCCGCTCCGGCACCTCCCCTACCAACCGGTAGTAGTCCTCGGCAAAGGACAGGCAGTCCCCGCCGTAGTGGAGTTCCACATTCTGGAGGAAAACCGCCTCCGAGTGGTCCACCCCCAGGTACGCGCCGTCCTTCTCCACATAGTGGACAGAGCCGATCACATAGTCCCAGTTTCCCCCGTCGGGGGCCCAGAAGCAGTCCCGCTCGATCCCCAGGAAAATGTCCAGCCGGCCGGCGTACTTTTCTTTGACCTGGAGGACCGCCTCCCGGTAGGCCGGGACGGTCTCCTGCGCCATAGCGGCGTCGTCGGGGGCGCGGTTGGGCCCGTGGCCGGAAAAGCCCAGGGCGTCCATCCCTAGCTCGATTGCCGCTTTGGCCATCTCCTCGGGGGTGTTTTTGCCGTCGCAGAAGGTGGTGTGGCTGTGCAGATTCTGAATCATGTCATCTTCTCCTGTTTCACTTTATGGTCGATCACATGGCGGGAGGCCAGCTCGGTGCGCACATCCTCCACCGAAATGCCCATCTCCACCATCAGTACCATAATATGATACATCAGATCGGCGATTTCGTAAACAGTTTCCCGCTTGTCCCCCGCCTTGCCGGCGATGATGACCTCGGTACACTCCTCCCCCACCTTCTTGAGGATCTTGTCCATACCCTTCCGGAACAGGTAGGTGGTGTAGGAGCCCTCGGGCAGGTCTTTTTTGCGCCCCTCCAGCAGGGCGTACAGCCCCTCCACAGAGAAGGGCTCCTTCTCCTTCCCCGCGAACACCTTGTCGTTGAAGCAGGAGTCGGTGCCCAGGTGGCAGGCGGGGCCCTCCTTGTTCACCCGGACCACCAGGGCGTCCCGGTCGCAGTCGGCGGTGATGTCCACAATGTGCTGGACGTTGCCGCTGGTCTCCCCCTTGCGCCACAGCTCCTGCCGGGACCGGGACCAGAAGCAGGTGCGGCTCTCCTTCATGGATATCTCCAGGCTCTCCCGGTTCATGTAGGCCAGGGTGAGCACCTTCCCGCTGCCCGCGTCCACCACAATGGCGGGGATAAGCCCCTTCTCGTCAAATTTCAGTTGGTCGATCCTCAGCATGGTATCACACTTTCCGTCAAAATGTGGGGCGGCGAGAACGCCGCCCCTTTTTTATAATCTGGTTGGTATCCCCTTCTCCCCAAGGGCCCGTTTCAGCTCCGGGATGGACACCTCCCCGAAGTGGAAGATGGAGGCGGCCAGGCCGGCGTCCACCTTGGGCAGGGTCTCAAAGAGGGTGACAAAGTGCTCGACGCACCCCGCGCCCCCCGAGGCGATCACCGGCACGTCCACCACGTCGCAGACGGCGGACAGCATCTCCAGGTCGAAGCCGTCCTTCACCCCGTCAGTGTCGATGCTGTTCAGGACGATCTCCCCCGCGCCGTTCTTCACCCCGGACTTGATCCATGTGATAGCGTCCAGGCCAGTGTCCTCCCGGCCCCCCTTGGCGAAAACCCGGAACTGCCCGTCCACCCGCTTGGCGTCCACACTGAGCACCACGCACTGGTCGCCGTAGCGCTTGGCGGCCCGGGAGATGAGGGAGGGGTCCATCACTGCCCCGGAGTTGACGCTCACCTTGTCTGCGCCGCACTTGAGCACCCGGTCGAAGTCGTCCACGGTGCGGATGCCGCCCCCCACGGTGAGGGGGATAAAGACGCATTCGGCGGTTTTCCGGAGGATGTCGGTAAACAGGGCCCGCCCCTCGGCGGAGGCGGTGATGTCGTAAAAGACCAGCTCGTCCGCCCCGCAGCCGCTGTAGAATTTGGCCAGCTCCACCGGGGAATCCACATCGGCCAGCTCCTGGAAGTTGACCCCCTTCACCACCCGGCCGTTCCGTACGTCCAGGCAGGGGATGATCCGCTTGGCGATCACTGGGGGCCGCCCTCTGCAATGGCCTGCTTCAAGTCCAGGGCCCCCATGTACCAGGACTTGCCCACAATCACTGCCTCCACCCCCATCCGCTTCAGGGCCTCGATGTCCGCGTTGCAGGACACGCCGCCGGCGGCGATGATGGAGCAGTCCAGCTTGTCCCGGAGGAATTGCAGGCGGGCAAAGGAGGGGCCGGTCTGCATGCCGTCGGTGTCGATATCGGTGAAGATGATGTTTGTGACGCCCAGCTCCTCCATCTGCTTGGCGAAGTCCAGGTAGTTCTCCCCGCTCTCCTTCACCCAGCCGGCGGTGCGCACCAGGCCGTCCTTGGCGTCCACGCCCACAGCGATGTGCTCCGGGCCGTACTTCTCCAGGGCCGCCTTGACAAAGTCCGGGTCGCTGACGGCGGCGGAGCCGATGATGGCGCGCCACACCCCCAAGGAAAGGACCTCCTCCAGGTCCTGCATGGAGCGGATGCCGCCCCCCAGCTCGGTTTTCAGGCCCACCTGAATAACAGCCTTGACCAGGTCCGAGTTCTTGCGCACCCCGTCCTTGGAGCCGTCCAGGTCCACGATGTGGAGATACCGGGCCCCGGCCTCGTAGAAGGCCTTGGCGGTGGCCACTGGGTCGTCGGCCACCTGCTGCACCGTGTTGAAATCGCCCTTTAAGAGCCGCACTACCTTGCCGTCCTTCAAATCAATGGCGGGAATAATCAACATAATTTTTCCTCCTTCAATATTTACAGTTCACAAAACGCTTTCAATATGTTCAGCCCCACCGGACCGCTTTTCTCCGGGTGGAACTGGACCCCGTACACGTTGTCCCTGGCCACTGCGGCGGTGAGCTCTGGGCCGTACTCCGCCGCGGCGATGGTGTGCTCCCCGCAGTCCATCCCGGCGTAGGAGTGGACAAAGTACACGCAGTCCCCCTCCTGTATGTACCGGAATAAAGGGCTGACCGGCCTGTCCTTGGGAAAATGGAGGGCGTTCCAGCCCATGTGGGGCACCTTGTACGCTGGGGGAACCACCGGCCGGATGGCCCGGACTGCCCCCGGGATCAATCCCAGGCCTTGGTGTCGCCCGTACTCCGTACCGTAGTCCAGCAGAAGCTGCATCCCCAGGCATATCCCCAGCAGCGGTTTTCCTGCCTTCGCCTCCCGGAGGACCACCCGGTCCAAACCAGAGGCCCGCAGGGCCTCCGCCGCGTCGCCGAAGGCCCCCACCCCGGGGAGAATCACCCGGTCCGCCCGGGCCAAGACCCCCTCGTCCCCGGTGACCACCGCCTCTGCGCCGATGGCCCTAAGGGAACAGGTCAGGGAGAACAGGTTGCCCACTCCGTAGTCCACCACGGCCAGCATCACAGCACCCCCTTGGTGGAGGGGATCTCCCCGGCAAACCGGCCGTCGATGGCCACCGCCGTCCGGAGGGAGCGGGCCAGGCTCTTGAAGGCCCCCTCGATGATGTGGTGGCTATTCTCCCCGGCCAGCTGGCGGATGTGGACGGTCATGTCCGCCCGCCGGGCGAAGGCGATAAGAAATTCCTTTGTCAGCTCCGTGTCAAAGGTGCCCACCTTCTGGGCGGGGATATCCAGGGCGCAGCACAGCATCCCCCGGCCGCTGATATCCACGGCGGTGAGGATCAGGGCCTCGTCCATGGGCAGGGTGCAGGAGCCGTAGCGGACGATGCCCCGCTTGTCCCCCAGGGCCCGGGCGAAGGCGTCCCCCAGGCAGATGCCGATATCCTCCACCGTGTGGTGGTCGTCCACATAGGTATCCCCCTTGCAGGAGACCTTTAGATCAAACCGCCCGTGGCGGGCAAAGAGGGTAAGCATGTGGTCCAGAAAGCCGCAGCCGGTGTCGATCTCGCTCTTTCCCTCGCCGTCCAGGTCCAGAGAGAGCTGTATGTCCGTCTCCGCCGTCCTGCGCTCCAGCTCCGCCTTACGCATCGGCCCCCGCCTCCTTTACGATCTCCCGGACCTTGTCCAGGAAAATGTCCATTTGCTCCCGGGTACCGATGGTCACCCGGAGCCAGTCGGAAATGGCCGGCTTGTCCCAGTGTCGGACCAGCACGCCCCGGGCCTTCAGCCCTCGGTAGAGGGCCCCGCCCTCCGCCACGGGACAGCGGGTGAAGATAAAGTTGGTCAGGCTGGGGAGGGTCTCAAAGCCCAGCTTTGCCAGCTCCGTGGTGGTATAGGCCCGGTTTTCCTGAATTGTTTTGCTGTTGGCAACGTAGTAGTCGTTACTGTCCAGGGTGGCCAGGGCGGCGGCGTTGGTCAGCCGGTTGATGTTGTAGGAGTTGGTGGAGTATTTGATCTTCTCCAGGTCCGCGATGAGGCCCTTGTCCGCCAAAGCAAAGCCCAGCCGGCCCCCGGCCAGGGAGCGGAACTTGGAGAAGGTCTGGCAGACGAGGAGGTTGTCGTATTTTTGGATGAGAGGCAGGCAGCTCTCCCCGCCGAAGTCGATGTAGGCCTCGTCGATGAGGACCACCCGGTCCGGATTAGTGCGTACGATCTCCTCAATGTCAGATACCGCAATGGCCCGTCCGGTGGGGGCGTTGGGGTTGGCGATGATAATATTTTGATTCAGCCCGCAGTAGTCCGCCGCTTCCAGGACAAATCCCTCCCGCAGGGGAATTTCGGTATAGGGCATCTGGAGCAGCTGGGCGTACACCGGGTAAAAGCCGTAGCTGATATTGGGGAAGGCCACCGGCCGCCCCTTATCGCAGAAGGCCATCACTGCGAAGAACAGCAGCTCGTCGGAGCCGTTGGCCAGAAAGACGTTCTCCGGTCCCACGCCGTACATATCCGCCAGCTTCTCCCGCAGGGCCTTCCCCTCCGGGTCAGGGTAGAGGTTGAGCCGCTCCGTCTCGGCGGCGTTCACTGCGGAGAGCACCTCCGGGGAGGGCGGGAAGGGGGATTCGTTGGTGTTCAGCTTCACATACCGCTTATCCTGGGGCTGTTCCCCCGGCACATAGGCCTCCAGGGCGTCGAAGCGGGAACTCATATACCGGCTCATTGCGCCGCCTCCTCTCTCTGCTCGTCCACCCGCCGGCACAGCCGGGTGATCTCCTCATACTTGAACTTGTAGCTCACCTTGTTGGCGATCAGCCGGGCGCTGATGGGGACGATGGTCTCCTTCACCTCCAGGTGGTTCTCCGCCAGGGTCTTCCCCGTCTCCACAATGTCCACGATCACGTCGCTCAGTCCCAGCAGCGGGGCCAGCTCGATGGAGCCGTGGAGCTTGATAATGTCGATATCCCGGCTCTGGGCGCTGTAGTAGCCCTTGGCGATCTTAGGAAATTTGGTGGCCACCCGCAGGGTCCGGTCCCGGCGGTCCCGGAAGTCCACTCCCCCGGCCACGCACATCCGGCATTTCCCGATACCCAGGTCCAGCAGCTCGTAAATCTCGGGCTGATACTCCAGCAGGATGTCCTTCCCCGCGATGCCCACATCGGCGGCGGCCCGCTCCACATAGATGGCCACGTCGCTGGGCTTGACCCAGAAATAGCGCACCCCGGCCGCCTCATTCTCAAAGACCAGCTTTCGGTTCTCCTCCCGGATGGCGGGACAGGGGTAGCCGGCCTCCTCCAGGATCTGATAGACCTTCTCCCCCAGGCGCCCCTTGGGCAGGGCAACATTGATCACGGCCCCTCACCCCACCTTCCGCACCGCCCGGAAGGACAGTCCCTCCGGCCTGCGGCGCTCCACCCGGACGGTCTGACCGGCCCGGCGGCAGTCCTCGGCCTCCCGCAGGACGGCGCTGGCGGGCGTTGCGTCGTCATACAGCAGCAGGATATCCGCGTCGAAGGTCTCCTCTGGGTGCTCCAGGCGCTCCAGCAGGTTCATATACACGGCAAAGCCGATGGCTCCGTCCCCCCGGCCCATCTGGTGGAGCAGGTTGTCATACCGCCCGCCGGACAGCACCCCGCTGGGCAGGCCGGGCAGATAGCCCTGGAAAATGAGGCCGTTATAGTAGTCCATATTGTTGACCACAGAGAAGTCCAGCCGGAGATTCCCCCCCGGCACCAGGGCGCACACATCCCGCAGCTCAGCCAGGGCGGAGGCCATCCGCTCCCCCCGGACCATCTCCTCCAGCTGGGGCAGCACCTGGGCCGGCGGGCCATAGAGGGAAGTAAGCCGGCACAAGTCCTCCGCCATCTCCGGGTCCAGGCCCAGCTCCCGGCACAGCCCACCCAGAGCGGCCACATTTTTCTCCCCCATCCGCTTCAGCAGCTCGGTCCGGCACTCCTCTGGCGCACCTCCGCTGTCCATCAGCCCGGCCACAAAGCCCAGGTGACTTACGTCCAGCAGGTAGTCCCCGCTGATAAGCTCCAGGCTCCTGGCCGCCAGCATCAGCACCTCGCCCATGGCCACCAGGTCGATCTCTCCCACACACTCCAGCCCCGTCTGCATGATCTCCCGGAACCCCCGGGTCATGGGGGAGGTGCGGTAGACGTTCTCGCTGTAGTAGACCTTCTGCAGCCCCGCCCCCTCCTTGGCGTTTTTTACTATGGAGAGAGTCACGTCGGGCTTCAGCGCCATCAGGCGCCCATCCGCGTCTGTAAAGGTGAGAATGTCCTCGCTGACCAGAAAGCTCTTGTTGTGGACATAGAGATCATAGGGCTCGAACTTACTCATTTTATAGGGAATATATCCGTAACGGCGGTACAACTCCCGCAGTCGCTGCACCGCCTGCTCGCTCTGTGTCTGTCCCATGCAGTTCCTCCTTCCGCACCCCGGAGAGGTGCGGCGTTGTTTTATTCTTTATCATAGTAGTGCAATAGTTCGCAGAAGTCAACAGCAACCGCAGAAAAAATTGCCCCAATATCTTGGGGCAAAAAGCTGCTATTTGTTGAAATACCACAAAATCAAATCAGGGCGACCAGCCCTCCATCCCTATCTGTAGCTTTTCCAGCGCCTTTTTTTCGATTCGGGATACATACGACCGGCTGATCCCGCACTGGCCCGCGATCTCACGCTGGGTACGGGGCGGCCTGTCGTCCAGTCCATAGCGCATGGTAATGATCATCCGCTCCCTTGGGGTGAGGCAGGTTTGAACGCATTGACGTACCTTCACACAGGCGTCCCGGGTGTCCAGGTCCTCCAGCATGTGGTCGTCCACCGCAATCACATCCATCAGCGACAGCGTCCCCCCGTCCCCCGCCGCCTCCAGGGTGTCGGTCAGCGAGACCTCACCCTGAAGCTTCCGCTGAGATCGAAAATACATCAATATCTCATTTTCAATGCACCGGCTGGCGTAGGTGGCCAGCCGCACATTTTTGTCCGCTTTAAAAGTGGATATCCCCTTGATCAGCCCAATGGTCCCAATGGAAATCAGGTCGTCCTGGTCTCCAGTTTGGGCATAATACTTTTTAACAATGTGCGCCACCAGGCGCAGGTTATGCTCCACCAGGATATTTCTGGCCTCCAAATCCCCCTGGGCGCACCGCTCCAGGTACTCCTTTTCCTCCGCGGCTTTCAGCGGTCTGGGAAAGGCCCCCCCTCCCCCAGACAGGCGCAGGGTAAAGAACAGTCCGTTCATCATCAGATAGATTACCGGCGACAGCATTTTATAACACCTCCGCCTTACCCTATTCACGCCCGGCACGTCCCTATGCCCCACCTCCCCGTCTCACGAGGCTGGATATTTTCCTGTTACTCTTCCCGAATCAGAAGACACGCCGTTTCAACTTGCTGTTCATTGTCCAAACTGATATTCATATCTTCCTCGATGATAGGCAACCGGAACTTGATGGATTTCAGCCACTGGCCATTGGGCTGACGCTCCGGGTAAATCTGTATTTCAGAGATCAGTTCCTCAATCAGCTGCCGTTTCTCTCTGTCGTTCATCTTTCCATAGAGTTGATCGAAGTAGATCAGGACCTTGTAGATATTATCGCCGGTCAGCTTTTCTGCCTCAATGGTCTGTTTCTTGGCTCTGGCTGTAATCAGCAGGGATTCTAATTCTTCAATCTTATCATACATCCCATAGAGCCGATCATCAAGGTCTGATTTCCGCCTGCTGTAATGCCGGTCATCTGGGTCAAGAGAGTCGATTTCTTCAATTAGCTTGGATTTGGTGGAATAAGCCTGACGAAGCTGCTTTTCATAGTTGCTGATTTCCTGCTCAATCGCCGTGGTATCGACTTTCATGTTGATCTTTTCCTGCATCATCACCGCAAATTTGGGATTGCTGACCAGCTTGCAGATCACCTCCGCCACAGCATCGTCCAGCAGCTCTTTCCGAATTTGCTTCTTGTAATCGCATTTATGTCCACGGGTCATAGAGCGATGTTTGCAGCCATAGTAGTAGAAATCCTTGTATTTGCTGCCGTCTGCTTTCCGTTTTACGCACTTATTACCGTACATTCCAACACCGCATATGGGACATTTTACAATGCCGGACAACAGGTGTGTGCATTCGTTTTTCCCTTTGTTGACGTGTTCATACCGTTTGGCTTGAGCAGCCAACTTGACCTGCGCTGCCTGCCATACATCCTCGAGGATAATGGCCTCATGCAGACCATCCACCAACAAAAAGTTTTCCTGTTCTACCAAACGGTACTCGTTTCTGGTTCCATGCACCTTTTCGGTTTTTCGCCTGCCATAGGCAATCTTGCCGCAGTAAACCGGATTTTTCAGAATCATGCGGATCAGACGAGCATCAAAAAGAGGATTTTTCCCGTTCTGGCGCTGGACTTTACTGATCCCTTGATTTTCAAGATATTTTGCGATCCCATTTGCGCCGGAATCGGTTGTAACATACTGCTCATAGATGGTGCGAATCGCCGGAGCTTCCTCCTCGTTGATTTCCAGCTTGCCATCCACCAGTTTATAGCCGTAGGGGGCAAAGCCACCGTTCCACTTGCCTTCTCTGGCCTTTTGGATACGACCTTCCATGGTTTGGACACGGATGTTTTCACGCTCAATTTCCGCCACTGCCGATAGGACGGAAATCATCAGCTTTCCTGCATCTTTAGAGGAATCAATGCCATCCTCCACGCAAATCAGATTGACGCCAAAATCCTGCATGACCTGTAAGGTGGAAAGGACATCCGCCGCATTTCTGCCAAAACGGGACAGCTTGAATACCAGAACAAAGGAAACGCCATCCTTGCCGGTTTTGATGTCCTCCATCATCTGGTTAAATTGCGTACGGCCTTCAATCGATTTACCAGATTTTCCTGCATCCTCATATTCATGAGCAATCTCATAATCATTAAATTCTGCAAAGGCTTTCATGCGGGATTTCTGGGCATCCAGCGAGTAGCCGTCAATCTGCATGGCGGTAGACACTCGCGTATAGGTATAAACTTTTATCTTTTCTTTCACCATGGTCCTTCCTCGCTAATACTGCTCAACATTTCCTTATGTATTTTCCAAGGGAAGAAATGCTTCCCTTGGAAATATGTTTGGACACTTATCTCACGATTATTGTATCATGCTGCTTTTAGCGTTTCAACATTTTCTTTGCAAACATTTTTATCTGTGCCGTGGTTTGTGATTTTATCCTCGTGGAACACCGGATCAGGCAAAGAATCTAAATCCAGCTCCCCAGCATATTTTTCAATCATATTTGCCAGTAAAACGGCGAAGCCGTTCCACTCATCTATCATAGGCATTTATCCTCCGTCTGTCCGGTTTGTGCATGTACTCCGCCAGCACTTCTTTTGGAATGCGATCCAGCACAGCAACAGCGTCAGCATAGTCCCGCCGCAGCTTTGCATCGGCCAGCTGCTTCAAAGTGCTTTCTTGGGTTGCTTGCTCTAGGGATTGCTCCAGCTGTGCATTCTCCTGTTTCAGCTTTCTGTTCTCCACGGTGGTTTCCGTAAATGCCACCTGATACTTCTTCATGGTGCTGTGCATCTGCTCCACCGCGGGGATATACTTATCCAGCAGAGCCGTAATCTCGGCAGCTCTGCTTTTTGCGTTAAAGGCTCCAATACCGGTCAGCAGTTCTTCCAGCTTGGCTTTTTGCTTGGTCAGGCGGGTCATCTCTTTGAACACTCTGGGCGGGATGTGGTCACGTCCGGTCTGGCTGGCGCTTTCACCACGCTCCAGGTCGGGATATTTCCGCACCATGTGTTCCCAGAACTTGTCCTGCCACTGGGTCAGCTTTTTCTTATTTCCCACAATCTCCTTGGCGCTGAGCCTGCCATCCGCAGTCATCGGGACAAAAGAAAGGTGCATATGGGGCGTTTTCTCGTCCATATGCACCACGGCGGATATGATTGTTTTGGGGTCTTGGTTTTGCTGGAGAAAGGTCAGCGCCTCTTGAAAATAGGCTCTGATCTCAGATTTTTTCTTTCCCTGAAAGAACTCCGGTGTGGCAGTTATCAGGGCTTCCACTACCCGAACACTGTCTGACCTGGTACGGCAACCGGCTTCTTTGATCTGCCGCTCCGCCTCTGCACGATATTTTCGCTGCGGCTCGATCAGATGGAAATTGTACTTGCTCCTGCTGATGTCCACATCGGGGTTGCTGGCGTATTTCTCTTTGGTTCGCTCGTTGTGGGCTTCAATGTTCCCGATCTCCGGCCCCTTGTACTTGGCAAAGCGGAGAATGGCATACTGCGGCTTGCTCATGCTCTGTCCCTCCGTTTCTGCCAGATAATGTCATAGCCCAGCACGTCGGCCAGCTCTACAACCTCCTTGTAGCGGATGGATTCCCGCTGGAGCTTGGCCGACAGGTTGGAAACACTGTCCGACCAGCCGTATTCCTCATGGAGCCGGTCAACTATCTCCTGCATGGTATATCCCGCCCGGACGATCTGTGCCTTAATCTCGTTGCGTACCGTCATCATAAAAAATCCTCCTAAATTTACTTGATAAAAAAGCGAAGCCGGTACGCCCTCTGGCATAACCGCTTCGCTGTGTCGTGAAAAATTCTCTCGTCAACAAATCCGTTCAGAATTGCCGGTGTGATGTCCTGCTCATAGGTCGCACCTTCCAACTTTTCCGTTTCGTGTGACTTGGCTTGAAACCGTGCATTTTCCCATGGTTCCATGCACCCGGTTCACCGGGGCGAGAAACACTGTTTCGCAAAATGATTTCTTCCAACCGTCAAATACTTTCCGATTCCCACTTGCCTTGATTTAGCATGGGGATTTGACCGATGATTCTGACTGGTATAGCCGCCGAATTGCTATAAAAGGGAGAACAGCGATCAATCACTGCGTACGTACGTACACATCAAATCACCAGAAAACACCGACATATTGTTTCTCACCAGCACCTCAATTCCCAGAAAGCCACGCACTCGCCGTCCGGCAGCATTGGTCACATTGTTGCAGTATTCCAGATTGTAGCGGCTCTGGCAGGCAATCAGGGCTTCGCTGAAGCTGCGGGGCTTCAGGGCAGGCAGGTTGTTTTCGGCGCAGTAAATCTGATATGCCTCATATAGCTCTTTGGAGCTGGCGGACAGATCGGCTTTCAGGCGAACATACCCGTCAGAATCCAGAAAATCATAGACATTGTTGTTGTCCCGTTTGACTGCTTCCCGGTTGTCTTTGGTGCGCTGGCTCTCGGTGAACTTGAAGTTGTTTGCGGCCAGCCGCTGCAATCCCTCAAAAGCCCACAGCAGAATACCCTCCACCTCGGCTTTCATCTTCTCGGCAAGGTCAGGATCATCCACACGGCCAGCCGGTTTTTCTTTCGTAGTCAGCACCAGCTGGCGGCGGTAAAATCCATCGCTCCGGTCAAACAACGCCTGCAAATCTCCGTTGGAGAAAGCCAGCAGCCGGGCGCACATCCATCCCTGATAGCTCTGCTTGCCCTTGCGCTCCAAATCCATCTTACCCTGGGCAGTGACGATGGATTTCACATAGTTGGTCTGGCACAGGGCCTCCATCCGCATATCGTCATCCACACACAGGAGAATGTGTTCCAAATCCGCACGGGCAAACCGGTTTTCGGATATTTTCCCGATGCTGCCGTCCTTCATGTTGGAACCGAACAAAGTTCCCAGCACAGCGCCGATCTGCGACTTTCCTTCGCCGCCGCTGCCCTTAATGACCATCATCCGCTGCCCCTTGTTGCTGGGAATCAGGCAGTAGCCGATATATTCCTGCAAGGTGGGAATATCCTCCGGGTAGGGCAGATCATCCAGAAATTGCAGCCAGAGAACAGGTTTCGGGGTGTTGGGATTGTAGGACACGGGGAAACGGTTGCGGACGATTTTCGGCTTTCCCTCCACAAAGGTTCCGTCCAGAAAAAGTGTACCGTTGGAAAGGTGAATCCGGTCCGGCTCCGGAGGAAATTCCTCCACCAGCGCCGCCAGCTTCATCAGCTCCACAATGTTGCTGATTTTGCGGGGAATATTGCTGACCGCACAGCATTTCAGCTCCTCAAAAATCTCTCCCCGCAGGGGCAGTTCATCGGTCACACGGCCTTCGGGCGTGAAAAAAGCCCCACTTGTGAAGATGATCTTGTGTGTCTGCAAGAACTCATCACAAAACAGGGCTTCGTTGATGCTTTTTCCATCAAACCAGACGGGCATCCCGTCAGGCTGCTTGTTCTTTTTCATCTCTCTGTTCCTCCTTTTCCAAACTCTCCAGCCGTTCCTCCAAACCTGTGATCAGACCATCCTTGTTCAGCATTTCTACGATTTTTACCCGTTGTTCCAGCTCGGCGGCAATGAGCAAATCTGCCAGATACTCCACATAGTCCAGCATCTGGCAGGCTTCCACAAACCGGTCATCCAGAACATCTTCCGGTGTCTTGGGTGTGTGCTGCACCTTCCAGCTTTCCAGAAGATGCAGATAATCGCACAATACCCGCAGGCAGCGCACTTCCTCCTGCCGGTATGCTTTCAGCAGAGGACGTTCCGGTTTGGGCAGAGCGATTGCTGCCGGTGGTTTGTCCGGGTCAATCCCGAAGTCATAAGCCAGCTTCTGCGCTGCCTCGTAACTACTCAGGTCAAATAACCTCGCCACAAGGTCAATCACATCACCGGTTACTCCGCAGCCGAAGCAGTAAAAATAACGCTCGTTCAGTTTCATGCTGGGGTGTCGGTCATTATGGAACGGACAACAGACCATGCGGTTTCGACTGACTTGCAGCCCATAATAGGTCGCCGCCTCCGGAACACAAACAGCTTGTTTTACCAGTTCAAACAGTGTCACTGTCGCTCACTCCCTTCCGAAAAAAATCCTGGGTGCCGTTTTTTACCATAGAACCTCTCTTTCTTGCGCTTCCGGCGCAGTCGTTGTATAATGTTGATGTGGTTCCGAAAAAAGTAATCTGATTTTAGATTACCCTTTCGCTAATAGGAGAAATCCGGGGTGCAAAACGGAACCATTTTTGAAAAATCACAAAATATTTTTTGAGAGAGGTGAGGTCATGGCGTATCTGTCTGATGATGAGCTTCTGGATACCGAGGGTGGCTTCACCGGATGGGACGATGGGACAGGCGCTGGTGCGGCGGGGGAAACGCTGGAGCAGGCACTTGCGGAAGAACGTCTGGCAGAGCTGGAAAGCGAGTTGGAGCAGGACGAGCATCCCGTCGATTATGAAGCGGAACTAGAAACCGAGGAAGAAGAAGCCGCCCCAGTCAGCGAAAAGCGGCTGAAACGGGAGATCCGGGCCGAAGCCGTGCGTCGGCTGGAGGAAGCGGCCCGCACCGAAAAGGACTTCCGGGTCGTCGTAGGGGAATGGGACAAGCTGGATCAGAATCGGGAGCGCCGGGAACGGGACCATGAAAACCTTCGTGGGGATGTGCCGCTGGAATATCAGGCGGTGCCGGAACCGAAGTTCATTCCCCGATGGATGAACAACCCCGCATACCGGCAGATGATGGCCGGGAACTTTCTGGACATCCTGTTTGACTGCCCCTATGAGATGCACAACCTCACTGCCGACGCCTTTATTTCCCGCATGGTGGAAGAACTGAGCGAGGAACACAAGGAGGTTTTGTATTTCCTCTCTTTGCGGTTGTACAGCACCACCCAGCTTGCCGCTGTGCGTGGGCAGTCTGACCGCAACATCCGCAAGCTGCGAAAGACCATCCACAAAAAATTGCAGCGCCAGATGTATGACCATCTGTGCAGAAAACAGGAGCATGGCGGCAGCTTGACCTTGCGGGAACGTCAGTTTTTGGAGGAATACTCGAAAATCGCAAGGAAACAGGGCAAAGACGCCGTGATCCGGCGGGAGAACAAGACCAAGCGCAGAAAAAAGAAAAACCGCCCCTGATAATTGGGACGATTAAGGAGAAAGGGCGTGTATGATGAAAAATTTATTTGAACAGTCCCGTTCCCATTGGGTGCGGTACGACCATTACGAACTGAAAACAGCCGGGGACGGCAGGCGGTACATCACCCCCGGCAAAAATGCAAAGCCGGATGTCTACAATCCGCTGAAAGAGGTCCCCAACATTGTGCTGGATGCCCTGAATGTGGGGATGCTGATGATGGGGCGCAAGCCGGAAGCAGAAGTGGAAAAGGCGATCATGGAGTTTATCACCCGGTACGGCCTGCTGGGGCTGATGACCGCTCTGCCCACCACGCCGTCCTTTATGGACTATGAGGCGGTGTACCTGCCGAAAAACCATTTTATCAAGGAAGAATCCATGGCGGCAGACAAATATCTGTCCCTGTTTTACCCCTTTGACCAGCTGGACCTGGTGAAGAAAGGCATTACATCCACATGGAACGTGTCCGGTGACCGGACGATGGTTGCCCTGACCATGACCTTCATGGACGAGCCGATGGCGAAGAATATGAGCTTCCAGCGGGAATATGCGGAACCCTACGACTGGGTTGCCCAGCAGTTCAAGGACTGGGCATTCACCCTGTCTACCTCAATCCTGTACTACAAAGATTATGATTCCATCGACGAGGACACACGGGGGTTGTACAGCAAGGCCATGGCTGCCTTTGGCGGGATCGCCCCCAGCTACCACATCGAACTGCTGGATAAGCCAACCATTTATTGGGACTTTCATTCGCTGCTACTGGGTATTCAGATGATGTTCAGCTTCATGCTGGTGGACGATGAGCAGCCCCTGCGATTGTGTAAGCACTGCCAGAAGGTGTTCCTGGGCAGTCGCTCCAACGCTGCATTTTGCAGTGCCCGGTGTAAGAATCAATATAATGTCTACAAAAGCCGCGAGAAATCCAAGGGGGAAACGAACTAACGAGGGTGCTGTCGCTGCGGCGGGACGGGAGTTGATATACCTCTGCTTCCTTTTCCGGGCAGGCGGATTTTGCCCTGTGAGCAAATCCTGATTTCGTCCGTGTCCGTACAAAATCCGCCTGTCCTACTGCCACCGAAAAGTGTCTGCCCGCTGCCCATCTGCCCAAGTCGCAGATGCCGCAGTCAGCCCCTTCCCGGCGTCAGCCGGAAGCAAAGGTATAACACACTAGACTTTCCGAGGGAAAGTCGTGTGCCAAGAGAGGAAGTATCCCCCCTTGGATTCCCCCTACATTTTCGGAGCCTGGAGTGCAAATACTGCTAAAACGCAGTCTGAACACCTCGCTCCGAAAATACTAACAGCTCTACGGTTCTGCACACATAGAACCGTAGAGCTGTTACTGCTCGTCTGGAAGATATTCAGCAATATCCTCCAGGCGACAATCAAGTACCGCGCACAGTTTATTTAGCGTCTTTGTCTCCATATTGTCGTTTGCCCGTAGCCGACGGATGGTTTTACTGTCGATACCGCACTTCTCTCGCAGCAGATATGTGGAGACTCCCTTTTCCTTCATGACACCCCACAATTTATCAAAGACGATCACACACTCACCCCCGATTGACACCAACTAGTATGGGGGTTATAATCTCCCTTATTAAGGGGATATAACCCCCATACTAAAATTAAAAATCGGAGGCAGATCATGATGATTGAAAGGTGCTGTGCGTTCACAGGCCACCGCCCGAAGAAATTTCCCTGGGGCTATGATGAAACAGATGCTAGATGTGTTACTCTAAAAAGAATGCTCTCAAAACAAATTGCCACACTGGTGGGCGCTGGGTATACCGACTTTCTTTCTGGCATGGCGGAGGGGTCCGACACTTGGGCAGCGCTGGCCGTTTTTGCCTTGAAAAAAGAAAATCCCGCGCTAAAGCTCCACTGTGTCCTTCCCTGCGAGGGACAGGCGGATCAGTGGTCGGCTTCGGCGCGGGAACTTTATTATTCTATTTTGAAGCAGGCGGATTCAATTGTGTATGTAAACCGGAAGTACAATAAAGAATGTATGTTGAAACGCAATCGCTATCTGGTTGAGCATTCTGCCTATCTGCTGGCCGTCTACAACGGCGAGTGGCGGGGCGGGACGGCTATGACAGTGAGGTATGCCAGGAAGCTGGGGAGGAAGATTACTATTCTCAACCCAGCTACTCCAGAAAGGCTGGAGCGGCAATATACCAGTGATACTGAATAGAAAACTGCTCATCGATTTTGCCTTCATAAGTCCATGGAGCTGTCATATGTCAGTCGAATGGGTCTTACAAGCTGACATCTATTTTGCAAAAATAACCTCCTCGTTCATAATGCGAAGGGCTTCTTGCTCCAGCTTGTAGGCCTCATATCTCCTGACGTTCGATTCAAGTGCTAGGGAGTTGATTTGTTGCTGCATCTCTTGATTACGCAACAGTGGGATAGGAATTTGCCGAACATGATCATCATCAATCTCATCAACCACAGAGCCATATGTGAAACGAGTAATTAGTTGATGCCCATAATCGGAAGCAAGAAAAATATTCAGATATCCGGCTATTTGGGAATTGGCGGGGGTTACACGAATGATGTGCTCACTTGCTACCCAATGTTCCCAGTGTTTAGGTACTAAAGCTGTTTTTCCGATAGTTCCACTTCTTGTAATTAATGTCATGTTTTCGTGCAATTCCAACTGCTCATCTATCCGCTCACCATGATGGGCCAACGATAAATACTTTTTATTGGAAGGATCCAATTCCCCAAGTTGCTTTCCACCGATAAAACCTCGGCCATGCCCTTCATCTACATAAACACGCTTAAATCTGCCTGGTAGAATAACTGATCTGCTTATCTGGCTGTCGCCTACGGTTGTTAATTCGGCAGCGTTCTCTTTGAGGTGGGCAACAATTGCATCTGCCGCCGGAACATGGTAGGAAGCATCAAGCCGCAGGTTCATATTGCTTAGTTTTACATCGAATGTGCTCACAGGGGCGGCCACCTTTTGAAACTCATGTATAGCTGGCAGGTGAAGTTCCGCTATCAACAGGCCTGTAGCCTTATCAATCATTTCATTGGACTCGTCCCGCAAAGCATAGGAGCGTGCAATCAAATTATGTATACGCTGCCGCAACTCCACAGGAGCATCGGGAACCGGGATTTCTGATAAGTGGTCCGGCTCAACATGGGTAATTACTGAACCATAGCCATTGGTTTGTAAAATTAAACTGCCCACCTTTGATTTGAGATAGGTATAAACATATCCCAAGTCATATTCTTTTTTGAAGGTAACACGAATTACGTCATCAGAAAAAACACGACCGGCCAAGGTTCTTGATACATATGAGATGTTGCCTATTGTACCGCTGCGCGTCAGCAATAAAGTGTTTTCCTTTAAGCGGAGTTCATCCATATCACAATCTGCCAACCGAGATATATGTTTTTCTGGAACAGGATAGAGATCGGTCATCTGTGAAGGAAGATAGAACCCCTCTCCATATGGCTTATCACACCATATCCTCTTGAGCCGGCTCCGCTGCATCCAGCCAGGATAATAGGCAGTTTCAATCAAGCCGCTATCACCATAGAGAATAACAGTTCCATATTTCCCTTTATAAACACTCTCCCGCGCTTGTTTTGCCTCCACATCAAATACGCTAGCCTCCAGCCGCTTCCCACGGGAAATCATATCGGAGAGGGAGACCGAACACCACTTTATAGGGCTTTCCAGAATATGAACTTCTATTTCAGGCGCGGTATTCATTTTGTGGGCCAAGTTACCTGCTACCATGCAATGCCCTCCCTTCGCTTCCAGTCGTCAAAGATTGCTGGTACGGCAGTGGTCTGATCGTCAGGCACCTTGCTCTTGCGCTCGTGAGAGACAGTGCGATCACCCTCCCCGGTTTCACCGAGAACCATGATGTTATCCGTATCCGGGGCAAGGATTTCATTACCTTCTACATCACGCTTGAAAATGGGATTGCCTCTCTTATCATGTCCTACCCTTTCAACCATTGCCATAAAGATATTATAGTCGGCCATTTGTCCTGTAGCCGCTTCTTTGCCCTTTTGTGCTGCTGTTTTCTTTTGAAGAAATAGAACCGATGTTTGTGTGCCGTTATGGGGCTGAAAAGTATCTACATGGAGATCAACGCTGGCAATAATCCTATGATTCTGAATCAGCCATTCACGAATGTACCCCAATCCCGGTGATCCAAGGATGGAATCCGGCAAAACTATTCCCATGCGCCCACCTGGAACGAGAAACTGTGAACATCTCTCAATGAATAGAATTTCAGGCGGGACAGATGATTGCAAACGCTCAGTCATCCTCCAAGTGCCGGTTGTCTTGTCGTTTTCCCAAATGTGGGCAAGTTCAAACTGTTCAAGGATGTTTTTGTCCTTGATAGGAATTTTACTGCCAAATGGGGGATTTGTTACAATTACATCAAAGAACGCAATACTTTCATGGTTGCGAATTTCTGACTTCTTGATATGTAGTGCCTCCGCAAGCCGTGTCTTGAACTCATCTGTCCATTCGTGCGGAGGCAGGAGGGAATTTGTTTGCAGAATATTTCCGCTACCATCATTGTTCATGACCATGTTCATCTTGGTTGCCTTGACTAAATCAGGATTAATATCAAAACCAAAGAAACTGGTCGAAGCCATCTCGGAAATCCGATCTTGAAATACTTTTACGGTGTCGCCATCCCAATCTTTTTTAGGAATTCCCATGCTGGCAGAAAACTCTGCTTCAAGCTGGGCAATAACATGTGTCATTGCCTGTACAAGAAAACCGCCAGTACCACAGGAGCTGTCCAGGACACGCTCGTCAATACGAGGATTTATCATCTCCACAACCATCTTCATAACATTTCTGGGCGTAAAAAACTCGCCCCTGTCGCCGCGGAGATTGGCTCCTACAATTTCTTCATAGGCTTTTCCCTTGATGTCGATATTCGTGCTGAGCAGGCTGTACCGCTGCAATTCGCTGACAATATACGCTAAGCTGCGAGGCGTCAGCTTGATCTCATCATTTGCGTCAAAAATCTTACCATGACGCTTCTTTACGCGCTGAAAGATTTGGGAAATGCGTTTCTGTACAGTCAGTTGCCCATCCGGATTTGAACGCTCCTCAGACGTTGTAAAAAATTCCAGAGGCTTTGGTATATTTCGCTCGTCCTCGATCTTGCAAAAAATGACTTTTAGCAACTCAAAAAATGCAGGTTGTTTCTGCATACCATCATTCACATAAATGTGATTATGGCAGGTTTTAAACACAAACAGCAGATTATCATCCGAAGCATTGCGCAGATTTTTCCGGCTAGGTCTGTTTACCTCATCTAAATTGCCATCCGCAGAAGGAATATCGTTGTATTCCATAAAGCAAATATTCCCAGCACCATCTGTATATTTACGGAAGACAAACTTTTGAATGCTATTTGTCCACATACCCCATTCGCAGTTCGGGCATACAGACATATAGGACTGCAATTGTGCTATTCCATCCTTGGCGTTTCTGGCATCGACGGTTTCCTTTTTGCACTCAATAATAATCTTAATTGTGCCCTGTGTTTGCTCTGGGGCATCTTTGTCCCAGATTACAATGTCTGCCCGAGGTTTTCTTGAGCCAACTTGAAGAGTGAACTCGATTTTGATCTGCGATGTGAGATATTTGTGTTCGTTCACAAGACGTTTTTCTATTGTCTGACGAACATACTCTTCGGGAGTATCGTTTCTGAACTTGCTGTCAATATAGTCGCAGATTTTACCATCTGGAATGACAATTACCTTTGTGTCAGCCATTACTGCTTCCTCCGTTCTCATGGGAAGGGCGTACATAACGGATTATGTCCGCCAAATCACAGTTAAGAGCATAACAAATACGAGCTAAAACATCGAGGTCTGGTCTCTTGATGTCATTCTTACAATAAGCGTTCAGTTGTGTCCGTTGTAGGTTTGCTTCCTCAGCCAAACGATTTTTGCTGACTTTTTTCTCCTGTAAATACTCAGCCAAAACGATATCAAAATGTCCATAGTCAAAAGGTTCGCTCATACTATAGCCCTCCTCTGTAATATAATTATAGCGCAACAGGCAAATATGTACAGCTGTAATTATTTACAGGTGTGTAAAAAGGAACAGCCATAAATAGAGGTAAAAAACAAAATCCACCAGCACCGAAACTTTAAGATTATCGGTACTGGCGGATTTTAGTTAGTCCAGAGGCTTATCCTCTGTGACGGTTTTCAAGTAAACTTCCGGGGTCCCATTGAGAATTAAGTCAGCATAGGCAACCGGATCATTGAAAATCAAGTAATCTAATTCAGAACGCTGATACATATTGCTTGAAATCTCGTTTTCGACTGCGGTGCAGTCAATAGAAATAATGCTGCTATCAGCAAATTTAAGCTCTACACAAGCAGTGTCGATATTGAACTCACAAGAAATCAAGTGCTCCAAATTCGTCACCTCAAATCATTCCAAAATGCTTTAGCGCCTCTGTAATTGCCGCTTCCTTTTCCGGTGGGCATTTCGGCTGTCTGGAATTCTCAGACTTCGGTTTATTATAGTTTTCTCGCTCAATAATGCCATACTTCTGCTTGACCTGAGCGATATAGAGGTGGCTGACTTTCAGCCCTGTATGTTCCAGCACATACTCTCTGATTTCCTCATAGGTAGCCTTGCTCTCCGCCGCTGTCAAATCCAGCTCGTCCAGATTCAACTCCACCTCGATATGCTGCTTGGTGTTGAGTTTGGACAAAAGTACTACCGTCTCCACATGGGCCGTTCTGGGAAAGAGGTCCACACCCTGGGCTCTCACCGCCCGGTAGCCCAGTTGGGCGAAGCGGTCCACATCCCGGGCCAGAGTGGCCGGGTCGCAGGAGATATATACAATCCGCTCTGGGGCCATGCCGGCTAGAATCGCGGGCACCTGGGGGGCAAGGCCCTTCCGAGGCGGGTCCACGCAGATCACCTGGGGCCGGACACCCTCATCTCCCAGCTTCTGGGCCACCGCCCCGGCGTCGCCGCAGAAGAATTCCGCATTCCCGATGCCATTTCGGCAGGCATTCTCCTTCGCATCTTCAATAGCCTGGGGGACAATCTCCGCCCCAATGACCCGCCGGGCCCGCCGGGCCAGGGACAGAGAGATGGTACCGATGCCACAGTACAGGTCCAGGACGGTCTCCGCCCCGGTGAGCCCGGCAAAATCCTGGGCGATGCCATACAGCACTTCTGTCTGAGCCCGGTTGATCTGGAAGAAGGAGGGCACTGAAAGGCGGAAATCAAGGTTACACAATTCCTCCTCCAGCCAGTCCTGGCCCCAGAGGGTAGTGTATTGCTCCCCCAAAATCACATTGGTGTCCCGGGTGTTGGTGCTGAGCACCAGCCCCGCCAGTCCGGATTCCGCCCGGCGCAGGGCCTCCGCCAGCTCACCGCTGTGGGGGAGCTTGTCCCCGTTGGCCACCACACACACCAGACTCTCCCCCCGGCTATTGGTGCGGACATAGAGGTGGCGGATCAGCCCCTTGCCTGTCCCCTCGTCGTAGGCGGGGAGGGCATACTCCTCCATCCAGCTCTTGAAAGCTGCCCGCAGCCGGGTGACTATCTCGGGCTGGAGAGGGCAGTCCGGGGCATCTAAAACGTCGTGGCTCCTGCCCCGGTAGTAGCCCACCGACAGCCCCCGCTTCCCCTGAGACACAGGAAACTGCACCTTATTCCGGTAGCGAAGGGGGTCCTCCGCCCCCAGCACAGGGGGCAGGTCCAGATCTACTATGTGCCCCACCCGCTCCAGAGCATCAGCGATGCGCTGTCTCTTGGCCCGCAGCTCCTCCGCGTAGGTCATGTGCCGGAACTGACAGCCGCCGCATCTGTCAAAGAGGGGGCAGTCGGGTTCTACCCGCTCCGGGGAGGGGGCGATCAGCTCCACTCCCCTGCCCCAGGCCACATTTTTGTTCACCTTCTCCAGGCGGACCTTCCACCGCTCCCCCCGGATGGTGCAGGGCACAAAGACCACCCGCCCCTCCAGCCGGGCCACTCCCATCCCCTCGGCGGTATAGCCGGTGATGTCCAGGGTGTGGACGGTGTTCTTTTTGATATCAGCCATAGGACACGCCCCCTTTTCAAGTCAGGTAATCATACCATATTTCACCGGAAAGGTAAAGGCGGCCCGCTCTCCCCCGCTCCTGACGCGGGGAAATTTTTTTATTAAAACGAAAAAAACTCTTGACACAGCCCCTCATCGGTGCTATGGTTAGTTACACAAGTAATTAACCAATAAACAAGCGAACTGACCTAGGAGGTGATCCAGTGCGTGGAACCTTAAACGACCAGTCCCTGATCTATTTGCAGATCGCCCGGATGCTGGAGGACGACATCCTCCGGGGCGTCTACCGGGAGGAGGAACAGGTGCCCTCCACCAATGAACTGGCCCGGGGGTACAACATCAACCCGGCCACGGCGGCCAAGGGCATCAATCTGCTGGTGGCGGACGGAATTTTGTACAAGCGCCGGGGCATCGGCATGTTTGTGGCGAAAGGAGCGGGCGAGACCGTGAAACAGAAGCGAAAAGCCGCCTTTTACGACGGCTATGTGAAACCCCTGGTAAAGGAGGGGGCCTCCCTGGCCCTCACCGGGGAAGAACTGCTGGCCATGATCGAGCAGGCCATTGGAGAGGAGAATAACAAATGAACGCTGGTATTTTAAAGGCCGAAGGCCTGTGCAAATCCTACAAGGACAAGGAGGTCCTTCACAACCTGGACCTGACCATCGAGCCGGGTAAAATTTACGGTCTCATCGGCCGAAACGGGGCGGGCAAGACCACCCTGCTGGGCATCCTCACCGCCCAGAACACCAAAAACAGCGGCTTGGTCACCTACGACGGCCAGCCGGTGTGGGAAAACCAGAAGGCCCTCAACGATATCTGCTTTTCCCGGGAGCTCCAGCCCACCCTGTTCTCCGGGCCCAACAACCTGAAGGTGAAGCACTACCTCAAGTCCGCCGCCATCTACTACCCCAACTGGGACTTCGACTACGCCCTGCGCCTGCTGGACGAGTTCAAGCTGGAGACCAAGAAGAAGATCTCCCAGCTGTCCAAGGGCCAGATGTCCATGGTGACAATCTTGATTGCGTTAGCCAGCCGGGCCCCAGTGACGATCCTGGACGAGCCCGCCGCCGGGCTGGACGTGGTCATGCGGGAGCGGTTCTACCAGCTCCTCCTGGAGGACTTCGCCCAGACGGGCCGCACCTTCATCGTCTCCACCCACATCATCGAGGAGGCCGCCTCCGTCTTTGAGCGTGTGATCATCCTGGACGAGGGCCGCATTATTGAGAACACCGAAACCGAGGAGCTGATCGGCCAGTTCCGCTATGTCTCCGGCCGGGACGACGTGGTGGACCAGGTGTGCAACGGATTGGAGGTGCTGTCCACCCACCAGATGGGCCGGCACAAGACGGCGGCTGTCCGGGGGGATATGGTCAAGCTGGAGGCCGCCCGGGAGGCCGATGTGGATATCGCCCCCATGAATCTGCAAAACGTCTTTGTGTCCCTGTGCGGCCACGGGGACGCCCAATAAGGAGGGGAGCACAATGGGAAAATCCTTTCGCTTTCTCCTCAACTTCGCTTGGGCCAACCTGGGCGCCATCTTCGGCTTCGCCGCCATCGTCATTGCCGGCTGTTACCTCAGCGGCGTGCCCAATAACGCCGAAAACGGCAACCTCTTTGAGACCTACTACGCCATGTTCCCCACCATGCTCCTGCTGTTCGTATTTCTCTACGCCTTCGCCCTATGTACCAACAACCTAAACCTGGGCCTGTCCATGGGGGCCCGGCGGGCCGACTTCTTCTGGGCCCTCCAGGGCATCATGGCCTTCTACTCAGTCGTCTGCTGGCTGCTCCAGCTGTTCATGTCCGCCTTCCCCGCTATCGCCAACTGGGAGGTCCGGGACCGCTGGGCCCTCCTGGATCTGTTCGGCGGCCGGGTGTGGGTCTTTCCGCTGGTGTGTCTGGTGCTGATGGTGCTGGGCTGTCTCAGCGGAATGGTCGTGGTGAAAAACAAGGTCCTGGGCGCCATTCTGGTCACGGTGTCCGTCATTGTGATGATGGGCGTCACCGTGTTTATGCTCCTCTCCGCAGATACCAATATAATGGTGTTTCTTCTGGAAACGGAGTGGGCCTGGCTGTGGGTTGCCCTGCCCAAGGTGATGACCGCGGTGCTGGCCGTGGGCGCCGCGGGGGGAGAGCTTCTCATTTGGCGGACCATCCAGCGCTATATTGTGAGGTGAGATGAAATGTTTCCAACCTTTAAAAAGCTGGTAAAACTGAATCTGGACGATCTGCTCCTCTATCTGGGGGTGGAGGGCGGACTGTTCCTCCTGATCCAAATTATCATCGGGTGCGTGATGCACTTCGGCCGGCCGGACACCAGCGTCACCGTGGCCTGTGTCATTTTTCCCATCGTGGGCGGATTCACCGCCCTGGTGGCGGGCATCGCTCATGTGAGCATCAGCTTTGACCAGGCCCTGCGCTTCGGCCAGACCCGGAAGCGGGCCCTGGGACTGACCCTGGGGCTGATGTCCTTCCAGGCCGCTTTTGCCCTGGCCCTGGGCGGCCTGCTGGCTGCCGTGGAGCGCTTTCTCTGTGTGCCGCTGTGGGCCAAGCTGGCCGGGATGAACGGCTGGGTGCTGGGACAGTCAGGGGTTATAGCACCGGCACCGCCGCCTCCCCACCTGGAGGGCATTGAGGTCCCCACAGGCAGCTTCTTTGAAAACATGGCCGGGGAGCTGGTCCCTGTCCCGGAGAAGACCCTGATCATTGCGACCTTCACCCTGGACTGGTACTGGTGGCTGCTCATCTTCGCCGCGGCCGTGGGCGGGGGGCTGATCGCGGGGGCGCTGATTCAGCGCTTCGGCTCCAAGGGCGGCTGGATTCTCTGGGGCATCTGCGTCGGCCCTGTGATTTTGCAGCAGCTCATCCCCTGGGAGCGGCTGGACACTGCCTGGATCATCCCCGGGCTGGCGGTGATCTTCGCGGCCGGCTTCCTCTGGTCGATCTGGTCGCTGCTCCACGCGGTGGTGCGGTCCTAGAATTCCTGTGTTCCCCCCGCTTCCGGCGGGGGAAACACGTCAACAGACAGTTTTCCTCTTGCCTTTTCGGGCATCCTGTGGTATAGTGGTCTGACCCCCGAGGGAAGGAGGCGTCCGCCATGGGCGAGGCGGTGAAGATCGTCGCCAAGAACAACAAGGCCTATCACGATTATTTTATCGAGGAGAAGTACGAGACCGGCATCGAGCTGGCGGGCACTGAGGTAAAATCCATCCGTCTGGGTAACGTCAACCTGAAGGACTCCTTCTGCCTCATCAAGGACGGGGAGATCTCCGTTCTGGGGATGCACATTAGCCCCTACGAGAAGGGCAACATCTTTAACAAGGACCCCCGCCGCCCCCGCCGGCTGCTGATGCACAAGCGGGAGATCATGCGGCTGTTCGGCCGCATCAAGCAGGACGGCTACTCCCTCATCCCGCTGTCCGTCTACTTCAAGGGCCCTCGGGTCAAGCTGGAGATCGGCCTGGCCAAGGGCAAAAAGCTCTACGACAAGCGGGAGTCCTCCGCCCGGCGGGATGCCAAACGGGAGATGGACCGGGTGATGAAAACCCGGAACCGGTAACGCCTCCAAGAAAGGATGATCGATATGGCGCAAAACCCCATTGTCACCATTGAGATGGAAAACGGTGACCTCATCAAGGCCGAGCTCTACCCCGAAAAAGCTCCCAACAGCGTAAACAACTTCATCTCCCTTATCAAAAAGGGCTTCTACGACGGCCTCATCTTCCACCGCTGCATCCCCGGCTTCATGATCCAGGGCGGCTGCCCCCAGGGTACTGGCATGGGTGGCCCGGGCTACTCCATCAAGGGCGAGTTCGCCCAGAATGGCTTTGCCAATGACCTGGCCCACGACCGGGGCGTGCTGTCCATGGCCCGGGCGATGGACCCCAACTCCGCCGGCAGCCAGTTCTTCATCATGGTGGACAAGGCCCCCCACCTGGACGGCGGCTACGCCGCCTTCGGCAAGGTCATCGAGGGCATGGAGACCGCCGACGCCATCGTCTCCGGCAAGACCGACTGGCAGGACCGCCCCCGGCAGAAGCAGGTGATGAAGAAGGTCACCGTAGACACCTTCGGCGTGGACTACCCTGAGCCGGAAAAGGCCTGATCTCCCCGACGGATAACGCCGTCTCGGCCGCCTACGGCGGCCTCGACGGGGGCGTACCGGTTTCGACGGGGGCATAGAAGCAGGAATAGCGAGCGGATGCGCCTAACATCCTAAAAATGGGCACTTATAAATTAAAGAACGATAACGAATACGTTCTCGCCGCTGCTTAAAGCGGCCGTCCTGCCCGGAAGGACCACGAGCCGGGTCTGGGCGTAGCCTTAGTGGTGCCCGTGCGTTCGGAAAGAGTTGACCGTTCCACGCATTATGACTCTACCAAGCTCAATAGTGTGACGACCCACGCTTGAGTGAGGGAATGTAAAGGATCGTCTGCGCTCGGAGAAGTTCCTGTGGAAGTGCTTTCGGACGGGAGTTCAACTCTCCCCGCCTCCACCAAAGCAAATGCCCACTTTAGATGCCGTAGGCTGAACGCCTACGGCATCAGTGGTTTCCGGGGTTTTTGCCCCCCAATTTTTCACCAGTCAAATGAGAGATGTAAATGAGGGTTTTCAAGCAACTGGCGGGAGTCGAACCCTCGTGGCAGACAATTGAAAAAGGGCGCTAACCGAAGCGCCTGCATTTTGGGCGTCGATCCGTCAGCTTTAACAGGGCTGAACAGACCGGCGCTCTTTTTGCTTTTCCAGAGAGAATGCCAAGGGTAACAAACCGGGCGGCAAAAATTCGTGAAGTGTCCAGCGCCTGTTTTGAAAAGTGGCAGAATCAAAAAGGGCACTGGCTTTTTCAACGTAAAAAGTTGCAATTAATTAGACTGATAAACGAGGAGGATCAAAATGAACGCAGACGAAAAAAACAGGTATTTTCAAGAGCTGTCCCGCAATCTCCGGCATGAGGGCCTCACCGTTAAACCGGAAACGGAGGAGGGGCTTCTGCTGGTGGAACTGGATGGACAGCGTCTCTGCCTCGCACTGGATAGCGGTGCGATAAGGTACTGGAGGGAGGATGCGGCTGACGACCGCAGGAGCGCCGCCCTGGACAGGGCGACCGACGTCGCCAAAATCACCGCAGAGTATATGCGCCAGATGGAGGCGGCGCCCCAGCTGACAGCCAGCGGTCTGACAGGAGACTACAGGCTGCTGGCTGAATTTAATGACACAGTTCTGGCGGGTCACCCCTCCAAGTACGGAATTCAATTCGTTACATGGGAATGGGTGCAGGACCACACCGCGCTGTATCAGGGTAACTATTACGGTCCCGAGAGCGGCACAGACAGCTACACCGCTGCCAAGCGGAACTTCGCTGCCCGCTCCGGCCTCGTTCCCCGCAGCGCCCTTTTTAACCAGGAACAGCTGATCGAAATCTATCATTGCAGCACTGAGGCATTGGCTGGCATATATCCTATCACAGATAAGCAGCAAAAGTGCCTGCAATCCATCATCAGTCAAATCGAATGCAGCATCCCCAACCTGGGTGAGCTACTCGATCAGGAACAGGAGCTTGAAGCTTCGGAATCTCCTGAAAATGGCGGGATGCAGTTCAGCTAAAAATCAATAATTGTTCCATTTAAGGCCGTTTCCCTGAAAAAAGGGCAGCGCCCTTTTTCTTTTTGTCCTTTTTTCGGGAACCGCAAATAACAATGCAGGAGGACAAAAAGATCATGGCAAGATATTTTATGGGCGATACCCGTCTGGCGGGGCTGGAGCGGATGATGATGGACCCGTCCAGAACGCCGCCCACCCGTACCGACACCCGGAAGAAGAGGCCCCAGAAGAAGCCGCCCCGCAGCCAGCCCGTCAAGCCGCGCCCCCGTGAATGGGAGATCAAGGGAGGCGGCGTATGAGCTATGTGATCAAGGCGGTCCTGAGCAATCCC
>JAETQY010000017.1 GCA_021770445.1 Bacillota bacterium | reverse complement strand
CCGCCGTTGAGTAGCCGGGAGATTCAGAGGCGGAGGCAACCGACAGCGGAGCGAAATCATAAAAACCGGGGCGGCAAAGCCGACCCTACCGCTAACCCCTAAAAATCCCACGAGTGCCCGCAGGCACACCTTTTTCAAGAAAGAATTGTTTTCCAAAAAGCACTAGTCGAAAGGAGGCGCAGAAATGGCGGAGAAAGACAGCGGGGGCTATGCGCTGGCCCCCATCATCTTCCGGGAGATAGGGGGGACGGTATACGGTGTCTATGGGTATTTCAGCCCGGAGGCGAGGGAAACGGCGGCGGAGAAAATCAGGCGGCTACTCCGGGAAGAAAGTGGGCGAAAAAGTCTTGAAAATAGCGAATAAATACATATTTTCATAGACAAAAGGGCGGGCTTATGGTATAATAGGGGTGTACCAAAAGCCCGTTCTGCCACATCTAAGGAGGGTAAAAAATATGTGGCAGTACGAAGAAAAGACAGGAAAGTATATCCCCGGCAAGGCCCCGGCAGAGGGGCAGAAGATGACAGCTTGCTACACCCGGCTATCCCAGGAGGACGAGGGAGCGGGGGACAGTGACAGCATCCTCAATCAGCGGGCGCTGCTGCTGAAATACTGTGCGGACCATCAGCTTGAAAACGTCCGATTTTTCAGTGATGACGGATGGAGCGGGACGAACTTCGACCGGCCCGGCTTCTCGGAGATGATGGAGCAGGTAGAGCAAGGGCGGGTAAAAACCATCATCGTCAAGGACCATTCCCGGCTGGGCCGTAACCGGCTTGTGGTGGGGGCGCTCATGGAGCGGTTCACCGAGGATTACGGGGTGCGGTATATCGCCGTAACGGACGGGATAGACAGTGACAAGGGGCTTGACGATATGGTAGCGGTGCGGGAACTGTTCAACGAGTTTTACCCCCGAGACACGTCAAAGAAGATACGGGCTGTGTTCACCAGCAAGGGGAACAGCGGGCAGCGGCTTTGTACCCAGGTGCCGTATGGTTACAAGGGTGACAAATACGGATGGGAGGTGGACGAGGAAGCGGCCCAGGTGGTACGGGACATTTTCGCGCGGTTCATGGAGGGCCAGGGGCCTACCCAGATAGCGAAAAGCCTACGGGCCTCCAAGGTGCTGACCCCCACCCGTTACAAGCTGGAAAAGGGTCTGACCACCCCGGACAGGCCGAGCGCGGACCCCTACGAATGGCACAGCCGAACCGTGGCGGGGATTTTGGACCGTATGGAATACACCGGCTGTACGGTGAATTTCAAGACCCGGAAAAAGTCCTACAAGTCGAAAAAGGTCCTGCATCTGTCCCCGGAAGAATGGAAGATATTCCCGAATACCCACCCGGCCATTGTAGACCGGGAGACGTGGGAGCGAGTCCAGGAGCTACGGGAACACAAGCACCGACCCACCAAGACGGGCAAACGGGGCCTGTTCTCCGGGCTGGCCTACTGCGCCGACTGCATGAGCAAGCTGTATTTCCGCACTTATCACGGCTCTACCGAGGACAAGGATAATTATGTGTGCTCCAATTACAAAAGCAATACGGGAAGCTGTACGATTCACTTTATCCGTGAAAAGGTGCTGACGGCCCTGGTGCTGGCCCATCTGCAAACGACGCTTGCCTATGTCCGGGAGAACGAGGGCGAGTTTGTGCGGCTGGTGATGGACCGGGACGCCCAGGAACAGCGGCGGGAAATGGCCCGGAAAAAAGCGGAGCTGAGCAAGGCGGAGAAGCGGGTCAAGGAGCTGGATGGGCTTTTCCAGCGGGTTTATGAGGACCACGCCACGGGCAAGCTGACAGAGGAACGGTATACCCGCCTCTCCGGGGCCTACGAGGCCGAGCAAAGGGAGTTAGAGGCTAGGGCGGCAGAGCTGCGGCGGGAGCTGGAACAGGGCCAGGAACAGGCCGTAAACGTGTCCCAATTCCTGGCGCTGGTGCGGAAGTATACGGAGGTCCGGGAACTGACGCCCACCATTGTCAACGAGTTTGTCAAAATGGTGATAGTCCACGCCCCCACGAAAGTCAACGGCTGCCGCTCCCAATTCGTCCAGGTGGTTTATAACCTGGTGGGCGAAGTCACGATACCGGAAACGGCGAACAGTAAAACGGCGTAGCCCCGCAAGACTGCGCCGTTTCACGAAAGAAATATTACTTCCTTATGGAACACAACCTTTCCGCTGCTCCTCCTTTCCAAATCGAACCCGCTTCGCTGGGCTTCGATTTGGTTTTGGGTGCTGACCTGAAGGTCAAAGCATCTAAACTGAGCGGTCATTTCGCGTCGGAGCAAGCGTCATATCGCTTGCTCCGATTTTTTGTAGAACCTCCGTTTTTTGACCTGCACCCCATTGTCAGACAGTAAGGAGCACAGTTATGCGAGACGACTTAAAACTCCGGCTGGAGGAATTCAAAGCCCGTTACCCCGTGGAGGCTTCCGAGCGCATTGTGAAGCCACCCGTAGCGTTTATCGGGGAGGAGATTCTTGAATTAGCTGTTTCTGCGCTGCTTCAGGGGGAGAACATCCTACTGTGCGGCGGGAAGGCCACTGGGAAAAATATACTAGCGGACAATCTTGCCTGGCTGTTCGCAAGGCCCGTCTACAACGTCTCCTTCCATGTAAACACCGACAGCAGCACTTTAATTGGAACGGATACCTTTGTAGGCGGAGAGGTGCGGCTGCGCGGCGGTCCGGTTGCCGAGGCGGCCCGACGCGGCGGCTTTTGCATTCTGGACGAGATCAACATGGCGAAAAACGATGCCGTTGCCGTCATGCACGCGGTGCTGGACTACCGCAGGTTGATCGACGTGCCGGGTTATGACTGTATCCCCATGCACCCGGCCACCCGTTTCATCGCCACGATGAACTACGGCTACGCGGGCACGCGGGAATTGAACGAGGCCCTGATCTCCCGTTTTACCGTGATCCGTATGCCAGCCCTTCAGTCGGAGCAGCTGCGCCGGCTGCTGCGGGCTGCCGTCCCAAACGCGGCTGAGACGCACATCGACCACTGTATCGGGCTGTTTATGGACTTGAATGAGAAGGCGGTCAACGGCGAGATATCCACCCATCCGGTGGACCTGCGGGGTATGCTCGCCGCGCTGCGGATGATGACAGACGGGATGCACCCCAAGGACGCGGTGGCCATCAACATCACCAACAAGTGCTTTGACGAGTATGAGTATCAGCTGGTCCAGGATGTGGTGATGACCAGATTTGTCTGACAGGGGAACTGCGTTATGGATCGAGAGGAAAGTCTGTTTCTCACTGTCTCTGAGGATCACCGCAAGCGGGAGTATCCGGAGTATGTCCAGGCCATGAGCGCTCCGTTCCGAAAGGCCGGCGGGATGGCCGGAATCTATGAGGGTGTGATCCTGGGCGGCGGAGATAAACTGTTCGGCCTTGGAAATCTGAACCTGTGGCTCCGGCGGCACCGGTATGCGGCCTATAACATGGACATCCTGCTTCCCATCGCCCATATGTGCCTGGAATACGCGGTACGCCGGAGGCTGGCAGCCCAGCGCCCGGGCATCCCGGTCATGGCGGAGCAGGCCGCCCGGGAGCTGCTGGACACCGACCCGCTGCGGTGGCGGTACACTGCCCGAAATTGGATGTATATCTACTGGCTGACCCGGGAGTTTCCACGGGCAGCCACCGGGGAGAGCAGAGATATCCTGAAGAACTTTGCCGGTTTTCAGGATATGCTGCGGCTGTTTACCCGGTTGGCCCAGGAGAGCGGCAGCTGCGCGGACGCCAGAGCCCTGGTGGATCAGGCGGTGCTCCTGTATAAAAAAATTTTCACCCGGTATTTCGCCCCCGACCACAACCGGGATATCCTGCCCAACCCCGAATACGGAGCGGGGGAGCTCTGGGACGAAGAGGGCCCAGCTGAGGAGGACGGGTTGCCAGAACTGGACGAGTCCCAGTTGGAGCTGAACTATGAAAAACCCGATTCGACAGCGGCGGACTGCGTTTTGATGTCAGAAGAGGCTCTGGCTGCGGTTCCCGAGTACCTCTCCAAAAACTTCGGCCTCAGCTTTCAAACGGAACAGGCTATGCGGGAGATCGAACGCACGGTCTGCACCGGCATCCACGAGGGGCGCAGGCTGCTGTTCACAGACGGCCTTCCGGAGAGCACCTACCAGGAGGACTCCCCCAGGGCGGCTGCCTTAAAGGCCGGCCGGGACGCCAATCTGCGGATGCTGGAGGAGAATACGGATTCCGCCCGGCAGGGCATCCGCAGCATCGAACAGGCCTTCCGCAACGCGCTGAATTTAAAGAACGACCCGGAATTTTACCGCTCGAACCACGGTGTTCTGGTGAACAGCACCCTCTGGAAAGCGGGCCGCTGTGAAGACCCGCAGCTTTTCCGCAAAATATTTCGCCAGGACCAGTCCACCGTCGTTGTAGAACTGCTGATCGACGCCAGCGGCTCTCAAATTTCCCGCCAGTCCATGGTGGCGCTGCAAAGCTATATGTTCAGCGCCGCCCTGAGCCGGATCCAGATACCCCACCGGGTGATGAGCTACTGCACCTACGGCAACCACACCGTTCTGCGGCGCTTCCGGGACTATAACGACAAGCCAGAGGCGGACCGGAAAGTTCTAGAATACCGGGCAACCTCCAACAACCGGGACGGACTGGCCCTAGCCGCCGCCGGTTTCGACCTTCTCAAGCGGAGAGAGGACCACAAAATCATCATCGTTTTCAGCGATGGCCTGCCCAACGACATGGTAAGCGGCCGGAACCATCCGGTTGAAACATATATCGGGGACGCCGCCATTCGCGACACCTGCTTTCAAATCCGAAAGCTGCGCCGCAAGGGCATCCATGTCATCGGCATCTTTTTGGGCAGCGACAGCGAGCTGGAAAATGAGCGGATGATCTACGGCACCTCCTTTTTGCGTATCCGCCAGGCGGGAGATTTCGGAGGCGCCGCGGGCAAGCGGCTCAGCGAGACACTGCTTCTGTTGTGACGGACATTTGGTCACAAATGGAGCTTGCCGCCTCATATGCTCCGAGGGCAAATTTCCCCCTGTATGTGGCTAAAACTGTGGTCAGTGCAAAAACGGAAAGCTGAGGACCCCACAAAACGCCCGAAAGAAGTTAAGAAAAACCGCTTGCACAATCAAGCGGTATAGTGTAAAATATAGCCAGAGACAGCAAAAAGGCAGGACGTGGAGAGTTCGCACCTCCCCACGCCCCTATGCAGGAGACCCATCCTCCCACACAGCAAGAAACTTGCGCCACGCCCATTTTAACAAATATCCATAGGTTTATCAAGCACGAAATGGGTTGTGTGTTGCTTTCGGCGGTGTAGGGACTGTATCCCTGCGCCGCTTTTGCGTCTCTGCGGACCCGAGCAAAGCCCAGGGGGGATGGGAGGAACCCACCCCCTAGGGTCGGACCGTTGAGACTGGAAAACCCGTATTAAAAAACGGAGGAGGCAACCACAATGAGAAAGGCGTTCCTATATGGCTTGTCGCTGGTCATGCTCTTATCCCTGGCCGCTTGCCACAAGCCCCAGGCAGAGCAACAGGACACCAGCCAACCAGACCCCGCCACCACATCGACCTCAGCGGACGTATCCAGCCCGGAGCCTGTCAAAGACACCCCGGACACAGAGCCGCCGGTCACCCCTGCCCCGGAGCCTGTCAAGGATACCGCCCCGGAGCCGGAGACACCTGAGGCTTCCACCCCGGGGCCGCCCGCAGACCCCGCCCCTGTTGTTGAGCCCACACCGGAGCCCAAACCGGAACAGCCCCCCGTGGCCTCCGTAAAAAAGGATACCCCCAAGCCTACGGAGGAACCCCCCACCCCGGACCCCGTTGAACCCGAGGAACCCGAGGACCAGCCGTCAGACACCTCACAAGCTCCCCAGACACAAGACCAACCAAAACTAAGTGCTAAAGAGCGAGTTGAGAATTCAGATTGGTTTAAAAAACTAGTAGAGGATGTTCCTGGAACTTGGGTAGATGATACTGGATGTATACATAGCCCCGTAGCCAACGGAAGTTCCGGAGACATCATGGGTTAAGCCCTATACACCCTCCCGACCCGCACAGCTCCGCCCCGCTGGGGCCATATGCGCACACTCCGCAAACCCGAATAGTCACCATTTGCGAGGTCCCCAAAACCGGGGACCTCTTTGTTTATGCCGCCGCCCAGCAAGCCATAACCACCACCAGCGGCGATTTGAGAAATGAAAGCGGAACCGAGAGCATACACAAAAAGAACGGCCCCCATCTTGATTATGGAGGCCGCTTTTCTCATATCGCTATTTCATTCAAATAAAAAACGAATCCGAACCTGTGACCTCCCGCACGTCAACCCAAAATTACAATTTTTTATAATATTTTTTAATTATTTCTATTTATTTCCGCTCCGGAACGGCTGCTTTCCGACAATTTCTAAAGGCGGTCTCTCCACTGTTTCCGGCAATGTCTGTGGCTGCCTGTGTGGTCAAACTATAATACCACCCAGTGGCCTTTCTTAGTAGAGCCCTCCCGTTTGACTACCCCCTCCTCCTGAAGACTTTTTATGATACGAGAAACCGTATTTTTGGGGATATCCAATTCTTCGGCTAATGCGCGTATTGTCACACATGGATTTTCGGTAATTGCAGCAAGAACCATTTGTACTCGTTCCTTGCGCATAGATGTGACTTTTTTGTCCCCATTTCTGTCCCCACTTCTGTCCTCATTTGGGGACAGAAATTGAGGGTGAATGAAAATCGTCGTACAGAAGGACAGGCGCTCAGGGTCGGTTTCAAAGATCGGGGCAGGAGAGCCATTGCGCTCCAACGCATTGAGGATCTTCCGGAATCCTGTGTTCCGCCCCTCTGTCAGGTGCATTTCTTTCAGAAAATCTCCGATACGGCGGTTGCGGTACCTCCGATTGAATACCCGATAGGTCCGCAGACCTTCCTCCGAGATGGACCGATCCGCCCCCGGATGGCTGACAATCTCAATGCGGTCAGGGAGAATGCGGACCTCAATGGGCTCCCGCACATCGTAGCCCTTGTGATATACCGCGTTGCAGAGGCTCTCCTCAATGGCGGCGTAGGGGTAATTGAAGAAGCGTTCCGCCTCTGCCCTGTCTGGGAATTTGATTACCTGCTCCTGGATCACGCTGTTTCGGATATATTGAAGCGCCTCCCGCAGCTGCTGGTGAAGCGGTCCCTTGAACGTCTTTTCTATGATCTGATCCCCGCCCAGGTCCTCCGGGAACTGGACCACGTCAATTTGAGCGTATGGAAAGAATCGATCCGGCTCCAGGCTGAAAAACATCAGCCCCACATTCTTTGGTTTGGTGTACTCCGGCAGGGTGTTGACGATGTTCATGCTCCGGCACAGATCAAGGAAATCCATGTGCTTGGATTCTTCATACAGGGAGCTCTCCACCTCTTTGAGATAGGCCTGGATCAGTGTGAGGTTCAAATCGACGATATCCGCCTCGTGGTTGACTCGGTCGTCAAAGGGGACATTGTTGGCCAAATTGTAGAGGTCCCGTTTCTCCTCCTCGGAGGGCATGATGGTGCTGGACATTTTCCGAATATAGCAGACACGTTCTTTCTCCTCTTTGGCCATCGACTTAGGGGAGGAGTAGGGACGCAGATACCCACCGGGCGCCCAGACTATAATGAATTTCTTGCCCTGATAGTCCACCACTTCGACAATGGGCAGATACTCCGGTTGTATGCGTTTGCACTTGTTGAGCATATCTTTCAGGTATCCATCCACCTTGTCTGCGGGAACGCCTTTCAGAGGGTGAACCGGCCTGCCGTCCTTTTCCTCAACGCCGATCACGAGGTAACCGCCGCCCCAGTTGTCAATATCGTTGGCAAAGGCGCAGATCGTCTTGAGGGACGCCTCGGCGTCCCAGGTCTCCTTGAATTCGATTCTGGCCCACTCAACAGCGTTTCCGGCAAGTAAGGTCTTGATGTTGGTTGGTACGGCCAAGGTACGCACCTCCACTTCCAGCAGATGTATTAGATATCCATTTTACCCTATCGCCGAATCTTATACAAGCATTTTTGGGCGTACCAGCAAAAGTTCTTTGCTGATACGCCCTCATGGATTGCACCTCTGTCTACAAAGAGGTCAGCAAACATTTTTCGGACAATTTTTGATGGTTTATAGCCGTTTTTGCTCTGCTCCATTTGCTTTCTGACACTCTTTGAAAACAGTGTTTCCACATGTTCCATGTCTGTCTGTGGCTATTTATGTGGTCAGAAACTCTTGCGGCACTTGAGATTCCAGAATGAAAGCGCCACCGCCCCAGACCAAGAAAGTGGTCAAATTTAAATTGGAGCACCTTCAAACAGGCTGTCATTCCAGCGGGAACCCCACGCAGAATTTGCTATGCTGTAAACAATATGGGGGACTGTGGGCACTGTGTAATTCGCTTATTTTTACTCGTTGCTTTTTATCACAACTGACCTTTTGGGTAGCCGTCGCCAAGGCAGAGGGAACCGCTGAAATTACCGCCTCCAACAACGCCGGGGATTGCGGAACCGTGACATTGACTGTCGGCTCCGCCTCTCCTGCCGCCCAGACAGTCCCCGCCGGCGAGAACAGCGCCAGCCTGACAGACTGCATGGAGATACGGCTGGAACTGATACGGCTCATCAACCAGATCCGCAAAGCCAACGGCGTATCGGAGCTGCCCATCAATGAAGCCCTGATGAACACCGCCCAGGTCTGTTCCGCCCAACGCTACACCTGGCACCACGCCCCGGAGGAGAGCCGGGCCGCCGCTGACGCCGGTTATCCCTACGGCTTCGGAGACAACCTCACCGTATTCACAGGTACAGCCGATGCCGCCCAGTGCGCTGTCAACAATTGGATCAATTCGCCTGGACACTTCGAAACCATGATCGACCCAAGAGCCGACTGCATCGGGGTGGGCGTGACCCAGTACGACGGCATCACCTACTGCTACATATTCGTCGGGATACCCAACAGCGTCAATTTCTACAGCTGAAAACACCAGATGCACAGTCTCAGCAGTCAGGGCGTTCCGTGAGCTGCGGAGCGTCCTGACTATATTTTTGCTGGAAATTTATACGACCAGTCAGGGCGGGTCCCTGTCAAATATTGCGTAGCAATACAAAGAATAAAACCCTCTGATTTTTCTCTCGACTTTTCCCCGCAAAGCTGGTATGCTGTGTTGCCAGGAAGTGGGTGGAACAAGTGAAACGGCAGAGGACGGACAACAAAACATACTTGCGGCGGCTGTTTCTCGTTGCGGGAAACAGCCGTTGTTGTTTCCTCTGAGACAATTTCAAATTGCGCAGCTTCATGGCTCCTCTAAAATGAATCTATCAAAAACAGGAGGAGCAATATGGACACATACGGATACATTCGGGTTTCTACCAAAGAGCAAAATGAGGACCGGCAGCTGGTTGCCATGCGGGAATTCGGTGTGGAGGACAGCCGTATCGTTCTGGACAAGCAGAGCGGCAAGGATTTCGAGCGACCCGGCTACCGGAGGCTGGTGCGCAAAATGAAAACCGGAGACACTCTCGTTATCAAGAGCATCGACCGGCTGGGGCGCAACTACGATGAGATTTTGGAGCAGTGGCGGCTGTTGACCAAAGAGAAGCAGGTCGCCATCGTGGTGCTGGACATGCCTCTGCTGGACACCCGGCAGGGCCGGGACCTCACCGGGGTGCTGATCGCCGACATCGTGCTCCAGCTTCTGAGCTACGTTGCGCAGACAGAACGAGAGCTCAACCGCCAGCGGCAGGCTGAGGGGATCGCGGCGGCAAAGGCCAAGGGTGTTCACTTCGGACGCAAAGCCAAGGACCGGGGCGAGAACTACGAATCGGTCATGGCCGCATGGCACAGGGGTGAAATCAGCGGCAGAGCGGCAGCCAAGGAACTGGGCGTGGCCCACGGGACCTTCCAGCGGTGGTGCAAGGAGAAATTTTAGCAAAAATTTGGGCAATAAAGTATACCTTGTGGGCCAGCAAGGAAACGGGGCGACAGGTATGAACCACAGCCGAAAAAAGATCGATCTGACGGGCCAGCGGTACGGCAGGCTTATGGTGGAAGCCCCTACATCATTGCGTAAGAACGGCTACATCGTATGGCAGTGCCGCTGCGACTGCGGCGGTGTGGTTCTGCTGGACACCCGCTGTCTGCAAAGAGGTACCGTTACCGATTGCGGTTGCGTTACTAAGGTCAAGCCTGGGCAGAGGGATATTTCCGGGCTGCGGTTTGGGATGCTGACCGCCGTGGAGCCAACCGGAGAGGTTCTGCGAGGCAGTGCAGTCTGGCGGTGCCGGTGCGATTGCGGCGGCGAGGTTCTGGCCCCGCTTAACCAGTTAACGTCTGGCTATCGGAAAAGCTGCGGCTGTCTCGGCCATCCGCCCCTCAAAGAGTATATTGGCCGGCGCTTCGGTCGGCTTACCGTAACGGGCTACACCGGGAAACGCAGCGGAATGCACCGATGGCGGTGTATATGCGACTGTGGGAATGAGACCGTTGTAGGCCAGACATTTGATTGCCCAGTGAAGTAGTGCTGTTTCTACAAAATTTGCAGACCCGCCCGTGTGGACGTGGTGCCTGTCCAAGCTACATTTCGTATACAATGCTGATCCTATGACACTTTCCAACCCATGTCAGGAGAAACTCAGCAAGGCCGAAGCCTCACCAAACCCCATCCGACGCAAGTCGGATGGGTCATTGATAAAGTAACAATACATCCTCGGGTCGAACGCCCAGCACAGTCAGGGGTGGCTCCATCCAGTGTTCTTTGGGTAGCCGCCACCAAAGTGGCGGGCTGTCAGATCTTTGATTTTGATAGCGGAACACAATGATTCTCTCAAAGGGTTCCTCCATCTCCTCTAAATATTCCACGGGAAATGCGTTTGCTCCAATCATCGGGTTGAAGGAATGCGCTCGAATGCCAATCGCCTTTAAATCATCTCTCACCGGCTGGATCGTCTGGAACCGAACACCCCACCCTGAAGCTTCTGCCTCATACGCCCCAGCCTTTCTGGCCGGGACGATGTTTTTGCAACCAGTGAGCAGGCAGGCGGCCGCACTGCCCGGGTCGGCGAACAAGGCTTTGGTGTCCTTCACTGTCAGCAGACGGCCGGACTCCATCACCGCAATGCGTGAACACATATGATACGCTTCATCTCGGCTGTGGGTAACCATCACTGCGTCCCGGCCGAACCGGGCCAGCAACCCCCGCAGCTCCATCTGGAGCTTGTCCCGCAGGTGGCTGTCCAAGGCGCTGAAGGGCTCGTCCAAAAGCAGAATTCGAGGATCATTGACCAAAATCCGGGCCAGGGCCGCCCGCTGCTGCTGGCCTCCGGACAACTGGTAGGGGCGGTGTTCCTCCAGACCCTCCAGATGGCACAGACGGACAGCTTTTTCCAATTCCGTTTTACGTTTTGTTTGATCCCGCTCGCTATGAAGGCCACAGAGAATATTCTGACGTACCGTCATATTGGGGAACAGGGCGTAATTCTGGAACAGGTAGCCGATCCGCCGCCTCTGGGGTGGCAGATTGACCCCACGGTCCGAATCGAACAGCGTCTCCCCATCCAGAATGATAGCGCCCCGGTCGGGCCGCTCCACCCCGGAGATACACTTTAACGTCATGCTCTTGCCACAGCCCGAGGGGCCCAGCAGGCCCAGCACGCCGCCCCGGGTTTCAAATTGAACATTGAGCCGGAAACCCCCCAGCCGCCTTTGGATGTCTACCAGCAGGCTCACGGTCTCGCCCCCTTCCGCCGGTCCTCCAGCAGGTTGACCGCCAGCAGCACCACGGCGCTGATGGCCAGATTGACCAGCACCCAGCGCAGGGCCCCTGTCTCGTCGTTGGTGCGCCACAGCTGGTAGACGGTGGTGGAGATGGTGGCCGTTTTGCCGGGGGTGTAGCCGATGAGCATACTGGTGGCCCCGTACTCCCCCAGCGCCCGGGCGAAGGCCAGCACCGCCCCGGCCAGAATGCCCTGGCGGCAGGCGGGCATCCGAACCCGCCAGAAGATATAGGTGTTGGACAGGCCCAGGGTCTGCCCGGCGTAGGCCAGGGTCTGGTCAAAGCTCTCAAAGGCCCCCCGGGCGGTGCGGTACATCAGGGGAAAGGCCACCACCGATGCCGCCAAAATTCCGCCCTGCCATGTCATGACCAGCTGTATGCCAAACTGAGACAGGAAAACGCCCAACGGACGTTTAACCCCGAACAGAAGCAGCAGCAGGTAGCCGCATACCGTGGGGGGCAGCACCATGGGCAAGGTAAGGATCACATCCAGTACGCCCTTCACCGTCCGGGGCAGCCGGGCGGCGTAGTAGGCGCACAGAATGCCCAGGAAAAACACAATCACACTGCTGGCCGCCGCGATACGCAGGGAGTTGAACAGAGGGTACCAGTCCATACCATTCTCCTTATTGGCCCGCGGGGACAAAGCCCACGCCCCGGAACACCTCCATGGCCTCGTCCGTGGACAGGTAGTCCAGAAATTCCTGGGCCGCCTGGGCGTTCTTGCTGTCCTTCAGGACGGCGGCGGGGTAGATCACCTGGCCGCACATCTCCGCCGTGGCACTGTCCACCGCGGTCAGCCCCGCGCTGAAGGCGTCGGTGGCGTAGATCACGCCGCAGTCCGCGCTGCTCTCGGATACCTGGGTGGTGACCTCCTTCACGTTGGAGCCGTAGGTGATGCACCCGGCGACGGCCAGCGTCTCCTCGTCCAGGCCATACCAGGCCAGAATTTTCTGGGTGTACTGGCCCACGGGCACGTCGCTGTTGCCCATGGCCAGCAGGATGCCCCCCGCCTTCAGGGCGTCCGCCAGGCCGTTGAAGCTCTCGATGTTCTTGGGGTTCCCCTCCGGGACGCACAGCACCACCTGATTTTCCAGCAGATCCACCCGGCTGCCTTCCGCAAGGGAGCCCGCCTCGTCCAGGGTGTTCATCTGTTTCTGGGCGGCGGAGAGAAACAGGTCGCAGGCCGCCCCCTCCTGAATCTGGGTGAGCAGGGTGCCGGAGGAATCAAAATTGTATGTAATGGTGACACCGGGGTGAGCCTTTTCGTAAACAGTCTTGATCTCGGTCAGCGTCTCCGTCATGGAGGCGGCGGCAAAAACCGTCAGCTCCGTGTCCCGGGGCTTTTCCCCACCGCCGCAGGCGGCCAGCGCCAGCAGCACGACCGCCGCCAGCAAAAGGAAGATCAATTTTTTCATCATAGTTTCTTCCCTTTCTTAAACTCAGGTGCGGGCGCAGTCCGACACGGTACCCCGCAGCAGCTCCAGGGCGTGGGGGATCGTATCCAGAAACACGTCCATGCTCTCCATACAGGCCTTGGGACTGCCGGGCAGGTTGACAATCAGAGTCTTGCCCCGGATGACGGACACGCCCCGGGAGAGCATGGCCCGGGGGGTGATGGCCATGGAGGTCGCCCGGATGGCCTCGGCGATACCGGGGGCGTTCCGGTGGGCCACCGACAGGGTGGCCTCCGGGGTGGTGTCCCGGGGGCCGAAGCCAGTGCCGCCGGTGGTCAGGATCAGGTCAAGCTGCCGCTGGTCGGCCAAGCGGACAAGGTGGCGCTTCAACAGCTCCGGGTCGTCGGCCAGTAGAAGCCGCTCCGTCACCTCGTATCCCGCTTCCTCCAGACGGCGGGCGATGGCGGGGCCGCTTTTGTCCTCCCGCTCTCCTGCCGCCCCCTTGTCGCTGAGGGTGATTACCGCCGCCTGCCAGGTTCGGGGGGATGTGCGGGGCTGGAGGGTCATCTCGTCCCCCACGCGGATGGGCCCCGGCTCCAACACCCGGGCGAATACACCCTCCCGGGGCATGATACAGTCCCCCATCTTTTTAAAAATCTCACAGTGGCTGTGGCACTCCTTGCCGATCTGGGTGATTTCCAGCAGCACCGGGCCGCAGCGCAGCAGGGCGCCCACGGGCAGGGCCCGAAAGTCAAAGCCCTCCACCACCAGGTTCTCCCCGAAGGCGCCGGGCTCCACCCCCGCGCCCTTTTCATTGAATTGCCGAACCTTGTCCGCGCTGAGCAGGCTCACCTGCCGGTGCCAGTGCCCGGCGTGGGCGTCCCCTTGAATGCCCCAGTCTACGACAAACTCCCCGCTGGTCTGGAATGTCTTCTGCGTCCCTCTGGCGGGGCTGGTGCAGATGGCGGTCACTTTTCCCATTCCCTATCCTCCTATCTGGCTCATGCACTTTTGCTCTGTGATATCCCCGGAGCGGTCGAAGCAGTGGGCCCGGGGCTTGTGAAAAATGGCGTCCCGCATGGTTTCGGTCAGCTTTTCCGGGCATGTCCGCAGGACTTCCCGCAGGTCGGCCCCTTGGCTGTAGCACAGGCAGGGCTTTAACTGTCCGGTGCTGGTCAGGCGTACCCGGTTGCATTGAGCACAGAACTTGTGGCTCACCGCGTCAATAGCGCCGATGCACCCCCGGAGCGCCCCGCTGACGTAGTATCGGGCGGGGCCGTTGCCCCGGCGCTCCTCCACAGAATGGAGGTCGGGCCACTCCCGCCGCAGGACGGCCAGCGCCTCCTCCCAGGCTAGTCCGGGACTGTCCGCGCCCAGTCCAATGGGCATCATCTCGATAAACCGCACGTCGATGTCCCGCTCCCGGGCGAAGCGGGCCAGGGGGATCAGGCGATCCCGGCTGTCCGGAAGGAGCACGCAGTTGAGCTTGAAGGGCAGCCCCGCCTCCTCGCAGGCGTCCATCCCGGTCAGCACCCGGTTCAGGGCGTCGAAGCCGGTGACGGCGGCGTAGTCCGCCCGACCGGGGGCATCCAGGCTGATGTTCACCCAGTCCACCCCGGCCTCCGCAAGCTCCCGGGCCAGGGGAGCCAGCAGCACCCCGTTGGTGGTCAGAGATACCGTCCGGATCCCCGGCAGTTGTTTCAGCCGGCGGATGAAGTCCACGCAGTCCCGCCGAACCAGAGGCTCACCCCCGGTGACCTTGAAATGGACGATCCCCAGCTCTACCGCCGCCCGGACGATCTCCAGTATTTCCTCGTAGCGGAGGATCTGGCTGTGATCCAGAAATTCCACGCCCTCCGGCATACAGTATCGGCACCGCAGGTTGCACCGGTCGGTGACGGACAGGCGCATATAATTGATCTCACGTCCGAATTGGTCCGTCATGTCTCTCCGTCCTCAAAAGTAAAGTCGCCGCTCTTGCCCCCGTGTTTCTCCAGCAGGTGGATATCGGCAATGACCATCCGTTTGTCCACCGCCTTGCACATGTCGTAGACGGTAAGCAGCGCGGTGGAGACGCCGGTGAGAGCTTCCATTTCCACGCCGGTTTTGCCGCTGCACTTTACGGTACAGACTGCCTCGATAGAGCAGTCCTCCGGGAGCAGGCGAAAGGTCACCTCGGTGCCCGTCAGGTTGAGGCGGTGACACAGGGGGATCAGATCGCTGGTACGTTTGGCGGCCATGATGCCCGCCACCTGTGCCACTCCCAGCACATCCCCCTTTTTGGCCCGGCCCTCCGCCACCATGGCGAAGCACTCCCGGCTCATGGCAATGCGCCCGGACGCGGCGGCGGCCCGGCTGGTGACCGCCTTCTCGCTCACGTCCACCATCACCGCGTTGCCGCTGGCGTCCACATGGGTCCACTTCTGTTCCATCCGCTATACTCCCTTTCCGAACCCGCAGTTGGGGAAATGGCACTCCGGGCAGTTCAGACACAGTCCGCCGTGGCCCAGGCCGGCCAGCCACTCCGCCGTGACGGGCACATCGGCCAGCAGCCGGGGGAGAACCAGATCGAAGATGGTTCGCCTGGCGTACATGACGCACCCGGGCAGACCGCACACCGGCCGGCCGTCCTGGGTATAGGCCATCAGGAACATGGCCCCGGGCAGAACCGGCGCACCGTAGCTGACGATATCCACCCCAGCGGCCCGAATAGCCGCCGGGGTCCGGTCGTCTGGGTCCACGCTCATCCCGCCGGTACACAGCACCATCTCACAGCCGGCGTCCAGCATTTGCTGGATGGCGGCGGTTATTTTTTCCTGGTTGTCGTCCAGTACCACATGGGCGGCCATAGTGCAGCCGTACTCCTCCAGCTTCTCCTGGATCACCGGGGTAAAAGTATCCTGAATACGGCCGTAAAACACCTCGTTTCCTGTGGTGACCAAACCGTATTTTTGGGGTCGTAGGGGGAGCAGCTTCAGCAATGGCTTGTTCCCCGCCGTCTTCCGGGCTCGTTCCATCTTCTCCTTCTCAATGACCAGGGGAATTATCCGGGTGCCGCACAGCTTGTCCCCCTGTTTCACCGGAAGGCCAGAGGGACGGGTGGCGATCATCATCTCGCCCAGGCTGTTTACCCGTCGCAGGCCCTCCACGTCCACCAGGAACAGACCGTCATATTGGGCGGTCAGCTCGATTTTACCCTCCTTGGGGGCACTGGCCGACATCCCCTCCCCCTGGCAAATCTGGCGCAAGATATCCACTGCCTCGTCCTCGTGGAGCCTGGTCTCGTCCTTCTCCCAGACGTAGATGTTGTCCTTCCCCACGCTGAGCAGGACGGGGATGTCCTCCGGACGGATCACGTGTCCCTTGCGGAACACCGCGTCCTTGGTGACTCCCCGGATGATTTGGGTAATGTCGTGGCAGAGCACCTGTCCCACCGCGTCCTCAGTTTTCATCAGCTTCATCTTGACCCCTCTTCTTCGGTTCCGATGTGTATGTTTTCGGGAAAACATTTTTGTCGAAAAGTGCACGATCGGTGCTAAATATTGTATAGTGTAATTCGATTTGCTGAACCTTGTTTGAAAGATAAAAGTTGAACAAAAGGGCGTGAAGAGTAAAATAAGGGCATGAAAGATTATGAAGACTATGATGTGGTAAAGGAACATAGAAGCGAGTTCAGCCAATGCTCCTGTAAAAAAACGAGGGAGAAAAGGGCACTCCAGAAAAGATAACTGGAAGTTTTTTGCCTTATAAGCTGTCTCGATATTGCGAGGGCGTAATCCCAACCATGCCTTTGAAGAGCGCCGCAAAATATTTTGAGGTATGGAATCCGGACAGTTCCGCCACCTCGTAGATCTTCAAGCTGGGATCCTTTAGCAATTTCTTGGCCTGTTCGATGCGGTAGTTTAAAATATAGTCACTAATGTTTTCCCCAGTCTCCCGCTTAAAGATTTTTGATAGATAATTGGGGTGGAGATATGTGATCTTGGACAGTACCTTTAAGCTGATGTCAGAGGCATAGTTTTCTTTTATAAACTGTTTGACCAGCCGCACAGTACGACTACCCTCAGTGTGTTCCTGACCCTGTGCCAACTCCGTCTGGGTCAGTTGGTGATAGAATTCCGGGAGTTGGTCTGTCGACACCATTTGTGCCTTCAGCCCGTACTGGGCGGCTGCCTCCTGGGCCGCTTTTTCCTCTACGGCTGTGCCTGAAATCACCCAAAGGCGTATCCCCGCCTGGGTCAGGGAGTATACGTCCCCCTCCAGCCCGGAGAATAGGTTTGCCTGTTCCTCATGATTTTTCTGCGCATCTTCCTCCCCGGTGTTGCGCTCCTTCCAAAGAAGGAGTACCTGGTCACTTAGGTCTAGCCGTTGGTGCAGATATCTTCTATGGTCCTCCTCCAAAAAGGTGTAGTCCTGTAAATAGCCAGCCAAGCAGGTCTTTTTGATGGAGTGGACATTTTTTTTGACCCGGACCAGTAGCTCTTTTAGTTTGGTCGGGCTAACCGGTTTTAGCAGATAGTCCGCCACGCCGTATTGGATCGCAGTTTGTGCATATGAGAAGTCCGCATAGCCACTGACGATCACGGTCTGCTGGCAATAGGTATCCAGTTTGTCCAGCATCTCCAGCCCGCTCATCCCGGGCATCTTGATGTCGGTGAAAATAATATCGAACATCGTCTCCCTGCACATGGCAAGGGCCGCCTTGCCGTTGGATGTGGTTTGAATCTGGGCAGAGGGGTCCATCCTTTGTATCAACATTGCTAGTCCCACTCTGGCCTTGGGCTCATCCTCAACAATCAATATCTTCATGCTCCTCCTCCAAATCCGCAGGGACTGCCACGATGACCCGTGTGTATATTCCTTCCGAGCTCTCTAATATAAGCTGCGTACACGCTCCGTATATATACCGAAGGCGGTGGCCCACATTGACCAAACCAATATGATCCCCTTGCTCTCCAGAATATTCCTCCCGGGTCAGGTGGCTTCGGAGCTCTGCCAACTGCTGCTCCGAAATACCGCATCCGTTGTCCTCCACCGCAATCCGTATGGTCTCCCCTGCCCTCTCCACGGAGATTTGAACCAGGCCGTTTTCCCGGTTTTCCAGTCCGTGTGAGATGGCATTTTCCACGATGGGCTGTAAGATCATCTTGGGCACCTGCTGCTCTTCTAGATCCTTCGGACAGGACAACACATAACTGAACCGATCTACAAAGCGGTTTTTCTGAATTTTCAGATAGTTTTCCGCCTGCAGCAACTCTGTGGCCAGGGAAACCTGGCCTGTGTACTGGTCCAGACTGTAGCGTAGCATATCGGAGAGGGCTAGCAGAATCTCACTGATTTCATATTCCTCTTTCTGAATTAGCTCCCAGTTAATCGAATCCAGGGCGTTGTATAGAAAATGCGGACTGATTTGGGCCTGCAACGCCTTCAGCCTGGCATCACGCTCACTAATTTGAAGGCGCAGTGTGTTGTTGACCAGCTTGTCAAGTTCCGTCTTCATCTGGCGGAAAGTGTGGTTTAGCATCCCGATCTCATCGTCACCGGTATCTGGCGGCGGAGACGGCCGAAAATTCCCCGCCTGGAGAGTCTTCATTTCCTCTGCCAGTGTGCGGATTCCGCAGGACATCCTGTTTGAAATGGTGCATGCCAGACACACAGAAACGATGACCATAATTATTGCCAGCCGGAGTACGGTTAGACCGTTCAGATTCAGTCCAGTCTGGACATACTGCGCCATGTCGGCCTGTATGGAGAGGAACAACAGGGACAGCACGGTGGTGGGCACAATGCTGATAAACAGAAAGGATAAAAGAAGTTTGTTCCGTAGATTATTCCGAATCCGGTATCGCCGATACCACTTGGGTTGGGGATGCTCCTCCTGTTCCCCGGTGATCAGGCCGACTTTAAGGCGGCACATGCACAAGGACACCACAGGGGTCAGCAGGTTCAGGATCACAAAGGGGGCGTACTCCCGTACGGAGACCCCCAGCGTCTCCGATATGAACACCCCGGCTGCCGTCCACGGGATTAGCGGGGCGGACAGAGTAGCGCTCTCCTCAATGGTCCGGGAAAGCATAGTTAGGGACAGCCCATTCTTCTGATAGAGCGGCTGATAGACATCTCCGTTCAGCACGATGCTTAAATAGTTGTCCGAAAAGATGCAGTTTCCAAGAGTGCAGGTAAACATGGTGGATAGGATCAGTGCAAAATCAGACCGCAGATAGCGTGCGCTGTGGCTGATGATGCAGGAGAGGAACCCTGTCCTTTGCAGTGCGCCTCCTAGGCACACAGCCAGTAGGCAGAGATAGAAGCCCCGGACCATTGCGTCGATGCCGCCCCAACTCAGCAGATCGTCCAGGACGGACAGCCCGGTTCTGGTGTCCCCACCCGACATCAGCGCATTCATGGCGGAAGGGAAGGTGTTGTGCTGGACCAAAACACTGCATACAACGCCAGTTCCTATCCCGGACAGCAGCGCCACGAAGACATGGACCTGCAAAAAGCATAGTAGCATGAGAATCAGAGGAGGCAGGAAGGTCAGGAAGCTCAGTTCATATTGGCTGGACAGCCCTGCCCGCATCTGTTGCAGAATCTCTTTGTCCAGATTAGTCCCTCTGGACAATATACGGTTCAGAACTCCAAACACCAGAAAAGTCAGGGCATAGGAGGGCAGCGTGGTATATGCCATCGCACGAATATGGGGATAGACCTTCACTCCCGTGACGGTAGTGGTCAAGAGTGTGGAGTCGGAAATCGGGGACATTTTATCCCCAAACCAAGCTCCTGAGACAATGCTGCCCACCACAAGGCCGATGGGTAGGTCAACCCCGCTACTCTCTGCCACTCCTATAATAACGATTCCGATAGTGCCCACTGTCCCCCAGGAGGTCCCAATGATCAGGGCCACCAGGCTGCACAGTAAGAAAGAGGAAATCAGAAAATATCGGGGGTGGAGGAGATTCAATCCGTGATATAGTAGAGTGGGGATCGTACCACAGTGTATCCAAATTCCCATCAGCGCGCCCACCAGTGGGAAGAAAAGCAGCCCAGTCAGCGCCTGGGCGCAACCGGTGGACATCCCCTCCACCAGATCGCTAACCCGGAGCCCGTCGATCTTGGCGATTGTGGCCACATAAACCATGTCCAGGAAAAGCAGAAGGGTGATCTCCTGATGCAGAAGGAACAGCCCAAGAAACAGAATAACAATGGCACCAAGGGCCCCAGCCAAAGACAGTTTTAAGGATGGCTGCCGCATAAACAGATCGCTCCTATCCGAATACAAGAAAAAGAAATCATGGTTATCGTGATAAGTCAACAAACCACTGTGGAAAGGAAGTTACTGCCGTTGCCCCCCCATTATTTTGGGACTGGTTGACTAAACACGATAACCACAAAAGAAATATGCCATCCCCCCCCTCTTACCGCAGTAAAGGGGGGGGAATGGTATGGAAGAGGGGGGGTATCTCAGGTCACAGGCCAGGGCCCGAACCAGAACCGGCTAGGGGAACACGGGTTTATGCTTTGCTTCTTTTCTTTGCCCCGTTGACATACAGTAGGCCAATCCCGGTGGCGGCGCTGATCAGGCCCACCACAGGGCTGACGAAGTTGAGTACGCAGTAGGGTGTGTATTGGGCCACCGTCACCCCCAGGGTGCCGGTGAGGAAGGCAGCAGCGGGAGTCCAGGGGATCATGGGCACCGTCATGGTGGCGGTCTCCTCAATGGTCCGGGAGAGCATGCTGCGGTCCAGGCCGCGCTCGTCATACAGGTCACGGTACAAGTTGCCGTTGAGAATCATGCTCAGATAGTTGTCTGCGAACATCATATTGCTCAGCACGCAGGACACCATAGTAGTGAACACCAGCGCCACGTTGCTACGCAGATATTTGGCAACATTCTCAATAATCACATGGAGGAACTGGGTCTTGGTTAGGGTGCCGCCCATGCAGACGGCCACCATGCACAGGAACATGGAGCTCATCATACTGTTCATGCCACCGCGGTTGACCAGCGTGTTGACCTCCGCAATAGCGGTTTCCATATGGACACCGTTCATGATGGCATCCATGGTGGCCATCAGGGAGTTGCCTTGGACGGCCACACTACAGAAGGCCCCGGCGGTGATGGCTCCCAGCAGAGAGATGAAAGCGTGGGTTCGCAGGACACACAGCACAACCAGGACGACGGGGGGCAGAAACACTAGAATGTTGATTTTGAAGTTGGTCGCCAGCGTTTCCTGAATGGGGTGGATCACGTCATAGTTCAAGGTGGCGTTGCCCGCATAAAAGAAATTGATGATCCCGAAGATAACCGTGGAAATCAGGAAAGCGGGAATGGTAGTGTACGCCATGCCTCGAATATGGTTATACACATCCGTCTCCGCAGAGGTGGCGGATAGAACAGTGGAGTCGGAGATAGGGGACATCTTGTCGCCGAACCAGGCGCCGGAGATGATACTGCCGGCCACTACGCCGATAGGAATGCTCAGATTGCTGCTGATGGCCACGCCAGCGATTGCCAGGCCCACTGTGCCCACCGTTCCCCAGGAGGTGCCAATGAGCAGGGACAGAGCACTACAGATCAGGAACGATGAAATCAGGAAGAACTGGGGATTCAAAACATTCAGACCATAATACACCAGGGCCGGGATGGTCCCGCCGATGATCCAGCTGCCGATGATGGCACCCACCAGAGGGAAAAACAGCAGACCGACCAACGCCTTGGCCACGCCCTCCTGCATCCCTTCAATCAGTCCGCTCAGCGTCACACCATTGAAGTGCCCCAGGATGCCCACATAGACAATGCTGACGGTCAGGGCGATGATAACGTCGATTTTAAAAATCAGCACGCAGGACAGAAGAATAACTAATACTCCGAGGACGCCAATGAGCGACAGTTTCAGTGACGGCTTTTTTGTTTCCATAATTATACACTCCTTTTTTGGCTCGCCCCGCGCATATCAAAATATGCCAGGGCTGTGCCCGCACACAGTAAACAAAGTCCTAATATCTGCAGCCTAGACCCGCCCCCCTCGAACACGAGCCTACAGGCAAGCATACAGCATATTGGTACTGCGCTGAACAGGATATCGGAGGATATCTTATCCGGTGTCTGGAGCCCTTTAAGCAGGAGAGGCATTCCCAGGCCCCAGAGACAGGCCCCCGATAAGAAAAACAGAACCGGCACGCCCCCCGGGATGGAAAAGCCGGAGGGATCTAAAACAGCGGTTGAAAGGGCCAGAGCTCCGCCTGTAAGGTTCTGCCGCGCGAGAATAAAATCAACCGGATACGCTTCCATCAGGTCTAGGGTCAGGATCACATACAGGGTCCAGCACAGAAGTGTCCCCAGAAGCAGAACACACCAGAGGAACAAAGAACCAACCGGGGCGGCAATCTCCATGGCGCATACTGCGCCTATCGAAGTGATCCCGACGCAAAGTATAGTCCTCTGCCGAATATAGAGTTCCTTCACCAAGGAAAACCCGATCAAAAAAGCGAGACTTTGCAAGGAGGACACTGCTGCCAGTTCCACCACCCCGGAATAGACTGCCAGATAGGAGGCGGAGACAACATACAGCGCATAGAACACCGTTGCTGTTGCCGCCGGGGGCAGACTCTTCTTCTTCCACTTCACCCTGGATCTGTGTCGAAATTTTTCCACAAGGGCGAGTGCACCGCCGGATAGAAACATAGAATTTCCGGCGAACACTCCTACAGGACCGTATTCTGCCATAGCTGCGATCCCGCAAAAGCTGAGGTACCATATCAACGACAACACAGCCAGCGGCCAGACGCGCTCATCCCGTTTTGCCATCCGAACCTATCATCACTCCTTTTCAATGCGGACCGGGACCGATTTCATCACCGGGAATCCGCAAATTGGATCAAAGGTGTCATCCAAGGTAATCTCATTCACGTTGGTATCCCGCCAACCGTGGGTAATCTGGACTACGCCGGGAATAATTTCGTCCGCCGATGCGATATGGACCGGGATCTTGATGCTCCCGATTCGGGAGGTGACGCGCACCACATCGCCCTCCTGAATGCCCAGATCGTTTGCGTTTGCCTCATGTAGCTCCATTTCCGGTGCCGTCAGAGCCTGGGACAGTGCTGGCAAATTATGTCCTCTTGCGTGGCAGTACATTACTTTCCTCGCTCCAGTCACCAGCGTATAGGGGTAGTCAGGGTCGGGTATATTGGTCCTGGGCGGGATATAGACCGGCAGCTCGGAGTAGCCATATCCCTTCAGATAGTCAGAGGTAAATTCAATTTTCCCGCTAGGCGTCCGGAAGGGCCGCTCCCCCTGCTCCAGGTACTTCTGATACCGGGGTTGAGCATACTGAAAGCCGGAGGGCGCCTCCTGGAGCTGCTCCAAAGTCAGGCCGCTGTCCGCCAGCAGCCAGCGGTTGAGCTCGTCCTCGTTTTTCCAAGGGAAGTAATCCCCTGCCCCCAGCCGGTGGGCCATATCGTGGAAAAACTGATACTCGTCCTGCACCTCTTCGGGGGGCGGCAACACTCGTCTGGTCAGGGTCAGGGTGTGGAACAGGGCGTGGGTCACCAGCTCGCTGCGCTCCAGATAGGTGGCCGCCGGGAGCACATAGTCCGCAAGCTCCGCCGTCTCAGTCAGGAACAAATCCCGCACCACCAGTAGGTCCAGAGAGCCCAGAGCTTTCTTTACCTTGCGGGTGTTGGGGTTGGTAATGGCTGGATTGGCCGCAGTCATAATGATGGCCCGGATGGGGTAGGGCTTCCCGCTGAGGATGGTATTCATCAGGGTCATGGTGTGGCACTCATGCCGGAAGTCGTACTGCACCGGGAAGCGGTCTGCCCCCAGAGGCTCCAGATGTCGCAGCGGCTTTTCGTTGTAGAGAGTCAGCTCCTGGAGGCCCGGGCCCGCCGGGAGGTATTTGCCCCCTTTCCGGTCCACCGAGCCGATCAGCCCGTCGATGCAGGCTACCGCCCGGATGCTGTTTACCCCGTTCTCATGGTGCTCAAAGCCGTTGCCCACCACGATTCCGGTTCTTGGCATACTGTTTCGAATTTCCCGGGCAATCTGTGGAACAGCCCAAGCCGCATCGCAGCCGGTCTCCCTGGACACATAGTCATAGGTGAACTGCTGGGCATACTTCTTTAGCGCCTCGAAACCGACGGTATAGTTCTTGATGAATTGGTAGTCCAGCCAGTTGTTAGCGATTAGTTCCCGGATGATCCCCAGCGCCAAGGCTCCGTCCGTACCAGGCCGGACCTGAACGAACAGGTCGGCCAGACGGGCAATCTGGGTGAAGCGCACGTCGATAACGATCAGCCGTGCCCCCCGGGCCCTGGCCCGGTTGATCTGCTGAGTTACGTTGGGATGGGAGTTTGGTGGGTTCTGGCCCCAGTAGATTAGACAATCCGCATTGTCCACGTCAGCCTGAAAGCCCTGGGGACCCAGCACCAAACCGTTTCCAATCCAGCGGCTGGCAAAGCAGGCGGAGTCATTGGAAAAGTAGTTTGGGGAACCGATGGCGTGAATCCAGCGCCGGGCCAGCTCCTCCTGCTGGGCAAAGCCGACTCCCTCTCCTTTCCACACGCCCACGGCCCTGGGACCATATCGGGTCTGAATTTCCCGGATTTTTTCGGCAATCTCGTCCAGTGCCTGCTCCAAGGGAATCTCTACAAAACCATTCCCTGTGCGCTTCAGAGGCTTTTTCAGCCGTTCAGGGGAGTTGAACATCTCCGCTCCGTGGCTCCCTTTGATGCACAGCCGGCCCCGGTTCCAGACATGGGACTTGTCCCCCTCAATCTTCACGATTCGGTCTCCATTCAGATGAACGTCGATGCCACAACGGTCGTCGCACATCCGGCACAGGGTCTTTACGATCCTCTCCTCATTCATCGTCGGTCCTCCCCTGATGTACCTTCATCACCTTGGCCAGCTTATGGTCGAGGATATCCCGTTTCCGGCCGATCAACTCATCGATCTCCTCGTAGTTCAGCGCCCCGCTGATGCAGTGCTTCACGCACTCCGGGTCGCCGCCGCACAGATCACATTTCCGGCTGATATGCTGCTCGTGGTCAAAATGGATGTTTCCATAGGGACAAGCCAGGATACACATTTTGCATCCGGCGCAGCGGGTGGGGTCGATTACTACCGCACCGGTATCCCCGTTCCTTGAGATAGCGTTGGCAGGGCAGACCGCCATGCACCACGCCTGGTCACAGTGGAAGCAGATGATTGGCATGACAAACCGCTCGGCGGTGGAGACATCCACACGGATATTGGACCACCTGCGGCTGCAGCTGTCGCCGCTCTGAGCGAAAGCGCAAGCCATCTCACAGTTGCGACAGCCCACACACCGCTCTGGCAGAATTGTTACCATTTTCATCTTGTCCACCCCTCTCTCGGCGCTTTTGCAAACGCCCTCTTGTTGACCAGCCACCCCAGCTCCTCCACCGGACAGGAGAGGGGCTCATGATGCGCAATCAGCGGGCGCAGCCGCCCCAGGAAGGGGACCCCCTCGCTGCTGCCCACCAGAGAAGCCCCGCACAGCCGGCCGTCCTTTTCAAACACACAGCAGTAGCCATCCCCTAGTTCCTCTGGTAGGGGATGCCGGGCGTCCACATCCTGGTTCCGAATCCTGCCCACCGAGGCCACAGTCACCCCGAACATCTCCGTCACATTCATGTTCAGGCTACCCGGATAGGGCATGTCCACCCCCGCCATCTGACAGCCCGCCGTCTTTCCCATCTCCACCGCCGTGGGCCACAGGGAGTGCATCCCGTGGGCCTCGCCGAACACCGTGGGGCCGGCGGCCACATCCCCGGCCGCATAGATACAAGGGTCGTTGGTCCGCATGTTCTCGTCCACCAGGATGCCCTTTTCGGTCTGGATTCCGCTCCCGGCCAGCCATTCGATGTTTGGTCTGGTTCCGGCACCCACCAGAACCACATCTGCCTCCACGAACTCCTCCCCGCTCAGCCAGACCCGGAGAGAGCCGTCTGGCAGATGCTCAATCCTCTGGGTGTCCACCGGGGCCAGCAACTGTACACCGCAGTCGCGGATCGCACGGGCGACACACTCGCCGCCGACCTCGTCGATGGCAGTGGGCATAATCCGGTGTCCCAGTACGGTGACGGGCAACCCCCGATACCGGGCGGCCCACGCCGCCTGAAGGGCCACAAAGCCCGAACCGATGACTGCCACCCTGGGGTTGCGCTCCAGCAAGGGGAGCATATGGTCTAGCTCCTCCTTTGTCCGCATGTAGCACACCCGGTCGTGGCAGATGCCCGGGATGTTGGGTACTGCGGCCCGGGCACCAGTGGCGATCAGCAGCCGGTCGTAGGAGAGGACACGGCCGTCCTTCAGCCGAATACAGTGCCTCTCCCGGTCCAAGGCGGTCGCCTCCCCATGGACACACTGGACATCCAGGTCTTGAAAATATTTCTCACTTCGAATGGTTAAATTTTTATAGGGGACGCTCCCCCGCAGGACATAGGGGAGCAGAACCTTGGAATAAGGCATACCACAGTCCTTTGTAACCGCAGTAACCTGGCTGTTGCGGTCATGGACTCTAAAATGCTCCATGGCGGACAGTGCGGCGGCGCTACTCCCGACGATCACAATGTTCATAGGCACATCCCCTCGTTCTCTGCAGGCGTTCCCATATCCTCTTGTGTTATATTGTAGCATAATGCCTCGCTTTCAGGGAAGTGTTCTAGTAAGATCCGTCAATATTTCGGTAATAATATCTAAAATCTGTACCTACTATCCTCTTTACATGGGTAAAGCTTCTATGATATGATCAGGTCGGACTTCATTCTTTGAATGCGGGACGGTAAGCAAATGAATCAGACATACAAAAACCTGCCCACCTCCCTCTGCTCCCGGACGGCCGGTATCGTGCTGGCAGGTGGGCAGAGTCGGCGCATGGGGCGGGACAAACGGATATGCACCTATCAGGGACAAACGCTCCTGTCCCTGGCCGTTGCGCTGACCCAGGGGATGGGGCAGAGATTCCTATCCTCCAGCGACTTGGCCGTCTCCCTACCCGGGGTTACGCGTATCCCCGACCTGATATCTGGTTTGGGGCCTGTGGGCGGGCTGATTAGTGTTCTGCCCCATGTCTCTTTGCCTTGGGTGCTGGTGCTCCCTTGCGACATGCCAAAACTGACTGCCGAAACGCTGGCTTTGCTGTTTGCCTGGGCCGACCAGAGCTGCGATGCCGTCTTGTTTCACAACGGCCTGTTTCCATGCCCCCTGCCCTTGCTCTGCCGAACGCAGTCCGCTCGCCGGTTGACGGAACTGGCCCTGGAGCGGGACGACTACTCGATCATTCGACTGATCCGCACTGCCGGGATTGTCTGCCTGGAACAGCCTGTCCCGGAACACATCCTGTGTTCTGGAGAGATGGATAATGTGAACACTCCCCAAGACTATCAAGCTCTGATCAGTCCCGGCACCTGATGCAGCTGAAGTGTTCCAGATTCCCCAACAGAAACTCGGTCACCCCGGAGATGTCGTCCAGCCCGAAGCACGGAACGTCCACATTGCCGACCTCCATGTCGGTGACCAGCGCTACGTAGTGGTCTAGTGTGTCAGGAAAGCCTTTCCCCGATGCCCGGCGGCATATCCCAATCTGCGTCAAAGGCTCCTGCTTATAGCCCTCCACCAGAACGAGGTCCACATCACGAATCAGAGCGGCGGTCTGGGCAAAGGTGAGCTCCCCACGTTCCACAAGGGCCGTTTTCTCCCGGGAGCTGAGGACCGTGATGTCCGCCCCCGCCTGGCTAAAACGCCAAGAGTCCTTCCCTTTTCGGTCGATCTCAAATCTGTGCGCGTCACGCTTGATTACGGCCACTCGCAAACCCGAGGCTTTCAGCCTCTGAACCAGCCGTTCAATCAGTGTTGTCTTGCCTGCGCCAGACCATCCGGCAAAGGCAACGGTCGGAATCTCTCTCATATCCTTCCTCCCTTTGAGCGGGCTCTGTCAAAGCAAAAAGCCCTTTAACACAGTACCATCGGCGACCGGCCCGCTCCCGGCGGGCACAATCGCCATTGCATCGCAGCCAATGGCACTACTAAGCACCACATTTCCCTGTTCCTTGGGGCATACCATAGCGGTGAGCCCGTTCTTCAGCACCAATCGCCCTCGCAGGAAACGAGTTACTGGACTCTGCTTGCCAAAGCCGTTCAGGAGCTTGAGTTTCAGTTCCTGGGGTAGAACCTCCCGGCGGCCAGCCAGCTTTTTCAGGGCGGGGACCGCGGCCACATAGAAGTTTGTCAGGGCAGAGGCTGGATTGCCGGACAGGCAGCACACTGGCTTCCCAGTGCATACGCCATAGGCGCAGGCCATCCCCGGTTTTATGTCCATGCCCCGGAACAGCGGCGTTATCCCGGCCAGCTCCATGGCCTCCGGCGTCAGGTCGCGATCACCCACCGATACGCCGCCGGTCGACACGATGGCATCACACTCGGTCAGTCCCCGCCTGAATAGCTCAGCGATCTCCTCTACCCGGTCATCAGCAGCTCCCAACCAGATACCCTGGCATCCCAACGTCCCCAGAGCGGCCTGAAGCACATACCGGTTGGAGTCCCGGATCTGCCCAAGAGCAGGTGAGTGGGACACTTGCGACAGTTCTCCGCCTGTGGAAATGATTCCTACCCTTGGGGTACGATGCACCAGGGGCCGCCCTTCTCCCTGGCTTGCAAGCACTCCGGCCAGGCCGGGGTCAATAGTCTCACCCCGGTGGGCCAGCACACATCCCTTTCGGATGTCCTCTCCAGCATAAACGATGTTCTCCCCAGCCTTCACCGGAGCGAAAACCGCCACAGTCTCCCCAGTAAAGCGGGTTCGCTCAAACGGGACTACCGCATCCGCCCCCTCCGGGATCGCCGCCCCAGTGAGAACCTTTACAGCAGTCCCCTTTGTTACTGCCGCTTGGGCCGTTTCGCCTGCGGCAATCCAGCCTGAAACACGCAACATCACTGGTCGATCGGTTCCAGCCTCAGCGGTATCCGTTGCCTGAAGGGCGTAGCCATCGTAGGGAGAGCGGTCAAAGGATGGCGTATCTTCCGTTGCAATTAAATCATGGGCGAGGACCCGTCCATAACTCTCCTCCAGCGGCACACGCTCTGTCTCCACCGTAGTTACCGCTTCCAGCAATATACTCTGCGCCGTGATATAGTCGGGAGTTCTCATCATATTCTGTCACGCTCCAGTCCAAAGCTGTTTCACGTATATTATATCACAACGGCTCCATACAGAAAAGAAAATATCTGTAACCCCATAATATCCTGGTAAAAAGCTTCGGATTTTATGCCTCGTCTGTGAATGGGGAGGCTGGGAAGGTTATGGATATATTAGCCCAGAAAGGAGAAGCGAACATCCAAAGACATTCGCTCCATAATGTATCGGAGGATCGTCGAATCTTCAATCCGAGATCAAGCCTACCACCTCCCGATATACAATCTTCAATAGAAAAAATTCAGCATTGTTGGCAACATTGAACGGTTGGGGCTGGTGGCCCGGGCTGTCACCGCCCAGGCAGAACCCAAATCCTTTTCGCCCGCCGCCATTTTCTTTGTATTAACCCCAAAGGCGATACGGGAACATGATCCTGGACACAATGAATCCAAACACAAACCCACAAAGGTGCCCAATGAAACTCCCGCCAGACAGGGAGCTCAGCAGGAAGGTTAGCGCAATCCCCCGGATGAAGCCTCCGCCAAAAGCATACAGCTTGTACTTCCCCCGCATGATATACATATGGGTCAGGTGCCCCATCAGAGCAAAAATGGCCCCGCTTGCACCTGCCAGAAGCACATTTTGGTGGGTAGTAAGGAAGAAACACATAGCCAGCCCATTCCCCAGCACTCCGGCGGACAGATACAGGATGAGGAACTTCCAACTGCCGATGGCCCGCTCAATGGTTCTGCCAATGGAGTACAGGGCGGCCATATTGCACAGCAGATGCGTGACGCTGAAATGGGCGAATACCGCCGTCAGCAGCCGATACCACTGCCTCTGGTTGACAACCGCCGGGATGGACACACCCAGCTGATACACCGTTCCAATCCCTACATGGGACAGCAGGAATACAGCCACGTTGACCGCAATGAGCAGCGGCACGGTAAAATAGGCTTTCTTGTTCAAGGTCAATGCCTCCCTAATCGAACTTGATTTTATGGCCGGCCAGCATGGGCAGGTACTCCTCCCGGCAGGTAAGAAAGATGATCTGGTGCCTCTCCCCTGCCGCCTTCAACAGCTCGCAGGCTGCCGCAGTCCGGTCAGTATCCATATCGGTCATGGGGTCGTCAAAGATAATGACTCCGCCGCCATTGGGAAACAGATGGTCAAGGACGGCCAGCCGAAAAGCCAGGGAAACAGCCTCCTTGGTGCCCTCGGACAGGGTGGCGTAGCGCACATGCCGGTTCTGGCTGTATACCGCCACATCCACAGCGTCCTTATTTGCCGACTCAGAATCAACAGTGCCGCCGGTGATGGCCTTGAGGTTCTCAGAGAACCGGGCCGCCATATCCTCCATGGGATGGTTTGCCTGGGCCGCTTTCTGCGCCTGGAACACCTCCAGAATGTGGTCCCAGCGGGCCAGCAGCTCCTTCTGTCCCAAGAACGCCTGCTTTGCCTGCTCCCGCTCCGCCACCAGGTCCTTGCCTGCCACAGCTGCCCGGCAGCCCTCCAACTTGGTCTGGGCGGCAACTTTAGCCTGGGCAGCCGCCTCCTTCAGCTTCTGCTGCTCCTTGGCCTTGCTCTCCAGCATAGCCAGATACATGTCGGGGTTTTTGATGTCCGCATACTCAGCCGGGACTTCTCCCAGCTTTGCCAGCTCAGCTTTGGCCTTCTCCAGACCAGCGGTCATCTGGTCCAGCTTCTTTTTCAGGTTGACCTGGGTGGTGTACTCGGCGGCATAGCGCTCCAGGAGGGATTCATCAACCGCAATGAGCCGGGCCAGATCCCCATTGCTGCTCATAGCCCGGATATCCCGTTCAATATCCTGTAGAGACCGGGGAGAGGTTGCACATACCTGGGCTGCGGCTTTCAGTGCATCCAGATCATCGTCGCCCAGCACCAGCTTGAGCCGCTCATTGGCAGCATCCAGCTTTGTCTGTGCATTCTGGACGTCCCGGAGCATCTGAGTCAAGGCGTCAGAGGATTCCACCTGATACTTTGACAGCAAGGCTTTGGGCCTGCATTACCTCATCCTCAGAAGGGCAGACTGTCTGTTCCACCGCAGCCTTGAGGGTAGAAGCCTCATCGGAAGCCCTCTTTACGGAGGCGTACTTTGCTGCCTTCTCCTGCAGACTGTGCTCCCACTGCAAAGTCTTTGCTCTTGCGACCATGGACTCCAGCTCCAGCCATCGCAAGGACGCCTCCTGAGCCCGGGCCTGCTCTCCCTTCAGCCGCTCAACCAGCTGCTCACGGGTGGCCCTGGAGACCAGGTTACACGAGTACTACACCAACGGCAGCCTGAGCGGCTCTACTGACAGCACCCGCACCGGCGCGGTTGGCGAAACCATCAGCACCGGGAGCATCGACAGACAGTACACCTACAACGGCGTCAGCTACCGCTATACCTCCGCCAATCCCGAGACCCTGACTCTGGCTGTGGACGGTGACAACACCATCACCCTGCGGTATGACCGGACTACCGGCGGCGGCAGTTCCACACCTCCCACTCCGCCGACTGGCGGCGGGGATGACCCCATTGAACCTAACGACCCGACACCCGTTGAGATCACTGACCCGGATGTACCTCTGGCGGACGTACCCCAGGAGGAGACCCCCGAGGAGGTGATTGTCCCGGATGAGGATGTGCCTCTGGCGGAAACGCCCGAGGATCTGACCGAGATTCCCGATGAGGACGTACCTCTGGCGGACGTGCCCAAGACCGGAGACAGTTCTTCGATCTGGAGGACCCTCACCTTAATTTCCGGAATGGGGCTGGCTCTGTTGGCCCTGGGCAAAAAACGCGAGGATACCGCTGAGTAATTCAGCGGCCTGACGCACTAAACCAAAGCACGGTGCGGCCCGGGAAACTGGGCCGCACTTTTCAGTGAAGGTGATCTTTATGAAGAAAAAAATTCAGACCGGCCTATTTGCCCTGCTGGCGGCGGTTTTCCTGTTCAGCACCGCTATAGTGCTCCATCAGACTTACGATAGCTGGCGTGCTGACCGGGACCGGGCGGATGCCTCTGAGACTGCCGGCCTGGCCGAGCCGGACCGGTCCAGTCCCGCACAGAGCAACCTCCCGGAGACTCCGGACCCGCCGGAACCCCTCCCGGAGGAGGTGGCACACCTGGCAGAGGTGGACCTGGAAGCCCTGCGGGAAGCAAACGAGGATGTAGTAGGCTGGATCGAGATACCCGGCACGGAACTTTCCTATCCCCTGGTACGGGGGACGGACAATCAGTTTTATCTCTCCCACAACTGGAAGAAAGAAGCCAGCGGAGGCGGCTCCGTCTTTCTGGAGGAGACCAACAACCGGGACCTGACGGGCTTCCACCTCATCGCCTATGCCCACCGGATGCGCAACGACACCATGTTCGGCACGCTGAAATATTACAAGGACCTGGAGTTCTGGCAGGAACATCCCAGCGTTTATTTGGTCGATGAAACCGCCGTCAGGCGTTATGATATTTTCGCGGCCCATGAGGCACCGGTAACCAGCCTGGTTTACCGCCTGGCCCTGGAATCGGGCGGCTTGGAGGAGGAGTTCCTGCAGTTCTGCCTGGACAACTCGGTAATAGATACCGGGGTGATCCCGGAGACTGGGGCACAGATTCTGACCCTCTCCACCTGCACTGGAAACGGCCATGCCAATCGGTGGGTGGTGCAAGGCGTCCTGGCCCAGCGTTATGAATTCTCCTGACATGATCACCTGTGGCTTTCAAAAACTGCGTTGCCTATCCAAAGAATAACCGCCTGCCTCAAAACTCGGTAAACCGCTTCCGCATTTCTTCGTCTGACAGTTTTCCCTGCTCCGCCAGCTCCAGCACCTTCTGCGCCTGGGACACGACTGCGTTCCATTCGTCCCTGCTGAGTTTTCCCCGCTGCTTTCTCGCCTTCAAACGGTTGTAGACTTTCCGGTATTCTATCCCGGCGGGCTTTAATCCCGTCGGGTGGTTTGCCCTTCGGTGAGCGCCGACCTTGCGGCAGGTGCGCTCTGTCTCCCCCGGCGCGATATTGTTGCAGTAGCAGGTGTTGTACCCATCGCTCAGCAGGAAATAGCGTCCACAGTTATGACAACAGCGGGGGGCATTGCCCGCCATCAGCCCCCGGTAGAAGTCAACGTAGAGGAAATGGGAGAGATATCGGAACTCCGCCTTTTCCGCAAGGATGGCTTTCCCTGGCTCTGCCGGATGCGCCATCGGGACAAAGCAGAGCTGCGCCGGAAAGCTCTGCTCAAACTCCTGCTCCAGGAAAAACAATCCCCCAGCGGCTGATGCCTCGGTAAAGTAGGCGGCGTAGGCTTCCGCATATGCTACGCTGCCGCGCCGGGACAGCGACTCGAAATACTGCTCCAGCATCCACCATATCTGCCACCGGAAATTCCGCAGGCTCTCCGCAAAGTATTCCAGTCCAGAGAGAAAATCCTCAAACCTTCGGTGACCATCGGAGTCAACGTCCAGCACCTCTGACCATTTATCCCGGTCAGTCAGCAAAGCGGGAAACAAGTTTCGGGAGGTCCCCATATCCAAGCGCAGAGTCCGATAGACTGGCAACTCAAAAATCAAATCCCAGACAGCGTTGAGCCGCTCCTGCGTGGAACGGGCGGCGCTGTCTGTCTTTTCCTGAAGCAGCGTCCACACAGCAGAGAGAAAGTCACTGACACGCTGGTCGATTTCCGTCAACACCTCATCGTCCAGATTCAGGACATCCGTTGTGAGCTGGCCGAGTGGAAAGGCCGTCCCATCCAGAAACACAGTATCTCCGGTGAAGAAAACCGTGAACTGGTCATACACATTCGCCGCCATGCTGTCCCCTCCCGTACCCGATAGACTTTTGACGTTTCCCCATCCTGCGCCAAATCTATTGTGTGACCGCTGAGTTTGTGTTACCCTCATCATATCAGGCCAGAAAAGAAAAGTCAATCAGGTGCGAAGGAGGACGTAAAATGAAAGAGTCAGGCTACAAGAACTATGAAGAGCTGCCGCTGTTCCTGAATGCGGGAACGGTGGCAAAGGTGCTGGGTGTCTCGCCGTCCAGCGGCTACGAGCTGATGCACGTCGTCGTCACAAACTCCGTATCACTCGCCCCGCCGCCTGCGGCAGGGCTCGCTCACTTCGTTGCTCCTCCTCTCCCCACACAAACGCTTCGCGTTTGCGCGGGGGCCCCTATTTTCCCTGTTCTGAAAATCGGCAACAGATTGGTAGTGCCCAAGGAGAAATTTGTGAAGTGGGTGTCACGGCACATCCAAGGAGGCGCGGAATGAAGTACAGAAAGTGGCCCGAGCGTGATCCGGCAAGAAACTACTTCCCTCTGCCCAATGAGGTATTCTACCTCGGCCTGACCTGCGGAGCCATCGCGGTCTACGGTTACCTGATGCACATTGAGGACCGGAAGACTTTCCAGTCCTACGCCAGCTACAAGACTATCGGCAGAGCGGTAAAGATGAGCACCAACACCGTTCGGAAGTATGTGCTGGAGTTGGAGAAGCGGCAGCTCATCCGCACAGAGCCAACCACCGTTGTCACCAGAGACGGACGCAAGCGCAACGGTACGCTGCGCTACCACATCCGTCCCATCCAGGAGGCGGTGGATTACTACCACGAACAGCAGCTCCGCCAGTTGGAGCTGGCCACCGAGCGTCAGCGAGTCGCAAAAGCACTCGCGCTCCGCAGTGAAAGGTGCGACTCAGCGTGACAGCCTGTGCGCCGCTGTGTGGCCTCGCTGGTGGCCGGAGGGTAACAAGCCGCCTCTCACCGCAACCGGAGCCGTATCAAAAGCGTGTGGCCTGTGTGCGCCATCCGGTGCATTCAGCGCCGCCGAAAGTGGCAGGTGAACCGGGGGATCGAAAAAGGAGCAGGAGAAAGCACCGGCGCTTTTACTGCGCCGGTGCGGTCACAACCACCCGCAGTGCGGGCGGTTTCAGGAACGGAGGCTGACGTTTTTTTGTGGGCTGACATCTTTGATTGACGCTGATTCCCGAAAAAGCAAAGGAAAAAACCACTGTTTCAGGATTTCCAATAACGCTATTGCAAAAAAGGAGGGTTTACGCATGAAAGAAGAGAAAAACCGCCACACTGTCTGGTTGACGGATGAGGCATGGACCAACGTCAAAGATCATTACCGCACCGACAACTGCTCCACACAGAACGAGTACATCGAGAAGGCAATCCAGTTCTACTCTGGCTATCTGGATACCGAACAGGCCGACAGCTACCTGCCCCGTGTCCTTGCGGAAGTGCTAGAGGGTAAACTGAGTGCGCTGGGCAGCCGCATCGGGAAACTGCTGTTCAAGCTGTCGGTAGACGACGCACTCATGGCACACCTCACAGCTGCCAGTATCGATGTGGATCTGGACACGCTGAAGAAATTAAAGGTCAGGTGTATCAAGGACGTCCAGGAAACGAATGGCGAGATCGATTTTGAAGGCGCCTACAAATACCAGAAGGAGCTCAACTAATGCAGGGACTGGTTCAAAAAAGCGGCTACATCAAGCCAGGCGGCGGTGCCGGACACTACGCAGAGTACATCGGTACCCGTGATGGTGTGGAACTGATGAACGCCGGTGACCAGTACCTGAAGTACATCGCGGAGCGGCCTCGCTCCCACGGTCTGTTCTCCAACGCCAAGAGCACCAGCCTCGACGACACAATGAAGGAGGTAAGTTGCCATCCGGCTCCCGTCTGGACGTTCATCTACTCGCTCAAACGGGAGGACGCTGTCCGGCTGGGCTACGACTCCGCAGAAAGCTGGCGGAAGCTCCTCCTGGCTCACCAGACGGAACTGGCGGAGGCAATGAAGATACCGCCTAACCAGTTCCGCTGGTGCGCCGCCTTCCACGATGAGAAACACCATCCCCATATCCACATGATGGTCTGGTCAGCAGACCCGAAGCAGGGTTATCTGACAGAGCAGGGTATCGAAGCGATGCGCTCCAAACTGACTAACGATATTTTCCAGGATGAGCTCTTGCACCTCTACAAACAGAAGGACCTGTCCTACCAGGAAGTGCGCGATGCAGCGCAGGAGGCAATGCGCGATCTGATCCGAGAGATGGAGTCCGGTATCTGTGACTGCCCCGCTATTGAAGATAAGTTGCTCACTCTGTCAGAAATGCTCCAGGATGCCAAGGGCAAAAAGGTATACGGATACCTGAAGAAACCGGTCAAAGCTCAGGTGGACGCCATCGTGGATGCGCTGGCTCAGCTCCCGGCGGTGGCGGAGTGCTATGAGGCCTGGAACAAGCTGCGGGATGAGCTGGAGAACTATTACAAGGACAAGCCCAGGGAACATCTGCCGCTGTCACAGCAAAAGGAGTTCAAGTCGATCAAGAATATGGTCATCCGGGAAGCAGAGCGTATCCGCTTGGGAGGAATCACGTTCGAGGATGAGCAGATGGTCGATGAATTGGATGAGGAGGAAGAAGTCCTGAACATCCACTCTCCCCGGCAAGTGGTGAACGCATATCGGGAAGCCCGGTATGTCCTCTGCGATGACAACTCCACCTGGACGGAGCAAGAGGAGGCCGTCCAAACCCTGGAGCAGCTCTGGGACGCCGGTTTCACTGTGGCAGCACATCAGTTGGGCAAATGCTGGCGGGATGGTCTGGGCGTCCTGCCGGACAACGACAAAGCAGAGTTATGGTTCCGCCGCTCCGCTGAGGCCGGGAATGATTTCTCCCAATACGCACTGGGCAAACTCCTGCAAAGCAGGAAACGAATAACCGAAGCGGTGGAGTGGTACGAGCAAGCCGCCGCTCAAGGCAATCAGTATGCCAGCTACCGGCTGGGCAAGCTCTACCTTCCGGGTGATGGTGTTCCAAAGGACACGGAAAAAGCCATCGAGCACCTGACCCAGGCGGCTGAGTGCGGCAACCAGTATGCGCAGTACGCACTCGGTAAGCTGTACTTGGACAGGCAAGATGCGGAACAAGCTCACTACTGGTTCACACAGTCAGCCGCTCAGGGAAACGAATACGCTCAGTTCTTCCTGGACCGCTGGGGTAGCCTGAAGCCGCCCTCGGTCATGTTGTCGGTCACTCGTCTGCTCCATCACATGAGTGAGATTTTCCAGGACAACTCTATTCCTCCTCAAGCTCCGGCCGGACAGCAGGTGGATCGAAAACTGCGGCTCAAGATCAGAGAGAAGAAGATCGCTATGGGTCATAAGGCAGATGACTATGAGGAGTACAGAGGGCCGTCCCTGCCTATGTGAGGACATGGCAAACTGCTGTATTTCTAAGCCATTTTTTCTACTCTCTGCCTCTCAATAGTGTTGGACTTGTGCCCTCCTTACTGGTATTGTCATGTTTGCGAAAACCCACAAAATACTGAAATTGAGGAGGAAACCATATGACCAGCATGAAAAGACAAATCACCGCGACACTGATGGCGGCGGCTCTTGCCGCCAGCCTCACGGTCTCCGCCACAGCGGCAGAGAACTCGCCGCTCCGGGTGGGCAGTTACAAGGGCAGTACCCTAAAGGTAGGAGAGCGCAGCGGTCTCATCATAGGCCCCAGCGGTACGGAGTACACCGTCTCCTCCAGCGACCCGGATGTTGTAGCAGTGGAACGGGTTCTGACCTTCTGGGTTGCCGTCGCTAAGGCTGAGGGCAGTGCAGAGATCACCGTCTCCAACAGCGCCGGAGAGAGCGGGGCCATAACGCTGACAGTCGGTCCCGCCACCCCGGAAAAATCCGATGGCAAGGACAGCGCCAGCCTGACAGATAATATGGAGATACGCCAGGAGATGATTCGCCTGATTAACCAGACCCGCAGGGCCAACGGAGTGTCGGAGCTGTCTGTCAACGACGCCCTGATGAACGCCGCCCAAAGCTGTTCCGACCGGCGCTACACCTGGCACCACTCCAAGGAGGAGTGCCAGGCTGCGAAGGACGCCGGATACCCCTACGGATTCGGCGACAACCTCACGGTATTCACCGGCACAGCAAACGCGGCTCAGCGGGCCGTTGACAACTGGATCAACTCCCCAGGGCACTTCGAAACAATGATAGACCCGAAATGCGACTGCATCGGGGTAGGAGTGACCCAGCACAACGGCGTGACCTACTGCTACATGTTCGTCGGGATACCCAACAGTGTCAACTTCTACGCATAAATAGAGGCAGGCAGCTGCCAGGGGCGCTCCATCCGGAGCGCCCCGCATATTTCTGAACTGCGCCAGTGTATACAAAGAGAACCGGAAGTTCAAAGCGCAACCTATTAAATTTCTGATAACTCTGCTCAAAGGCCATAGCTATTCAAACGGAGTTAGGGTATTGTGTGTTGCTGCAAAGGAGGTTGGTTGAAATGAGAAAAACCCTGGAAGATCTCTACTACAGCAACATCACACCCAGTGAACAGCGGATGACTCCCGGCTCAGAAATGGCGAAGGCGGTAGCTCGTGTTACCAGCTGCGAAAAGCAACTCATGGAACAGCTCGGGAAAGCTGAGCAAGAGACTCTTACAAAACTCATTCGATCACAGCATGAGATCAACAGTATCACGGCAATCGAGAATTTCATCCTGGGTTTCCGGCTGGGTGTCAGGCTGATGGCCGAGTGCATGGATGACAACGACGGCGATATCAAAAAGGGAGGTGAATAACAGATGGCAAAGCGCAGACCGTCTGGCGACGGCATGGTGCGCAAACGGGATGACGGGCGCTGGGAGGGGCGCATCGTGGTGGGTCACAAGAAGAACGGTGACTCCATCTTCCGCTACATCTACGCCGATACCCAGAAAGAGTTGACCGCTAAGCTCCATCAGAATATCGATGCCTACCGGGGGGTGGAGCTGACAGAGCAGAGCAAGATGTCTCTCTCCGAGTGGCTGGACAAATGGTTAGACGAGCGCATGGCAGGAACGATCCGCAATCACACTCTGGAGGGATACCGGCGAGATATTAACAACCACGTCAAGCCCTATTTGGGGCAGAAGCAGTTGACGAGAATCACTCCAGCTGATTTGAATGATCTGTATACATTCCTCCTGGAGCAAGGCCGGATCACCAAGGGCCAGAACTGCACCCCTGGTCTTGCGCCGGTCACTGTGCACGGCATCCACACTATCCTCCATCACGCTCTGAAAACAGCGACGAAGGAAGGACTGATCCCTTCCAATCCCGCAAGTAAGGTAGTACCGCCTAAGATAACAAACAGACCCAAAGGTATCCTCAACAATGAGCAGTTGGATACTCTGATGGCCGCCATAGCGAAAGATGAGCTCTGGCATGATTTCTTCTACACGGAACTGACCACCGGTCTGCGGCGAGGAGAGCTGTGCGGACTCAAGTGGGAGGACTTCGACAGCAAAGCCGGGACGCTGAAAATCTGCCGCACCGTCCGAACAGAAACGGGCGGGAAACTCACTGCCGGGGATACCAAAACCTACGCCGGAAAGCGGACGATTCTGCTTCCCCACAGTACAATCCAGCTTCTGAAAAAGAGGAAAGAAACCGCACTGACGGAGTGGATCTTCCCTGACCTCTTAAAGCCGGAACGTCCGACCCATCCAGCGGGAGCCTACCGGAAACTGAAAAAGATTCTGATGGAAGCCGGACTGCCCAGCATCAGATTTCATGACCTCCGTCACACATTCGCGACCCATGCACTGGCCGGCGGGGTGGACGCTAAAACCTTGTCCAGTATTCTGGGGCACACCAAGGCCAGCTTTACCCTGGACACTTACGCCCACGTCACAGGCGATATGCAAAAGCGTGCCGCCCAAGTCGTGGGCGATTTCATACAGGATATTCTCTAAGGGGGGTGAGCTTATGGCAAAACGAAAGAGCAGCCGAGGAAACGGCAGCATCCATAAGAGGAAGGATGGCCGCTGGGAGGGCCGGTATGTCATTGGCCGCAATGAGAAGGGTCTGCCTAAGACAAAAAATGTGCTGGCTAAGACCAAACGGGAGTGTGAGGCAAAGCTCAAGGCGCTTCGGGACAGCATCAGGGGTGCTGAACCGGAACGGCCCAAGGCGGATATGACCTTCGGGGCTTGGATGGACCGCTGGTATCAAACAGAGTGCAAGCCGGCGATCCGACCCAAGACCCAGGCGGACTATGAAAATCGCATCTACCAGCACATCATCCCGGAGCTGGGGCATATCCCGCTGGCTAAACTCACCCCCGGCGACCTCCAGCAGTTCTATATCCAGCTCAAACAGGGCGGGCGGCTCCTGCGCACAGAGGAATACGGCCCCGGTCTCTCGGACCGCATGGTGAAAAGCTGCCATGTGACCTGCCGGGTGGCGCTGGACAGGGCGGTGGCCCAGGGGCTGATCTTGAAAAATCCCGCCCTCGCCTGCAAAGTGCCCACGACCCATCCCAAGGAGATGCAGGTGCTGACCCAGGAAGAGATGCAGAGGTTGCTGATCCAGGCGAAAGAGAATGACTGTTATGAGTTGCTCGTGCTGGAGCTGTCTACCGGGCTGCGGCGCGGGGAGTTGCTGGCCCTCCAGTGGGATGATCTGGACTTTCAGACGGGACAGTTGCGGATCGAGCGGCAGGTGCAAAGGGTGAAAGGAGCGCTGACCGTCACCCACCCCAAGACCAAATCCTCCACTCGGACCGTCATTCTCCCAACAGCAGTTCTGGAAATCCTGAAAAACTATCGGCAGAACATCAATTCCCGGTGGATGTTCCCTTCACCTAAAAAAGAGGATTCCCCTTTGGACCCCACAGCGGTCCGAAAAAAGCTGGCCATTGTTCTGGAACGGGCAGGCTGTAAGCACGTCCGTTTCCATGACCTCAGGCACACATTTGCCACCAACGCCCTGGAACATGGAATGGACATCAAGACCCTGTCCGCTGTCATTGGCCATGTCTCCAGCGCCACAACGCTGAATGTCTACGCCCACGTCACCGACGAGATGCGGCAGTCGGCAGCGGCGAAGATTGACCGGGCCATTGCAAGGGTGGAATCTCAGCCGGAACCGGAAGCTTCGAAAAAGCACGCCAGAACTACCTTTCAGGCCGTCAAAGGAAAATACCGCAAACCAGGGACGGGCTGCGTCACGCAGATCAGTGACCATCTATGGGAGGGACGATATTCACCCAAAGTCAACGGGAAACGTATGGCCCGGAACATCTACGCCCCAACCGAAGAGGAATGTGAGAAGAAGCTGGCTCAACTGATTGTGCAGATGAAGGCGGAAATTGCTGACCTGCGCACACAGAAAAGGGCGGGCTGAAACAATCAGCCCACCTTTTTTGTTGTAATAGGTGAAGTGTTCTGGTATAATATAATTAAGATGACAGTACAGAAAGGAGGCCCGTGGTCATGGCTGGTCAATATACAATTGAGGAATTGCGGAATAGAATTGCCCCGATTGCGCAGCAGCATGGGGTTCAAAGTGTTTCCCTGTTTGGTTCTTACTCCAAGGGCACAGCTACCGATGACAGCGATATTGATTTGAAAATTGAAAAAGGCAAACTAAGGTCTCTGTTCCAAATCTGCGGTTTCCGTCTGTCTGTGGAGGATGCCTTGGAGCGTCCAGTCGATTTAGTGACAAGCGAGTCCTCCGACCAAGACTTTTTGGATATGATCGAGAAAGATGAGGTGCTGCTTTATCGAACCCCGTGATAAAATCATTTTGGGGAAAATCGTCCTCTATATGCCAGCGTATTGCAGACAACCTGAAACGGAATAACTGCGACTTTACTCTATAATTAGCCCTTAAAGAAGCCATCCGTAAAAACGAATGGCTTCTTGTTATCTGAATGGCTCATTCACTTGGTCATTACAGGTCCAGGCTGATGATCTTTATCCCCATTTTCTTCTATTGTTGGCACAAAGTCTATTTCACCGAACAAAATACGCATATAGTCCTGCCTTGCGTCCATGATACGGGCAACAGATATCATACCGGATTCGTCCTCAATACGATATACCGCAACCCAGCTCTCGCAGATCAGCATACGAAGATCTGTCTCAAACCCGGTTTTGCTTTCAATACTCATGCCCATTTTCGGAAATGATTTTAAGGATGAACAAGCGGCTAAAATCGCCTTTGAAATACGCAGGGCGGCGGTTGGATTATGCAGGGTGTTTTTGATATAGCGCTTGATTTCCTGTAGATCAGAGATAGCCTCGGGCGTATAACGCAGTTTCATTCCTCTACCTCGAGAAACCGATGGGCATCCTCCTCAGAAACCCAGCCGCTTTCTTCCGCAGAGTCCCATCCCTTCTGTACCTCGGTCATCAAGCGGCGCATCGCTTTGGCTTTCATATACGCCTCATTTTCAGGTGACGCCAGAAACGGAAGCCCCTCCATATTCAAAGATTGCTGAATAAATATATTCACCGCATCGGTAAACGTCAGTCCCTGTCGCGCATAAATTGCCTCAACACGCTGTTTGACCTCTGGATTGATCCGCATTTGAAATGTCGCGGTTTTGGGTGCCGCAGTCACGTTGACAGGCTCCATATCATCAACTCCTTTCAGCTAATAGTATAATCCAAAAGCCAGAAATGTCAACACGTTGTAACTACGTTTTCCTTTGGGACAAGACTTCCCAGAGGGCGATTTTTTCCCCTGTCTGTGGCCAAATGTGTGGTCAGTGAAAAAAGACGGGCAGGCGTCTCACCTAAAATCGCCGAAAAAGTTAAGAAAAACCGCTCTTTTCTCTCGAAAAGAGCGGTTTTCATGGTGGACGATACAGGACTTGAACCTGTGACCTCCCGCACGTCAAGCGGATGCTCTACCAGCTGAGCTAATCGTCCAAACAGCAAAAGTTATTATACTGACGAGAGTGTGGTTTGTCAATAGTAAATTCTGATTTTTTCATAAAATCCAGAAAAAATCCATTACGGAAGGAAATTCAAAATTTTCGATGAAAAGCGGAGCGGAGTGTGTTATAATAGAGAACAGGTGCGATCCCATTCTTTCAAAGGAGGAATGTTCCATGTTAAAACTTGATCTTTCCAAGCTCAGCGGCTTTCTCCCCGAGGACTATGTGACCTCCCGGGAGGATCGTCTGTCCAAGGCGGCCCAGATGCTGTCCACCCACACCGGCCCCGGCGGCGACTTCACCGGCTGGGTGTATCTGCCCCGGGACTATGACAAGGCGGAGTTCGCCCGCATTCAGGCGGCAGCCAAGAAGATCCAGCAGCAGTCTCAGGTGCTGGTGGTGATCGGCATCGGCGGCTCCTACCTGGGGGCCCGGGCCGTCATCGAGGTGATCAAGTCCAACAACTACAACCTGAAGAAGAAGGACACCCCCGACGTCTTCTTCGCCGGCAACGGCCTGTCCACCGACGCTCTGCTGGAGCTGCTGGAGCTCATCGGCGATCGGGACTTCTCGGTGAACGTCATCTCCAAGTCGGGCACCACCACCGAGCCCGCGGTCTCCTTCCGCATTTTCAAGGGCCTGCTGGAGAAGAAGTACGGCAAGGAGGGGGCCAAGGAGCGCATCTACGCCACCACCGACAAGGCCCGGGGCGCTCTGAAGGGCCTGGCTGACGCCGAGGGCTACGAGGAGTTCGTGGTGCCCGACGACGTGGGCGGCCGGTTCTCCGTCCTCACCGCCGTGGGCCTGCTGCCCATCGCTGTAGCCGGCGTGAATATCGAGGCCCTCATGGGCGGCGCCCGCCAGGCCATGGAGGAGCTGTCCGCCCCCGGTCTGGACAACCCCGCCTGGCAGTATGCCGCCGCCCGTCACGGCCTGTACCAGTCCGGCAAGGCCATCGAAGTGCTGGCCGGCTACGAGCCCCGGTTCCGCTTCTTCGCTGAGTGGTGGAAGCAGCTCTACGGCGAGAGCGAGGGCAAGGACGGCAAGGGCCTGTTCCCTGCCAGCGTGGAGTTCACCGCCGACCTGCACTCCATGGGCCAGTATATCCAGGACGGCGAGCGCCTGATGTTCGAGACGGTGGTCAGCTTTGCCCCCGAGGGTGAGTATAAGATCCCCGATGACCCCGCCAATGTGGACGGCCTGAACTTCCTGTCCGGCAAGCCCCTGGCCTTTGTGGCCGAGCAGGCCATGCGGGGCACCATCCTGGCCCATGTGGACGGCGGCGTGCCCAACGTGCTCATCGAGATGCCCAAGATCAGCGAGCAGAGCGTGGGCTACCTGATCTACTTCTTCGAGTATGTTTGCGGCCTGTCCGGCCACCTGCTGGAGGTCAACCCCTTCAACCAGCCCGGCGTAGAGGCCTATAAGAAGAACATGTTTGCCCTGCTGGGCAAGCCCGGCTACGAGGACCTGCGCAAGGAGCTGCTGTCCAAGCTGTAAAATTCTGTGCTCCCCCGAAAGGGGGAGCATTTTTATGCCTCTGCTAAAAACAAATTTTTCATGGGAAGATTTCCGCATTGCCGCACATACTGACAGCAAACATGTCAGGAGGCGGCGGCGGTGAAGTGGAGAAAATTCGGGGTTTTTTTGTGTGTACTGGGACTTGTTCTGATGCTCCCGGCTCCGGAGCCGGTCCGGCAGACGGACGCCCCGGCCCAAGTAACACTGGACGGCCCGCCTCTGGTGGCACTCACCTTCGACGACGGCCCCCGCTCCTCCACCACCGGCCCTCTGCTGGACGGCCTAGAGCTGCGGGAGGTGCCCGCCACCTTCTTCCTAGTGGGCAGCCGCATCCCGGGCAACGAGGACCTGGTGCGCCGCATGGCCAACCAGGGCCACCAGATCGGCATCCACACCTATGACCACGTGAAGCTGAAGGGGCTGTCCCGGCAGGACTTCGACCTCCAGGTGGGCAGGACCCGGGCCCTTATCACCGAACTGGCCGGCGAAGGGGACTACTGGCTCCGCCCTCCCTACGGGCTTCTGGACAAGACCTCGGAAAGCTGGTGCGGCGGCCCGGTGATCCTCTGGTCGGTGGACCCGGAGGACTGGAAGGACGACGACATCGATCGGGTAGTGGCCGCCGTGGTGGAACACGCCTCCGACGGGGACATCATCCTGCTCCACGACCTCTTCCCCAGCTCCGCCCAGGCGGCCCTGCGGATCGTAGACACTCTGCTGGCCCGGGGCTACTGCTTTGTCACTGTGGAGCAGCTGATGGAGCAGCGGGGCGTCACACCGGAGGCGGGTGTGCGGTACAGAAAAATAAATTAAATTTCCCAAAAACGATTGTAATTTCTCCCGTCATCGTGTAAACTGAGGACAACAGTTTTTCATAGGAGGTACCACCATGAAAGTTGCCCGCTTTGTCCTGAAGATCGTGGCCCTGTCCCTGGCCGCCGCCGCCGCTGTGTGTGCCGTCATCGCCTACTGGGACTGCCTGGCCGAGTTGGTGGGGGGCGCCAGGGAGAAGCTCCAGCGCTCCGCTCACATCGACGAGTACGACGATTACGAGGAGTAAGCCAAAACGACCGCCGGCGTCAAGCCGGCGGTCATTTTTTACCGCTCATACCACCGCAGGCTGGCGGTGTCCCCGGTGCCCCGGAGGGCGGCGGCGGTGAACAGGGCGTCAGCCAGCAGGGTGGCCAGCGCTGCCCAGCCCACCGGGGCGGGAATCCGGGCCAGCCAGGGGGCCACGACCGGGTGGACCCGGTACACCAGCCCCAGAGACAACACACCCCAGGCCAGGGAGAAGGGCAGACACACCCGCCCGTGCAGATTGCCGGGCAGGCCATCGTAGTTCCAGAAGGACACCCCCAGCGCCTTCTCATGCCAGAGGGCGGCCAGATACTCCGCCGCTGTGGCGGCCAGAGCGCCCAGCAGGAACAGGGCCCAGGGGCGGTCATCCACCCACTGGGGCAGGGCCAGAATGAGGCAGGCCCCTACCCCGTACACCGGGCACAGGGGGAGCACCAGCAGTCCCTTCCGGTCGGCCCGCCCCCCTGTCAGGTGGGCAAAGGCCACCTCCAGCAGGAAGCCGGCAAAGCCATATACCATAAAGCTCCAAAACCACAACAAAAAAACCCCAACCTTTCTCCCCGTTAGGGTGTGAGATCGGAGGGGTTTTATACTTGAGATCAGGCCCAGCGGCCGCAGCCGTGTCCACGGGGGACGACGGCGGCGCAGGTGCCGTCGCAGTAGCCGCAGTCGTGGTTTGCGCCGCAGTAGGTCACGCCATCGTGGGTGTGGCGGCCCACCTCAGTGCAGTCCTCGTAGGGACACAGGGCCCGGCAGGTCCCGTCGCAGTAGCCGGCCTCGTGGCAGTAGCCGCAGTAGGTCACGCCGTCGTGGGTGTGGCGGCCCACCTCAGTGCAGTCCTCGTAGGGGCACAGAGCCAGACAGGTGCCGTCGCACACTCCGCTGCCGTGGCCGTAGCCGCAGTAGGTTACGCCGTCGTGGGTGTGCCGGCCCGTCTGAGTGCAGTCCTCATAGGGACAGACAGTCACCGTGGTCTGGACACTCTGCCTGTATCCGCCGTGGTGTCCCCGTCCGCCGTGACAGCCGTGGGCGGCGGCAGGCACGATCAGCATAGCCGCCAGCATAACACACAGCGCGCCGGCCAGCAGCCGGCTTTTCATCCTGAACATGGGAATGACTTCCTTTCTGTCCGCGCATGGCGGGTGATGGTTCTATTGTAGCATAGCCTCCGCCAGGATTCAAGACGGAGCGTAAAGTTCTTTGGGGCGGAATGGGGGTCAGTTCTATTCCTCTTTCAAACAAGATTCAATCATACTGATGACTATGTTATTAAAACTCGTGCTGTTGTCACAGGCAATACGGTTGATTTGTGAAACAAGTGTTTTGGGCAAATACAGCGACTTATAAATGCGCTCTGTTTCTCTTTTGTTCTGCCTAATTTGAAATGGCATAGCACTCCCACCTTTTGCTCTATTTCAATTGTGCATTCCGCTATTTGCTCCCATTATACGTCAAACATATAAACTGTACAGATGTAAAATGTCCAGTGCAATTAGTTGCACTGGAGTGAATCATGTAAAAAACAAAAACCTCTCCAGAAAAACACCTGCTAAATTGTAACTTCTTTGCTTGCGCAAGCTGCCGCTTTATGGTAGGATAGCGAGAGAAAAAGAGAGGGGAAGATGGAATGCGGCATTTGATCGACTTTGGGGACCTGACACGACAGGAGTGGGACGAGCTCTACGCCCGGGCCAGTAAAATCATGGACGACCCGAGCAAATATATCGACGCCTGCCGAGGGAAAGTGATGGCCTCCCTCTTTTATGAGCCCTCCACCCGCACCAATTTCTCCTTCCAGACCGCCATGCTCCGCCTGGGCGGGACGGTCTTTGGCTTTGCCGACCCCAATTCCTCCTCGGTGGCCAAAGGTGAGACCTTAAAGGATACCGTCAAAATGGTCTCCGGCTACGCCGACGTGATCGTCATGCGCACCCCCTGGGAGGGGGCGGCTAAGGCCGCCTCCTTGTACTCCCATGTACCCGTGGTCAACGCCGGCGACGGCGGCCACATGCACCCCACCCAGACCACCGCCGACCTGACCACCATCACCCGCCTGCTGGGGCACGTGGACGACCTGTCCGTGGGCCTGTGCGGCGACCTGAAAAACGGCCGCACCGTCCACTCCCTCATCAAGGCCCTGGCCAAATTTGAGAACATCCGGTTCTTCCTCATCTCCCCCCGGGAGCTGGCCGTGCCCGAGTATGTGCGCGCCTTTATGCAGGAGAACGGGATGCCCTTCACCGAGGTCACCGGCCTGGAGGCGGTCATCCCCCAACTGGACGTGCTGTACATGACCCGCATCCAGCGGGAGCGGTTCGTGGACCCCCTGGAGTACGAGCGAAACAAGGGGGTGTACATCCTCACCCGCCGGAAGCTGGAGCGGGCCAAGGAGAAGATGCTGGTGATGCACCCCCTGCCCCGGGTGGACGAGATCACCGTGGATGTGGACGACGACCCCCGGGCCACCTATTTCCAGCAGGCCCGGTACGGCATGTTCGCCCGGATGTCCCTGCTGGCCGATTTGGCCAACCAGCCCCGGCTGGAGCGCACCGAGACGGTGGAGATCGGCACCGCACCCGTCTGCCGCAACCCCCGGTGCATCACCCAGACCGAGCACTATCTGCCCCCATTGACAGCCCGGCAAAAATGTGGTAATATCCATTAGCTGATGTGAGAGGGAGCACCATGCGGGTGTAGTTCAATGGTAGAATCCCAGCCTTCCAAGCTGGTCGCGTGGGTTCGATTCCCATCACCCGCTCCACGTCGCCACAAGCTCCATATCCCTCGCTTCCGCCTTGCGGCGAAAGCTCGCTCATTCCGCAGCGGCTCCTTTCCAAATCGGACCCGCTGCGCTGGGCTCCGATTTGGGCGGGGACGAAAGATGCGCCTGTAGCTCAGGTGGATAGAGCAACTGCCTTCTAAGCAGTGGGCCGGGGGTTCGAGTCCCTCCAGGCGTGCCAGCCTGCTCCGGGCGCGGCCAGATCATCAGTAATATGGTGGGTGTAGCTCAGTTGGTTAGAGCACCGGATTGTGGTTCCGGGTGTCGAGGGTTCGAGTCCCTTTACCCACCCCACATTAGAGGCGGCAGGGCCGGAGCTTCTGCTCCGGCCCCCTCCTTTCTTCGCAGATAGGGGTGTAGCCAAGTGGTAAGGCAAGGGACTTTGACTCCCTCATTCGCTGGTTCGAGTCCAGCCATCCCTGCCAGGCCGCCGCAGGCGGCCACCCCTTAAAATCACTGTGCGGCCCCTTAAGGTCCGCATTTGGCTTTCAAAATCTGCATATCTGACCCGTTAGCTCAGTTGGTACACCCGCCCGCAGGCGGGAGTTTCGAGCCGCAACCGCCGCGAAGCGGCGGCTCTTGGCGGCGAGATGAGCAACTGCCCGGCGTCAGCCGGAAACGAGGTTCGTATTTAATTGCCGAAAATTGCATATCTGACCCGTTAGCTCAGTTGGTAGAGCAACTGCCTTTTAAGCCGTGGGTCCGGGGTTCGAGTCCCCGACGGGTCACCACGTCGGAGCAAGCTGCATATCGCTTGCTCCGACTTTTTTCAAAAGTCAGAGCGCGCTCATTCCGCTGCTCCTCCTCTCCAAACCGCAACCGCTGTGCTGGGTTGCGGTTTGGTTCTACGTGGGATGCCGTATATCGTTCGCGGCGAATTTTTTATACAGCAACCCTCTCCGGACCGCGGCACAGCGGTCCGGTTTTTGTCATTCCTCCTCTTTTATAGTGCGGGGGTCAGGCGGGATGACGGGCCGGTCGCCCTCCAGCTGGTCGAAGTAGTCCTCCTCCTGGAGCACCGGCTTGCGGTGGCGGGCGATGGCCATGATGGTGGGATAGAGGACGATGGCGATGAGCCCGCCGGAAAAGCCGTTGTTATACAGGTTCATCCCCGCCACGGGGGAGCCGGTGTACAGCACCACCGAGGAGTGGAGGAAGCCGGCCAGCACCCCGTAGCCCCATCCAAAGTAGCCTGAGATGGGGGCCAAGGTAGTACAGAACAGGCAGGCCAGCTGGACAGCGGAGTCGGTGAGGGACCAGTCCATCACCACGCTGCCCAGGGCTACTCCGCCCATGACGGGCAGGATATTGAAGGCGTGCTTGCCGAAGGCAGAGAAGCCCATAATGGTGAGGATGCCCCCCACGGTGGGGCCATTCAGGTCGCCGCCGGAGGCCAGGATATAGGCCATACCGATCAGCCCGTTGACCCCAGCGTTGATGACTACCGGGGCGGGGCCGAACATACGCAGGTAGTCGCTGGGGGCCCGGCCGCTGGTTTGGAGCAGCCTCCGGTAGCCCGCCCAGGCCGCCCAGACGGGCTTATGTGCGAAAAACAGCCCGCCGACGATCAGCAAGACGCACAGCGACGCCAGCATAACGCCGAACTGGAGGTTGTAGCCCTCCGCCCAGCGGTAGTAGGTGGTGGGGTCGGCCCCCAGGGAGGCCATCAGAGGCACACAGATGAGGGCCACCAGTCCGCAGGCGAAGCCCACATTGTACAGGTTCATCCCGTTCTGGATGCGGTATGTATAGGTGGCCAGAGGAGGCATGATAAAGCCAATGGCCAGCCCCACCAGCACCCCCTCCACGGGGCCGCCCCAGCCGTTGTCCAGGGCGATATAGCTGACAATGGGGGCCAGGGCGGTGGCCATCAGGCCGATGCCGATGTTGCCCGCCGCCGGCTGTCGGCGCAGCTTAGTATACAGCCAAGTCCCGGCCAGAATGGGCCAAATGTTCACAAAATTTTTGCCGAAGAGGGAGAAGCCCGACATCAGACCCATCTCCACCAGGGTCATACCGTTGAGGGTGTCCCTGGCGGCGTAGAGCACGCAGATGCTGATGGCGGTGACGATGGCGGAGTTCACCAGCGCCGCCCCAGGTCCGGCCACCAGCACATAGTCGGTGATGAGGGCGTCCTCGGTGGTGACAATGGTGTACAGCCCGTGGAGGATGTCCTCATGGCCGGTCACCCCGAAAAGCAGGCCGGCCAGGGCCAGCAGTCCCGCGTAGGCCCACAGATAGGGGAACATCTTGTCATATCGGGCCTGGTGTTCGTGGTGCAGCAGATGGAAAACTCCCATAGGCCGTTACCCTCCAAAAAACGCTCTGGTCTGTTCCGCGTTCCGCCTGATCTCCTCTGCCAGGGCCTCCATGGAAGGGAACTTCCGCTCCCCCCGCAGCCGCTTGTGGAACTCCATGCGCACCTGGTGGCTGTAGAGGTCGCCGTCGAAATCCAGAATAAAGCCCTCCACCGTCACCCGGCCGTCATTGTCCGCCACCGTGGGCCGGACACCCACATTGGTGACCGCCGACCGGACCTCCCCGTCGAACCACACCTGGGTGGCGTACACCCCGAAGGCGGGGATAATCACCCCCTCGGGCACCTGAAGGTTGACGGTGGGAAAACCCAGGGTGGAGTGGCCGATGCCCTTGCCCCGGGTGACCTTCTGGGTCAGGATGTGGGGGTGGCCCAAAAATTGGGCCGCCCGCTCCATCTCCCCCTGGGCCACCAGGGTACGGATGTAGGTGGAGGAGATGGTGATGCCGTCCTGCTCCACCTTCTGGATGATGTCGCAGCCCACCCCCAGCTGGGCGCACTTGGCGCGCAGCCGGTCTGGGTTGCCCTTGCCCATGTAGCCGAAGTGGAAATCGTGGCCGGCCACCACATGGACGACCCCCAGCTCCTCCACCAGGTATTTTGTGATAAAATCCTCCCAGTCCATGCGCTGCATGGCGTCAAAGGGGGCCACCACCACCTCCCGGATGCCGTAGCACTCCCGCATCAGGAGGATGCGGTCATCCACGGTGGACAGCAGGGGGACATTCTGCCCGGTGATGACGGCGGTGGGGCTCTTGTCGAAGGTAAAGGCTGTCGGGACAGCGCCCAGATGGCCCGCTGTCTCGCTCACCCGCCGGAGCAGCGCCCCGTGGCCCAGATGCACCCCGTCGAAAAAGCCCAGGGCGATAACTCTACGTTGTTTCTCCATCGGATATTACACCTCGAAAAAGCTCTTGATGGTGCTCAGCCTGCCGCCCTGGGCCCGGCACAGGGCCAGAAATTCCCCGTTCCGGCCGTAGACCCGGTACTCCCCGGGGGCCAGATCAGGCAGTACGGCGGTCATTCCGTTGCGGACCTTTTTCTCCGCCTCGGCGCTTTTCAGCACAAACACCGGCCTGTCATCGAAAAAGCAGTCCACCGGAAGCAGCAGGGCGTTTGGGTCCTCCGCCAGCTGCACCTGTTCCAGGGGAACACTGTCATTCAAAGTAAAGCCGGCGGCCATGGTCCGCCGCAGAGAGGCCATACACCCCCCACAGCCCAGGGCCTGGCCGATGTCGTGGCAGAGGGTCCGGATGTAGGTCCCCTTGGAACAGCGCACCCGGATGGTGTAAAGGTCTTTTGCCTGCTGTTCCACCAGTTCCAGGGATTTGATCGTCACCGGCCTGGCAGGCCGTTCTACTTCACGGCCCTTCCGGGCCAGCTCGTAGAGCTTCTTGCCATTGATTTTGATGGCGGAGTACATGGGGGGCACCTGGAGGATATCCCCCCAGAAGTTCTCCAGTACCTGCTCCAGCTCCTCCCGGTTGACAGAGACTGGCCGCTTCTCCAGGACCTCTCCGGAGATGTCCTGAGTATTGGTGATAACACCTAGCTTTAATTCGGCGGCGTATTCCTTATCGGATTTCTCCGCAAACTCCACCGCCCGGGTGGCCCGGCCGATGAACACGGGCAGCACGCCGGTGGCCATGGGGTCCAGGGTGCCCCCGTGTCCCACCCGCCTCTCGTGAAAGATCCCCCGCAGCTTGGCGCATACGTCCATGGAGGTCCAGCCGGCTGGCTTGTCTATAATAAGAATCCCGCTTGGCATAGAGATGACCCCCCCCAAAGCAAAACGAAGTTTTGCGGTAAAGTTCTTTCGGTTCCTTTCTTTCAAGAAAGGAACGCCCGCCCGGCGAGGGCGCGTCACTCCTGGCGCACCTGCTCCATAGCGTCGATGACGGCCCGACGAACCGCCTCCATACTGCCCTCCAGCATGGCTCCAGCGGCGGCGGCGTGGCCGCCGCCCCCCAGCAGGGCGCAGACTTTGCTGGCGTTCAGGTCGCCGGGGTCGGTGCGCAGGGAAATTTTCACGTGGCCGTCGGTCGTCTCTTTCAGGGTAACGCCGTTTTTGACCCCCTCGATCTGGCCCACAAAGGCGGAGATGTCGTCCATGTCCCGCTCGCTGGCCCCCACCTCGTCAATCATAGCCCGGGTGAGGAAAACCAGGGCGGTCTGGCCGCCGTCCCGCAACTCCATCCCGGCGGTGAGCAGACCCTCCAGCTTGAGGCGCTTGAAGGTCTTGGTACGGAAGAACTTCCGGTTCACCGGGTAGGGATCGAAGCCGCTCTCCATCAGCTCGGCGGCAGTGCGGTGGACATCGGCGTCGGTGTTGCTGTACTGGAAGCAGCCGCAGTCGGTGGAAATTGCCACATACAGGGCCTCGCCGATGTCCGGGGTAATGGGGGCAAGCTGCCTCACGATCTCATAGACGATCTGGCCGCAGGCCGCCTTGCTGCTGTCCAGACAGGTGGCTTTGGCAAAGAACTCCTGGGAGGGGTGGTGGTCGATGGCCAGGTCCACCCGGTCCAGATAGGGTTTTGCCGGGTCCGGAAAGAGAGAACGGGCAGCAATGTCAACCGAAATTACGGTATCGGCGACAAATCCACTCTTTATTGTCAACCCTTCGGCATAATCAGTAAACAGCTCTGTGATCTCCGGATTTTCCAGAATATAGGCGGTTTTGCCCATCTGCCGCAGAGCCCGGCACAGTCCGGCGGCACAGCCGATGGTGTCGCCGTCGGGGCGGACGTGGGTCAGGATCAGATAGCCGTCGCGGGCTTGGAGAAATTCAGCCGCCTGGGCTGTGGTGATGGTGTTCATTCCTCGTCCTCCAGAATAATGTGCTCGTTGGCCGGGTTGGCCGGCTTGACTACTTCGGGGTTGCGGAGCATCTCCAGGATGTGGGCCCCCTTGGCCATGGAGTCGTCCCGGAAGAAGGTGAGCTCTGGGGTATGTCGCAGGTTCAGCGCCCGGCCCAGCTCCCGGCGGAGATAGCCGGCGGCCGACTTCAGCCCCTTGAGCACCTGGTCGCTGTCCCCCTTGTCCAGCACCGAGATATAGACCTTGGCGAATTTCAGGTCCGGGGTCACGTCTACCGCCGTCACCGAGATCATCCCCGTCACCCGGGGGTCCTTCACGTTGGGAATAAGGGCGGCCAGCTCCCGCTGGACCTCCTCGTTGATGCGTCCGATTCGATTGCTTGCCATTGTACTTCTCCTCTTAAACCGTAATATCGAAACAAATTTCTTTCGCAGACAGAAACTGCTCCAGCACCTCAAGGTCAAAATCCGCCAGCCTGCCCCGGTACCGAGGCGGGCACTTTTTATTTACGTCGCCGCTCAGCCAGGCGCTCCACAGCTCCAAAACCTCTCCCGAAGAGAAGTTTTCCGTCAGATAGGCCCGCAGATTCACCAGGTCAGTTTCTTCTTTTTCCATTACAAATTCATACCGGAAAGGCTTCATGGGCCAGCCCAGTTCGTCCACCGCCTGGCGGTAGTAGTGCAGCGGCTCCAGCTCAGGCAGCTCCCTGTCGGCCGCCAACACATAGACACGGCTCATTCTCTTCCTCCGTAAGCAAAGCGGGGCGGGCGAAAGCGCCCGCCCCGTCGGTCTCGTCCTTGCAAGCTCCATATCCCTCGCCTCGCCCTTCGGGCAAGGCTCGCTCATTTCGCTGCTCGTCCTCTCCAAACTGCGCCCGCTTTGTTGGGCCGCGGTTTGGCCGGCCGCCTGCGGCGGCCCCTCCTTTTTAGACCTCGATCTGCTCCATGAGGAAGGCCTCGATGATGTCGCCCTCCTTGATGTCCTGGAATTTCTCGAAGGTGATGCCGCACTCGTAGCCGGCGGCCACCTCTTTCACACTGTCCTTGAAACGCTGGAGGGAGGCGATGGCGCCGTCGTAGATGACGATGTTGTCCCGCAGCAGGCGCATCTGGGCGTTGCGCTGCATCTTGCCGTCTAGCACATAGCAGCCGGCCACCATGCCCACGCCGGTGATGCGGAACACGTTGCGCACCTCGGCCCGGCCCAGGTCCACCTCCTTGAACTTGGGGGCCAGCATACCCTTCATAGCCGCCTCGATCTCGTTGATGGCGTCGTAGATGACCCGATACATCCGCATGTCCACCCCCATGCGGGCGGCGGAGTCCTTGGCGTTGTTGTCCGGGCGGACGTTGAAGCCCACGATGATGGCCCCGGAGGTGGAGGCCAGCATCACGTCGCTCTCGCTGATGGCGCCCACGGCGCAGTGGATGACCCGCACCCGGACCTCCTCGTTGGACAGCTTCTCCAGGGAGGCCTTCACCGCCTCGGCGGAGCCCTGGACGTCGGCCTTGACGATGACGTTAAGGTTCTTCATCTCCCCGGCCTGGATCTGGCTGAACAGGTCCTCCAGGGTGACCTTGCCCACATTGCTGGTGAGGGCGTCCTTCCGCTCGGTCTTGCGCTGCTCCACCAGCTCCCGGGCCATGCGCTCGTCGGCCACGGCGTGGAAGTCGTCGCCGGCCCCGGGTACCTCGCCCATACCGATGATCTCCACGGGGACGGAGGGGCCAGCCTCGGTGAGCTTCTGTCCCCGGGCGTCGGTCATAGCCCGGACACGGCCCACAGCGGTGCCGGCGATGATCACGTCGCCCTGCTTCAGGGTACCGTTCTGCACCAGCAGGGTAGCCACCGGGCCCCGGCCCTTGTCCAGCCGGGCCTCGATGACCGCGCCGTGGGCGGTGCGGTTGGGGTTGGCCCGCAGCTCCTGGACCTCGGCGGTGAGCACCACCATCTCCAGCAGCTTGTCGATGCCCATGCCGGTCTTGGCGGAGATGGGGCAGATGATGGTCTCGCCGCCCCACTCCTCCGGCACCAGGGAGTACTCGGTGAGCTGCTGCATGATCCGGTCGGGGTTGGCGGTGGGCTTATCCATCTTGTTGATGGCCACAATGATGGGGATGTTGGCCGCCTTGGCGTGGTTGATGGACTCGATGGTCTGGGGCATGATGCCGTCGTCGGCGGCCACCACCAGGATGGCGATATCGGTGATCATGGCGCCCCGGGCCCGCATGGCGGTAAAGGCCTCGTGGCCGGGGGTGTCCAGGAAGGTGACGGGGTTGCCCTTCACGTCCACCTGATAGGCACCGATGTGCTGGGTGATGCCGCCCGCCTCGCCGGCGGTGACATTGGCGCTGCGGATATAGTCCAGGAGGGAGGTCTTGCCGTGGTCCACGTGGCCCATGACCACCACCACGGGGGCCCGGCCCACCAGGTCCTCCTCCTTGTCCTCGGCGGTGTCGATGAGGCGCTCCTCGATGGTGACGATCACTTCCTTCTCCACCTTGCAGCCCATCTCCTCGGCGATGATGGCGGCGGTGTCGAAGTCGATAATGTCGCTGAGAGAGGCCATGACCCCGTTCTTGATGAGGCATTTCACGACTTCCGCTCCGGTTTTCTTCATTCTGGAAGCCAATTCGCCCACCCCGATCTCGTCGGGGATGAGCACCTTGACAGGGGCCTTCTTGGCAATCTCCAGCTGGAGGCGGCGCAGGCGGTCCTGCTCCTCCTGGCGGCGCTTACCCGACGGGCCCCGGCCGCCCTGCTGGCGGCGCTGCTGGCTCTTCTGCTGAATCTTCTGCTTGCCGCCCCGCACATCCTGCCGGCGCTGGTCGGTGAAGTTCTCCAGCCGCTCGTCGTACTTGTCCAGGTTGACCGCCGGGCCGCCCCGGGTATCCACCACCTTCTTGGCGGGAACGCGGGACGCGGGCTGCTGGACTGCGGGCTTGGCCGGCTGCTGGCTCTGCTGTCCGCCCTGGGGGGCGGCGGGCTTGGCACTCTGTCCCTGAGCGGGCTTGGCCTCCTTCTTCTCCCCCTGGGAAGCGGCGGGCTTGGCCTCCTCCTTCTTGGGGGCGGCCTCCGGCTCGTGGTAGACGTCGGCATAGACCTGCTCAATGGAATCAATCTGATTGTGCTGGGTCAGATGCTCGAACACGATGGACAGCTCCTCATCGGTGAGGGGCTGCATGTGGTTCTTGGGGGGATGGCCGTACTGGGTCAAAATGTCCATGACCTCTTTAGAGGGCAAAACCTTGCCGCTCTTGGTAAAGTCCTTGGCCAGCTTATGGACGGGATATTTGATCATCATAGATGGAAGCACCTCCTAGGGTTTCCGGAACTTTCCGGTGAGACGGCGGCCGCCTGGGCCGCTAGCTGGGCGTTTGCTCCGCTGGGCGGGGGGACTGGCCTCCTCCTGCTTAGGGGGAGGGGCCCAGGGCTTCTGCTTGCCCCGGCGGAGATTTTTCTCATGCTGCCGCTGCTCCTTCTGCCGCTGGAGCACCCGATTAGCCTTCTCTCTCAGCTGGGCGGCGGCGGGACCGTATTTGTCCGGGTCCCGGGCGGCCAGCTTCTCCACAATAGCGGCGGAAAAGCCGGTGTCGGTGAGGGCCAGCATGGCGCAGGAGGACCGGCCCAGGATTAGGCCCAGCTCGCTTTTGGCGAAGGGGGTCTCCAGCCACAGGACCTTCCCCGCCTCGCCGAAGTGGGCGGCCCGGCGGTGGGTATTGGGGGCGGCGTCGGCGGCCAGCAGCACCAGCTTGGCCTGACGGGCCCGGCAAGCGGCCCCTACCGGCTCCTCGCCGATCTCCAGCCGGCCGGCCTTTTTGGCCAGGCCCAGCAGGTGGAGGATGGGGTCGTTAGGCATCAGGGGGCACCTCCTTCATCTGCTCCTCCAGCCCGACCCACACCTGGTCGGGCATGGGGGCGGAGAAGGCACGCTCCAGGGCCCGGCTCTTCCGGGCCCGCTTCAGGCACTCGGGGTCGGGGCACACATAGGCCCCCCGGCCGGGCAGCTTGCCCTTGAAGTCCAGGGACACCTCGCCCTCCGGTGACTTTACCACCCGGATCAGCGACTTTTTCTCTTTCATCTCCCGGCAGCCAACGCATTGGCGCATGGGTATCTTCTTGGGCAAGGTCCTCTCTCCTTTATTCCTCAGGGATCTCTCCGTTCTCCTCCGCCTGGGCCATAGCGTCCTCCAGGGCCTGTTCGGCGGCCTCCGCCTCGGCCCGGGCGATTAGCTCCTCAATGGGCTCCAGAGGGGCGGATTCGGGCTTGATGTCGATCTTATAGCCGGTGAGCTTGGCGGCCAGGCGGGCGTTCTGGCCCTCCTTGCCGATGGCCAGGGAGAGCTGGTCGTCGGGGACCACCACCCGGCAGCTCCGGGTGTCCCCAGGGGAGGGAACCTCCTCCACCGAGATGACGTCAGCGGGAGAGAGGGCGGCGGCGATATACTCCGCCGGGTCCTCGGACCAGCGAATGATATCGATCTTCTCCCCCTTGAGCTCCTCCACGATGGTGTTTACACGCTGGCCTCTGGGCCCTACGCAGGCGCCAATGGGGTCCACGTTGGGGTCAGGGGACCAGACGGCCATCTTGGTACGGGAGCCGGCCTCCCGGGCCACGGAGCGGATCTCCACCGTGCCGTCGTAGACCTCGGGGACCTCCAGCTCGAACAGCCGCTTCACCAGGCCGGGGTGGGTGCGGGAGATGAGCACCTGGGGGCCCTTGGTAGCCCGGCGGACCTCCACCACATAAATCTTTAGCCGCTGGCCCTCCACGTAGCGTTCGCCCTTCACCTGCTCACTGGAGCCCAGATAGGCGTCGGTAAACTGGTCGCCGGCGTGGAGCCGCAGGGACACCGCGCCGTTCCGGGGGTCGATCCGGGTGACCACACCGGTGAGCAGCTCGTGCTCCTTGGTGGAGAACTCGTCATAGATCATCCCCTGCTCCGCCTCCCGGATGCCCTGGATGATGACCTGGCGGGCGGTCTGGGCGGCGATGCGGCCAAAGGACCGGGCCTTCACCTCCATGCGCACCGTGTCCCCCAGCTCGGCCTGGGGCAGAGAGCGCCGGGCCTCCTCCAGGCTGATCTCAGTGGCGGGGTTGTCCACCTCCTCCACAATGTCCTTTTTCAGGAACAGCCGGACGGTGCCTGCCTCCTCGTTGGCCTCAATGACCAGGTTGTCCCCCACGCCCTCGTGGTCCCGGCGGTAGGCGGACAGCAGGGCCTGGGTCACCTTCTCCAGCATGTAGCCGGGCTTGATCCCCTTCTCCTCCTCGATCTGATGGATGGCCTCGAAGAACTCCTTGCCGTCCATCTCGTTGCTGTTGACGTTTTTCTTTGTCACTCTCTTTGCCACGGTGTTTTCCTCCTAATAAGTCAAACCCGCAGGTACAGCCGTACCAGCGCGATCTCTTGTTTGGTAAAAACGGTCTGGTCGCCATCGATCTCCAGGGTGACGTTTCCGTCCTGGAAGCCCTTCAGCACGCCCACAAATTCCTTTCGGCCCTCCCTGGGACGGTAGAGCTTGATCTCCACCTCCGCGCCCAGAAAGGCGGCAAAGTGCTCTGGCTTTTTCAGCGCCCGGTCCGCCCCGGCGGAGGAGACCTCAAAGGTGTAGCTGCCCTCGATGGGGTCGGCCTGGTCCAGCAGGTCGGACAGGGGACGGGAAATTGCCTCGCAGTCGTTGATGGACACGCCGCCCTCCTTGTCGATGTAGACCCGGAGGAACCAGCTTCCCGCCTCCTTTACATATTCCACGTCCCACAGCTTGCAGCCCGCGCTCTCCACCACGGGGAGGGCCAGAGCGGCCACAGTGTCGGTCACTTTTGCCATAGCGGTTCAAGCCTCCTGAAAACCGGAGTTTTGCCGGTTTTTTCAATCAAAAAGAGCGGAGCTGCAACCCCACTCTTACCATACTAACTTACTTTCTGGTTATACTATACCATATTGCCGTAGAAATTGCAAGAGATTACACCGAAGTTTTTTCCAAAAAACGCGGGATTTCCAGGGACGTTCCCGTCAAAAACGGTCAAAAAATCCAATTTGACCGCCCATTCCCTTAGTGAGCGGGACAAATCGGACACATACTAGACCGCGGATGGAGCTTCCGTGTAAAAATGAAGCGGGAGGAGATCACAATGAAAAAGAGCTTGACCGCGCTGGCCCTGGCCCTCACCCTGGTGGGGACACTGGCAGCCTGCAGCACCGACAAGGACCCCGCCACTGGCGGCAATGTCAATAACGGCACCACCAGCGGGAGCGCCTCGGGCACGCCCGGTACGGTGAGCCGGCGCTACGGCGGCCAGTCCATTTACAACGGCCGGATCTACGACGAGCCCACCTATTTTGACGACGGCCGCTATGCCGCTGGCACCGACGGTCGTGTCTACGGCAATAACGGCAGCACCGTCTCCCGGGACCTGACCCAGGGCGCCCGGGACATCGTCCGGGGCGCCGGGGACGCCGTAGAGGACGTGGGCCGGGGCATCGGCAACGCCGCCCGGGATATCACCGGGACCAACGCCAACCCTGGCACCCCCAGTTGGGAGCCCGACTCCAGCGCCGTGCGCTATTAACCCAGGACCGGGACAGGCAAAGGCCTGTCCCGGCTTTTCAATGGGCGCGTCGGATGGCAAGGGAACATTTTCATTTCAGAAAAATCTGAAAAAGGGAATTGACAAATGGGGATGAATAAGATAAGATAATGAGCAATCATCATAAAAGCGATGACCGGGATAGTAGGCTTGTCCGGATGCAAAGAGAGGGCGCGGCTGGTGTAAGCGCCTGTGAAGGACCTCCCGCCGAAGCTCACCCGTGAGCAGTCCGGCTGAACCGGCGGAACGCCCAGTAGGCTGGAACGGTCACCCTCCGTTACAGGGGCAATAAGTGCATGGCCAAGTGCCATGAATTTAGGTGGTACCACGGAGTATTCGGCTTCGTCCTATTTCTCAGGACGAGGCCGTTTTCATTTTCCTATGGCATTTTATGGAGGTGACGTTTCATGAACGGAGCACAGGCGTTGATCGAGAGCTTAAAGCGGGAGGGCGTGACCCACATGTTCGGCTACGCCGGAGCCACCATCTGCCCGGCTGTGGATGCCCTAAAGGACGCCCCTGAGATCGGCTACACCCTGGTACGGACTGAGCAGAACGCGGGGCACATGGCCTCGGGCTACGCCCGGGTCAGCGGTAAGGTGGGGGTGTGCATGGTGACCTCCGGCCCGGGGGCCACCAACCTGATCACCGGCATCGCCACCGCCTACATGGACTCCATCCCCATGGTGGCCATCACCGGCCAGGTGCCCAGCCACCTTCTTGGCCGGGACATCTTTCAGGAGGTGGACATCACCGGCGCGGTGGCCCCCTTCTCCAAGCACAGCTACCTGGTGAAGGACCCCGATCAGATTCCCCGCGTCGTCCGGGAGGCCTTCCATATCGCCTCCACCGGCCGGCCCGGCCCGGTGCTCATCGACATCCCTATCGACGTCCAGGAGCAGACGCTAAAGTCCTTCGACTGGCCGGAGACAGTAAATATCCGGGGCTACAAGCCCAGCGTAAAGGGCAACGATTTACAGATCAAGCGGGTGGCGGAGGCCATAGGCAAGGCCAAGCAGCCCATCATCTGCGCCGGCGGCGGCGTCTGGCTGGCCGACGCCCAGGCGGAGCTGCTGGAGCTGGTGGAGCACACTGGCATCCCACTGGTAAAGACCATGATGGGCATCTCCATTATACCCACCGACCACCCCCTGAACATGGGAATGATTGGGGCCCACGGCAACCACTGCGCCAACAAGGCCCTGGCTAAGTCCGACCTGCTCATTATGGTGGGCACCCGGGCGGCCGACCGGGCCATCATCCAACCCGACGAGATTCAGCGGCGGATGGCCACCATCCACATCGACGTGGACCCGGCAGAGATCGGTAAGAACATGCAGGCCGCCGTCCCCCTGGTAGGGGATGTGAAGGTCATCCTGCGGCAGATTCTGGACTTAGGCGTTACCGCCCCCGACTGCGAGGAGTGGCGGACCATGCTGGCCGACTACCGAAAGGCCGAGCTGAGCCGTCAGTTCCCCAGCCGCCCCGGCTCCGTGTTCCCCGGCACCGCGATCCGCAAATTGGGGGCAAAGCTGGACGACGACGCCGTCGTCTGTGTGGACGTGGGCCAAAACCAGATCTTCACCTGCAAATACTTACCTCAGAAGCACGGTCGGCTGCTCACCAGCGGCGGCCTGGGCACCATGGGCTACGCCCTGCCCGCCGGGGTGGGGGTGAAGGTGGCCCAGCCGGAAAAGCAGACCATCGTGGTCTGCGGCGACGGCTCCTTCCAGATGGCTATGAACGAGCTGGCCGCTGTAAAATACGCCAACATGGACCTGAAGATCGTCCTGTTCCGCAATAACACCCTGGGGCTGGTCCACCAGATTCAGAGCCGGGCCCCCTACCACGGCCCCTTCGGGGTGTCGCTGGACGGCTCCCCCGACTTTGAGACCATCGCCGCCGCTTACGGCATCCCCTGCGTCACCGTTTTTGAGGAGGAGGAGCTGGACGCCTCCATTGACCGCTTCCTGGCAGAGACAGGCCCCTGCCTCATGATCTGCCAGGTCCACCCGGACGTGGCCACCACCGATTAAAGGAGGGAGAAGATGAAACAGACCATTTCCGTGCTGGTGGAGAACCAGGCCGGCGTGCTCAACCGCATCACCGGGCTGTTCTCCCGCCGGGCCTTCAACATCGACTCCCTGGCCGTGGGGGTCACCGACGACCCCACCATCTCCCGCATCACCATCATCGTGGACAGCGGCAACAGCGTGGTGGAGCAGGTGGAGAAGCAGCTGAACAAGCTGATTGAGGTCATCAAGGTGCGCACCATCCCTGAGGACAAGATGATCGGCCGGGAGCTGGTGCTGCTCAAGGTCAACGCCACCAACAAGACCCGCCAGGATATCATGACCATCTGCGATATCATGGGGGCCAAGGTGGACGATATCTCTCCCAACTCCCTCACCCTGGAGCTGTCCGATACCCCCGACCGCATCGACACCTTCGAGGCCATGCTCCGGCCCTTCTCCATCCTGGAGGTGGTCCGCACCGGCGTGATCGCATTGCAGAAAGGAGGCGGGAAAATTTGAAAATCAGAGCCACCGCGGCCATCATGGAGTGCCTGCTGGAGCAGGAGGTGGACACCGTCTTCGGCTATCCCGGCGGAACCATCCTGAACCTCTATGACGAGCTGTACAACTACAAGGACAAAATACACCACGTATTGACTTCCCACGAGCAGGGGGCCTCCCACGCCGCCGACGGCTACGCCCGCTCCACCGGGAAAGTGGGGGTGTGCTTCGCCACCAGCGGCCCCGGGGCCACCAACCTGACTACCGGCATTGCCACCGCCTATATGGACTCCTCCCCGGTGGTCTTTATCACCTGCAACGTCACCGAGCCCCTGCTGGGCAAGGACTCCTTCCAGGAGGTAGACATCACCGGCATCGCCATGCCCATCACCAAGGCCACCTACCTGGTTCGGGACGCCCAGACCATCCCCGACGTGATGCGCCAGGCCTTCGCCGTGGCGGCCACCGGCCGGCCGGGGCCGGTGCTTATCGACTTTTTGAAAAACGTCACTGCCCCCAGCGTGGAGATCGACTACGAGTTCGTCCCCTGGACCGAGAACCGGAAGTGCGGCAGCCTCCGGTCCCTGGCCGGCAGCCACGACCTGAAGGCCCCCGAACCCAACATCGGGGATATCAACACCCTGGTGGACATGATCGCCCAGTCGGAGCGGCCCCTGCTCATCTGCGGCGGCGGCGTGGTCCGGGGACGGGCGGACAAGGAATTTAAGGAGTTCGCCGAAAAGCTGGACGCCCCGGTGGCCATCACGGTCATGGGCGGCGGCGGATTCCCCGGCGGGCACCCCCTCACCACCGGCATGATCGGCATGCACGGCTCCCAGGCCAGCAACGTGGCCTGCAACGAGTGCGACCTGCTCATCGCCGTGGGCTGCCGGTTCTCCGACCGGGTGGCCCTCCAGCCCGACACCTTCGCCAGCCAGGCCAAGATCGTCCACATCGACATTGACCGCTCGGAGATCGACAAGAACGTCCTCACCGACCACCACATCATCGGCTCGGCTAAGCGGGTGCTGGCCCTCCTCAACGAGCGTCTGCCCCGGTACAGCCATCCTGAGTGGAAGGAACACATTCTGCCCCTTCGGGAGCCCTCCCGCCCCCGGGAGAGTGAGACCCTCACCCCCAAGCAGGTGTTGGAGACCATCCGCCGCCTGGCTCCCCAGGACTCCATCGTGGCCACCGACGTGGGCCAGCATCAGATGTGGTCCATCCAGCACTTCCACTTTGACTACCCCGGCCAGCTCCTCACCTCCGGCGGCTTCGGCACCATGGGCTTTGGGCTGGGGGCGGCCATCGGCGCCAAGGTGGGCAACCCGGAGAAAGTGGTCATCCACACCACCGGCGACGGCTGCTTCCGCATGAACTGCCACGAGCTGGCCACCGTGGAGCACTACCGCCTGCCCATCATCACCGTGGTGTTCAACAACGGCACCCTGGGCATGGTGCGCCAGTGGCAGCACCTCATTTACCGGGAGCGCTACTCCGAGACCACCCTGGACCGGGGCCCCGACTTCGTCAAGCTGGCCGAGGCCTATGGGCTCAAGGGCTTCCGGGCCACCACCATGGCGGAGATGGAACAGGCCTTCTCCGCCGCCCTGGAGGCCGGCTGCGGCTGCGTCATCGACTGTATGCTGGACATGGACGAGATGGTCCGGCCCATGGTGGCCGGCGGGGCCCACATCACCGACTTTTTGCTGAGATAGGGGGGTGGACAGCGTGAAACGTGAATTTGATACCGAGAAAAAGGAGTACACCCTGTGCATCCTGACTGACGACACCCCTGGCGTTTTGAGCCAGGTGGCCCGGCTGTTCTCCCGGAAGGGGTACAACATTGAGTCCATCGTCACCGGTGAGAGCGACCGGCCCCACACCGCCCGGCTGGCCATCAGCATCGTGGGCGACGAGCTGATGATCGACCAGATCGCCGCCCAGTGCCGGAAGCTGATCTGCGTCCAGGCAGTGAAGGTACTGGACGAGGCCAGCTCCATCCGCCGGGAGGTGGCGCTGATCAAGGTCCGGGCAGCCGACCGGAATGCCCGGGACGAGGTGATCCAGATGGCCAACATCTTCCGGGCCAACATCATCGACGTGAGCCGGGAGACCCTCACAGTGGCCACCTTCGGCGACAAGGAGAAGACCGCCGCGCTGATCGGGATGCTGTCTGACTTCGGCATTCTGGAAATTACAAAGACGGGTACCATCGCCATCGAAAGAGGGCGCAGCACCATATACGACGACAATAAACTCAAGGAGGAATACAACTATGGCAAAAATGTACTATGAGAAGGACTGCGACATCAACTACCTAGACGGCAAGAAGATCGCCATCATCGGCTACGGCTCCCAGGGCCACGCCCACGCCATGAACCTGAAGGACTCCGGCTGCGACGTGTGCGTCGGCCTGCGGGAGGGCTCCAAGAACTGGGCCAACGCCGAGAAGGCCGGCCTGGCTGTCAAGACGGTGGCCGAGGCCGCCAAGTGGGGCGACATCGTGATGATCCTCATTAACGACGAGGTCCAGGCCGACGTCTACAAGAAGGACATCGCCCCCAACCTGTCCGCCGGCAACATGCTCATGTTCGCCCACGGCTTCAACATCCACTTTAAGCAGATCGTGCCCCCCGCCGGGGTGGACGTGTCCATGATCGCCCCCAAGGGCCCCGGCCACACCGTGCGCTCTCAGTACGTGGCGGGCAAGGGCGTGCCCTGCCTCATCGCCGTGGAGCAGAACGCCACCGGCGACGCCTATAAGCTGGCTCTGGCCTACGCCGCCGGCATCGGCGGCGCCCGGGGCGGCGTGATGGAGAC
>JAETQY010000016.1 GCA_021770445.1 Bacillota bacterium | reverse complement strand
CACGGGCATACAGCCCAGGGTGACCATCCGGTCCACATGGCTGTAGACGGCCACCACCTGGTCGGGCTGGTACAGGTCCTCAATTAAAAATTCTTCCCGCAGCTCCTGGGTGGTGAAGCGCTTCACGTCCCTGGGGTTGGCGGAGTAGCGGATATCCATAGCTTAACCTCCTATTGATGTTACGGGAGGAAGTCCTCCCGCATGGGGTTGAAAATGTCCAGCAGCACGCCCGCCTCCAGGCAGGTGCAGCCGTGGGGCACGCCGTCTTTTTTCAGAAGGGTGTCCCCCGCCGTCACCTGGCGCTTCTCCCCGTCGATGGTGAAGGAGAACCGGCCGCTGACCACATAGGTGATCTGGGTGTGGGGATGGCTGTGGAGGGCGCCCACCGCGCCCGTCTCAAAGGTGTTTTCCACGCACATCAGCGCATCGGTGTAGGCCAGCACCCGGCGGGTGACCCCCTCGCCTCCACTCTGAGGGAGGGTATCCCCATGGGGCACCCAGCGGGCGTCTTTTTCGGTAAACATAACGATTTCCTCCTGCAAAAAGGCGGGGACGCAGACGGCTGATGCCTCCGCGTCTCCGCCTCCTGTCATTTAAAATACTGGGGATAGGCCGCCCGAATATCGGCCGCGTCGATCTTGTAGCGGCTGAGATGGATCTCCATCAGCTCCCGGGCCGCCTTCGGGTCCTTCCGGCCAATGGCCTGGAGGATGTCCTCGTGGTCCTGCACGATCTTGGTGTTCTTCACCGTGGACAGCGCCATACTGCGCACCCGGTCGAAGTGGATGGCGATGTTCTGCATCAAGGTAAAGATCTGGGTCTTTTTGGCAATCTCAAACAGGATGCCGTGAAACTGGTTGTCCAGGGTCATCAGCTCGTTGGTGTAGTAGTTGTCCAGGTAGAAGTTCTGCAGCCGGACATTGGCGCTCAGCCGCTCCAGGTCCACCGGCTGGGCCATCTCGCAGTCCAGCTCCACCACCGCGCACTCCAGCAGGTTGCGCATGAAGCGGGATTCCTCCACCAGCTCGTAGTCGATCAGCGGGACCGTGCTCTTTTTCTGGGGGTGAATCTCGATGATCTTCACCCTGGACAGCTCGATGAGCGCCTCCCGCACTGGGGTGCGGGACAGACCCATCTCGGCGGCCAGCTCGTTCTCGCTGATCTGGCTGCCCGGAGCCAGCTCCAGATTGATGATGTTCTCCTTGATGTTCCGCAAAGCGTAGTCCCGGCCGGTCTCACGGGGAAGACGTTCCAACAGTTTCATAGCGCGTCGCCTCCATATTTAGAAGCTGTATCAATAGCCTCAGCACAAATCTTTACGGCCAAAATTGCCGCTGACTGCGTGAAAAAATCTTGAAATACACAAAGTATTCCTGCGATTTTTTGCCTTGCCATCGCCAATTTTGTCTCGCAAATCTGTATGCTTCGGCCAATGGTACAGCTTCTTAGTACCAGCATACAGGAATATTCCCCATGCGTCAAGAAGTTGTATACTAGTTTTTCAGATATTTTGTCAAAGTCTGTCGAACCGCGCCCGGCCCGGCCAGCTCCTCTTTGAGCATCTCGCCCACCTTGACCGCCACGCCGGCCTGGCACAGGTCCACGCCGAAGAGGGCGGTGTTGGACAGGATGGGAGCCAGCACCTCGTGGTCGGCGGTCTCCGGCTGCCCCAGCTTCACCCCAGACAGCTGCTCCTGGAGGGTGGACAGCATGGGGTCGGCGCTGCACTCCATGGCCTGGCCCTTGTCGTCCACCGCCAGCAGGTAGCGCAGCCACCCGGCGATGGCCAGAGGGATATAGGTCAGGGAGGCGGGGTCCAGGTCCTCACGGGCGATATAGCTCTTCACCGTCTCGCCAAAGCGGATGGCCACCTTCTGGCTGGTGTCGGTGGCGATGCGCTGGGGGGTGTCGGGCATGAAGGGGTTGGGCAGGCGCTTGTCAATGACCTCGTGGATGAAGTCCATGGGACTGAGAATCTTGGGGTCCACCACCACGGGGATGCCCTCCACATAGCCGATCTTCTCCACCAGGGCCTTGAGCTGGGGGTCCTTCATCTCGGCGGCGATGGAGTCGTAGCCCAGCAGGCAGCCGTAGACGGCCAGGGCGGTGTGCAGGGGGTTGAGGCAGGTAGTCACCTTCATCTTCTCGGTGTTGTTCACCGTGTCCCGGTCGGTCATATACACCCCGGCCTTCTCCAGCGGGGGCCGGCCGTTGGGGAAGCGGTCCTCCACCACCAGATACTGGGGCTGCTCGGCGTTGACGAAGGGGGCGATAAATGTGTTCTTACTGGTGACGATGGGGGCCATGTCCTCCACACCGGCGGCGGCCAGGGCCTCCTCCACCACCTTGGCGGGGCGGGGGGTAATCTTGTCGATCATGGACCAGGGGAAGGACACCTTTTCCTCGTCCCGGACCCAGGCGGCAAACTCGGCAGAGACGTGACCCTTCTCCAGCCACTGGTCCACCACAGTCATGACGCTGGCGCGCAGCTTCTCGCCGTTATGGGAGCAGTTGTCCATGCTGACGATGGCAATGGGGGTGCCGCCGGCGTTGAACCGCTCCAGCAGCAGGGCGGCGGTCATGCTCATGGCGTGGGAGCACTTGGCCGGGCCGTTGTCGAAGTCGGCCTGAACGAAGGGGAAAAACTCCCCCTGGATGTTTTTCAGGGCGTAACCCTTCTCGGTGATGGTGTAGCTTACCATCTGGAGGGAGGGGCTGCGGAAGATGGCCTTCAGCTGCTCCATGTCCTCGGGGAAGGCCCCGCCCGCCCGGAGCCCCCGGGCGATGGAGGCCACCACGTCCTTCTCCAGGGAGCCGTCAGGCAGCAGGGACACCATCAGGGTCATGTTGTCAAAGGGGGTGTAGATTTTGTCAATGATGTCGTAGTCAAAGGTGTCGGCAGCGATGATGCCGCTCTTCACCAGCCCCTGGTCCAGCAGCCGGTGCTGGAGCCGGGCGATGAAGCCCCGGAAGATGTTGCCCGCGCCGAAGTGGACCCAGATGGGGTTCTGCTCCGTCTCGGCCACCATGGCCTTCCAGTCGAACTTGGGCAGAGCAATCCCGGCCTGTTCCCAGGCGGCCCTGTCCTGAATGCCTTGATAGGATAATTTCATAGTGCGCCTCCTCAGATTTTTCCGCTTTCCCGCTCTAACATATCCCAGCAGCCCCACATATACATAATGCCCAGGGCCCGGTCATACAGGCCGTAGCCGGGGCGCACCGTGCCGGGCTCCTCGCCCCACAGGTGCCGTCCGTGGTCGGGACGGATATAGCCGTCGAAGCCGCAGTCGTGGTAGGCCCGCATGATCTCCAGAATGCCGGTGTCGCCGTCGCAGTCCCGGTGGCTGGCCTCGGAGAAGTCACCGTTGGGCATGTGCTTCACATTGCGGATGTGGGCGAAGGCGATGCGGTCGCAGCAGGAGCGGATGATGTCGGGCACGTCGTTGGCCTTGTTGGCCCCCAGAGAGCCGGAGCACAGGCACAGGCAGTTGTGGGGGTCGTCCACCATCTTCAGGAAGCGGTGGATGGACTCCTTGTCCACCAGCAGGCGGGGAATGCCGAAGATGTCCCAGGGGGGGTCGTCCATGTGGATGGCCATTTTGATACCCGTCTCCCGGCAGGTGGGCATGAGGGCCTCCAGGAAATACTTCAGGTTCTCCCACAGCTTCTCCTTGGTGACAGGGGCGTACTTCTCAAACAGCTCGTCCAGCTTGGCCATCCGCTCCGGCTCCCAGCCGGGGAAGGTCATGTGGTACTTCTCGGTGAAGGACATGACGTAGTCGGCCATGGCCTTGTAGTCCTGCTGAATCTTGTCCTTCTCGTAGTACAGGGCGGTGGAGCCGTCGCCGACCGGGTGAAACAGGTCGGTGCGGGTCCAGTCGAAGATGGGCATAAAGTTGTAGGTGACCACCTTCACCCCGAAGGGGGCCAGGTTGCGCAGGGTCTGCTTGTAGTTTTCGATATACTGGTCCCGGGTGGGCAGGCCGATCTTGATGTCGTCGTGGACATTTACCGACTCCACCACATCCATGTTGAAGTCGTACTCGTCCAGCTGCTTCTTCACGGCGGCGATCTCCTCGGGCTGCCAGACCTCGCCGGGCATCTTGTCGTGCAAGGCCCAGACGATGCCCGTCACGCCGGGGATCTGCTTGATGTCGGACAGCTTGATCTGGTCGTTGCCTTCGCCGTACCAGCGGAATGTCATCTGCATAATTTCAATTCCTCCCTATTTCAAGAACAGCAGCGGAACGGTGGGATCATACCCGCACAGCTTGGGGATGAGCAGGCTGATGTCGGGGATGAAGGAGATCAGCAGCAGCGCGATGATCATGCACAGATAGAAGGGCAGCGTCGCTTTGACCACCTTCTCCATCGGCCGCTTGGCCACGGCGGAGCCAATGAACAGCACCGCGCCCACAGGGGGAGTGAGCAGGCCGATGCCGCAGTTCAGCACCACCATGATGCCGAACTGGATGGGGTCCAGGCCGCAGTACTGGGTGGCCACAGGCAGCAGGATGGGGGTGGCGATGAGGATGATGGGGGCCATATCCATGATCATACCCAGCACCAGGAGGATCAGGTTGAGCAGGAGGATCAGGATGATCCGGTTGTCGGTGAGGCCGACGATGGCCTTGGCGGCCAGGTCGGGCACATGGAGCTTGGTCAGGCAGTCGCCGAACACGGCGGAGGTGGCAATGAGAATCATCACGATAGCCAGGGTGCCCACGCACTCGTCCAGGGCCTTCCAAACGCCCTTCCAGTCCACGCCCTTATAGACAAAGACGGAGACCACCAGGGAGTAGAGCACGGCGATGGCGGCGGACTCGGTGGCGGTGAAGGCGCCGTCCACCACGCCGACCACCACCACGACGATGGCCAGCAGGGCCCAGATGGACACGCTGAGCTGCTTGAGGAAGGCGCCGAAGCGGAATTTTTCTCCCTTGGGGTAGTTGCGCTTGACGGAGATGATATAGGAGCCCACCATCAGGGCGATGGCCAGAATGGCGCCGGGCAGGTAGCCGGCCAGGAACAGGGAGCCCACCGAGATGCCGCCGGCGGTGGTGGCAAAGATGACCATGTTGTGGCTGGGGGGCACCAGCAGGCCCTCGCAGGAGGAGGTAATGGTGACGGCGGTGGAGAAGTCGGCGTCATAGCCCTGGTCCACCATCATGGGGATCATAATGGAGCCGATGGAGGCGGTGTCGGCGGAGGCGGAGCCCGAAATGCCGCCGAAGAAGTAGGAGGCCACGATGTTCACCATGGCCAGACCGCCCCGCATCCAGCCCACGCAGGCGTTGGCTAAGGCGATCAGCTTATCCGAGATGCCACCCTTGCCCATGAGCACGCCCATGGTGATAAAGAAGGGGACGGCCATCAGGGAGAAGGAGGAGATGCCCTTCACCATCAGGCGGCAGACGGCGTTGAGGCTGTTGCCCATGGCCATCAGGCAAAACACAGAGCTCAGTCCCACGGCGTAGGCGATGGGGAAGCGCAGGAAGATCATTACCGCGAAGGAACCCAGTAGAACAGCAATTGCGACAGCGTTTACATCCATTACTTCTGCACCTCCTTGTCCTCGATAAAGAACGCTTTGATGTGGCTGTAGAGCGCCTCCAGCTCAAAGACGATCATGGCTACGCCCGCCAGGGGCACCGGGAAGTACATCCAGAATCGGCTCAGCCAGGGGATGGACTCGTAAAAGCCCTTGCTGCCCAGGGTGGTGGTATACTTCCAGCCCTCCACCACCATGATGACGCCCAGGGCCATCACGGCCACGTCGGCCAGCACGTCCAGCGACTTGAGCACCTTTTTGGGCAGGTAGACGTCGAAGGCGGTCATGCGGATGTGGGCGCCGGTGCGGATGGCCAGGGCGGCGGACAGCACTGCCATATAGGACATACAGGTCAGCACGATCTGCTCACTCCAGGCGGGGTCCTTGATAATCAGCAGGAACTGGAGGAACTCATACTTGTGACCCCACTCCTGGCAGTAGCGGCCCAGCACGGCGTAGCTGGTGATGGCGATGTCCGCAATCAGCAGCAGCTTACACAAAACCATGACGATTTTATATGTCACGTCGTAGGCCGGCCGGACCTTGTCCAAAGCTGTAAAGATCTTTGGCATTGGATTCCCTCACTTTCACATAAAAATTCGGGGGGACACGGGACAGTTCCCGTGTCCCCCCGTTTTGTGCGCAATTGGGTGGATATCTCAGCTATCAGGGCTTCATGTCCAGGATCTGCTGATACAGGTCGGCCTGCTTGTCAATGGCCTCCTTGATGGCGGGGGCGCTGGAGCAGGCATCCTGCCAGGGCTTCTTGTCGGCGACTTCCACCACATTGCAGCCCTCGTCCTTCAGCTGCTGGAGGACCTCGTCCTCAGCGGACTGGGACAGATTCTGGTTGAACTTCTGGACCTCCTTGCCGGCCTCCATGATGACGGCCTGCTGAGCGGGGGTCAGCTTGGCCCAGGCGGTGTCGGTGATAACGCACTGGATGGCGCCCAGGGTGTGGCCGTCCAGGATCAGGTTGTTGGCCACCTCGGGGAAGGCGTTGGACTTGTAGTTGGCGATGGGCTGCTCGGCGGCGGCGCACACGCCGGTGTTCAGAGCGGAGTACAGCTCGCCGAAGGAGACCACCGTGGGGGAGCCGCCCAGGCTCTCCACCATGCCGTTCATGATGGGGTCGTTGGACACGCGGACCTTCAGGCCCTTCATGCTGTTGATGTCGGTGAGGGGCACGTTGGCAAAGAAGTGGCGGAAGCCCTCCTCGCCGTAGAAGATGCCCCGCAGGGGCAGGCCGATCTCCTGGGGCTCGTTGAGGAAGTCCTGGGCCAGGTCGCTGTTGGCGAAGGCCCACCAGTGGTCGCGGCTCTCAAAGGTGAAGGGCAGGGAGAGCAGCACGGACTTCTCCGCGCCGTAGCTGGTCAGGGCGAAGGCGGAGATACGGCTCATGTCGATGGAGTCGTCGCCGCCGATGATGGCGTCCAGAACGTCGTTCTCGGAGCCCAGCACGCCGCTGTCACGCACGTCGATGGTGATGGAGCCGCCGGACTTCTCCTCCACCAGGCGCTTGAACTCGGAAGCGGTCTGGCCCACGATGGTGTCCAGGGGGTTGACCTCGGCATACACCAAGGTTACCTTGGGGTCGTTGGCGACATCGCCAACGTCGCCGCCGGTGGTGGCAGACTGGCCGGCGTTGCTGCCGGAGTTGTTGGCGGAGCCGTTGTTGCTGGGCTTCTCGCCGCCGCCGCAGGCGGCCAGGCTGAGCAGCATCGCCGAGGCGAGTAGAGCAGATACAAGTTTCTTCATTGATAAAATCCTCCTCATGTTTCTAAAGATAGTTCTGCTGAATGCGGGATTGGGATTCGCTCTTAACGCAAGAACACTTTACCACAGCCGGTCCATTTTGTCTACTAGTATACTAGTAAAAAATAAGCGCCCATTTTTGTGTAATATAGCAAAAATGGCTCGACAGGCTTGTCAAAAGCCGCCGCATCTGGTAAAAAAGTATAAAGATATTTCCCCAGCCCGAAAATAAGAGAGGGGTTCCTTTATGAATTACACTGTTCAAGCCCGGATCACACCGGAGATTTTCCAGGAATTTGCCTGGTTCGACCTGCTCCGACAGCAGAGGCGGTGGCGCGCCCCTCTCCTGTTTGCCGGCATCATGGCCGTCTTTGCCTGCATCTGCTTTCTGGCAGCCTCCCGAGTGCGGGGGGCCGCCCTGCTGGGCGGCGTGCTGCTAGGGGTGGGGATCGTCCTACCTCTGGGGTGGCTGCTCTCCTTCTACCTGTCCCTCCGCGCCGAGGCAAAAAAGCGCAAGCTGACCCAGGCCCCGGCGGCCTATACCCTCCGCCTCACCGATCAGGGCCTGGGGGTGTCCAACGAGACGGAACAGGCCAACTTCCCCTGGTCCCAGCTCCACCGGGTCTGCCGGCTGCGCCGGTGCATCTGTCTGTACGCCGCCCCCCACAAGGCCTTCCTGCTTCCCTCCGGGAACGATGACAAGGCGGACCGCCTCTGGCAGGATATCTGCCGCCAGGTGCCTGGAGAAAAGGTGCGGGATTACAGCCGCTGATCTAACGTTTTTTATAATCTGCACAAAAATTCACCTTGAATTTTTGCGCTTTCTCCAATTGTATTCTAGTATACTAGGTATATAATGAAACTGCAAAGCTCTTAACGCGGGTTATTTGCAAGCGACTACTATTTATCTGCCTGGAGGAATGCAGTTATGAACGAAATTCTGCAAACCATATCAAATATCGGCATCATCCCCGTCATCGCCATTGACGACGCCGCCAAGGCCGTCCCTCTGGCCCAGGCTCTGGCCGACGGCGGCCTGCCCGCCGCCGAGGTCACCTTCCGCACCGCCGCCGCTGAGGACGCCATCAAGGCCATCGCCAAAGAGGTCCCCGAGATGCTGCTGGGCGCGGGCACCGTGCTGACCTGCGAGCAGGCCGACCGGGCCATGGCCGCCGGGGCCTCCTTCATCGTGGCCCCCGGCTACGACCCCCATGTCACCCAGCATGTCATCGACAAGGGCGGTATCATGGTGCCTGGCACCGCCACCGCCGGCGAGATGCAGCAGGCCATGAACCAGGGCTGCCAGGTCGTCAAATACTTCCCCGCCGAGGCCAACGGCGGCGTGGCCATGCTGAAAAACATCGGCGCGGCCCTGAAGAGCTGTAAGTGGATGTGCACCGGTGGTGTCAACGCCAAGAATGTCAACGACTATCTGGGCTACGGCCAGATCGTGGCCGTGGGCGGCACCTGGATGTGCAAAAAGGACCTGATCGAGGCCCAGGCCTGGGACCAGATCACCGCCATCTGCCAGGAGGCGGTGCGCACCATGCTTGGCTTCTCCCTGGCCCACGTGGGCATCAACTGCGAAAACGAGGGGGAGGCGGAACAGGCCGCCAAGACGCTGTGCGCCCTCTTCAGCTTTGACTACAAGCCGGGCAACAGCTCCATCTTCGCCGGCTCCGCCGTAGAGTGTATGAAGACCCCCTATCTGGGCAAAAACGGCCACATCGCCATTGCCACCAACGATCTGAACCGGGCCGTCTATCACCTGGGCCGCCGGGGCGTGGAGTTTGACGAGTCCACCCGCAAGCCCAAGGCCATCTACCTCAAGGGCGAGGTGGGCGGCTTCGCCATCCATCTGGTGCAGAAATAAGGAGGAACCTGAATTATGTCTAAAGTAGTAACCTTCGGCGAGCTGATGATCCGGCTCCAGCCCTATAACTATGAGCGCTTTGTCCAGGCCGATCACCTGGAGTTCTCCTTCGGCGGCGGTGAGGCCAACGTGGCCGTCTCCCTGGCCAACTACGGCCTGGACGCCGCCTATGTCACCAAGCTGCCCGCCCACGCCATCGGTCAGGCGGCCGTCAATTCGCTGCGCCGGTACGGCGTGGACACCAGCAAGATTGTCCGGGGCGGCGACCGGGTGGGCATCTACTTCAACGAGAAGGGCGCCTCCCAGCGGGGAAGCGTGTGCATCTACGACCGGGCCCACTCCGCCATCCAGGAGGCCAGCACCTCCGACTTTGACTGGGACGCCATCTTCGAGGGGGTGGACTGGTTCCACTTCACCGGCATCACCCCGGCCCTGGGCCCCAACGTGGTGGACATCTGCCGGGAGGCCTGCAAGGCCGCCAAGGCCAAGGGCATCAAGATCTCCTGCGACCTGAACTACCGGGGCAAGCTGTGGACCCGGGACCAGGCCCGCCAGGCCATGACCGACCTGTGCCAGTATGTGGACGTGTGCATCTCCAACGAGGAGGACGCCAAGGACGTGTTCGGCATCGAGGCCGAGGCCACCGACATCACCGCCGGCGAAATCAACCGGGAGGGCTACAAGTCCGTGGCCAAGCAGCTGGCCGACAAATTCGGCTTTGAGAAGGTGGCCATCACCCTGCGGGAGAGCCACTCCGCCTTCGACAACGGCTGGTCCGCCATGCTCTACGACGTGAAGAGCGGCGAATACTGCTTCTCCAAGAAGTACGAGCTGCACATCATCGACCGGGTAGGCGGCGGCGACAGCTTTGGCGGCGGGCTGATCTACTCCCTGCTCACCGGGAAGTCCACCCAGGCGGCGGTGGAGTTCGCGGTGGCGGCCTCCGCCCTGAAGCACTCCATCGAGGGGGACTACAACATGGTCACCGTGGCCGAGGTGGAGAAGCTGGCCGGCGGCGACGGCTCCGGACGCATTCAGCGGTAATCTTTGAGCCGCCCACCCACAGGGCGGGCGGCTCTTCCTCTCTTCCCGCCGGCGGGGCGGGAATCATCCGAAAAAGGAGAGCTGAACATGAAAGAATTTATGGACAAGGACTTTCTGCTGGAGACCGCCACGGCCCGGCATCTCTATCACGACTACGCCGCCTCCATGCCCCTGGTGGACTACCACTGCCACATCTCCCCCAGGGAAATTTATGAGGACCGCCGCTTCGACAACCTGGTGGAGGTCTGGCTAGGCGGGGAAAACCCCGACGGCACCTACTTCGGCGACCACTACAAGTGGCGCCTTATGCGCTCCAACGGCGTCCCCGAGGACTATGTCACCGGCTCCAAGCCCGCCTTTGAGCGCTTTCTGAAGTTCGCTGAGACCCTGGAGATGGCCATGGGCAACCCCATGTACCACTGGTGCAACCTGGAGCTGCGCCAGTTCTTCGGCTACCAAAAGCCCCTCACACCCGAGACCGCGAAAGAGTGCTGGGACTTCTGCAATGAGAAGCTGCGCCACGACCCCGACCTCACCGTCCGGGGCATCATCAAGAAGGCCAATGTGGCCATGATCGGCACCACCGACGACCCCATCGACACCCTGGAGTGGCATGAGAAGATCGCCGCCGACCCCTCCATCACCGTGAAGGTGTGCCCCTCCTTCCGCCCGGACAAGGCCATCAACATCTCCAAGCCCGGCTTCGCCGAGTACATCGGCAAGCTGGCCGCCAGCGTGGGGAAGGACAGCCTGGACACCGTGGAGGACGTGTGCGCCGCCCTCACCCAGCGGCTGGAGTTCTTCGCCAAGCTGGGCTGCCGGGCCAGCGACCACGGCCTGGACTATATCCCCTTCCGGCCCAGCTCCATGGAGAAGGTCAACGAGGCCTTCCAGGACGCCATGAAGGGCAAGGAGCTCAGCGCCAAGGAGGCGGAGCGCTATCAGACCGCCATCCTGCTCCACCTGGGCCGGGAGTATCACCGCCTGGGCATCGCCATGCAGCTGCACTACTCCTGTATGCGCAACATGAACGAGCGGATGTACGCCAAGCTGGGCCCCGACACCGGCTTTGACGCCATCTCCCAGAACACCTGCGGCCAGGACATCGCCCGCCTGCTGTCCGCCCTGGACAAGGAGGGCAAGTGCCCCAAAACTATCCTCTACTCCCTGAACCCCGCCGACAACGCCCAGCTGGGCACCATTCTGGGCTGCTTCCAGTCGGATGAAATCCCCGGCAAAATTCAGCACGGCTCCGCCTGGTGGTTCAACGACACCAAGTCCGGCATGGAGGAGCAGATGAAGTCCCTGGCCAATCTGGGCCTGCTGGGCAACTTCGTGGGCATGCTCACCGACTCCCGCTCCTTCCTCAGCTACGCCCGCCACGACTACTTCCGCCGCATCCTGTGCAACCTGATGGGCAATTGGGTGGAGAATGGGGAGTACCCCAACCACGAGGCCTCCCTAAAGAAGATCGTGGAGGGCATCTCCTACAACAACGCCGCCCGGTATTTCGGCGTATAAAAACCTGCAAGGAGCATCGTTTCATCATGACCAACGAAATTTCTCCGGCGGAGCACCAGCAAAACCGCCTGCTGCGTAATGTGCTCTTCGCCTTCTTTGTCAGCGGCGCGGCCTCCCAGCCCCTGGGCTCCTTCATCCCCTTTCTCCGGGAGCAGTACGGCTTCAGCTACGATCTGTCCGGCATACTGCTGTCCTGCCAGTCCACGGGCAATCTGATTTCCGTGCTGCTGGCCGGCTTCCTGCCCATCTACCTGGGCCGGCGGCGGGCCATCCTCACCACCTCGGTGTGGATGGCGGTGGCCTACCTCATTTTTGCCAGCGGCTTTGGCTCCCCGGCCCTCTTTGTGGCCGCTTTCACCATGACGGGCATTGCCCGGGGGGGCAACTCCAACTTCTCCAACACCATGATCTCCACCCTGCCCGGCGACAAGGCCACCCGGGGCTACAACCTGCTCCACGGCTGCTTCGCCGTGGGGGCGTTGCTCTCCCCTCTGGTACTGGTATTCTGCACCAACCGTTTCCCCAACATGGGCTGGCGGCTGGTAGCGGGCCTGCTGGCCCTGCTGTGCCTCAGCCAGATTGCCGTCTACGCCAAAATGCCCCTGCCCCAGGAACCCAGGGGCAAGAGCGTCAAAACCGTGGACCGCAGCTTTCTAAGGGTAAAGCAGTTCTGGCTGGGCAGCGCCATGCTGTTCTTCTACATCTCGGTGGAGTACGCCATTGTGGGCTGGCTGGTGTCCTACTTCCAGGACACCGGGGTGCTGAGCGCCGACTGGTCCCAGATGATGAACAGCCTGCTGTGGCTGGTCATCTTCTGCGGGAGGATGATCGGCGCGGCCATCACGGGCAAGATCTCCCGGAGCAGGCTGCTGCTCATCGACGGTTTGGGCTTCTTCGCCTTCTTCCTGATCATGTTTTTCAGCCGGGACCCGGTGCTCATCGTGCTGGGCCTGATGGGGGTGGGGCTGTTTATGGCCACCATCTACCCCACCGCCTTCGCCTTTGGCAGCGACTGCATCCGGGGCAACGACCTGGGGTGCAGCATCATGATCTTCACCGGCAGCGCCGGCGGCATCATCACCCCCGCCCTAGTGGGCCTGGTGGCAGAGCGGGCCGGCATCCGGGCCGGCATGGGCCTGGTGGCGGTGTTCACCGCCCTGCTGCTGCTCAGCATCGTGCTCAGCATTGTCAGCGTAAAAACCACAAAAGAAGGAGCATAAATCCATGGAAAAGCTCAGTTATTCCCTCCTGGAGCGCCGGGGCTATGAGGGTTATCTGCTGAAGGACGCCCCAGAGCGGGTCCTCCAGTTTGGCGAGGGGGCCTTTCTGCGTGCCTTCGCGGAGGACTTTATCGACCAGATGAACGAGAGGGCCGGCTTCAACGCCAAGGTGGTCCTGGTCCAGCCCCGTGGGGGCCACCCGGACACCTGCGCCCGGTTCGCCCAGCAGGACGGCCTGTATACCCTCCTCCTCCGGGGCCGGGAGAAGGGGGAGGCGGTATCCAGAAAGCGGATCATCTCCTGCGTCTCCCGGTGTCTGGACCCCAAGGGGGACTGGCAGTCCGTACTGGACTGCGCCCAAAACCCCGACCTGCGCTTCATCATCTCCAACACCACCGAGGCGGGCATCGTCTTTGACCCCGCCTGCAAGGCGGAGGACGCCCCGCCCTCCAGCTTCCCCGGCAAGCTGACCCTCCTCCTCCACCGGCGCTGGAAGCTGGGCCTGCCCGGCTTTATCATCCTGGCCTGCGAGCTCAGCGAGCACAACGGCGAGGAGCTGCTGCGCTGCGTGAAGGAGTATGTCGGCCTGTGGGGCCTGGAGCCCCAGTTCAAGACCTGGGTGGAGGGGGAAAACCTCTTCTGCTCCACGGTGGTGGACCGGATCGTCACCGGCCACCCCAAGGGAGACACCATCTGCCAGGAGCTGGGCTACCAGGACGACCTGCTGGACACCGGCGAGGTCTTTGCCTCCTGGATCATTGAGGGACCTCAGTCTATCAAAGAGGAGCTGCCCTTTGAGCAGGCCGGCCTGCCTATCCAGGTGGTGGACGACCACGTCCCCTACAAGCAGCGCAAGGTGCGCATCCTCAACGGCGCCCACACCGGCTTTGTGCTGGCGGCCCATCTGGCCGGCTTCAAGATCGTCCGGGACTGCATGGAGGACCAGGTCGTCCGGGGCTTTATGAACAAACTGCTCTACGACGAGGTCATCCCCACTCTGCCCCTGGACCGGAAGGACCTGGAGGACTTCGCCGCCGCGGTGGCCAACCGGTTCAACAACCCCTATATTGACCACGCCCTGCTGTCCATCGCCCTGAACTCCACCGCCAAGTGGAAGGCCCGGGTCATGCCCAGCTTGCTGGACAGCGTGGCCAATACCGGCAAGCTGCCCCCCTGCATCACCTTCTCCTTCGCCGCCTATATCGCCTTCTACCGGGACTGCCCCGCCCAGGACGACCCCTGGGTGCTGGAGTTCTACAAGGAACACAAGGGGGACAGCCCCGCCCAGCTGGTCCACGCTGTCATCCACAACGAGCGGATGTGGGGCGGGGAGCTGGCCGCTCTGGAGGGCTTCGAGGAGGCGGCGACCGCCGCCCTGGAGCGCATCGACCGCCTGGGCGCCTATGAGGCTATGAAGGAGTGTCTGGCATGAAGCTGATCCGAATCCACCCCGCCGACAATGTGGCCGTGGCCCTGGAGGACCTGGCCCAGGGGGAGGCTCTGACCGTTGACGGACAGGAGGTCACCGCCGCCCAGGCCATCCAGCGGGGCCATAAGATCGCCCTGGCCCCCATCTCCGCCGGGGCCCCTGTGATGAAATACGGCTGCGCCATCGGCCTGGCTAAGGAGAACATCGCCCCAGGACAGTGGGTCCACGTCCACAATGCGGGCACCGGCCTGTCCGAGGGCGGGGAATACACCTACTGCCACAAGACCTACGACCTGCCCCAGGTGGCCCCCCGGACCTTTCGGGGCTTCCGCCGCCCTGACGGCAGGGCGGGCATCCGCAACGAGCTTTGGATCATCCCCACGGTGGGCTGCGTCAACAACATCGCCCAGCAGCTGGTCCGGGAGAACCAGCACCTGGTCACGGGGAGCGTGGAGGGGCTGTACACCTTCCCCCACCCCTTCGGCTGCTCCCAGATGGGGGACGACCACGCCCAGACCCGGAAGCTGCTTGCCGCCCTGGTCCGCCATCCCAACGCCGGCGGCGTGCTGGTGCTGGGCCTGGGCTGCGAGAACCTGACCATGGACCAGTTCAAGGAGGAGCTGGGGGAGTGGGACAGCGAACGGGTGAAATTCCTGGTCTGTCAGGAGGCCAAAGACGAGATCGCCGCCGGCTCCACCCTCCTTGGCCAGCTGGCCGAGTACGCCGCTTCCTTCCAGAGAGAGGACATCCCCGCCTCTGAGCTGGTGGTGGGCATGAAGTGCGGCGGCTCCGACGGCCTGTCCGGCATCACCGCCAACCCCACCGTGGGCCGCTTCTCCGACCGGCTCATCGCCCTGGGGGGCTCCACCGTCCTCACTGAGGTGCCCGAGATGTTCGGGGCCGAGAGCATTCTCTTTGAGCGGTGTGCGGATGAGGCCGTCTTCCGCAAGGCGGTGAAGATGATCGAGGACTTTAAGGGCTATTTCACCTCCCACGGCCAGGTGGTCTATGAGAACCCCAGCCCCGGCAACAAGGCGGGGGGCATCACCACCCTGGAGGACAAATCCTGCGGCTGCGTCCAGAAGGGGGGCTGTGCCCAGATCGCGGACGTGCTGGGCTACGGCGAGGCGGTCACGAAGAAGGGGCTGAACCTGCTGTCCGGTCCGGGCAACGACCTGGTGTCCGCCACCGCCCTCACCGCCGCCGGGGCCCACCTGATCCTGTTCACCACCGGCCGGGGCACCCCCTTCGGCGCCCCCGCCCCCACGGTAAAGATCTCCACCAACACCGCCCTCTTTGAGAAAAAGCGGAGCTGGATCGACTTCAACGCCGGGACGGTGGCTCAGGGGGAGAGCCTGGACAGTGCCGGGGACCGGCTGCTGGACTACGTGCTGGCCGTGGCCTCCGGAGAGCGGACCAACGCCGAGCGCCGGGGCGCACGGGAGATTTCTATTTTCAAAGACGGCGTCGTGCTGTAAAAGGAGTGTATCGACATGAAAGACCAGAGCTGCGCCTACTGTATGCGGGCGGACAACCCCGCCCTGCTGGACGCCTTCGGCATCTTTATCTGCCAGCTGAGCGTCAGCGACCTGATCCTCTTCAAGGAGCAGAGCCACCCGGGCCGGTGCATCGTGGCCTATCGGGACCACGTCAGCGAGCTGACGGAGCTGTCCGACCAGGAGCGGAACGCTTTTTTTGCCGACGTGGCCAGGGCCGCCAGGGCCATCCACGCCGCCTTCCAGCCCGACAAGGTGAACTACGGCGCCTACGGCGACACGGGACACCACCTTCACTTCCACCTGGTCCCCAAGTATAAGGACCAGTTCGAGTGGGGCGGCGTATTTCAAATGGACCCCAAGAGGGTCACCCTGTCCCAGGACGATTACAGCGCAATGGTGGAAAAGCTCAAAGCCAATCTGTAGGACATCCAAAAACAGGGAAGGCGATCGGCCTTGAAAGCAGCGAGAGAGCCAGGATCATCAGACCCTGGCTCTTTCCCTATTCCCATTGGCCTGCCCACCTCCCCCCACGGGGCCTGAATCTCCATCTTGCCCTCCGTCAGAGCTATGCGGCCCTGTGTAGGACTACCCAAAGCACACCCGCACCGCCCAGGCGGCCGCCAGGAAGCCGGTGAGATCGGCGCACAGGGCGGCGGGGACGGCGTAGCGGGTCTTGGTGATGCCCACGGCGCCGAAGTAGACGGCGATGGTGTAGAAGGTGGTCTCGGTGGAGCCCAGCATGACGGCGGCGGTCCGACCCAGTTGGGAGTCAGGGCCGTAGGTGGAGATGAGCTCCGCCCCCACCCCCAGGGCGGCCGAGCCGCTCACCGGCCGGACCAGCATCAGGGGCAGCAGCTCCGAGGGCAGACCCAGCCGGTCCAGGACCGGGGCCAGAGCGGCGGCCAGCAGCTCCAGCGCCCCGGAGGCCCGGAGCATGTACACCGCCGTCATCAGGCCGATGAGGGCGGGAACGATCCGAGCCAGGGTCTCCAGCCCGGAGCCCGCCCCCTGGACCAGGGCGGAGTAGACATCCACCCGCCGGAAGGCGGCGTAGATGGCGATGGCCCCGATGGTAAAGGGGACTAGCATGGTGAAGAGCAGGTCCACGTCAATCCCTCCACACCTTTGAAAAGATCTTACAGGCCAATATCCCAACCCCCACTGACAGTGCGGAGGCCAGCCACACGGCGGGGAGGATGTCAAAGGGAGCGGCGCAGCCCTCGGCCGCCCGGACGGAGGCCACGGTGGTGGGGATGAGCTGGATGGAGGCGGTGTTGCACACCACCAGCATACACAGATCATCGGAGGCCACCCCCTGACTGCACCGAGACAGACGGCGGGCCGCCTCCAGCCCCAGGGGGGTAGCGGCGCTGCCCAGCCCCAGCAGGTTGGCGGACACGTTGGCCGAGATGCTGTCCATGGTGTCCCGGTCCCTGGCCGCCTGGGGGAACAGCCGGCGCAGCAGGGGGAAGAGCAGCCGGGACAGCTTGTCGGCCAGCCCGGACTGGCGCATAACCTCCATCACCCCCGTCCACAGGCAGAGCATTCCGGCGATGGACAGAGCCAGCTGCACCGCCGCTGAGGTCCCCTCCACCGCGGCGGCGGCCACCTCTGGCCCCCGCCCCGTGGCCAGCGAGCACAGGATGGATACTGCGATCATTCCTGTCCAAATTACCGTCATGGTCAAGGCCGATCCCCCCTCTTGTCCCATTTATACGGAGGCAATTGGAAAATCATGTATGTGGAAAAACCAGAAATTTACAAAAAAATCCAGCTCATAACCCTATTTCCACAAAAATTCTACATTTTTCACCCTAATTTGCCTGATAGAAACAGTTGACACAGTATTTTTTTACCGTTACAATAGAAGTGAGAATAGACGGCTTCGGGACGGCGCTCCCGTCCCGGACTTTAGAACAGATCAAAAGGAGGCATTTTATGAAATCCACTGGCATTGTCCGTAAGGTGGACGAATTGGGGCGCATCGTTCTGCCCATCGAACTGCGCCGCACTCTGGATATCGAGGAGAAAGACTCCTTGGAGATTTATATGGATGGGCCGTCCATCGTACTGAGAAAGTTCCAGCCCGCCTGCATCTTCTGCGACAGTGAGAAAGACATCATCGAATTCCACGGAAAAAATGTTTGTCCCAAGTGTTTCCAGGAAATGAGCGGTCTTTTTTCCAGACAGCCTCACTAACAACAAAATAGCCCCCCGGTGTAAAAACCGGGGGGCTGTTTTTATTTCTCAAAGGTGGTCAGCCGGTGATGGACAGCGCGGAGACGGCATAGCCGAACATGTTGTCCCGGGGCTGGAGCACGGCTTGGAACTGCACCAGGGTCTCCCCCTCCACCTCGTCCACCAGGGCACCGGAGAGCACCAGAGCGGTCCCCTCCGTCCGGAGGCTGCTGGCTTGGACCTGGACCTGGTCGTCCTCGCCGCAGACCAGCAGGTAGCAGCAGGACACATTGTCGTAGTTCATCCGGTCCCGGAGACCGGCGGGCAGCTCGCCCAGCGTCTCAAAGTCGGCGTCCAGGGCGGCGGCGTAGTCCCGCACCGTCTCCTCCAGGAGGAACAGCTCGCCGTTTTTCTCATCGCAGCGGCTGTCCATCTGCCCGTAGAGGGAGAGCATGTTGTACAGCCCCTCCCAGGTCAGCTCGCTGTCGCTGAGGTCAAAGTGCCTCACATCATGGTTGAGCATAGCCAGCAGCATGGCGTGGAGGACAGGGCTCATGGACTCCTCCGCTCCGGTCTGGGCGGGAAGGTCGCCGGGGATGTAGTCCTGGCTCTGGCTGGGGAGGGGAGCCTCCTCATGGCCGGCAGGGCCAACGCTGTTCACAGGTAAAATGAGCATCGAGGTAATCAGGGCCGCCGTCACTAACTTTTTCAACATAAGGAGACCTCCTTTCCTGTTTGTATCCCTATTTTAGCACGTCTGTTCTGTTACCGTCTTATCGAAGCCGTTACGGGACAGTAAAAAAATGGTTACAAATTGGTTGCGGCTCTTCCACGGCCCGTCCACACTGGTAACCTATGCGGCTCATAAACGGGACATGCCTGTTTTTTCTCCGGTTGACCCGGAAAGCGGTTTGAGATACAATAGATGCAAACTACACAAAGGATGTTATATATATGCTAGACCACCAACAGGAGATACGATTTTGCAGGGCCCGCCGGGGGGCCATCGCCCGGGATTTTGCCCGGCTCAACCCGGAGCAGCAAAAGGCCGCCCTGGCCACTGAGGGGCCGCTGCTGCTGCTGGCGGGGGCTGGGAGCGGCAAAACCACCGTGCTCATCCACCGCATCGCCAACCTGATGAAGTACGGCCGTGGCTCCGACAGCACGGAGGTGCCCCAGTTCGTTACAGAGGACGACCTGGACTTTCTGGAGCACTACGCGGAAACCGGGGAGGGAGACAAGGCCCGTCAGGAGCGGCTGTGCCGCCTGGACCCCGCCGCTCCCTGGACCATTCTGGCCATCACCTTCACCAACAAGGCCGCCGGGGAACTGAAGGACCGTCTGGCTGCCATGCTGGGCCCCTCCGCCAACGACATCTGGGCCAGTACCTTCCACTCCGCCTGCGTGCGCATCCTCCGCCGGGATATCGACAAGCTGGGCTTCTCCTCCTCCTTCACCATCTACGACACCGACGACTCCCTCCGGGTGGTGAAGGATATCCTCAAGGAGCTGAATATGGACGACAAGCAGTTCCCGCCCCGGTCCATTCTGGGCTACATCTCCCGGGCCAAGGACGCCATGAAGCTAGCCCCGGACTATCTGGCCGAGTGCAAGGCGGCGGAGGACTTCCGACTGACCAAGATCGCCAACGTGTACATGGAGTACCAACGGCGGCTGTGGGAGGCCAACGCCCTGGACTTTGATGACATCATCCTCCACACCGTCCGCCTGCTCCAGGGCTTTGAGGAGGTGCGGGCCTACTATCAGAAAAAATTCCGCTACGTGCTCATCGACGAGTACCAGGACACCAACAATTTGCAGTACCTGCTGGCCTCCACCCTGGCCGGGGGGTATGAGAACTTCTGCGTCGTCGGCGACGACGACCAGAGTATCTACCGCTTCCGGGGGGCCACCATTGAGAACATCCTGTCCTTTGAGAAGCAGTATAAAGGGGCCCGGGTGATCCGCCTGGAGGAGAACTACCGCTCCACCGGCCACATCCTGGACGCGGCCAACGCAGTCATCCGCAACAACCAGGGCCGTAAGGGCAAGGAGCTTTGGACCCGTGCAGGGGCAGGGGACATGCTCCAGCTCTACACCGCCATGAACGAGAACGACGAAGCCCAGTATGTGGCCAACAAGATTCTGGAGAACTTCGGCCAGGGGCGGAAGTGGAAGGACCACGCTATCCTCTACCGGATGAACGCCCAGTCCAACCAGATGGAGCAGGCCTTCAAGCGCAGCGGCGTCCCCTATCGGATCATCGGGGGCACCCGGTTCTTCGACCGGGCGGAGGTGAAGGATGTGCTGGCCTACCTGGCCGTGCTGGACAACCCGGAGGACGACCTGCGCCTGACCCGAATCATCAACAATCCCCCCCGGGGCATCGGGGCCCGGACGGTGGAGATCGCCCAGGAGCTGACCCGGAGAGACGAGAGCTCCTTCTACGCCGTCATTGACAACGCCGCCCTCTACCCCGAGCTGCAAAAGGCCTCCAAAAGGCTGGGGGAGTTCACAAAGCTGATTCAGGACCTGTATCAGCTTCTGGCGGAGAATACCCTCACCCTCCCCGATTTCTACGAGGAGCTGCTTGCCCGCACCGGCTACGCCGTCATGCTGGAGAGCAAGAACACCGTGGAGGACCGCACCCGATTGGAGAACGTGCGGGAGCTGCTCACCTCCATCAACAGCTACTTAGAGAACCGGGCCGACCCCCAGGAGAGCCTGGCCGACGCCCTGCACAACTTCCTGGACGAGATCGCCCTGTACACCGACATCGACAGCCACGACCCCAGCCAGGACTGCGTGGTGATGATGACCATGCACGCCGCCAAGGGGCTGGAGTTCCCGGTGGTCTTTGTGGTGGGGGCGGAGGAGGGCATCTTCCCCGGCATCCGGGCCATCGGCGAGGCGGAGGAGATGGAGGAGGAGCGCCGGCTGTGCTACGTGGCCATGACAAGGGCCAAGGAACAGCTCACCCTCACCTGTGCCAACCAGCGGATGCTCTTCGGCCGCACCAGCGCCAACCGGCCCTCCCGGTTTGTGGAGGAGATCCCCCCGGAGCACCTGGAGCGGTCGGGTAAGACCTTCCTGTCCGACCTGGGAGACAGCGACTGGGGTGGAATGCCCAGCCGGGCCTCGGGCTACGGCGGATACGGCGGCCAACGGCCGGCCTACGGGGCGGGACGTGTAGGGGGCGGCGCCCTCGCTGCCCCGCGGTCCGGGAACAGATCGGGGACGGCGGGCCGCCCAGGGGGGCGGCCCCTACAGGGTGCATCCCCCTCCCTCCAGCTGGCCAAGGGGGACATGGTCAATCACAAGGCCTTCGGCAAGGGCATGGTGCTGTCTGTCCAGGCCATGGGAGGCGACGCCCTGGTGGAGATCGCCTTCGACAACGTGGGCACCAAGCGGCTGATGCTCAAGGCGGCGGCCGCACACATGACAAAGGAGTCATAAATGGGCGCTATGACTGTTCTTCCCAGAGACTTCTATAACCGAGACACCCTCACGGTGGCCCGGGACCTGCTGGGCCGGGAGATCGTCCGGGTACTGCCTGACGGCACCCGGCTGCGGTGCCGCATCACCGAGACAGAAGCCTACATCGGCCGGCTGGACAAGGCCTGCCACGCCTACGGCTACAAACGCACCCCCCGGACCGAGACCCTGTTTGCCCCGCCGGGGACGGCCTATATCTATCTGATCTACGGCATGTACCACTGCCTGAACTTTGTCACTGAGCCCGAGGGCGAGCCCGCCGCCGTCCTCATCCGGGGGGCGGTCCCCGTGGAGAACGGGGACCGGATCGCCCGCAACCGCTTCGGCCGGAGCCAGGCGGAGCTGAGCCCCTACCAGAGAAAAAATTTCCTCAACGGCCCCGGCAAGCTGTGCCGGGGGCTGGACCTCACCCGGGCCCAGAACGGCCTGGACCTGACCGACCCCCACTGCGGGCTGTGCGTCTGTGCCGGCCAGTCCCCCGATCCAGCCGCTGTCCACGCGGGGAAGCGGATTGGTATCGACTACGCCCAGGAGGCGGTGGACTTCCCCTGGCGATTCTACTTATAAAAACAGCTCCCCCTGCCGGGGGAGCTGTTTCGTATTTTAATTGGCCTTGATGACCCGGACCTGATTGCCCACAGGATCGACATAGACAGTGAAGCTGTCGCTGTAGGCCTTGATGGCCGACAGCCGCTCCGACTGGGTGCCGTCCAGCCAGTTGGCCTTGTCGGTGAGCCGGTCGCTGACGCTGCGGAAGCACTCCACCCCGTCGGCGATGCGGTAGGCTCTGCCTCCGGCGTTGACGTGGGGGACCCCCTCGCTCTCAAAGAAGTCGCTGCCCTTCACGTTCTTCACCTCGGTGAGGCGGATCAGGGCAACCAGAGTGCTGCCCTCACCTCCGTTGAGGGGCTTGCCGGGGACCACGCCCACCATGTCGCCGTTCTTGCCGCTGTAGCTGACAGAGGGGACAAAGTCGATTGCGCGGCCGTCTCTGTTGTACAGGTCCCAGGTGTACTGGTCGGAGGTCCCGCCCTCCAAGGTCGGCACCTCTTCCCAGCCGCCCACCATCATGCCGTAGATGTAGGCGTTGCCGGTGACGTCCTTCAGTACGATGTAGTCCACCACGTTGGCACTGTTCAGATGGACGCCGGCGATCTGGCCGGCGGGGATGGACTGGGCCGTCAGGTCGCCCCGGTCCACGGCCACCATGACCCCGGTGCTCACCTGCTCATAGACCCGCACCCCGGCGGCAACGGTGTAGCTGCCCAGCTTCATGCCGGTCACGTTGAAGTCGCCGGAGGGCCGGCTGGTGGACAGCCGGCTGACGCTGACCCCCGTCCTGCTGGCCGAGACGGACACCAGCTGTTTGTCCAGACTGGTGCTGGAGACCTCACCCTTCAGGGGCATGGTGAGACCGTTGGGCAGGAAGATCTCCACCTTGCCGCCGTCCAAATATCCCACAGCGTTGGAGCGGACCTTGCCCGTGGGGGCGGCCATGCCGGCCACCTTGCCGTCGGCAGTGAGCAGGAGGACCACGTTGTCCCCCGGCTTAAAGTCGCCGCAGGTGTTCCAGGCGCTCTCCAGCACGTCGAACTGGTCCTTGCCCCCTTGGATGGTGATGCTGGTGGGGGCCTTGGTGTTGGGGGTGCCGTCGCCGTAGACACAGGACAGCTTCAAATCGGACACAATCAGGGTATTGGACAGGCTGTCGTAGGTGACCACGTCGTAGTCCTTGATATCGGACATGCGGATGGTCTGCCGGTTTTTCATGATGGTGAAGTTGGTCACTCCGCCGGTGAGCTGGTGGAAGGTGGCGTTGGTGACGTTGCCCATGACCACCACCGCGTCGGAGGTGGTCTCAGTGGCCCCGCCGGTGGCGTAGATGGCCTGGATTTTGCCCCTGTCGGTGTACATGGTCACCTTGGTGCCCGACACCAGGGTAGAGAAGGCCTCCGAATAGTTCTTGCCTGCTCCCCCGGCGGCGGTGTACACCTGGGTATCCCCCGAGATGGTGTACTGCTTGCCGCCGCCGGCCTTCAAATAGCCCGCCTGGGCGTTTCCGGACAGGGTAATGGTAATTGCGGTGCTGTCATCGGGCACAAAGGTGACGATCTCCTCCCTGTCGTTGAGCACCAGGTCGCCCCGCTTGCCCTGGAGGGCGGTGGGGTTGCCCGAGCCCTGGGCGGGGAGATAGGCCTCGGAGTTCTTGTTGCAGGTGGTGCGGATGGCTCCGTCGGAGCTGCCGTCGTCGGTCTCCACGTTGACGGCCAGAATGATGGCCCCGGACTCCACCTTGCCGCCCAGGGACTTGTAGTAGACGGTGCCGTCCGCCTTTTTGCACTTCAGAGCATTGACAAAGAGCTGGGCGGCCTGGGCGCGGCTGATGCTGTCATAGGCCCCGGCGGACAGCCCCTTGGTCAGCCCGATGGAGGCCCCCAGGTCCATATAGCCCTGGGGCCACACCGCCCCGGCGTCCTTGCCGGAGTAGCCCAGCGCCCGGAGAAGGATGGTTACCGCCTCGCCCATGGTGATGTTCCGGTTGGGCAGGAAGCGCCCGTCCCCCACGCCGGAGATCAGCCGCACGCCGGAGGAGCCCTCTCCCCCGGTCTCCACGGTGTAGCTGGCGGCGTAGTTGATGTAGGCTCTGGCCCAGTGGGTGCTGGTCACGTCGCTGAAAATGGTCTGGGTGGCATACCGCTTGGCCTCATCTCCCTTCTGAAGGAAGTTGACCACCATGGTGCAGAACTGGGCCCGGGTCAGGGTGCCGTTGGGGTCGAACCGGTTGCTCCCCGTGCCGCTGACCACCCCCATCAGCCGCAGGATATCCGCGTTGACGGCGGTGGTCTGGTCACCGATGTCGCTGAAGGAGGATACCGCCCCCGCGGGCAGCAGGGTCAGCGAGGCCAGCAGCGCCGCGGTGAGCACCGCCGCAAAAAATCGTTTCACTCTCATCTCGTTCACGCTCCTTTTTATTCCGCCCGCAGGGCCACCACCGGCTGTAGGCCGGAGGCTTTCACTGCCGGGTACATACCGAAGATAATGCCCAGCACCACCGAGAAGAGGAAGGCCCCCATCACGATGCCCTGGTCGGGCCAGAGGATCATCCCGTTCAGCAGGAACTTTCCGGCGATGAGGGAGCCCATACAGCCGAAGATGATGCCCAGAATGCCCCCGATGCCGCAGATGACGGCGGCCTCGATGAGGAACTGGGCGATGATGGACCGGCGTTCGGCGCCGATGGCCTTGCGGATACCGATCTCCCGGGTGCGCTCGGTGACGGTGACCAGCATGATGTTCATGATGCCGATGCCGCCCACCAGCAGGGAGATGGCGGCAATGCCGCCCATGACTAGGGTCTGCATCTTGGCCCGCTCCTGCTCATTCTGCTGCCAGTCGTTGTTGGTACTGGCGTAGCCATAGCCGTCCCACTGGTTGCCGTCCTCGTCCTTGGGGAACATCCCGTCCAGGAAGCTCTGGACCCGGGCGGTCACCTCGCTGGTGGCCGAGGCGGAGGTGCACTTGATCCTCCAGTCCGAGATGGTCTGGTTCTTGTTCAGGGTCCGGTTGACGGTGTAGGGCAGCAAGAGCACATTGTCCATCCCCGAGTAGTCGTCCTCAATGTTTTTGGCCTGGTACCAGCCGATGACCAGATAGGGCAGACCGTTGATGGTGACGGTCTCTCCCACGGGGCTGGTGTAGTTGAACAGCTTCTCCTTCAGGGCTCCTCCCAGGACACAGACGTTGTTCTCCTTCTCAATGTCCAGAAAGGACAGCTCCCGGCCCTCGGCCAGCTCGTAGTCGTTGCACAGCCCGTAGGACTCGTTGCCCAGCACCACCTGGATGCGGTCTTTCCAGTCGTCATAGTTCTGGGTGGAGTAGGTCTTGCCCCCGTAGCGGACGATCATCTCGCTCCACAGGTTGATGACGGGGGAGATGCCCACCACCAGCTTCTTGTCCAGGGCGGACACATACTCGTTGAGGATGGCGTCCATATCCTGGCCGGTGGAGGACCAGGCGTAGACGTCCACCACGTTGTTGCCCATGGCCTCCATCCACTCCATGTTCTTCTTGTTCTGTCCGGCCACCACTGACACCATGACCACCACAGAGGCCACGCCGATGATGATGCCCAGCATGGTGAGGAAGGACCGGGTCTTTTTCATGGCGATGGACTTGAAGGCCATTTTAAAGGCCTGTACTAAATTCATACCGCAGCCGCCTCCTTCCCCCGCTCATCCGAGACGATCTTGCCGTCGGTCAGCCGCACCCGGCGGTGGGCCTGGGCGGCGATGCCGTCATCGTGGGTGATCAGGATGATGGTGGAGCCCTCATTGTTGAGCTGACGGAGGATCTCCAGCACGTGCCGGCCCGTCTTGGAGTCCAGGGCGCCGGTGGGCTCGTCGGCCATAATGATGGGGGGGTGGGTGGCGATGGCCCGGGCGATGGCCACCCGCTGCTGCTGGCCGCCCGACATCTCGGAGGGGCGGTGGTGGGCCCGGTCGGCCATACCCACCCGCTCCAGGGCCTCCATAGCCCGGTCCTCCCGCTCAAAGACGGAGATCCCCTGGTAGATCAGGGGCAGGGTCACATTCTCCAGGGCGTCCAGCTCCTGAATCAGGTTGTAGCCCTGAAAGATGAAGCCGATCTCCCGGTTGCGGATGCGGGCCAGCTGCCGGTCTGAAAGGTCGGTGACCTCGGTGCCGTCCAGCAGGTAGGTGCCGTAGGTGGGGATGTCCAGGCAGCCCAGCACGTTCATCATGGTGGACTTGCCCGAGCCCGACTGGCCCACGATGGCCACGAACTCCCCCCGGTCAATGGCGAGGGACACCCCGTCCAGGGCCCGGACCTCGCTCTCCTTCCCCTCGTTGTATATTTTATAGATATCCTGTATCTCGATCAGCATGGCGCGGCCCCCTTACCCGATCATGATGCCGCCGCCGCTCATGCCGTCCTCCATGCCGGAGCCCCAGCCGGTAAAGACGGTGGTGCCCGCCTCCAGGCCCTCGGTGATCTCGCAGTTATAGACGTCGGACAGGCCGGTGGTGACGGGGACAGGCCAGAAGCCGTCGGCGGCGGTGGGCAGACGTTCGCTGGTGGACGCGCCCTCTCCCATGCTGGAGGGGTCCACCTCCACGGCGTTGTCCGGCTTGGAGCCGGCCTGGATAAAGACCACAGTCTGCTTCTCGCCGTTTACATCGTTGACCCGCTTGATGCACTGGTTGGGCACGGTGACGCAGTCCACCGACTCGGCGGTGACCAGCTTGTAGTTCAGCCAGGAGCCGTTGTAGATGGTGCCGCCGGAGTTGTCCACCTCCAGGGTGACGGGGTAGGTGGTGGTGCCGGTGCCCACCTCGCCCTGCATGGCCACGTTGGTGACGGTGCCCATGACCGGGTTGCCGTAGTCGTCGGTGAGCTCCATGGTCATACCCGCCTGAATAAAGCCGATGTTCCGGCTGTCCACCTGGATATCCACCACCATGGTGGTGGTGTTGGAGATGGTGATGACGGTATCCCCTTCCTTCACATTCTGACCGGGCTCCAGGGTGCAGGAGAAGACCTGTCCGTCAATAGGGGCCACGGCGTTAAAGTTGCCCATGGCCTCCATGGCCTTGTCCAGCGTCTCCTGCTGGGTCTGGATCTTCTCGTCAATAGTGGAGGACCCCAGGTACAGCAGGGCCTCCCCCTCACCCACATTGGCATGATTGAGCAGATTGCCCTGTCCGATGATGGGGCCGCCCGCCTTGGTCAGGATGTCCCGGGTCTCGTAGAACTGGGTCTGGCCGTTCTGATAGGGGTAGATATCGGCGCCGTCGGCGGTGGTGAGGACTGCGGAGGCGTCCATCTTCTCGGTGAGGGTGCCCGGGTTGTCAAAGACAATCACTGCCTCGAAGTACACGCCCCCCTCGGGGGATATGTAGCTGACCTTGTTGATCTTCTCCACCCGGCCGTCGAAGGCCTGCATCACCGCAGGGATGGTCACCTGGACCGATTGACCCGTCCGGATGTCGTTCTCGTAGGCGTAGCTGAAGTAGAGGGACAGCTTCAGTTTTCTGTCGTTGACCAGAGTGGCCACCTTGGTGCCCTCTGTGACCTCCTGGTCGGGCTGGAACTCCTGCACGTCCATCAGCTTGCCGGCAAAGGGGGCCCGGACGGTGAGGTTGTTGGCCTCTTCCAGGAGCTTGTTCATCTCGTCCTGGGCCTTTTGCAGGTTGTCCCGGGCGGTCTGGCTGTCGATGGTGTACAGCTCTTGGCCGGCAAAGACCGTCTGGCCCACCGAGACATAGACCTCCTGCACCGTGCCGGCGGCGTTGAGGGTGATGGCCGCCGACTCCTTGGGCACAGCGTTGCCGTAGCCCTGGACCACGCTCTGGATGGTGTTGATCCCGGCCACATCGGTCAGCGGCTGGCTTGCGGCCTTGTCCTCCCGAAAGACCAGATACCACATGCCAAAGCCTGTCCCGCCCACAATGGCCGCGATCACCGCCAGGGCGATGAGGCGCTTAATCATCTTTTTCTTTCCCTTGCCCCCGGGCTTCTTCATGGTTGGCTTGGGCGTCTCCTGAGCGGGGACGGCAGTCTGTACCGCCTCCTGAGCGGCGGGGGCCTCCTGGGCGGGGGCGGCGGTCTGGGTGTCTTTTACATCTGGCATAGCGGCTTCCTCCTGTTTCATGGCTGCCCAACTGACCGGACAGCCCCATTTTTGCATAGACCATATTATAAGTACAAGTCTTTTGGGGTTCAACTACAAGCTGGTTACAAATTATCTTAAGAATTTCTTAACACAGTACCTTTTTATCTATTAGACGTATTTCAAGGGAAAAAGTTCCGCTCCGGGGCGAAAAAATATTTTCGGTCCGACCTTGCCGCCGGGTTGACAGGGACCGGAGGGCTGTAGTATAGTCAAGAAAGCTGCCGTTCTCCGGCGAAAATCCCCGATTCTTTGATCTTAGGAGCTGATCTCTTTGTCCCCCAAAACCATGCGCATGCTGGCCAAGCCCATGCTCTTCGCCGCCGCCCTCATCTGGGGCACCTCCTTCTTTATTATGAAGAACGCCCTGGACGTGATGCCGGTGTTTTTCCTGCTGGCCATCCGCTTCACCGCGGGGGCGGTGCTGCTGGCCCTGGTCGCCTGGAAACGCTGGAAGGACTTTTCTCTGGACTACCTGTGGCGGGGGGCGGTTATCGGCGGCTTTCTCTTTCTGGCCTACTCAGTGCAGACCTTCGGCCTGGCCCAGACGACCCCCTCCAAGAACGCCTTCCTCACGGCGGTGTACTGCGTGATCGTCCCCTTCCTCACCTGGGCGGTGGTAAAGGTACGGCCCGACCGGTACAACATCCTGGCCGCCCTGCTGTGCGTCACCGGAGTGGGGCTGGTGTCCCTCACCGACGACCTGACCGTCAACGCCGGCGACGGGCTCACCCTGCTGTGCGCCGTCTTTTACGCCAGCCACATCGTGGCGGTGGCCAAGGTGTCCCCGGGGAAGGACATCACCCTGCTCACCGTGTTCCAGTTCGCCTTCGCCGGCCTCTACGCCTGGATCTGCGGGGGGCTGACCGAGACCTTCCCTGCCGCCGCCCTCACCGACCCGGCGGTGATCTGGCCCATGCTCTACCTGTGCGTCATGGCCACCACCGTGGCCCTGCTGTTCCAGAACGTGGGCATGGTGTGGTCCGACCCCGCCTCCGCCTCGGTGATTTTGTCCCTGGAGTCGGTGTTTGGGGTGGCCTCCTCGGTGATCTTCTACGGCGACCCGGTCACCGGCCGGCTGCTGGCCGGCTTCGCCCTGATCTTCGTGGCTGTGGTGTGCTCCGAGACGAAATTTTCCTTCTTACATAAAAAGACGTAAGGGCCGCCGCCTTAGGCGGCCCGACCATATCAAAAGCGGGCCGCCCAAGGGGCGGCCCCTACTGGAGTTGATGAAGTGTCCGACAAGACCATGAAGCTGCTGGCCAAGCCCATGCTCTTTGCCGCCGCCTTTTTCTGGGGCGCCTCCTTCATGCTGATGAAGGGAGCCCTGGACAGCATCCCCACCGGCTACCTGATCGCCATCCGCTTCACGGCGGGCGCCCCCCTGGTGGCTCTCATCAGCTGGAAGCACTGGAAGGATTTTTCCCCGGACTACCTGTGGCGGGGCGGTCTGGCGGGGCTGCTGCTCTTCGGGGTCTACTGGACCCAGACGGTGGGTCTGGAGACCACCACCGCCTCCAACAGCGCCTTTTTGTCAGCTGTGTACTGCGTCATCGTCCCCTTTATGACCTGGCTGCTCTTCCGGGAGCGGCCCGACCGGTACAACATCGCCGCCGCCCTGCTGTGCCTGGCGGGAGTGGGCTTCGTCTCCCTCACCGACGAGCTGACCATCTCCGTGGGCGACGGCTTCACCCTGCTGGGAGCGGCGCTCTGCGCCGCCAACATCATCGCCGTGGCCCGGCTGGGGCGGGGGAAGGACGTAATGCTGTTCACGGTGGTCCAGCTGGCCGCGGTGGCCCTGTGCGCCTGGGTGCTGGCCCTGACCACCGAAGTCTTCGACTTCTCCGCCCTGGCCCGGCCGGAGGTGATCTGGCCCATGCTCTACCTGTGCGTCATGGCCACCGCCGTCTGCCTGGTGCTGATGAACGTGGGCCTGGTGTGGTCGGAGCCCGCCCCCGCCGCCGTGATCCTCTCCCTGGAGGCGGTGTTCGGGGTAATTTTGGCGGTCATCTTTTACGGCGACCCCCTCACCCCCCGCCTGCTGGTGGGCTTTACCCTCATCTTTGTGGGCGTGCTGTGCTCGGAGACCAAGTTCTCCTTCCTGCGCAGAAAGCCGCAGGAGAATATCTGAGTTTCTTCCTTTGTCCCGCCTCCCCGGAGGCGGGAATTTTTAACTTTATAAAAAATAAAATTAAATCTTGACTTTAATAAAATTAAAGTGTATACTGAGACACACAGAAAGGAGGGCCGCCTATGGCGATTGAGCTGCTGCCCGAGTGGATGGCCGGGCTGGAGGAGGAGGACGTGGCCTTCATCAAGAGGTTCATTCTGGCCTCCGGATCGCTGAAGGAGATGGCCGGACAGTACGGCGTCACCTACCCCACGGTCCGCCTGCGGCTGGACCGGCTAATCCAGAAGATCAAGCTGACCGAGGACGCGGCCGCCGACCCCTACATCGCCACCATCAAGCGTCTGGCGGTAAACGAGAAGCTGGACCTGGACACCGCCAAGGTCCTGATCGCGGAGTACAAAAAATCGAAAAACAAGGAGGACTTATAAATGGCAATGGCTTCTATTGGAGGAATCATCGGACTGGTTCTGTTTTTGTTCTTTATGCTGCTTCCCATCGCCCTGTTGGTGGCCCTACAGGTCTGGCTGTGCCGGAAGAGCTTGAAGCTGGGGCTGATCCTGCCGGCCATTTCCCTGGCGCTGTCCCTGCTGCTGGCACTGACTGTTGGGGCGAGCCTTATGCTGACCAGGGCCGGCGGGACCCTCACCGTGCGTGACGAGGTCACTGGCGAGATCATCCAGCAGGAGGACTTTGAGAGCAATGTGTACACAAACCCCGCCGCTCTCGCGGGTGCCGGTGTGCTGTTTCTGGTGGGTAACATCCCCACGGTGGTGTTCGGGGGCATCTGGCTGCACTACAAGGGCCGCCGGGACACGGTGGCCGACCTGAAAAAAATGCGAATCGAGGATCTGGGCTAAAATCAATCACGCCTCCCCGGCCGGGGAGGCGTGATTGTTTCTGACGACTGATATTGACTTGAACAAGTAGCCCATAATCGCTGGACAAATCCTCAGTGATTTGGTAAAATAGGAGACAATTAAATGGAACGCCCATCATAGCCCCGGCATCATTCAAACAGGGAGGCCGCTATGAAAGACATTACCGCCATTGGAGAGATCCTGATTGACCTAACGCAAACCGGTATCAATGAAAGCGGCGTACCGCTCTTTGCCGCCAACCCTGGAGGTGCCCCCGCCAACGTGGCGGTAGCGGCCTCCCGCCTGGGGGCCTCCACCGCCTTTGTGGGCAAGGTGGGAGATGACGGCTTTGGCGCCTACCTGCGCCGGGTACTGGAGGGCGACAAGGTGGACTGCTCCGGCCTGTACACCGGCAGCGCCCCCACCACCATGGCGGTGGTCGCCGTGGACGGCCGGGGGGAGCGCAGCTTCCGCTTTGTCCGGGGCGCGGACCGGGACCTGTCCCCCGACGAGGCCGGTAAGGCGGCCGCCGGCGGCAAATTCCTCCACTTCGGCTCGGTGAGCCTGACAGAGGACCCCGCCCGCTCCGCCACCCTGGCCGCCGTCCGGGCCGCCCGGGAAGCCGGCGTCCTGGTGAGCTACGACCCCAACTACCGCTCCGCCCTCTGGCCCAGCCAGGAGGAGGCGGTGGACTGGATGCGCCGTCCCCTGGACCTGACAGACGTACTCAAGCTGTCCGACGAGGAGCTGCCCCTGCTCACCGGCACTGACCGCCTGGAGGAGGGAAGCCGCGCCCTGGAGGAACTGGGAATCCAGCTGGTGCTGGTGACCCTGGGCGGAGAGGGCGTATACTGCCGCTGGCGTGGGGAGGGCTGGCATCAGCCCGGCGTCCCCGTCCAGGTGGCGGACACCAACGGTGCAGGCGACACCTTTCTGGGCGCCGTCCTCAGCCGGCTGTGCCGCCGGGGGGCACCCCTGGAGGACCTGACCCGGGCCGAGCTGGGGGACATTCTCTCCTTCGCCAACCGGGCGGCCGCCCTCACCTGCTCCCGCAGCGGGGCTATCCCCGCCATGCCCACCCTGGCCGAGCTGGAAGGTTGAATCTTATTTCGGTTGGATTTCCCCCGCTTTTGCGGGTGGATGGCAATAAAATCAATTTGAAAGGAAGTCATCACCATGAAGCAGTTCACCTACACCATCACCGACCCCGTGGGCATCCACGCCCGTCCCGCCGGGCTGCTGGCCAAGGCCGCCAAGGCGCTGGACAGCACCGTCACCATCGCCAAGGCCGACGGGAGCAAGTCCGCCGCCGCCACCAAGCTCATGGCTCTGATGGGTATGGGCATCAAGACCGGCGAGACCATCACCGTCACCGTGGAGGGCGGCAACGAAGAGGCCAACGCCGCCGCGATGGAGCAGTTCTTCAAGGAGAATCTGTAAGGAACGCGCCCCATTTCGGGGAAGAAACGCAATAAGGAGGCAGTTCTATGCAGGTTGCAACCGGAAAATCCATTTTGAACGGCATTGCCATTGGTCCTCTGCGCATCTATAAGAAGGCGGAGGTCCAGACCAGCCAGACCTCCAGCCTCACCCCCGAGGAGGAGTGGAAGCGCTTCGAGGCCGCCAAGGAGAAGGCCCAGGAGCAGCTGGGCGGCCTCTACGACAAGGCTCTGGACGAGGTGGGCGAGGACAACGCCGCCATCTTTGAGATCCATCAGATGATGCTGGACGACGACGACTATCTGGAGGCCATCCAGGGCATCATCGACACCCAGGGGGCCACCGCCGAGTACGCCACCGAGACCACCGGCGAGAATTTCTCCGCCGCCTTCGCCGCTATGGACGACGAGTATATGCGGGCCCGGGCCACCGACGTGAAGGACATCTCTCGCCGGGTGGTAAACATCCTCACCGGCGCGGGGGACGCCGCCATGCAGGACGACCAGCCCGCCATCCTGGTGGCTGACGACCTCACCCCCAGCGAGACGGTGCAGCTGGATAAGAGCAAGCTGCTGGGCTTCATCACCCGGTACGGCTCCTCCAACAGCCACACCGCCATCCTGGCCCGGACCATGAACATCCCCGCCCTCATCGGCGTGGACTTTGACGACAGCTGGGACGGCCAGACCGCCATTCTGGACGGCTACAACCACTGTGTCTATATCGACCCCGCCGCCGAGCTGCTGGAGACCATGGAGGCCAAACGCAAGGAGGACCTGAAACAGGCCGCTCTCCTCCAGAGCCTGAAAAAGAAGCCCAACGTCACCCTGGACGGCAAGGAGATCAAGGTGTACGCCAACATCGGCAACGCCGGCGACGTGGGGCTGGTGCTCCAGAACGACGCCCAGGGCATTGGCCTGTTCCGCAGCGAGTTCATCTACCTTGAATCGGAGGACTTCCCCACTGAGGACGCCCAGTTCGCCATCTACAAGCGGGTGGTGGAGACCATGGCCGGGAAAAAGGTCATCATCCGCACGCTGGACATCGGCGCCGACAAGCAGGCGGGCTACTTCAACCTGGACAAGGAGGAGAACCCCGCCCTGGGCTACCGGGCCATCCGCATCTGCCTGACCCGGAAGGACATCTTCAAGACCCAGCTGCGGGCCATCCTCCGGGCCAGTGCCTACGGCACGGTGTCCATCATGTTCCCCATGGTCATCTCCGTGCGGGAGGTGCGGGACGCTAAGGAGATTCTGGAGGAGTGCAAGGCCGAGCTCCGCGAGCGGGGCGTGGCCATGGGCGAGGTGGAGGTCGGCATCATGGTGGAGACCCCCGCCGCCGTGATGATGGCCGACGAGCTGGCCGAGGAAGTGGACTTCTTCTCCCTGGGCACCAACGACCTGAGCCAGTACACCCTGGCCATCGACCGGCAGAACCCCAAGCTGGACAACTTCTACGACCCCCACCACCCCGCTATCCTGCGGATGATTAAGCACACCGTCCAGGCCGGACACCGCCACGGCTGCTGGGTGGGCATCTGCGGCGAGCTGGGCGCGGACCAGAAGCTCACCAAGACTTTCCTCAAGATGGGCCTGGACGAGCTGTCCGTCTCCCCCTCCGCCATCCTCCCCCTGCGCAAGCTCATCCGTGGCCTGGACCTGAGCCAGGAAGAGGAATAAACGACACAAAAGCCTCCCTCTCAGAGGGAGGTGGCACGGCGAAGCCGTGACGGAGGGAGTTTATCCACGTTTTACTCCCTCAGTCACCGCCTACGGCGGCGACAGCTCCCTCAGAGAGGGAGCCTTAAAATCCATCTCCCCCGCCCGCCACCGCGGGCGGTTTTTAATTTCTCTGAAAAATTTTCGCGACGGGTCTAAACTTTTGGAAAAAGCAGCCGATACAATAGGTGTCAGGGGGATGATCCCCCGCTGGACGTGATTTCAAGGCGGCTGACGAGCCGGTTTGGAATAAAGTACGGCGTCAAGCGCTTTGGGAAGCTGTGGCCACGGCCTTCCGGAGCGGGTGACGCAAAACAGACCTGTGCTTCGCTGAATGGATTCAATGAGGCACACTAATAGACTGAAAGGAGTCTCAACTATGCGTATTCAGCACAATATTATGGCTATGAATGCCTACCGCAACTACACCAACAACACCTCCGCCCTGGCGAAGAACCTGGAGAAGCTGTCCTCCGGCTACCGGATCAACCGCGCCGGCGACGACGCCGCCGGCCTGGCCATCAGCGAGAAGATGCGCGCGCAGATCACCGCTCTGGGCACCGCTCAGAAGAACGTGAAGGACGGTATCTCCCTCGTCAAGACCGCTGAGGGCGCCACCCAGGAGATTCACGACATGCTTAACCGCATGGTGGACCTGGCTACCCAGTCCGCCAACGGCACCTATCAGGACCAGGTGGACCGCGAGGCCATCGAGAACGAGTTCAACGCCCTGAAGACCGAGATCAACCGTATCGCTGACAGCTCCAACTTCAACGGCATCAAGCTGCTGGACGGCAAGCTGGGCCTGAACACCGATGCTTTCAAGATCTCTTCTGTCGCGGCCAAGGAGGCCACTGACGGTAAGATCGACATTTCCACTCTGGTGGCCAAGGAAGCCGACGGCTCTCCCAAGGTCCACATGGAGGGGAAGGCCGCCACCGCCGCTGCTCCCGCCGCCGTTATCGACCTGGGCGACTTGGCTGTGACTGGCAGTAAGCAGAATGACACACTGGATATCAATGTTGGCAGCAAGAAATACACTCTGACCGCCACCGCTGATGACGGCTTCAGCACGACCGCGAAGATCGCCACCCTTCTGGCGGCCGAGATGAACAAGGAGATCAACGCTACCAACGGTGGCGCCGCAACCCCCAACGCCACGGACTTTGGCGGTGCCGCCTTTACCGCCGCTGGCGTCAACGGAACTGTCACACTGACCTTTGCCGGCTCCTTTGACAAGACCGGCGGCACATGGCAGGCCGGCGCTGCCTTCAAGGGCGATGAGGGCGTTGCGGACGCCATTAATGCGGCGCTGGGCGCCGATGTTACGGTTGGCAAGCTCACCAGCGCTGCCGGCGCTGTGACTGGCGACGTGACCCATAAGGTTACCCAGGTGGATCAGGCAGTGGCTGCGAAGGCCGCCACCAAGGCCGGTATCGACATCAACCTGTCCGATCTGGTGAAGGACGGCAACACCCTGACCATCGACGGCAAGACCTTCTTCTTCAAAACCAATGCCAACACCACCGCCACCGCCGGCACCACTGCGATCGACGTCAGCGCCTTTGGTGAGGACGAGTGGGTCCACAAGGCCGCCGACCTGCTGTCCAAGCAGACCGTGACCGGTCAGGACAACCGCACCTGGAAGATCGGCGTCAACGGCGACGGCACCACCATCCACATCGACCAGACCCAGGCCAGCACCGCCACCAAGGAGCTGGACACCTATGCCAAGCTGGTGGGCGTAATCTCCGCTCAGGGCCAGGCTAGCGGGGCCAAGAACGCCGGCACTGAGATTACCCTGACCGCCGACAAGCTGGCCAAGGGCGATACCCTCACCGTTCTGGACGGCAGCAAGGAGAAGCGGTACAGCTACGACACGGACTTCACCGACCTGGCCAGCCTCAAGGAGGCTCTGGGAAAGGACGGCTTCACCGCTGAGGTGGACGGCGACAAGCTGACCGTCTACGCCAAGGACGCTAAGAGCGCGGCTCCCTCCGTGGTAGGCAATGGCCTGACCCTCCAGATCGGCGAGGACAGCGAGGACTACAACCAGCTCTCTGTGGCCATCTCCGACATGCACGTCAAGGCCCTGGGCCTGGACGACCAGAGCTTGAGCACCCAGGAGAGTGCGCAGGACGCCGTTCAGGCTATCAAGAACGCCATCAACCAGGTTTCCTCCACCCGCGGCCGTCTGGGCGCCACCCAGAACCGTCTGGAGCACACCGCCAACAACCTGTCCACCATGAAGGAGAACATCCAGGACGCCGAGGCCACCATCCGCGATACCGATATCGCCGAGGAGATGATGGCCTACACCAAGAACAACATCCTGGTGCAGTCCGCTCAGGCCATGCTGGCTCAGGCCAACCAGATTCCTCAGGGCGTTCTCCAGCTGCTGGGCTAATCTGCCACAGAGCACAAATATTTGCACAGGCGTATCAAAGAGGACCGGGCGCAAGCCCGGTCCTTTCTGGTTGCAGTCGCTTTCCCGCTTGACAAATCCGCGGGACACAGCTATAATAAACATAGAAAGGGCGCTGCCGGCAGACGGTTAGCCCCTCTAAGATTTGGTTAAGAAGTAACCGCTATCTTTGTGAGGGATGGGCGGTTACTTCTTTTTATTAGCCGCAATGAAGAGGCCGATAATGCCGATGATAACCAGACTGTATGTAAACATATCAGAGTAAGTCACCACTGGGCAGCCCCCCTTTCCGAGGATCAGGGGGCAAGAAGCTGCCCCCGTCAGGAGGGGCCAACCGCCTACCGTTACTGGCAGCGCTGAAAGATTACTCTTTCCTGCTGAAAGTATACCATAAAATATGGAAAAACACAACAAAAACGTCCCCGCCCGAGGCGGGGACGCAGTTTATACCCTCTCCAAAAACCGCAGGAAGGCTTTTTTCCCTTCCGGGGTACGCTTATAGACCCCGGCGTGTTCCAGCACCTTGGCGAACACCAGCCCGGTCTCCTTCTGGACGATATCCAGGGCGTTGTCCGGGGTAATGGTGTAGTTCTTGGCGAAATTCTCCGCCCAATCGGCGTGTTTGGCGGTGAGCTCACCGGAGCGCAGGTCGGCGCCCGAGACCAGGGCGTCCGCCACCGCGGCCAGCTCCTCCTTGAGCCGGGCGGGCAGAACGGCCAGACCCATCACCTCGATCAACCCGATGTTCTCCTTTTTGATGTGGTGCAGCTCGCTGTGGGGGTGGTAGACCCCCAGGGGGTGCTCCTGGGTGGTGATGTTGTTCCGGAGCACCAGGTCCAGCTCAAACCGCTCCCCCCGGCGGCGTGCGATGGGGGTAATGGTGTTGTGGGGCTCGCCGTCGGTCTCCGCGAAGATGAAGGCGTCCTTGTCGGTGTACCCCCTCCAGGCGGTGAGGATTTTGTCCGCCAGTTCAATGAGCCGTGACCGGTTCTCAGAGGAAATGCGTATCACCGACATGGGCCACTTGACGATGCCGGCGTCGATGTCCTCAAATCCCGGGAAGATGACGGGGGTCTCCACCGGGGCCTTCTCCATTGCGAAGGTGTAGTGTCCCCCCTGGAAGTGGTCGTGGGCCAGGATGGACCCCCCCACGATGGGCAGGTCGGCGTTGGAGCCCACAAAGTAGTGGGGGAACTGCCCCACGAAGTCCAGCAGCTTGGCAAAGCAGGCCCGGTCGATCTTCATGGGCACGTGCTCGCTGTTCAGGCAGATGCAGTGCTCGTTGTAGTAGACGTAGGGGGAGTATTGGAGGAACCAGGGGGAGCCGTTGATGGTGATGGGGACGATGCGGTGGTTCTGCCGGGCGGGGTGGTTGACCCGGCCGGCGTATCCCTCGTTCTCGGCGCACAGCTGGCACCGGGGGTAGGCGGAGGCGGGCAGGTTCTTGGCCGCCGCGATGGCCTTGGGGTCCTTCTCCGGCTTGGACAGGTTGATGGTGATGTCCAGCTCTCCGTACTCCGTGGGGGCCTTCCACTGCATGTCCTTGGCGATGCGGTCCCGGCGGATGTAGTTGGTGTCCTGGCTGAACTTGTAGTACCAGTCGGTGGCCTTCCGGGGGCTCTTCTCGTAGAGCTTCTGGAACAGGTCAATGACCAGGGCGGGCCGGGGCGTGAGCCGCCCCATGAGCTCGGTGTCGAACAGGTCCCGGTAGACCACGGAGTTCTCTGTCAGCACGCCCCGCTGGTGGGCGTCGTCCAGGAGCTCCTCCAGAATTGGGGCCAGCTCCAGGGCGGCCGGGTCCCAGTCTCGCTGGGGTTTTGTAAAATTGTCCAGTTTTAATACGTCCAGTATTGTGTTGATGGCCCAGATGTACTCACATTCCTCGATCAGCCCTGTGGCGACCGCATAGTCCGCCAGCTTGGCGACAGCTTTGTCAATCATGGTGTTTCCCCCTATTCCGCCACCACACAGCCGCCCTTGGGACGGATGTGCAGGACATGGCATTTACCCTCTCCCAGCAGCTTCTCCATACCGGCCTTGAAGGACTCCAGCTTCTCGTTGGGGACAAAGGCCTGGACGGTGCCGGCGAAGCCGCCGCCGTGGACCCGGATGGCCCCTGTTCCCTCCAGCAGCTCCCGTCCGATGGCCAGCACCACGGGGATGGCCTGCTGTCTGGGGTCGGCGATAGACCAGGTGTTTTGCAGGTGGAGGGCAGAGGAGATCCCGGAGGAATTGACCAGCCCCAGGAACCGGTCGAAATCCCCCTCCTCCAGGGCCTGGGCCTCCTCCGCCGCCCGGCGGTCGTCGTCGTAGAAGTGGAGGGCCCGGAGCACCGCCCGGTCGCCGCACTCCTTTCGCAGGGCGGGCAGCGCGGAGCGGAAGTCGGCCTCGGGCACCTCCCGCAGGACGGTCTTGCCGAAGTGTGCGGCCACCTTGCCCATCTCCCGGGTGATGTCGGAGTAGTCCTCCGTCAGGTGCTTGGCGCTGTGGTCGGAGCCGGTATCCACGATGCACAGGGCGTGGCCGGACCGGGAGAAGTCGTACCCGGCGGGCCGGACCACCGGGTCCTTCGGGTCTCCGAAGTCGATGGCCACCGCGCCGCCCACCGAGGAGCCCATCTGGTCCATCAGGCCGCTGAGCTTTCCGAAGTGGACATTTTCGGCGTACTGGCCGATCTTGGCGATGGCGATGGGGTCCAGCTTGTCCGAGCAGCAGAAGTGGTTGAGGATGTTGCCCACCAGCACCTCATAGGCGGCGGAGGAGCTGAGGCCAGAGCCGGACAGCACGGTGGAGGTCACGCAGGCGTCGAAGCCGGACAGCTCATAGCCCAGCTCTCTGACCCTGGCGGCCACCCCCCGCACCAGGGCGGCGGAGGTGTTGACGTCTGAGGGTCTGACGGACAGATCGTCCAGGCCCACCTCCAGGTCGGGGTAGCCCTCCGACCGAATGCGGATGACGTTCTTGCCGTTGGGGGCGGCACAGGAGAGCATATCCATATCCACGCTGCCGCACAGCACATGGCCGCGCTGGTGGTCGGTGTGGTTGCCGCCGATCTCGGTACGGCCGGGGCCGCTGAACAGGGCGGCCTCCCCCGCCGGGGCAAAGCCGTCCATCAGGGACTGAACGGTGCGGCCGGCCCGATCCCGGGCGCGGTCCAGGCTGGCCTGGCTGCCGTCCAGCGCGTACAGGGCGGCCAGGGCCTGGTCATACTCCCCGCCGCGCAGGGCCTTTAACAGGGCGTCGCAGGTGCGCACAAGCATCACTTCTTTCCTGAATATAAGCGGGCTGTCCGCTTTTGGGGGTTTCTGTCTTCAGTATAACACGCCGGTCCCGGGAGAGCAAGCAAATCCGGAGCAGGAACTGCGTCCCGCTCCGGATTTTTTGGCATCCCCCCGCCAAAAGGGCGGGGGGATACGCGTATCAGCAGTATTTGGCGATGGCGGCCTGGATCATGTTGAAGGCCTCCACCACGATGGGCTGGTCACTGTCGGCCAGCTCCAGCAGAGGGGCGCGGACGCTGCCCACGTCGGGCCCGCCCTGGAGGCGGATAATCTCCTTGATCACCGCGTACATATTGCCCTGGGTGGAGCACATCTTGTAGATGATGCGGCAGCACTCGTTCTGGACCTCCCTGCCCTTGGCCAGCTCGCCGGCCTGGAAGCAGCGGAAGATCTCCAGATACAGCTCGGGCATGGCGGCGTAGGTACCGCCGATGCCGCCAAGGGCCCCGGCCGCCAGGCCGGACAGCAGCTGCTCGTCGGGTCCGTTGAAGACCACGGCCCCCTCGTCCCGCCACATCTGGATGTCCTGGACGGGCATAGAGGAGTTTTTCACCCCGATGACCCGGGGATTCTTCAGCATCTCCTGAAGCAGGGGCACCGTGAGGGCCACCCCGGCCAGCTGGGGGATGTTGTAGATGACAAAGTCGGTGTTGGGGGCCGCGTCGGAGATGTCGTTCCAGTACTTGGCGATGCCCTTGGGGGGCAGGTGGAAGTAGATGGGCGGGATGGCGGCGATGGCGTCCACCCCCAGACTTTCGGCGTGGGCGGCCAGCTCCCGGCTGTCGGCGGTGTTGTTGCAGGCCACATGGGCGATGATGGTCAGCTTGCCGCCCACCTCAGCCATGACGGCCTCCAGGGTCTCCTTCCGCTCGGCCACGCTCTGGTAGATGCACTCCCCGGAGGAGCCGCCTACATACAGGCCCTTCACGCCCTTGTCCAGCAGATACCTGGCCAGCGCCCGGACGGCCTGGATATCCACCTGGCCCTTCTTGTCGTAGCAAGCGTAAAAGGCAGGGAAAATGCCCTGGTATTTGGAACTGTCTTTCATATCATCGCTCCTTACTCGTCAAAAATTCGCACCTTAAAGACCACCTTGGACACCGTCTCCGGCGTCTCCAGCTGCATCTTGATCCGGTGGGCGTCATTGGGAAAGACCACCAGGAAATTCCCGGGGGCCAGGGTCAGCCTGTAGTGGGCCGGGCCCCGATAGGCGTAGAAGTCGTTGGCCTCTACCCGGTCAAACTCCTGGAGCTCTCCCGGCGGAGCGACCTCCACCCCTTCGGAGCCCTCCACCATAATGTGGATGTCCAGATACTTTTTATGCGCCTCGAAGAAGCTCTCCTCCTCGGGGACGGTCTCGTAGGTGAAGCGGGTGGCGTACACATCGTCCCCTTTGAGCTGCACCTTTTCATACCCCACGCTGTCCAGAAACTCTGGCGTGATGTGCTCCAGTGCCAGGTCCAGGTTGGGGTGGATGCCCCGGTAGGTCCGGGCGTCGTTATTCTTCGCGTATATCATGTTCTTACCCCTTGACCGCGCCCATGGTGATACCCTGGGTGAAGTACTTCTGGAAGGCCAGGAACACGATGATAATGGGCACCGAGGCCAGGGCCGCGCCGGCCATCAGCAGGCCGTAGTCCTGTCCGAATTCACCCTGCATCTTCGCGATGCCCAGGGGCATGGTCAGCACGTTGGTACCGCGCAGCATGACCAACTGCATAAAGTAGTCGTTCCAGCAGTTGATGAAGGTAAAGATAGCCAGCGCGCCCACGCCCGGCTTGATCATGGGGAACACAATGGTGGTAAAGGTCTTGACCTCGCCGGCGCCGTCGATGCGGGCGGCCTCCAGGATTTCTCCCGGGATGCTCTCAGAAAACTGTTTCATCAGGAACACGCCGAAGGGCCAGCCCACAATGGGGAAGATCACCGACCATATGGTGTCCGACAAGTGCAGGTTGGACATCTCCCGGAGCAGCGGGATCAAAATGACCTGCTTGGGCAAAGCCATAGCCGCCACGATGAGGGAGAACAGGATAGCCCGGCCGGCAAAGCGCTTCTTAGCCAGGGCGTAGCCGGCCAGGGAGGCGGTGACGCAGGTGATAATCATGGCCGTCACCGACATAAACACCGTATTGATAAGCCAGCGGATAGCCGCGGGGACGGTGGGTCCGGTGGAGAACACGATCTGGCTGTTGTCCTGGGTGAACCACTCGCTCAGGGGGACATGCAGCTCCCACAGGGGGGCACTGCGCTTGCTGAACAGCTCGTTGAAGTTGCGCATGACCCACTCGGAGGGCCACCACTCGGGTACACTGTTGTTGATGGCGGTGGGGGTCTTGAAGGAGCCGGTGACGATCCAGTACAGCGGGAACAGGAAGATGACCACCGCGATGATGGCAATCAGGATCATGGTAACGGTCTGGTATACGGACCGATGCTTTACGCCTGTATTCATATTCCTCTCCCCTTTCATTCAGACTTGGCCAGCTTGAACTGGACCGCGGACAGGATCGCGATGCAAATGGCCAGGACCACGCCCATGGCGTTGGCGTAACCATATTTATACAGGGTGAAGGCGCTGTAATAGATGTAGTACATCACGGTATCGGTGGCGTGCTTGGGTCCGCCGGAGGTCAGCAGCTGGATCAGCGCGAAGCACTGGAAGCTGTTGATGGTGGTGATGACCAGGATGTACAGGGTGGTGGGCATGATCTGGGGCCACTTCACCTTCCAGAACACCTGCATATCGGTGGCGCCGTCCACCTCGGCGGCCTCGATGAGGGTGGTGTCCACATTGCCCAGGGCGGAGACGTACAGCACGATGGGCTGGCCCACCGAGGTGGTGAACAGGATCAGGATGATGCACCCCAGGGCAAACTTGGTGTCGCCGAGCCAGTTGATGTTCTTCTCCCACAGGCCCAGGCCGGTGCCCACATAGTTCAGTACGCCGTTGTAGTAGTGATAGATCCACTTCCACACCACCGTGACGGCCACCGAGCCGGTGACCACGGGCAGGTAGAAGATCACCCGGTAGGCCGAGCAGGCCCAGTCCCTCATCTTATAGATGCAGGCCCCCACCCACAGGGAGAAGGCGCACACCGTGGGGACGGATACCACTACGATGATGACGGTATTCACCAGGGCCTTGCGGAATATCTCGTCCTGGAACAGGTTCACATAGTTGGTCATACCGATGAAATTGCCGCCCCCGTCCGCCATGGTGGCGTCGGTCAAGCTGGTGAACACACACATCACCATGGGGTAGACCACGAAAACGAAGAAGAAGATCAGGCTGGGCAGCATAAACAGATAACCGGAAATGGTCTCCCGCCGGGCCAGCGCGCGGCTCATGGGCGGCTGATTCGCTTTGGCCAAGGTCAGTATCCTCCTTTCACACAATTCCAAATAAAATAGTGCGCCCTCCCCGCGCCTATCACGCAGGGAGGGCGCATAGTACCCGTTTTATTCAGCTGAACGCTGCGTCTCAGCCCGCCTCAGCGGCCTCAGCCGCGGCGTTGGCCTCAGCCACGAACTGGTCCAGCTCGGCCTGCACGTCGCCGCCGTCACCGATGCGCTGCAGCGCGTTCCACCAGGCGGTACGGGCGTCGGGCCAGCCCAGAGTGATCTGATAGTAGGGGCCCATGAAGGGAACCAGCTTGCCGTACTCGGTCATGATCTCGTTGCCCTCGTACATGCCGGGAACCTCACGGGTGGGCCAGTAGCCGGTGGCCTCCACGATCTTCGCGTACTGGGCGTCGTCCTCGGTCATGAACTTGACAAAGGCCTTGGCAGCCTCGATCTTGGCGTCGTCGCCGTTGTTGAAGATACCGAAGCCCCAGATGCCGCCCTGGAGGACGGGATCGCCGGACTCAGTGGGGAAGGCCATGGGGAAGATCTCGAAGTTGGCGGTCTTGCCCTGGGTGTCGCTCTGGGCGGCGCCCACGTTCCAGCAGGTGGCCATGGCCAGAGTGCCGTTGCAGAACAGGCCGATCTCGTCGCCGCCCACGATGCCGGGGTCGAACTCGATGCCGTTCACATCCCGCAGGGCCTCAAGGGCCTTCACGTTCTCGGGGCAGTTGGCCTCATAGCGGGTGAAGGTATCGTTGGTGTAGTGGCCGCCGTACATGTTGGTGACGAGGGCGCGGTTGCCCTGGTCGCCGCCCTGGCCGCCGCAGAACACCACGCCCACCTGGGGATGGATAGCGGCAACAGCCTCAACGGCCTTCAGGAAGTCAGCGGTGGACTTCCAGGTGTGGGTGTCCTCATTGATGTACTGCATGGCGCCGGCCTGGGTGAAGAGGTCCTTGTTGATGCCCATGCAGTGAGCGGTCTGGCACACAGGCAGCTCATACATGGCGCCGGCGGCGTTGGTGCAGGAGCCGGAGGTGACATCGTAGGTGCCGGCGGGGAGCAGGTCCTTCAGGTCCACCATCAGGCCCTTGGCGCCCCAGTTGGCCACCAGGCGCTCGGGACCCTCAAAGATCAGGTCGGGGGCGCTCTTGCCCTCGATCATGCTGTTGACGGTCTGGTCGCCGTTGGAGTAGTCCAGGTAGATTACGTCAATCTTCACGTTGGGGTACACGGCGTTGAAGTCGGCAATCAGGTTCTTGATTACCGTTTCATCGGTCATCTTACCCACGGGGTAAGTGGCCAGGGTCAGGTTGGCGCTCAGGTCATTCCCGCCGCTGCTGGGAGTCTGGCTCCCGCTCTGGCTGCCGGTGGTGGGAGGGGGGGTCTGGCTCCCGCTCTGACCTCCGCTGTCCTTGTTGCCGCAGGCGACAAGGGACAGGGCCATGGCCATGGCCAGAGCGCCCGCGATAAGTTTCTTCATCTTCATTGTGTATCCTCCTTTAATATCACAAAAAAGTGAGTTTGCAAGCCCCGGCTTGCTGTATAAATTATACAAGGGTACGGGCGGTATGTCAATCAAAATCAAAAACCTTTTCGATAAAACCGTATTTTTAGTGGAATAAACAAAAATAATTTCGATTTTTGTGCAAATTGTCCCGGTCAAACAGGAAAATTTCAAAACAGTTTGCCTTGACAAACAAAAAAATTCTGCTACCCTTACAATATATGAACCGATCCACCCCCATAAGCCACAAACGGAAAGGACGCGACCGACTATGAAAAAGCACATCCTCTGTCTGGGAGACTCCAACACCCACGGCTACTGCGCCGACCCTGCCGACTGCGCCGACGGCGGGATCCGCTTCAATGAGGAGGAGCGCTGGACCTGTCTGCTGCAGAGGGCCCTGGGCTCTGACTTCCTGGTGACGGAGGAGGGCCTGTCCGGCCGCACCACCGTCTTCCCTGACCCCCTCCACGAGACCATGGACGCCCTGACGGTGCTCTATTCCCTGCTGAAGAGCCACGAGGTCATCGATCTGCTCATTATCATGCTGGGCACCAACGACACCAAGGAGCGGCTGGGGGTCAACGCCTCCTGCATCGCCATCGGCATGGAGCGGCTGGTGCGCAAGGCCCAAAGCGTGGACTGCTGGGGGGACCACGCCCCCAACATCCTTATCGTCTGCCCACCCCCCATCCGTCCGGAGATGGAGCAGGCCGAGTGCGGTGTGCCCATGGGTAAGGGCTGCCTGGAGAAATCCCGGGAGCTGCCCTCGTACTACGAAAAGACCGCCCAGCTGGTGGGGGCCCACTACCTAGACGCGGGGTCGTGTGAATTCAACCGGGTGGACGGCATGCACCTGACCAAAAAGGGCCACGCCCAGTTGGCGGCAATGCTGGCAGAGAAGGTGCCGGAGCTGCTGCCCTGACCAAACGAACTACGGCCGGAGCGAGATCGCTCCGGCGTTTTTCATTCCTCCTCCCCGGGTGCCAGCTCAGGGGCGTATTTCTGAAAGACCCGTTCGGTGAACAGGGAGACCAGCAGCATGGCCGCCGAGGGCATGAACAGCACCGGCCACCACCGCTCGATACAGAATACAGCGGACTGGACGGTGAGCAGGACGATCACCACCGTGCTGGGCAGGTGGGCGATGGTGAGCTGGAAGGCCGTGCGGAACAGCCCTCCCACCCCGTACTCAAACCGCCCCAGCAGAGGGAACAGCCAGCACAGCATCCCCGCCGGCAGCATCAGGAAGATGTACTGGGCCACATATAGGATGTAGAGCGCTCCCCCGTCCCTCGTCCCGTACCAGCGGGTGATGTGGTGCAGGAGCAGCAGCAGAACCACCGCCGGCAGGACGATCAGGTCCGCCTTCAGGCCGGTCTTGAGGTTATCCCGGAAGGAGCGCAGATAGGCCCCAAAGGCCCCGCTCTCCCGCCCCCGGACGTACTTGACCACGGTGTAGTACAGCGCCGCCGTGGCCGGGCCGGCGGTAATCAGCGGCAGGCAGAGTAGAAGCCACAGCAGCGACAGTCCGGCCACGTCCACCAGGGTGGATATCCAGACCCATATTCCCTTTTCCGGGTTGAAAAAATCTCCCATAAGGTCCTCCAAAAGGGTTTCGCCGCCAGCAGGCGGCGAAACCGAAGCCTAGACACATTTCTGGGTGAGCGCCTTGCCCACCGACTGACGGCAGCGCTCCGCCCCCTCCGGGTCCCGGCGGATGAACTCGCTGAGCAGCACCTCCACCACATAGAGCTGGGCCACAATGGCCGCCGAGGAGCCGAACTGGAAGGGCTGCTCATTGGGCCCACACAGCAGCACCGTGTCGGCGTAGGCGCTGGCTGGGGAGTTGAGATACCGGGTCACCAGGATCAGCTTCGCCCCCCGGCCCCGGATGACCTCCGCCGCCTCCAGCACCTCGTGGGTGGCCCCGGAGTAGGAGAAGTAGAGCACCACGTCCTCCTCTTCCAGAGTAGACAGGGCCACCGTCTGCATATGGGAATCCTGGATGGTCTTGAACTTGGAGGTGGTGGTGGAGAACTGGGCCCAGGCCGCCAGAGCCACCACCGAGTGGTTGCCCTGGCCCAGACAGAGCACCTGTCCCGCTCCCCGCAGCAGGTCCACCGCTCTGGTGACGGCGGACTCGGAGAGCATATGGTAGGCGTTGTTCAGCTCGTCCTGAATGGTGTGGAGCACCTTACCCATGACAATGCCGGCGGAATCCTCCGGCAGGACCTCCCCCGCCAGCTGGCTCGCGTTGGCCCCGGCGGGCAGGGCGGCCCGGGCCAGCTCCAGCTTGAAGTCGTTGAAGCCGGCCAGCCTCAGCTTCCGGCAGAACAGCGACACCGTGGACACCGCCACCTCGCACTCCGCGCTCAGGTCGGTGATGCTGATGTACTGGGTCTCCTTTTGGTGTTCCAGCACATAGTCGGCGATCTTCCGCTCGGAGCGGGTGAAGCTGTCATATTCCTGAAGCATTTGGGTCAGGATGTTCTTCTCCAAAGGGCACCTCCCCTGTTATTTCGCCAAGATCTCGTCGATCATCTTGTCCACCAGGATCATGCTCCGGGGCATGTGGAAGGGGCCCTTAAAGGTGCTGCCCTTGGTGGAGGGCATGGTGGGCAGACCGTCCCGGCGGAGATAGCCGTACCACTCGCCGTACTCGGGGTCGGCAAAGTGGGCCTTGCAGTAATCCAGGCACTTGTAGAACCAGTCCAGGTACTTCTCATCCCCGGTGTCCCGATAGAGCATCATGGAGGAGATGAGAATTTCGTTGTGGGGCCACCACAGCTTCATGTCGTGCTCGTAGGCCTCGGGGGGCTTGCCCAGGCAGTCGGTGAAGTAGAGCAGCCCGCCGTACTCCTTGTCCCAGCCGGCGGCGATGGCCCAGTCGAACATCTGGGCCGCCTTGTTCACCAGCTCTTTGTCCCCGGTGCGCTGGGCGTGCTCCAGCAGGAACCACACCCCCTCGATGTCATGGCCAGGGTTGACGGTGCGGCCCTCGGTGTAGTACAACCGGGGGGAGCCGTCCACGTCCACGTTCTCCAGGGTGCACTTCAGCCCAGGCTTCACGTGGTATTGGAAGATATCATCCACACACTTCTGGGCCCGCTCCTCGTAGAGGGCCTTCCGCTCAGGGTCGGTGCGCATCAGCACGCCGGTGACGTTCAAGATAATCATGGGAGTACCGAAGGCCCGGCCGGTTCGGGTCTCCGGGATGGTCTTGGGGCCCATGCCCACCGGATCGGGCTTGCCCTGGCTCAGGTCCCAGTACAGGTCGTAGCACTGCCTGGCCCGCTCCAGACGGGCCTTGTCCCCAGTGACGCCGTAGTACTCGGCGTTGGCGATGGCGCAGAAGGCCTCGGAGAAGTAGTAGCGCCGCTGGCGCAGGGGCTTGCCCTCCGCCGTGACGGTGAAGTACATCCGGTCACCGCAGGCATGGTTGAAACAGTATTTCTCCATGAAGTCCAGGCAGCTCTTGGAGGCCTCCAGCCATTCCTGGCGCACGCCGTAGTTGTGGCACAGGAAGGCGTAGATCCAGCCGCACCGCCCCTGCATCCACACGCTCTTGTCGGTGGAGTAGATCTCACCCTTCCGGTCCAGGCAGGTGTACACCCCGCCGTGCTCCTTGTCCATACCGTGCTCCAGCCAGAAGGCAGCGGAGCGCTCTAACTCACGCTTCACCCAGGACTGGGCGTCCTGGAGCTTTTGTCTATCCATGATATTCCTCTTTTCTTATTTGATCTCCGGCAGGCTGGCGGCGGCCATGGACTGGCCCACCCGGCGGAATTTCTCGTCGGGCAGCTCGGGGACCATCTTGCCCGCCACCTCGGGGTACTCGTCGGCGAGGACCTTTTTGGCGGTGTCCAGAATCAGGTCGCCCCCCTTGCCGCTCATCACCCGGCCCAACAGCAGCACATGGCGGCAGCCGTAGAGCTCGTAGTAGTAGGCCAGGGTGTGGCCCAGGTAGACGCCGATGGACTCGTACACCTTGGCGGCCCGGGGGTCGTCCTCCGCCATCAGCTTCTGCACCACCTTCAGCTTCTCCGCCGGGCTGAGGCTCTCGTCCAGCTCGATCCCCGCCCGGGGGGCCAGCTTGATAACGCCGTCCTGGGAGAAGTATTTCACGCCGCAGCCGATGTCGCCGCTCCACTCGTCCCGCATGGCGCCCTCCTGGGCGTCCACGGGGACGAAGGCCAGCTCGTTGAGCCAGCCGGTAATCCGGCCCTCCTCGTCCACATAGCCCACCGCCTCGCTGGTGCCCATGGCGATGCCCAGCACGCTGTTGTCGTTCAGGCTCATAGCCCCGGCCAGGGCGGACACGTCGCCGTCGTTGATGACGCAGTAGGGCACGTCGCCGAAGGTGTCCCGGATGGCGCGGATGTAGATATCCTTCACCTTTTTGTCATAGAGCTCCTTGGGGACCTTCAAAAACAGAGAGGCGTTCATGGTCCGGTTGTTGATGAACACGCCGGCGGAGGAGACGCCCACCGCATCCACCTTGGGCATGTGCTCAGCAGCGGACTTGAGGGCGGCTACGATGCCATCGTAGTGGTAATCGGGATCGGCATTGATTTTGGGGAACCAGACCACTTCCTCGGAGTAGACGGTCTCCCCGTCGATGACGGCGGACACCTTCCGGTCGGAGCCGCCGGCGTCGAAGCCGATGCGGCAGCCCTCCAAATGGCCGCCGATGGCCTTGGGAGCGTCCTTGGCCTCAGGGATCTTGTCCACTAGGACAATCTCAAAGGGGTGCTCAAAGACGTTGGCCATATAGTCCCAGTCGAACTCCTGCTGGCCGCCGGCGCAGTAGACCGACTTCAGATATTCGTATGTCCCCTCGTCGCCACTGACATAGATCTTGAAGCCGCCCTTCATCCACAAAATGGTCTTGACCAGCCGCTCGATGTAGTAGTGGTCGGCCTGGGCCATCTCAGGTGTGCCGTGGATGAAGGTGTGGCAGGAGGCCATCTGGCCGTCCGCCCGCTCCACAGCAATCCCCACCGGTTTTTTTGCGTCCGCCAAAAAAGCGTGGTTAAAGCGCATCAGGGGCATAAATTCCGGGTCCAGAACGGGGATATGTTCCAGCTCCACGCTGATACCAAATCTGTTCATAGTAATTCTCCTTTGTCCTGTCGAATTTGTGTATGTGGGAGATTGCCGCAGGATGATTGTACCATAAATTTGTGCAGTATGCAATCCCCTCTCCCCGGTCATACCGGTCCAAATAACAAAATAAAAGACATCTCCAGTGGAGAGATGCCTTTTATCGGTCGCTGGCCAGCCAGCTCTCATCCTGAAAAATCAGATCGTCCAAATCAGGTCCGCCCGGCACGGGGAGATCAGGGGGCCCCAGTGGCACGGCCTTGCTGCTGTTCATATTCGTTCCTCCCTTGTACAGATTTTTGATGTACATATCAGTATATGCGCCGCACCGTATAATATGTGTACGTCTGCGTACAACTATATCAGCGTCAACTCCCGCCAGGTCGGCATTTGCCCTCGCCAAAATTCTTCTTGACAAAGCACCTGTTCTATGGTATCTTATTTAAGCATCTAAGACCGGAAGCCACCCATGCCGGAGTGGCGGAATTGGCAGACGCCCGGGACTTAAAATCCCGTGGGAGTGATCCCGTGCCGGTTCGACCCCGGTCTCCGGCACCATAT
>JAETQY010000078.1 GCA_021770445.1 Bacillota bacterium | reverse complement strand
GTGGCAAAATTGAAGCTGCTGAAATCCAATCACATGGCCCAGCGGTATGAGACGGAGGATATGATTATCAAGCATTTTCCGCAGAAGATGGCCGAGGCACGGCTGTTCATTGAGGCCCTTTCCGCCGATCTCCCCATTTTGGAGGCCCACCCGGTCAAGGAGGACGCTTTTTCCATGACCATTCTGGGCAAGACCTACACCGAGCGCAAGGAGGCGGGTATGGCTCTGGTGAAAGCCTGTAAGAGTATGCCTGACCCGAAAAAGCCCTTTGACCTGGGCGAGTACCGGGGATTCCCTATGCAGCTCCATTTTGACGGCGCAAAGTTTAGGGTGACGATGAAGCAGAACCTCACCTACACGGCGGAGCTGTCCGATGATGTGGTGGGCAATATCACCCGCATCAACAACGCCTTGGAGCGGATACCCAAGAATTTGGAGGGGCAGAAGCTGGCGCTGAAAAACCTTCAGCGGGATTTGGACACGGCGAAGGAGGAAGTGAACCGGCCATTCCCCCAGGAGGCGGAGCTGGAAACAAAGTCCGCACGGCTGTCCCAACTGAACATTGAGCTGGACAATGACGGCGGCGCTGGACTGCCCTCCCAGGATGGCGATAATCCTCCCGCACGGGACGATTCCGGCACACCTGCGCCCCAGGGTGATAAACCATCCATCCGGCAGGCAATACGGGACTTTAGCCCACCCGCGCCGGTGGCTTCTGGCGCGGAAAGAGGCCAGCGGAGGGAGGAGATATTGTGAGAAAGAACGAGGGCCGGACCATCGGCCTTTACACCAAGGTGTCCCCGGAGGAAAAGGAGGTGATCGACCAGAAAATGGCCCTGCTGGGGACTATGAATCTGCGGGCGTACCTGCGGAAAATGGCGGTGGACGGGTATGTGGTCCAGTTGGATATGTCCAGCGTGGTGGAGTTGGTGAAGCTCCTGCGCTCCATTTCCAGCAATGTGAACCAGATCGCCCGCCGCTGCAACAGCACCCGAAATCTCTACGC
>JAETQY010000077.1 GCA_021770445.1 Bacillota bacterium | reverse complement strand
CGGGGCATCTTCCTGGCCTACGGCGGCGTCCTCAACTCCCTGCCCACCGACGCCGCCACCAAGATCACCATTATCAACCGCCGTCTGAACCCCGTGGACTTTGAGCGCAGTATCTTAATGGAGGAACGCTGGGACGGCCTGGACGAGTACCGGCAGGAGGCCAACGCCATTTTGAAGCGCCGCGCCGCCGAGAGCAACAATCTTGTGCAGGAAAAGTATATCACCCTGTCCATCCCCCAGCGGAAGATCGAGGAAACCCGTTCCTATTTCCGGCGGGTGGACGGCAACCTGACCAAGAGCCTGGGACGGCTGGACAGCACGGCGCGGGAGGTTGCCAACCATGACCGGCTCCGCATCCTCCATGACTTTTTCCGGCCCGGTGAGGAACAGTATTTCACATTCGACCAAACGGCGGCCATCCGGCATGGGGTAGACTTCAAAGACCTGGTTTGCCCGGACGGTATCTCCTTTAAGGCCGGACACTTTGAGATGGGCGGTAAGTATGGGCGCGTCCTCTTTCTCAAGGAGTACGCCAGCTATATTGAGGACGATATGATCTCCGACCTGTCCGACTTTGACCGCAGCCTCATGTTGTCCATCGACATCCTGCCCATTCCCACCGACGAGGCTGTGAAAGAAATCCAGAGCCGGATTTTAGGCATTGAGAGCGACATCACCCGTTGGCAGCAGCGCCAGAACGACAGGAACAACTTTACCGCCGCCATTCCCTACGAGCTGGAGCAGCTCCGCTCCGAGACAAAGGAATTTTTGTCCGACCTCACCGAGCGCGACCAGCGCATGATTTTTGCCGTGGTAACGCTGGTGCATATTGCGGATACGCTGGAGCAGTTGGACGCGGACACGGAAACCCTGCTGTCCATTGGGCGGGAACACCTCTGCCAGTTTTCTGTCTTGCGCTACCAGCAGGAGGACGGGCTGAACACCGTCCTGCCCTACGGCCTCCGGCGCGTCAAGGCCCTGCGGACGCTGACCACCGAGAGCGCCGCCGTCCTCATGCCCTACCGGGT
>JAETQY010000039.1 GCA_021770445.1 Bacillota bacterium | reverse complement strand
TTCTCTTGTGTTTGCCGGCAATCAGCACGAGTGCTGCCAAGGCAGCCAAACCGCCCACGACAGCGGGGATCAGCCACAGGGCGCTCCGAGTAGATTGGATACAGAAAGTGCCCTGGGTTCCGGTCATGGTCAGCAATAGATACTGTCCGTTTTGGACGGCTTCCACCTGTTGCCACTGGCCGTTCTGATACTGCCAGACATGGGTACCGCTGTCAGGGCTTAACAGCCGCAAAGGAACGGAATCCTCTGGCTCCGCTCCAGCGAGAACGACGTCCCACACGACGGCCTGCTCCCCCGCCTCCTGGGGCGGAACCTGGACGCTGTCTGTCACATGGAGAACGGCGTCCCCGGTAAACTGTCCCTCCGCCAGGGCCAGGGCCAGCTTTCCGGACAGCTCCCGGCTGGCCACCACAGTAACCCAAGGGGTATAGACCGCGTTCACGGTCAGGTCGGAGCGCAGGCCGGAGACATCAAACTCCGGCCAGACGCCGTAATTGCCCTCCAGCTCTGGCACAGGGGGCAGGTCGAGCCTGGACAGGTCCTCCCCGTAGAGGAAGGGAATCTGCGCCACCGTTTTTTCCTCCGCCACCAGAGTCAGCGTAAAGGCGGTGAACTCTGGCGGAATATCGGGCAGCTGGCTCAGCGCGTTAAAGGGGATGGGCTCGGCCCGCCCCGCGTAGCTGACGCCGTCCACCCCGGCGGTGCCGGTGTCTACAAAGAGATTGCCGGACAGCGCCCCATCCGTCTCTATGCCGCCGGCAATGGCTCCCAGATACTCCGTGCCTTCCTCGATTGTGACGATGGCACGGCAGTCCCGCAGACGGCTGGCCCAGCCGGCAATGCCGCCGACGTAATTCTCTCCGGACAGGGTGCTCTTGACATGGCAGCTGCGGATGGAGGCGTCCGCATAGCCGGCCACACCCCCCACATAGTTCCCGCCGGTGCTGGCTACCGGGCCGTAATTCTGGCACTCCAAGGCAGTACCCAGGTCCATGCGCCCCGCCAGACCGCCCACGCAGTCCTTCTTGCCGGTGACGGCCCCACGATTGACGCAGTTCATCAGCACCGCCTTGGTCTCGTAGCTGCTGCCAAAGGAGAACCGGCCGGTCGTGTCGTCCTCCGGGTCCAGGTCGAATTCAATGGCCACGGCACCGGCAATGCCGCCCACGTTGCGGTCTCCCTCCACGGTTCCCAGGTTGGAGCAGTCCGCCACCTTGCCCTCCCGGGTGGCGGAGATGTCCTCATCGGAGGTGTCCTGAATGATGCCCTCCAGGCCGCCTTCAGCGGTGTCCCTGGCGTCATCCATTGCGTCCAGCAGAAGGGTGAATACCGCGTTAAACTGCCGGTTGATGGCCCGCAGGTCGGCGGTCAGGGTGCCGTTCCCGGTCTGAAGGGCGCTGTTCAGCCCGTCCATCTCCTCCAGCAGGCCGCTCATGGCATCATAAAGGCTGTCGCCGGCCTGCCGGAAGTCCTCCCCCAGGGGGGTGAACTCCGCAGGACCGTCCTCGGTGAGCGTATCCACCGCATCGCCAATGGTATCCAGCGCCCGGCGCAGCAGCCGCCCGATGACGGCGGAGGTGTCAGAGGCCTCCTCCAGTGTATCCAGGGCGTCTCCCAGCTGGCTGGACAGAGCGCCGGAGCGGCTCAGGGCCTGCTGGAGCTGAGACAGGGCATCATCCAGATCATCCCCCACTCCCCGCAGGGCGCGGAATGCCTGACGCAGCTCCTCCCGCGCCGCCAGAAGAGAGCTGACGGAGATGGAGCCGCTTCCCAAATCCAGAAAGCCTTGAAAGGCGTCCAGCGCGCGTTCCAGCCGGCTTACCGCCGTGGTCAGCCCGGAGGCGGACTGCCGCAGCTTCTCCACCGCGAGACGCAGGTCCCGCGCGGCCCGATCGCCGGTGTCCACCGCGCCGCCCAGAGAATCCAAAGCGTCCCCCAGCTGGCGGGACAGGCGCTCCAGCCGCCCGCCCACGTCGGACAGATCGTCCAGGGCGGGAGAAATTTTGTCCAGCGCGCCGGTGATGTCGGCGGTCAGGGTGTTGATGGTGCCGATGTTCTCGTCGGTAAAATCGGAAACCCGGTCCAGCAGCTCCTTGGTGCTGTCCTTGGCGCTGCCGGCGTAGTCTCCCATGGCGCTGAGCTGGGCGGAGACGCTGTCTCCGGTGCGCTCCGCGTCGTCCAGCGCGCGGTTAATCAGGTTTTCCAGGGTGTTCAGCTCCTGGCGCAGCTGCTCCAGCGTGTCCCGGCCAGGGCCCACAAGCACATAGGGCTCCGCCTGGCCCACAATGCCGCCCACGTCCTTCCGTCCGTAGACGGTGCCGCTGTTGGTACAGCCGGACAGATAGCCGTCCTGCCGCCCGGCGATGCCGCCGGTGTTGTACCCCACATGGGGGTAGCCCACCGTGCCGCGATTGACGCAGCTCTGCACCACGCCGCTGGAATAGCCCACGATGCCACCGGTATCAAAGCAGCCGTCCAGCAGGTGGTAGGTTTCGTCGTCCGCCGCGGCCCGCTCCTTCAGGATGGCAGCCGTATCCGCGTCCATCAGGTCCACATTGGTTTCCTTCCGGGTCAGATTCACTCCGGCGCTGCTTTCACATTTGAGCAGCAACCCCAAATTCCGGCCCGCAATGCCGCCGGTGATATTCTTGCCGCTGACAGAACCGGAGACGGAACAACCGGTAATCTCACCGGTGATGCTGTTGTATCCGGCGATGCCGCCCACGGTGGCATCCCCCTGAACCACGCCGTGAAAGGCACAGCTTTGCAGGGTTCCTGCGTTGTTGCCCACGATGCCTCCCACGGTGGAGCGGGTACCCCCGGGGGCCACCGTACCCTTGACGGTCAAGTCCCGTACCAGCCCGCCGGGCTGGATATAGCGGAACAACCCCTGGGTGGAACCGGCGGAGGTGAGACACAGCCCGGAGATGGTGTGTCCCTGGCCTAAAAAGGTGCCGCCGAAGGTGGGAATGGGGGTGAAATCCACCCCGCTCAGGTCCAGGTCGGCGGTGAGGGTAACAGTCTTGCCCTGGGACCAGGTGTCCAGAGCGCAGTTTTTCCCGAAACGCTGGAGGTCCGCTACGTTGGAGATGGTGACAGTGCTTTCCTCCGTGGCCCAGGCGGGCAGGACCAGCGAGGTCAGAATCCAGACCGCCAGAAGGATGGGGAACAGCCGGTCGACACGTTTACGCATGAGAATCCGCCCCCTTTCCCGCAGGGATTGCCGCTGGTTGGGGCGGCTCCTCCGGCCGGACAGCCCCCGTTGCCACCGCCGCATTGATGCTGCCATGGAGGATGCCGCTGAAATCGGCGTCCACCATGCCGGAGATGTATCCCCGGACGTGGCCGTCCACCAGCAGACTGCCGGTGTGGGTCTGGACGGGATGCCGGGTCTTCAGGGTAAAGGCAGTCTTTTCAATGATGGTGTCGCCCAGCAGCAGAATCTGGGGAAGGATACCCATCACCAGGAAGATGGAGATTAACGTGCCCCGGCCCAGACACACGCCGATGGAGGCGATGGAGGCTGTGGTGGACAGCAGGCCGATGGCCACGCCGGCGGAGGCCAAAATAGTGCCTGAGGTAATAATGGTGGGGAAAGCCTCATTCAGCGACTCGATAACCGCATCCTTGAGGGACATGGTCTGTTTCAGCTCTACATAGCGGTTGGCGATGACAATGGCGTAGTCAATATTTGCGCCCATCTGGATGGAGCTGACCACCAGATAGCTGAGGAAGAACAGGGGTTCCTTCTGTAAGTAAGGGAAGGAGAAGTTGATCCAGACACTGCCCTGGATGACCAGGATCAACAGCACCGGAAGCCCGGCGGATTTGAAGGTAAACACCAGCACCAGAATGACGAATACGATGGTCAAAATGCTGATGAGCATGTTGTCGTTGCCGAAGGAGGCGGACAGGTCAAAATCGCTGGTGGAGTTGCCCACCAGGAGGGAATTTTCCGGGTAGTAACGGCCCACAATTTCATGCAGAGTGTCCAGAAAAGTGAAGGTCTCCTCCCCCTCCTCGGGCAGGTTGAGCTGTAAGACCAGACGGCTGTAGTTCTCCCCCTTCAATTGCAGCTGGGCGTCGGTCAGCTGGACGTGGAGGTCCTCAATGGTCTCAGTCATGTCCGCGTCCAGAGAGATGTAGCCCTCGTCCATCATGTCATAGACATACAGGAACATATCAATCAAGGGTACGCCGTAGCTGTCCAGGCCGGAAACTACCTGTCCGTAGTCCTCCTGGTCCACGGCGTAGGCGGAGTAGAGCAGCCGGGCCACCTCAATATCCAGATCGGTCAGCTCGGCAAACTGCCGGGGTGTCAGCCGGTCTGTGAGGACATAGCCGTCCATGGCATCCACATTGGCCAGGCCCAGCACCGTGTCCGTCTCGGGCATACGATCCAGTTCCCGGAGCAGCCGGCCCTCCTGCTCATAGTCCCCCTTGGGCACGATAACCGCCAAGGTGTTCACCCGGCCAAAGGTTTCGTTCACCCGCTGCTGGGCAATCTGGGCGTCGCTCTGGCGGAAGGTGGTCAGCTCGGTCTGCCCGTAGGCGTAGGGGCAGCGGTTGGCGAACACAAAACCGCCAATCAGAAGCACCACAAACAGGGGCGGCATGACAAAACGGGTTTTCACCGCCAGCCGGCCCCAGGCGGTGATTTTGGGCACAAAATTCCGGTGGTGGGTGCGGTCGATCAAACTGCTGAAGCTGAGCAGCAGCCCGGGCATCAGGGTAAACACGGCCAGCAGGCTGAGCACAATGGACTTCATCAGCACCAGGCCCAAATCCTGACCAATCCCGAACTGCATGAAGCACATGGCCCCCAGGCCGGACAGGGTGGTCATGGAGGAGCCGGCAATCTCCGGAATGGCCTTGCTCAGGGCGGCCACCACCGCCACCCGGGCCTCCAGCTGCTCCCGCTCCTCGGTGTACCGGTGGCAGAGGATGATGGCGTAGTCAATGGCCAGGGCCAGCTGGAGGACCACCGCCACCGAGTTGGAGACAAAGGATATTTCGCCAAAGATAAAGTTGGTGCCCTTGTTCATCAGTGCCGCCATGCCAAAGGTCATAAGTAGCACCGGGATCTCCATATAGGTGTGGGAGGTGAACAGCAGCACCACCAGGATGATGACCACGGCAATCACCATGACCACCTGCATCTCGGCGTTCAGACTTTCAGAGGCGGAGTCGCCGGTGTCGCCGGTGATATAGACGTCATACCCGTCCAGAAGGGCTTTGACACCATCCAATCCCTCCAGACTCACCGGGTCAGTGGCGGTCCCGTCGTAGGTGATGGAAAACAGGGCGGAGCCGTTGGTGTAGTGGTCCCTGGAACCGTTGAACTCCACCGATTTTACACCTTCCATCATCTCTATCTGCTCCGCCAAGCTCTCCGCCTGACGGTAGGAGATATTGTCCACCATAATGCGGCTGGTGCCAAAGGTGACAAACTCCGCCTCCATCACGGTCAACCCTTGCCGGGTCTCGGTGGTGTCAGACAAGTAGCTGGTCAGATCGTCGTTCACCGCCACCCAGCCGCTGGAAAAGACGCAGAAAATAGCTGCTCCGATGTACAACAGGTAAAAGGCTTTGCGTTTGTCCACAATAAAAGCCGCAATCCGTTCCATCGGGCTTTGCTTTTCCGAAACTTCTACTGTGTGCCTGCTCAACCTGAACGCTCCTTTCAAACTCTATGATAGACAATGGTACTCTGTTTTTCTTGGAAATGCAAGTGGTCAACAGAAAGATAATGTTGTCACTTCCATCGTCCCCTTTTTACATTGAATTATATGTATTATACATGATTGAATAAGTAAAATCAATACATAGAAATATATGTATGATACGTTCCTTGAAAAAGGTGGGACTGACATTGAAAAGCGTGATGGAATTGTTTCGGGAACTGCGGGAAGATCACGATTACTCTCAAAGTGATATAGCAGCCGTTTTGGGAATTTCTCAGCAGCATTATTCCAAGTATGAGACGGGAGAATATGAATTTCCGCTGCGGCATTTTATCACGCTGGCAAAATACTATAGTGTGTCTGCTGATTATCTAATCGGGCGGTGTTCCTATGATGAAAAGAAGCCTTTGGAGATGGTATATGTCACTCGTGATTGTACTTGTGAGAAGCTGGTGCAGGATATACTTTCTTTAAGCGAACATGGAAGAGAAGCTGTTGTGGAGTATATAGAGTTACAGCGGTTGAAGGAAAGGCAGAAAAAGTGATGCTTTCTTTGGGGGGTTGGTTTGCGGCCCGTGCGGACAACCTTACGCTCAAAGGTGACTGAAAAGGGAGCGGGGGATGATGGTGATCTTCGCCACCGGGGCGGAGTGGGTCTGGAGCGCCGCCACCAAGGCGCGGCCGATTTCGTGGTAAGAGACAATCATCCGCTCGTGGTCGGAGAGGATTTTGTTCTTCTTCTGATACCCGGCAATGACCACCTCGATGCTCTCTTGGAGGTCCTCCCGGGTGGCGAGCCTCCGTCCCTGGCGTACGGCCCGCAGGGCGGCCTCGTTGACCATGTTGGCCAACTTCGCACCGGAGGCCCCGGAGGCGGCACAGGCGATGGTGTTAAAGTCCACATTCTCCGCCAGCTTCACCTTGGCGGCGTGAACCTTTAGGATGGCCTCGCGGCCCTGAAGGTCGGGAAGAAGCTGAGGATGGGGTTCATCTCCTTTGGCCTCACCTTGTCGAACACGCAGCCGCTCTCCCACAGGCGATCCACCAGGCTGGGGTCATGGAAGGTGATCTGGCGTACAGGCCAGGCTCCTCGGAGGTGTCAACGAAGTAGATGACGTCCTGCTCCACCTGGGCCACGGCTACCTTCAGCATGGTGAGGAAGGTGCCGTAGTCCACCTGCGTGATCTCTTGGCGCATCAGGCGGGGAAACAGCAGGGTATTCAGCAGGATCATGACCACTAAGACGATAAAGCAGTAGAGGATCAAAGGCTTTTGGGGCTTTTCGATTTTTTACATTTCTAATTTCTCCTTTCCGGGCCGTCTCATATAAGCATTATTTTACAAAAACAAATTGCAAAGTCAAAACTATTTCTTATTTCCGATAAACTGTGGGATATGATGAAGGAAAACGGCTTTTCCACACACCAATTAAGGGAAAAGTGCGGTGTCGACAGCAAGACCATCCGGCGCTTGCGGGCAAACGACAACATGGAAACCAAGACACTGAACAAATTGTGTACGGTCCTTGATTGCCGTCTGGAAGATATTGCTGAATATATTCCAGACGAGCAGTAACAACTCCACGGCTCTGCGGATGCAGAACCGTGGAGTTGTTAGCATTTTCGGGGCGGGGTATCCAGGCTGCGATCTGGCAGCATGGGTACCCAACGCCCCGAAAATGGAGGGGGAATCCAAGGGGGGAGACCTCCCCTCTTGGCACACGACTTTCGGAGAAAGTCTAGTGTGTTATACCTTTTGTCCCGGCTGGCGCGGGAAAGGGGCGGCGCGGTCTGGCGCAGTCACTTTCCCGCACCAGGAAATCAGGCAGTGGGATGGAGCGGCAGCAATCATCCCACTGCCTGATTTTGGGAGGGACAAAAGGTATATACAGCCCCCGTCCCTCGTCCCCCGTCCCGCCGCAGCGACATCGCCA
>JAETQY010000076.1 GCA_021770445.1 Bacillota bacterium | reverse complement strand
CAGACCGGGTCCTTTTTGATCTCCTCCATGAACCGCTCCAGCTGCTCGTCGTTGAGAATCTGCTTGGCGGAGGCTTTCTTTTTGGGGAGCGTGACGCCCTCGGTGGGATTTCTCGCTGTGAGCCGCTCCTGTACCGCCGCGTCCATGGCCTGGTGGAATACACCGTGGAGGCTGCGGATGGTGGAGCCAGAGAGGGCGTACCCGTACTCGGGGTGCTCGGTCTTGCGCCCGTTCTTCTGCACCTCCCGGTACAGGGCCTGCACGTCGGCGGCGGTCACCTTGCACACCGGCCTGTCCCCCAGACGGGGCTTGATGTAGCACTCGATGTACTGGCGGTAGCCTCTCAGCGTGGACTCCCGCACCGTGGGCGAGACGTACTCCTCCAGCCAGCGGTCCAGCCAGTCTCCCAGCGGCATCCGGCTGTCCTCGCTCAGATCCACATCCCGGTACTCCTCGATGCTCCGGTGCAGCTTTTTCATCAGGGCCTTCTGGCTCTTGGCGGAGACGTACCGGAAGATGGAGCCGCCGTTTTCCTTGTGGCCCACCACGATGCGGCCCTCCCAGCGTCCGTCCTCACGTTTGCGCACCATGCCGTCGCCGGACGGTCTGCGCTTTGCCATTTGTCACTCACCTCCAGTCCGAATATCACCGTCGTTGTCATCCATGCACTCCGCCATGATCCTGACGCCCAATCGGAAGCCCAGGATGAAATTCTCGGTTGCTGTGATACTGTTGATCTCATGCTGGGAGCGGATAAACCTTGTGAGGGTCTGCTGACCCTCCTCGTTGAGGAGTTCCATCAGCTGCGCCTCGCACTTAGCGACACGGTCCATCGCCCGCTTCAGCTCTGAGCCAGGTATCATCTGCTGCTCACAGGGTGTGATGTTGCCGTAGTAGAGATCCTCCAGAGTCGTTCTCATATCTGCCGCCTCCTTTGCAACACCAACACATACCACACTTCGGCGAATATAGCTACTACTTTTTTACAGCCCACCGTTCTGATAGCGGACCGCGTCATCCAGCGTGACACTGCCGCCGGTCTT
>JAETQY010000075.1 GCA_021770445.1 Bacillota bacterium | reverse complement strand
CCCCCGGCCTGTTAAACTGCGCAAGAAAGCAGATGGTCAGTGGTGTCTGTGGGAGCAGTACCTGCTGACCGACATCCGCCAGCCGAAGGCGAATGACCCGTGGGCATAGCCGGCTGGTTTGGGCCAGTCCGACCAAGCCGGAAGGAGTGGAGTGATTTGAAAAAGAGACATACGGCCCTGTTCCTTGCCTTTGTTCTCCTGCTGACCACCTTGTGCGCCTGCGGACATCAGGCGGAGCAAACGGAGCAGGCGGAGAGCAGCGGCGGGGAGCCCACCAAGGGCTCAATAACACGGGAACCGGCAAAACCTTCGCCTGAACCGCCGAAGGAGATTGCCGTCACCGAACTTTACAGCGAGGAAGGAGAGGGCGCTTCCGGCGACGGCTTCTCATACAAGTATTCCTTTCATGTGCCGCAGATTGAGGATGACACAGCCGATGCCGCCGACATCAATCAGGAGATCGCCTCCACCTACGGCGAAATCGCAAAGGAGTGTCTGGAGAGCGTCCAAAAAAAGGAGGCCCCCTACTGCAGCAGCGTGGAGTATGAGAGCTTCCACAGCAGGGAGATTCTCTCCCTGGTGCTGAAATGCGCCTATTTTTACGACGGCTTTGAGGGGTACACCGTTTACAGCTATGACACGGCAAAGGGTGTGCGGCTGACCAACGAAGACATCCTCAAGATGCAGAACATGACAGAGGCAGAGTATCTGACTGCCCTGCGCCGGGCGGCGGCGAAAGAGTTTGCCTGAATTTGGAGGAGGACATCGGCCAAACAGAGACCGCCCAGCTGGGGGACTATCTGACAGTGAAGCGGCAGGGCAATGTCGTGACCCTCCGCATCCGGCAGACACCGCGGCTGGAGGCCCTGCTGGGGGAAGACGGCCTCATCCACACAGATGCCGCGCTCTATGACAAGGATTTGACCGTAAACGGGCTGTACGGCAGCTATACCAAAATCTTCTGCGGCGAGATTGGGGAGGCGGACGAACCCTTTGTGTTCCTGCTGACTGAGGAAGGGCGAGTGGAGTGCATTGATGTCCTGTCCTGCCTGGAGGGCGGAACCTTCTGCGGCGGCGGGCCCCTTTTAGGTACGGCAGACGTGAAGGACCTCGTTCAGTCCTCCGCAGACGGGCTCCCCGATGTCTGGGCCGTTACCAAAAGCGGAGAGAAGGTGGGCCTATGGGATACCGCTTCCTTCCAGCGGTACACGATACCGGCAAGCCTGCAAAACAGCGGGTGGTGGAACGACGAGACCGGCGGCTCCCTGACTGTGTCGGAGGGGAACGGCGACAACTTCAATTA